>CAVBJJ010000005.1:0-53012 GCA_963595735.1 bacterium
AGCGGAAGCATGGGATAGTGCTGGAATGGTATTGACATTTGGATTTATTCCACTTTTGATTGCCAATATTCTCTGCTTTGTAGTTGTAAAAACAAAACAGAAATTTATGTCTTTTTTGTATTTTATTCCGAGTGTAGTGTGCTTTATTACTGTGTTGAGTTATTGGATAGCAGTATTGGGATAATATCATTAACTTCCAGTTTGTCACATTAGTTTCAAGCAGGGAGTGGGGCAGGCACACTCCAACAAGAGTACTTTGGAGACTTGAAGAGTTGAGGAAGTGAAGTCTCGGTGGAGCGTAGCCACCGTGAAGATCAGAAGCGGTTGTATTCCCGCCTTGTGTTTTATTTTCTGGACGATTTGGCAAAGCACTCGCCGTCCATAACCGCCGTTCCAACAACTTACCCATGAGGCCTTTCTGCTGGCTTTCTCCCACCAAGTTCGCTGTCCAATTTGTTTGACAAACCTACATCAGGCTCTTTTTGCTCTGCTCACAGATGCTTGACAAGCTGTGTTTGAACCGATACGATAAGGAAAAGCAGAACACGGGAATAAATATGGCAACGCAATTCATGAAAGAATATTCTGATTACAGAATTCAAATTGTCGCAACGGAGGAATTTTGAATGTCGATTCAGTATCGTGATACCAAGGAGTTTTCCAAAGAGCAGCTGCAGCGGCTGTTTTTGTCTGTCAATTGGGAGTCGGGGCATTATCCCGAGAAGCTGGTTCGGGCGATGCGGAATTCCACACAGGTGATCTCCGCCTGGGACGGCGATACGCTGGTGGGGCTGGTTCGCGCACTGGACGATGGAGAGACTGTGGCGTTTTTGCATTATCTGCTGGTGGATCCAGCCTATCAGGGGCAGCATATTGGCGGGGAATTGATGGAGCGTTTGATGGAGCGCTTTACAAATTTGCTTTATGTGAAGGTGATTCCGTCTGATCCGGCAACCATGCCGTTTTATGCACGCTATGGATTTCGGCAGTATGAAAATTATTCGGCAATGGTGCGAAAGCAATTTTAACAGGCGTTCCAAGCAGGGGAGGGCAAGCAAATGGAACTGGTAGTCAAGCATTTTTCAGACCTGAGCACAGAGGAGCTGTTCGCCATTTACCGGCTGCGGGTAGCTGTGTTCGTGGTGGAGCAAAATTGCCCCTATCAGGAAATTGATGAGGCCGACAAGGCGGCCTGGCACCTCTGGCTGCGGGAGGGGGCGGACATCGTGGCCTACGCCCGGGTTTTGCCGCCGGGGGTCACCTTTCCCACCGCGTCCCTCGGCCGGGTGATCGCGGTCCAGCGCCGCTGCGGATTGGGAAGCCGCATTCTTGCCGCAGCGCTGGACACGGCAAGAGAAAAATTTGGCGGGGCGCCGCTGACGATCGAGGCGCAGGTCTATGCCCGCGCACTGTATGAAAAAGCAGGCTTCCGGCAGACCTCCGATGTGTTTTTGGAGGACGGGATCCCCCATATCCAAATGCAGATACAGCTTTGATTTACGCACAAAATCTGGGAAAAATCCCCGGATTTTTTCTTTTTTGCATGATTTCACAGCGACTTACTAGCCATTTTTTGACGGGATTGTGCTTTGTGAAAAAATGCAGCAAAAAATACTTGTTTTTTGGAATTTTTTCTGCTAAGATACACTGCGATAGTTAGTGATAACTAACCGCAAGAGAGGAGCACCCGGCAAGTGCTTTTTTTATCCCTTGAGGTTAGTTTTAGCTAACTTTTTCTGGCGTGAAAAAAACGACGGAGCGCATGGCGTCCAAACCCCGGAAACCGGGCTGGGGCGCAGCCCTTGGAGAGGGGCTGAAAAAACTACTACATTGAGAAGAGAAGGATGAAGAAGTATTGGGTAAGAATCGTATTCTGGCAATTTTGCTGGCAGCCGCAATGCTGCTGCCGTCCAGTGTGACGGCGCTGGCAGTGGACAATACCGCAAAAGAGCCGCCCCTGGAAACTTCCCGGATCGAACGCTTGCAGGGTGCCGGACCTGCGGCCTTGGAGCCGGAAGAGACAATCGACCCTGCGGAGGAGATCACGGCCATCGTGCGCCTGACCACCGAGCCGCAGCGTGTCAGCAGCAAAAACGGCGGAACGGAGATCCGCAACACGGCCGCCATGCTGCAGGAGCAGAAAACCGTACAGAACGAGATCTCCAAGAAAGTATTGGACGGCCAGAGCCTGGAGGTTCTCAACAGCTACACCGCGGCAGTCAATGGCTTTGCCATTAAGGTGCCCTACGGCAAGCTGGACGAGATCCGGGCGCTTTCCAAAGTCGCTGCGGCGTACCCCGCGCCGGAGTTCAAGGTCGAACCCAACATGGAGACCAAGACCACGGAGCTGGGCGGACTGGAAAACAGCTCCGGCTATCAGGGTCAGGGCATGGTGATCGCCATTGTGGACAGCGGTCTGGAGATCAGCCACTCTCTGTTCCGGGCGGCTCCGGAAAGCCCCGCGCTGACCCAGAAGGATGTGGAAAATGTCCTGGCCAGCAAGAACCTGAAGGCCGAGGACAAAAAGGCCGGCATCACGGCCAGCCAGGTCTATCACAGCGCCAAGGTCCCCTTTGCCTTTGACTATGCCGATAACGATCTGGATGTCAATCCCGGCAATGCCGGCGACCACGGCGTCCATGTGGCGGGTATCGCCGCCGGTAACCAGGGCGTTGCTGCGGATGTCGTGGGCGTTGCGCCCCAGGCACAGATCCTGGCCATGAAGGTCTTTTCCTCCAGCGGCTCCAACGGCGCCACCTGGGACGACATTCTGGCTGCTGCGGACGACGCTGTTGCACTGGGTGCGGATGTGATCAACATGAGCCTGGGTTCCACCTGCGGCTTCAGCACGCCGGAGGGCGATGAGGAAGTGGCCGCGGTGTTTGAGAACATTGCCAGCAGCGGCGTGATGCTGTCCATTTCCGCCGGTAATGAGTACAGCGCCGCGCTGGGTACCCGCATCGGTAAGGGACACGCCCTGACGGCGAACCCCGATTACGGTACCGTTGCCAGCCCCTCCAGCTACAGCCAGCCCCTGTCCATCGCCAGTGTGGAAAAGGCAGATACCATTGATTCCTGCTATCTGACCGTTGGCGACCGCAAGGTGGCCTTTAACGACACGGTGGAGGACAAGACCGCCAGTGGCGTGGACGACAGCTCCAAGAGCTTCCGCTCCCTGGCCGGCAAAGAGCTGAGCTATGTCGTTGTGCCGAACGCGGGCGAGACGAAGGACTATGACGGTCTGGATGTCCGGGGCAAGATCGCCCTGGTCTCCCGCGGTTCCGTGGAGTACAATGTGAAGAAGGAAGCGGCAAAGGCCGCCGGTGCAGCCGGTATTCTGGTGTACAACAACGAGCCGGGTATGCTGTATATGCAGATGGATGTGTATGATCTGCCCAGCGCCTTTATCTCCCAGGCGGACGGTAAGGCTCTGGCCGCGCTGGCGGAGAACGTCCGCAAGCTGACGGTCTCCTCTGCCTATGGCAAGGTGGAAAACCCCACCTCCGGCGAGATGTCCGACTTCTCCTCCTGGGGTGTTACCCCGGAGCTGACCCTCAAGCCCGACATCACCGCCCCCGGCGGCAACATCAAGTCCGCCACGGTGAATAACGGCTACACCACCAAGAGCGGTACCTCCATGTCCGCGCCCTTTGTCTCCGGCGCGATGGCGGTGACCAAGCAGTATGTGGAGCAGCAGAACTACGCAAGCAGCGAGACCGACAAGGCGGAGCTGGTCAGCGATCTGCTGATGAGCACGGCCGACCTGGTCATGGCCGGAACCGCCCCCTATTCCCCCAGAAAGCAGGGCGCGGGCAGCGTGAACATCACGGCGGCCACCTCTACCAAGGCCTATCTCACCGCGGAGGACGGCAGCCGTCCCAAGCTCGCCCTGGGCGATGACAAGGGCAAGACCGGCAATTACACCCTGAAGTTCAAGGTGCATAACCTGTCTGACGAGACCCTGACCTATACCCTGGGCGGTTACATCCAGACCGATGGTCAGGAAGTGACCAAGAAGCTGGGAGATAAGGATGTGCATCAGGTAACGGAGCTGCCCTACCTGCTGGGCAAGATCGATGCCCAGACCGTCACCGTGGCCGGTGGCGCGACAGAGACGGTCTCTGTTACTGTTAGCCTGACGCAGGCTAACAAGGAGTATCTGAACAGCTTTGAAAACGGTACCTATGTGGAGGGCTTTGTCACCCTGACGCCCCAGGCCACGACCCAGCCCACCCTGTCCATTCCCTACATGGGCTTCTATGGGGACTGGACCCAGGCTCCCATTGTGGACGCCGGTGATTACAGCGACCTGCTTAACGACAAGGACAGCTGGGCGCAGTCCTATGTCAATACGGCCGCTTCCAGCTCTCTGGAGGGCACCCTGAACACCTATCTGGGTGACAACCCCTATCACGAGGGCGTGGAGTATCTGTCCGACCGCAACGCCATTTCCCCCAATGGCGATGATTACATGGACACCCTGAGCTTTGTGTACACCGGCCTGCTGCGTAATGTCAAGGCGCTCAAGTACGAGATCAAGGACGCTGAGACCGGCGAGGTCTACTACAGCGACACGGTGGACTACGAGACCAAGTCTGTTTACAGCAGCAATTATTATCAGATCCTTCCCTCCGGTGCTTCGGATTACAACAAGCTCAGCTGGGACGGCACCAAGAAGGATGGTTACTCCAAGGTGCCCAACAACACCAAGGCGATCGTGACCATCTCTGGCGAGCTGGCCTATGAGGCGCACGCCGCCAACAACCAGAAGTCCTCCTGGTCCTTCCCCATCACCATCGACACGGAGGAGCCGGAGGCCAAGGACATCACCGTCCGCACGGAAAACGGCAAGTATTTTGTGGACCTGACGGTGAAGGACAACCAGTTTGTCTCCAATGTGACGGTCTCCAACAATGCCGAGAGCAAGGAGCTGGCCAGCTTCCCCGTGGCAGAGACCAAGGCGGGCGCAGAGACCAAGTGCTCCTATGACATTACCGGCTTTGGCGAGAACCTGAAGCTGGTGATCAACGACTACGCCTGCAACCGCAAGGTGTATTCCGTGAAAGCGGAGGGCAACACCGATGCCTCCGAGGTCATTGTGCCCACCAAGACCGTCCTCACCGAGGACTTCGAGGGCAACAGCTTCCCCGCCGACGGCTGGACGCTGAAAAGCCAGGCCGCCAAGACCTGGTATCAGGGAACCGAGTATGGCTCCAAGATGGCCATGTGCGATCTGTCCAAGACCGAGCAGCAGAACGAGTGGCTCATCAGCCCCAAGGTCGACCTGAGCGCGCAGACCACCACGGCAGGCATGGTCTTTGATTTCTACACCAACTACTATTGGAGCGTGCAGAATCACCACCACAATCTGAAAGTTATGGCCACCACCAACGGCACAGATTGGGAGCAGATCTGGCAGCTGTGGGATTGGAACCAGAAAAACGAGTTTGGCGCTTGGGAAAAGACCCAGGCCAAGGTGACCATCCCGGAGAAGTTCCAGAACGAGAAGTCCGTGCAGTTCGCCTTTGTCTATGAGGGCAAGGACAGCACCTCTCTCTGGCTGGATAATGTGCAGGTGTATGTGGAGGATCCCAGCCAGATCCACACCATCACCGCAAAGGCCGGCGAGGGCGGCACCATCGACCCCTCCGGCGCTGTGCAGATCACCGATGGCAAGAGCAAGACCTTTACCATTACGCCGGATGAGGGATATTTCCTTTCCGATGTAAAGGTAGACGGTGAGTCTATTGGCCCCAAGACCAGCTATACCTTTACCAATGTAAAGGAAGATCACTCCATCACCGCGGAATTCACTTCCCGTACCGGCGGTGAAAAGACTGTTCTGCTGGAAGAAGATTTCCAAGATTGCACAGCAGGCGGTGCTTTCCCCGACGGCTGGACAGTGGAAAGCACCAACAGCAATTCGACTTGGACAGTTTATAAATACTACTATGCCGATAACACTTTGACCGCTTCCTGCGGAGATGACTGGAACGGCAAAGCGAAGCAGGATGAGCGGCTGATCACCCCGGTGCTGGATATGAGCAACGGCGGCGGTGCAGTTTCCTTCCGTTATATCGGCGGCAAAACACCTACTATTAGTGGTGATTATACCGTAAAGCTGGAAGCATCCAAAGATGGCAGCACATGGACAACTTTGTGGACTTCGACTGAACTGAAGAATGCAACTTATGATGAGATCGGATACAGTGGAAATACGCTTTCCGCTACCGTAGCGGTGAATATTCCGGCAGAGCTGCAAAGCAGTACAACCAAGCTGGCGTTCCGCTATGAGCGTCCGGCAGGAGAAAACTCCGGCCGTGGTGCGGTAGACGATATCCGTATTATGGCAAACCAGGCATCTTCCGGCGGTACGGAAACCACTCTGCTGGATGAGAACTTTGATGATTGCATCACATCCGGTTATTCCGGTAACATCCCGTCTGACTGGACACAGACAAAGAAAAACAGCAGTATCTACACATGGAGAACTTATAAGACCAGTGACCACATCACTGCTTATTGCACCAATGACTCATCTTCTCAGAGTGATGGTTGGGGCGGAGATGACGAATGGGGTGCAGGCCAGGATGAGTATCTGATTACCCCTGAGTTGGATCTTTCCAATAAGACTGCAAAGATGAGTTTCCAGTTCAGTGCAAACCGAGTCAATCAAATTCAGGAAACTCTGAGCAGAAACGGTACTACATTTACATTGGAAGCCTCGAAGGATGGAACAACTTGGACACCTATTTGGAATGCAGCAAGCATTGTTGACAAACTGACGGAAACTGTTGTATCCAGCGCTTATAAGACAGCCAATGTAACAGTTGAAATTCCGGCTGAATTCCAGGCGGCTGGCGTGAAGTTTGCGTTCCGCTATCAGACCAAGAATGGCAATACTGGCGGCTGCACGGTTCTGATCGACGATGTAAAACTCACCGCTTCTGGCGGCAGCCAGACCCCGGATGAGCCGACCGCATTTACCATTACCGCTTCCGCCGGTCAGGGCGGCAGCATCAGCCCCAACGGCGCGGTGTCCGTGAAGAAGGGGGAGAGCCAGAGCTTCACCATCACCCCGTCTGCCAATTATGAGATCGCGGATGTCAAGGTGGACGGCAAGTCCGTGGGCAAGCAGACCTCTTACACCTTTGAGAATGTCACCGAGGCTCACACCATTGCCGCGACCTTTACCGAAAAGGCAGTGACCCTGCCCGACAGCATTCACGAGGACTTCAACAGCGGCAGCCTCCCCGAGGGCTGGACTGTGGAGGGTCCCAGCGCGAAGTATAACTACGAGTCCTGGAAGATCGACCGCTACCAGGATTGGCGCAGCGACGCGGCGGTTTGCGCGGCAAACTACATGGGCAATACCGCCCAGAACGAGCTGCTGATCCTGCCCCAGATCAATATGCAGAGCAGTATGCAGCTCAGCTTTGACTTTGCTGCCAGCTATGCCCAACTCTCCGCCGGCCAGCTGAAGCTGACGGTCAAGGCCAGCCTGGACAAGGGACAGAACTGGACGGAGATCTGGAACGCCCAGGATCACATGGGTGAGATCGACGAGGAGAACATCCCCGAGGATGTGACCGGCAAGGGCAGCATCTCCATCCCGGCCAACTATTGCAAGGCCGGCGCACAGTTCGCCTTTGTGTTTGAGAGCGCGGCACGGACCGGCGCAAGCGCTGCCATTGACAATGTTGTCTTTGTAGCAGGCGACGCCCCGGCGCCCATCGAGCGCTATGGCATTACCATCGCCGCGATGGAGCACGGCGCCGTAACGGCCGACAAGAGCACCGCCGCGGCGGGCGAGACCGTTACCCTGACCGTTACCCCCGATGCGGGCTATCACCTCAAGTCCCTGATGGCGGGCGACACGGCTTTGGACAAGGCGCCCTATACCTTCCAGATGCCTGCCAAGGAAGTGACCGTTACCGCGCTGTTTGAAAAGGACGCGGAGGAGCCCACGACCGGCACCTATAAGGACGGCGTGTACACCGGCAAGGCTCAGGGTTACGCCGGTACAGTCACCGTGACTGTGACCGTGGAAAACGGAAAGATCTCCAAAGTAGAGGCTTCCGGAGAGAACGAAACGCCCAGCAGATGGGAGAAGGCCATTGCCATCATTGAAAACCTGCTGGGTCTGGGCAAAGACAGCGATGTGGATGCCGTAGAGACCATCGGCGGCGCGACCATCAGCTCCGCTGCCATCAAGGCCGCGGTTCAGGACGCCCTGAAGAATGCAGCGGACGAGGATTCCGGCATCTTTGATTCCGGCGCCGGCACGAAGCAGAATCCCTATGTCATCGCCACAGTGGATACCCTGATGGACTTCGCCAAGTCCGTCAACGCGGGCGAGGACTACCAGGACAAGTACATCGTCCTGGGCAGCAATCTGGATCTGTCCGAGGAGACCTGGGTGCCCATCGGCAACAGCGACCACGGCAAGACCAACAGCTTCTCCGGTACCTTTGACGGCCGCGGCTACACCGTCAGCCATGTCAACTGCGGCAGCGGCAGTGCGGCGGCAGATTACGAAGTGACCGGCTTCTTCGGTGTGGTGGACGGCACCGTCCGGAATCTGCACATTACCATTGACAAGTACTACAACAGCCACGATGCAGACGGCCAGATGATCTCCACCGGTGGCCTGGTCGGCCTGCTGGCACGGGGCGGCGTGATCGACCATTGCTCCGTCAGCGGCAACAGCCAGGTGCTCTCCGAGACCAGCGGCCCCAAGGCGGCTGTCGGCGGCCTGGTGGGTCAGATGCAGTCCGGCACGCTGGTTGCCAACTGCTGGACCGATGTGGGTCTGAGCTATGGCTCTCTGGACACCGATGCGGATGTCTCCATGGGCGGCATTTGCGGTAAGCAGGCGCAGAACAGCCTGATCGCCAACAGCGCAAGCTTTGGCTCTGTGCCGGGCATGATCATGACCGGTCAGATCCGCGTGGGCGGTCTGGTCGGCCAGGCCTCCGGCGCGATCTACAACTGCTACACCAGCAGCCTGACCAAGGCCAATGTTATGGGCGAGTACACCGCCAACGGCATTGTGAACAACACGCCCTCCACCGCTGTGGGTCACCTGATCGGCAGCTCCACTGCCGGTGCGGCGCTGTATGACTGCTACTATGATAAGACCGCAGACCAGTTCAGCAATGATGACTGGGCGGCAGACCCCGAGGAGGGCAAGACCGAGCGCCGTCAGGCCACCGGTTGGGACAACGGCTCCGAGGTCAAGACCGACGAGAGCTTTATCGAGGCCAAAACGCCCTCTGAGCTGGCTTCCGATGCCTTTGCGGCGGTGCTGAACGGCAACACCAAGAACAGCATCAAGACCGCAGCCAGCGACTACTTCAAGAGCAAGAACCTGCTTACGGACACTGTTTCCAACTGGGAGGACAAGCTGGACGACGGCTTCCTGAGCTGGAAGCTGACCAATGACCGCGTGCTCTTCGGCGATACGGAAATCAGCACGGTAGAGGTCAGCAGCGTGGCGCTTCTGCAGGCGCTGAAGGTGGCCAACGGCACCAAGGCGGAAGATCTGGATCTGCCCGAAAAGGTGGAAGTGAAGCTGACTACCGGCGACACCAAGGAGCTGGCAGTTTCCTGGGCCTGCGCCGAGTATGACGCGACCAAGGCGGGCACCTATACCTTTGTGGGTACGCTGAAGCTGTCCGGCGGCGTGACCAACCCCAAGAACCTGAAGGCTTATGTTCAGGTCACGGTGGAAAGCGGCAGCAATACCGGCGGTAACACCGGCGGCGGTGGCTCCGGTGGTTCCGGCGGCTCCGGCAGCAACACCGGCAACGACAAGGTGCTCTTCCCGGATGTTCCCAAGGATGCTTATTATTACGATGCGGTGAAGTGGGCAGTGAGCAAGGGCGTGACCAACGGTACCGACAACGGTATGTTTGGCTCCGACCAGCCCTGCACCCGCGCCCAGATCGTCACCTTCCTGTGGCGTTCTGCCGGCAGCCCCGCACCGAAGATGAGCGTGAACCCGTTCCAGGATGTGAAAAAGGGCGCTTATTACTACGATGCAGTGCTTTGGGCAGTGGAGCAGGGCATCACCACCGGCGTGAGCCAGGGTGAGTTTGCTCCCGATGATACCTGCACCCGTGGCCAGAGCGTGACCTTCCTGCACCGTGCCAAGGGCGCGCCTGCCGTTTCCGGCAGCAGCTTTGCGGATGTGGCAGATGACGCCTATTGCGCAGCCGCAGTGAAGTGGGCGGTGAAGAAGGGTATCACCAACGGTACCAGCAGCACCACCTTCAGCCCGGATGAGGATTGCACCCGTGCCCAGATCGTCACCTTCCTGTGGCGCGCGGCACAGAACGGATAAGCACATAGCCTATCCCACAGTAAAAACCCAATACTCTAATAATATTACTGGCAAAAAGCTCCCCGAAAGGGGAGCTTTTTGACTTCCTTATCCGCCGAGTATTTCTGTTTTTGACAGCCTTGCCTCTCCCCTTGGGAGAGGTGGCTGAGCGCAGCGAAGACGGAGAGGGCAAACAATGCCCATACCAAAGAACCCAGGAGACTTGATTATCTGCCGCACCCTCTCAGTCGCCTGCGGCGACAGCTCTCCCAGGGGGAGAGCCAAGGGCAGGTACCACACTACATAGTTTTTGCATAAGCAGCAAAAAAGGCCACTGGTAAAAGTCGCCGCTGGGGGGAGCTTGAGGGGGTAAGACCCCTGTGCGGGCTTCTCCACAAAATGTGCAAAACTCTGTGCAGAATGTGCAAAAGTCCAACAGCTGGAGTGCATATTTTCCCGGTACAGGCCATAGAAATAGAGCAGGAAGATCACGGGAGGTCAGGATATGAAACGGATGCCGATGATAATTATACTATGCCTGTGTCTGCTGGTCACGCCGGCGTTGGCGGTGGAGCGTCTGCCGGAGGACGCGGTTTCCGTCCGGGCGCGGGGGGCGGTGCTGATGGATCTGGACACGGGAACGCTGCTGTACGAAAAAAATGCCCACGAGCAGCTGCCGCCGGCCAGCGTGACCAAGGTGATGACCATGCTTCTGGTGGCGGAGGCGGTGGACGCGGGGCAGCTGGCGCTGACCGATACGGTGACGGCCTCCGCCAGAGCCAGTTCCATGGGCGGCAGCCAGATCTGGCTGAAAGAGGGGGAGCAGATGAGCGTGGAGGAAATGCTCAAATGCGTTGCGGTGGTTTCCGCCAATGACTGCGCCGTGGCGCTGGCGGAGCGCCTTTGCGGCAGCGAGGAGGCCTTTGCCCGCGCCATGAATGAAAAGGCGGCGGCGCTGGGGCTGGAGGACAGCCATTTCACCAACTGCACCGGGCTGTTCGATGACGACAGCCACTACACCAGCGCCTATGACCTGGCGGTGCTGTCCCGGGCGCTGCTGCAGCACCGCTGGATTACGGACTACACTACCATCTGGATGGACAGCATTCGCGGCGGCGCCTTTGGGCTGAACAACACCAACCGGCTGCTGCGCAGTCTGGACGGTGCCATCGGGCTGAAAACCGGCTTTACCCAAAAGGCAGGGTACTGCCTTGCCGGCGCGGCGGAGCGGGAAAGCGGCGGCTTCGTGGCGGTGGTGCTGGGGGCGGAGAGCAGCGCGAACCGCTTTGCGGACTGCGCCGCCCTGCTGGAGCAGGGCTTTGCCAACTACACCGCCGTACACCTGACCCCGCCCCAGGCGCTGCCGCCGGTGCCGGTGACCCTGGGAACGGCGGACAGCGTTCAGCCCCTTTTCCCGGAGGAAAAGACCCTGCTGCAAAAAAAGCAGGCCGGTGCGCTGGAGTACAGCGTGGAGCTGCCGGAGTCGGTACAGGCGCCGGTGGAGGCCGGTCAGCAGCTGGGCACGCTTCGGGTCACGGCAGGGGAGGAACTGGTGGCGGAGCTGCCCCTGACAGCGGCGGAGACCGTTCCGGCTCAGGAGCTGGGACAGCTGTTCTGGCAGCTGCTGGGTCGCTTTCTGGGCGTGTCGGGCGGAAGCATAAAATAAGAAAAACTGCGCAAACTGCTCCAAAAGGAGTTGAGCGCAGTGAAACAAAACACAGCAAAGCTTGCCATTGGCATCCTGTGCGCCGCAGTGGTGGTGCTGGCAGTGCTGGTCGGCGTTTTTTACGGGCGTGCCACAGCCCTGCGGCAGCAGTCCCGGCAGAGCTATCAGCGTGCCTTTGGGGAGCTGGTGAGCAATCTTTCCGATCTGGACAGCGCCCTGGAAAAGAGCCGCTATGCCACCAGTCCCGCCATGGCCAGCGCCATTTGCACGGAGGTATACGGCAAATCCATGACGGCGCAGATGGCGCTGGAGGTGCTGCCCTTTTCCACCCAGGAGCTGGAGCAGACCGCCGGGTTTATCAGCCGCGTGGGGGATTACGCCCTGTGTCTGTCCCGGGAGACGGCGGACGGCCGCGCCCTGACCAGGGAGGAGACGGAAAACCTGCGCGCGCTTTCCGGCACGGCGGCCGGGCTTGCCCAGCAGCTGCGGGGACTGGACACCGACCTGCGGGACGGGGTGGTGCAGCTGGAGCAGAGCAGCGGGCTTGCCAAGTCCGGAACGGCGGATTTGGGTGGCAGTCTGGAAAAGTACGAGGCCGAGTTCCCGGAAATGCCCACGCTGATCTATGACGGTCCCTTTTCCCAGAGCAAGATCGACCAGCGCCCCAAAATGCTGGAGGCTCTGGCGGAGGTGGACGAAACAGCGGCGCGGCGCAGCGCGGCGGAGTTCATGGGGGTCAAGGAAGCGGAGCTGGAGACCGCAGGAGAAAGCGCGGGCGACCTGCCCTGCTATTATTTCATCCTCCGGCGGGCAGCGGGGGACTGCCAGATCCAGGTGAGCCGCCGGGGCGGTATGGTGGTGCAGATGCTCCGAAGCCGCCAGGTTGCCGAGCCGGAGCTGCGCGACCTGGAGGGTGTGGAAAGGGCAAGAGAATTCCTGCGGGAGCGGGACTATACGGACATGACGGAGAGCTATTATATCGACCAGGACGGCATCCTGACGGTCAACTTTGCCGCTACCGTGGGAGAGGTCATCTGTTATCCGGATCTGGTCAAGGTCAGCATTGCCCTGGACAATGGCGAGGTGCTGGGTTTTGACATGGCGGGCTATCTCTCGGCGCACTATCCCCGGAGTGAGGAGACGCCCGCGATCAGCCGGGAGGAGGCGGAAGCCGCCCTGCCGGACAGTCTGGAACAGGAGCAGGCGCGGCTGGCCATCATTCCCATGGACGGCGAGGGGGAGCGGCTTTGCTATGAATTCCTCTGCCGGAATGAAAGTGACCGGCGGTATCTGCTCTATGTGGACGCGGCCACAGGCCGGCAGGTCAAAATTTTGATCCTGCTGGAGGACGAAAACGGAACCTTGACGCTGTAAGACGGGACAAAGCCGCCGGGGAAGAAACCGGCGGTTTTTTGTTTTCTGCCGCAGGTTTTATCGCGGGCTTTTCTGCGCTCTTTGATTGACAGAAACCGGATACTTGGGTATACTATAATTTATAAGGTTTTTCGACTGCTTTCGCGGCAGTTCGATAAAGGAGGAAGCCCCCTTGATAAAGAAAAGAACCCTTTGTCTGCTTTTGGCGCTTTGCCTGCTGGTGCCCCTGGTGTTCAGCGGCTGTGCCAACGGTTTTTTGCCTATTCGCACGATCGCGGAGGACAATAATGGCGCAGACGACAGCAACGGATTTGCCGGGAAAACCGGCGAAGTGCAGATCAACCAGGCACTGAGCTACGGCATGAATGCCGACGGCGAGCTGTACCTGATGGACAAGCTGGTGGCCAATCGCAACACCACGGTCTTTATGGATCTGGACGAAAACCTGAAGGTGGACTATGAAAACGGCAGCCAGTACCTGCGTGTTCTGCGGGATGAGCAGGAGCTGCTGCGGATCCTGCCCCACGAGAGCAGTACGCCCAAGCACTTCGTGTTCCAGATCGGCACGGAGGATGCCAAGCAGCTCACCGCCGGGGACTATACCTTTGAGGTCACGCTGGAGGACAGCGTCAAGACCCGGGATGTGCAGCTGCGGGAGACCGATGCGCTGCGGATCCTGATGATCCCCATCAAGGGGAACTTTGCCGGAGAGGTGACCCAGCCGGCGGAGGGATGGGACAAGAGCGTATCGCATTTGCAGGCCTGTTTCCCCATCTCCAACGACAAGCTGGATGTGACCATCGGCGATATGATGGATCTGTCCAACGAGGCGCTGGATCTGAACACCACCGCGGGGCTGGACGCCGTCTGGCTGGCGCTGCAGCGTTTCCGCGGCTCTCTGGGCAGCTATGACGCCGTGTTCGGCTTTGTGGACAGCTCCATGGGCGTGGGACGCAGCACCTATTGCTACGCTCCCACGGCGGATATCGCCCTGTTCAGCACCACGGCGGTGGATCTGTCAGCACAGGTCAGCCATCAGATGGCGCAGATCCTGGGCGCCGGAGACGAGTACAACGGCGGTAAGCTGCGGCTGGATGTAAACACGCCGCCCGCCGGAACCACGGGAATGGACGAGAACGGCAGTCAGGTCACGGCGGAAAACACCAAGGTGGAAAACGCCAGAGATCACGGCCTGTTCAGCGACGGTACTTACATTTCGGCAAATCAGGTCGCCTATGACAGCTATCAGATGCAGGGCAAGAGCGAGGCCGTGAGCATCATGGGCAGCGCCGGGGAGGAGACCAGCGATTTCCACTGGATCACCTCGCAGCTGTGGGAGTACCTGTATGACAAGCTGACCGGAGATGCCCAGGAGGATACCCATGTGGACAACACGGTGTTGATTCGCGGCATTCTGTATCGTTCCGGCAGCTACAATGCCCAGAGCTGCTATGATGATGACATGGTCACCGGGCAGCCCATGGCCGCCCTGTCCGCAACGGACGCGGCGGGGCTGGAGAGCTTTACAGCCGGTCAGGCGCAGGCAGGCGGCAGCAATTACTACTTTGTGTTCAGCGATGCCTGGGGCAATACGCTGGATGTGGTGTCGCTGGATCCCGGATTCTTCTCCGAAAGCGATCCGCCGGAGATGCTGGATATGACCTATCTTCGCTGCGTGCTTTCTGTGCCGGAGGGCAGTACGGCGATCCGCCTGTATGGTCTGGTCTATCCGGAAAAGACAGCGGACAGCACCAACGCGGCGCTTGGCGTGGAGCAGAGCAAAGTAACGGACTTCGAGGCGCAGCCCAGCACCCAGATGCTCTGGGAGCGCAGCATCAGCAGCAGCCGTCCCACGGTGGAGATCACCAACCTCAATGGCGAGGAGTACAGCGGTGTGATCTCTCCGGAGTGGACCAGCAGCGATGCGGACGGAGACGGCCTGGTCTATGAGCTGTACTTTGTGGACGACAGCGGCGCACCCTATCGCATCAGCGGCAACACGGATCTGTCCTACACGCTGGATCTGAGCGGCTTCCCGGCGGGCAACAGCTCCCGTTTGCTGATCCGCTGCACGGACGGCTTCCACAGCAGCTACTACCTCAGCGGCGCGTTCCGCGTCAATGGCGGTGTAGAGCAGGAAAAGGCGCAGAGCGCGGAGGATGCAAACGGCGAGGTGCAGGCCAATGCACCGGAAGTGGGAGAATAAGCCCGCACCGGAGAACAGAACCATATCCGCCGCAGGACAAAGCGCCTGCGGCGGATGGGAATACAAAAAAATCCCCGAACCTTTGCTTTTTTCAGGTTCGGGGATTTACTGTTTTTTGGGGAATGCATTATACTGGTTTTACAAAAAGGGTGCGCTGCCGGCAAACGGCTAGCCCCCTAGGTGTTACAGAAGAAGTAATCGCAGCTTGGTAGGCTGGGCGGTTACTTTTTTTATGCTAGTAGGGGGCAGGAAAAGCTCAGTTGCGGTACTCGAATTCCAGGTCGTAGATACTGACGGTGTCGCCCTCCTGGACGCCCATGGCCTCCATTCGGTCGTATACGCCACCCTCTCGCAGCATACGGTCAAAGTACATCTGGCTTTCGTAGTCGCCGAAGTTGATACTGCCCAGCAGACGCTCCAGCCAGGAACCTTCCACCGTCCACACATCGTCGATGTGTTCGATGACCAGATCCTCCACGCTGCCGCCCTGGGGCAGGGGCGCTACATAATCGGCCTCGTATACCGTGACTGGGGGCAGCTGATCCAGCATGGCGGCGGCAGCCTTTACCAGCTCCCGCGTACCCTGGGTGGTGGCGGCGGACATGGAGAAGAAGCGGTAGCCCTTTCTCTCCACATATGCCCGGAATTTTTCCAGGGCATCGCTGTCCGGGGGCAGCAGGTCGCACTTGTTGGCCACAACGATCTGGGGACGATCTGCCAGAGCGGCGTCATATTCCCGCAGCTCGGTATTGATAGCGTCAAAGTCCGCGATGGGGTCGCGCCCCTCGCTGCCGGACACATCCACTAAATGGATCAGCAGGCGGCAGCGGTCGATATGCCGCAGGAAATCGTGTCCCAGACCGGCGCCCTCGCTGGCGCCCTCGATGATGCCGGGGATATCCGCCATGACAAAGCTGACGCCGTCCTCCACATACACCACGCCCAGATTGGGAAACAGGGTGGTGAAATGGTAGTTGGCGATCTTGGGGTGCGCCTTGCTGACAACGGACAACAGGGTGCTTTTTCCCACATTGGGGAAGCCCACCAGCCCCACATCCGCCAGCAGCTTCAGCTCCAGCACCACCTCGCGGCTTTCGCCGGGAAGACCGGGCTTGGCAAAGCGGGGAGCCTGGCGGGTGGCGGTGGCAAAGTGCTTGTTGCCCCAGCCGCCCCGGCCGCCCTTGCAGAGGACGAAAGGCTCGCTGCCGGACATATCGGCGATGATGCTGCCGCTTTCCTTATCCCGCACCAGAGTGCCGCGGGGAACGCGGATGACAAGGTTTTCCCCGTCCTTGCCGGAGCAGCGCTTGCCGGTGCCGTCCGCGCCGTTTGCGGCGGCGTATTTGCGCTTGTAGCGGAAGTCCATCAGAGTGGACATATGGTCGTCCACCTGCAGGATGACATTGCCGCCCCGGCCGCCGTCCCCACCGTCGGGACCGCCGGCGGGCAGATATTTTTCGCGGTGGAAAGCAACGGCGCCGTTGCCGCCCTTTCCGGCGATGGCCTTGATGACTGCTTTATCCACAAAGGAAGTTGCCAAAGCTGCTTACCTCACTTTCGTATTGTATTTCAGATAAGAAAAAAGCGGATGGCAAAACGACCATCCGCTTTTTGGTTTTGTTGTTACTGGGCGATCTCGTAGACGGAGACCTTTTTGCGATCCTTGCCCAGACGCTCGAAACGCACGGTGCCATTGGTCAGGGCGAACAGGGTGTCGTCCTTGCCCTTACCCACATTGGTACCGGGATGGATCTTCGTTCCGCGCTGTCTGACCAGGATGTTGCCGGCCAGAACAAACTGTCCGTCGGCTCTCTTGGGACCAAGACGCTTGGACTCGGAGTCACGACCATTCTTGGTAGAACCCATACCTTTTTTATGTGCCATTTCGTTTACACCTCCATGTGTCAAAATCAAGCGGGAGTTTTTACTTAAGCGTTGATGGTACCGATCTGCACCTTGGTGTAGGGCTGTCTGTGGCCCTGGGTACGCTGATAACCCTTTTTGGGCTTCATCTTGTAGACACGAACCTTCTTGCCCTTGCCATTCTTGATGACCTTGGCGGAAACGCTTGCACCGGCCACGGTGGGAGCGCCAAAGACGCTGGAACCCTCGTCCATGATAGCCAGAACCTTGTCAAAGGTGATGTCCTGATCGGCCTCGACATTCAGCTTTTCGATGAACAGGGTGTCACCCTCGGTCACGCGGTACTGCTTGCCGCCGGTCTCGATGATTGCATACTTCATTTCAATTGCACCTACCTCTCTTGGAGTCTCGCTATCGGGGGCGGGGGGAAGCTCCCCACTTTTCATGCCCAGTCAATGCGGCCTTAGAATTATAGCATTTTCCCTATATGCTGTCAAGTCTGAACCGGGAGGGAATCTGCAAAAAAACGCACAAAATCCATCCGGATCAGCCCAAAGAACTTGCAGCAGACTGCCGGAACAGCATTTACTGATAGAGCGCAAAGGTGTAGTGATAGGTCAGCTCGCCGGTGGATAGCTGCCAGGTGTAGTCGCCGACGATGGTGCCGTCCTCGTTCCAGGTTCCGGAGAACTTGTCGTCCTGCTCATCGGTAAAGGAGATCGCGGTGCCGTCCTGCTGCCACTGCAACTCCAGCTCCAGATCTTCATCCGGCAGCCGGAAGGTGCCGGTACCGTCTTCGTTGAGCTCCAGCACATCGCCGGACAGCTCCATTTCGGTGCCGGCGCTGTCGGTGCAGGCGGTGGCGGTGTAAAGTCCGGTCTGCAGGGATGCGGCTTCCGGCGTGGGCGTTTCGCTGACCGGCGCAGGGGTCTCACTGACCGGGGCGGGCGTTTCGCTGACCATGGTGGGCTTGGGGCGTTCCACTTTGCCGGTGGAATCCGGGGCGGCGGTGCGGCAGCCGGTCAGGGCGCAGACCAGTATGCCCGCCGCGGCCAATATGGCAAGGTGTTTTCGTTTCATGACAATTCCTCCGTTCCTTTTCTGACTGTTGTGTAAAATCTATCATACTATGAATAGCAGGGGATTGCAATACAAAGCGTTCGGCAGAAACCGCAAATGGGAAAACAAAAACGCTGCAAAAAGCTCCCGAATCTCCTTTTAGAGAGGTTCGGGAGCTTTACTGTCAGGGGAAAAACGCGGACTCAGTGCCGCACGGTCTGGTCAAAGGCATACGCGGCGGAGGCCAGCAGGGAGCGGGGCGCATCTGCGGTCAGGCCGTCCGGAGAGAGGATCAGGCCGTGATCCAGCGCCCAGCTGGCATAGCCGGAGGACCAGGTCGCGCCGGCTGTGGCCGGGAGATCCGCCGTAGAGGACAGCCCCAGCATGGTGGAGAAGCGGAACAGGAACGCCGCCAGCTGCTCCACGGAAACGGCTTCCTCCGGAGAGAACTCCGTGGCGGAGGTGCCGGTGGTGATACCGTTCTGCACCGCCCAGAGGATGGCGTTGCGGTACCACTGTCCCGGCGTGTCCGTAAAGGGAAGTGTGCCGGACACGCCGGGCGAACCGGCCATGCGGTACAGCACCACAACGAACATGGAGCGGGTCATGGACACCTCCGGAGAGAACTCCGTGGCGGACATACCGTTGAAGTAGCGGCGCTGCACGGTTTGGTAGATGGCCTCAAAGGCGGCGTCCCCGGCGTAAAGATCCTGGAACGGTAGCGGGGCGAGCAGCTGGCTTTGCGCAGACCCGGTCACACCGGAGAGCGCCTGGGTTCCAGAGATGTTTTGGTTATTCAACCTGCCCTGCGCCAGCACGCCGCCGCCCTGAAGGGTGAGCCGGTCTGCCAAAATGGCATAGGGGGCGTTTTTGGACTGGAGATAGTGGGTGCCGCCGCTGACCGTGACGGAGGAGGCGGTGATGACGGGGGTGTTGCGGCAAGCGGTGCCGCCGCTGACCACACCGCCGCCGAGCACCACGGTGCCGCCCGCAGCCTGAATGGCGCTGATATCTTCACCGGCATCTGTGGTAGAGTCCACACAGAGCTTTCCGCCGTTGATGCGGAGCGTGTGGCCGGACTCCAGCCGGATCGCGCAGCTGTTGGTGCCGCCGGTCACCTGGAGTTGTCCGCTGCCCTCTATCTGGACATCGCCCCGGAGGAGAACGGCGGGGATATTGGTCTCCGCCGTGTTGGTGGAAAGCAGCTGGCTGCGTCCCTCCAGCCGCAGGGTGCCGCCGGACAAAATCAATGCGGTGTCATCGCCGGAGATGGTCACATCGCGGAGGGTGAGCGTGGTTCCCGCGCCAACGGAGATCGTCAGGTTCCGGCAACTGCCGTTGCTGCCGTCCAGGGTGACCTGCAGGCCACCGGCGATGGAGAGCTGGCCGCTGGAGAAGGGGGTAATGGCATAGCTGCCGCTTTTGGTGATGCTGTCGCCGCCGCGCACGGTGTTCTGGCGGTACACAGCCTGGATCACGATATTCTGATTGCCCAGAGTGTAGGGCGCCCAGCGTCCGGTATATCCCGCCTTTGCCGGCACAGTGGGAGCGGAAATGCTCTTGGCGCCAGCTTGGAAGCGGACGGTTTGCACCACGGCACCGTCCGCCATGAACACAGCCTGGAATGGCCCCGGATCGGGCGTTTCGGGAGTCAGGGGATCCTCGGAGGGAGCCAGGAAAAGGCTTTCATCCGTGGTGTTTCCCCGTGTCACGCTGCCGCTGCGGCCAATCTCCCCGTTGCAATTGGCAGAGGGGAAGCCGCCGCCGGGGTGGAGCGCACCGATGTTTTTGCAGTTGTCCCAGGTCAGATACTGGCCATAGCCGACCAGTCCGCCCGCCGCCGCGTTAGCGTTTCGGCTGCTCAGGCTCAGCGCACCGCTGTTCAGAGAATCCTGCAGCACGGAGCCGCTCCGGGTGGTGGCATAGCCGACCAGTCCGCCGGTGTAGCGGTCTGCGCTGGTGATACTGCCGGCGTTGGTGCAGCGAATGACGGAGCCGGCCAGACGACCGGCAATGCCGCCCACGCCGTTGACATTGTCACCGGCAGCGGAGATCGCGCCGTAGTTGACGCAGTTCTCGATCCGGTCGGCGGGGGAATAGGAGATCGCAGCGATGCCGCCCACGCCACTGGCACCGGAGACTGTGCCCCGGTTGGTGCAGCCTTTGACGGTCGCGCCGTCGCAGAGATAAGCGGCCACGCCGCCCGCGCCAACGCCCTTGGCGGTGACGGCGGCATAGCTGACGCAGTTGGTGAGGCTGCCGCCGGAGACATAGGCGGCGATACCGGCGGCGTAAGAGGAGGCAGCGTTGCTTTCCACGCTGCCCAGCACGGTCAGATCCCGGATCTGCGCCTTGGAGCAGAAGCCGAACAGTGCGGCGTAGCTGCCGTCCTGTCGGATCGTCAGATCCCGGATGCTGTGTCCGCCGCCGTCAAAGGTGCCGGCAAAGGGGCGGGAAAGGCTGCGGCCGATGCCCTCCCAGAGCCGGAGTCCTGCGGTGCCGTCGTTGTTGGCAAGGGAGATATCTTTTCCCAGATGAATGGTAATACCCTGGAAAGAAAGTCCGTTGACATTGACCAGCCAGGCCAGACCGGCAAGCTCCTCCGGAGTTTGGATGGTATAAGAAGTCTGCTTTCCGGTGTACCAGCGGGTGTCCGCCAGGGAAAGCCAGGACTTTTTGGCCTGGGCGCGGGAGATGGAAAGCGCCACGGTACCCGCACCGGTCACGGTGAAGCTGCCGTCGCTGTTTTTCGTGGTGTTGGAGGCGGAAACCGTAAAGCTGTCCGTGTAGCAGGCGTTCACATCCTCCGGCAGGGCGTCCTTCCAGGGCGCGGTATGCACGGTCAGCACATTGCCCTCCAGCAGGGTGCTGTTCTTGTCCACCGGCTCGTCGGTAACGGAGACGGTTTTGCCGTTGACCAGCTTATAGCCCGTGCGGGTCACGGCGTAGGAGAAGCTGTCGTCCGTATCCGGCAGCTGGAGAGACACCTGCCGCACCGGAGCAAAGACCGCGCTGACCACGCAGTTGCCGCTCACGGTGAAAAAGTTGGCGCTCAGGCGTGTGCCGTTAACGGTGTAGTATTGCAGCACATAGCCGGGATTGGCCTGCGCGGAGAGGGTAACGGTGCGTCCGGCGGGAACGGTGCCGGTGAAGTCCGCGGAGATCTTACCACCGGTGGGCTGGGAGATTGTGACCTGTCCGGCGCTTGTGGCGTTGGCGGATTGGAAGTAGAGAATGGGATAGCCGTTGTTGATCCCGGCGGTGTCGGGCAGGAAGACCTTGCCGGCCGCGTTCAGGCGATCCAAAAAGCCGGATTGCCGCATAGCGCTTGCGGAAAGGGCGGTGATGTCGATGGTGATCTGCCGGGTGCTGCCCTTGTACCAGCCCTGGCTGGCGGGGTCGTCATCGCAGCCCTGCAGGTAATAGCAGTTGGAAACGGTGTAGGAGCCGGAGTCGTGACCGCCGATGCCCCGGCCGCGGAGGTTGCCGTTGCTGCTGATGGTGCCGACATTATAGCAGTTATAGATATCCACCCCGCAGTTGGAGCCGAGGATACCGCCGGTGGGGCAGGTATAGGTGGTGGTGATGGCGCCGGCATTGTAGCAGCTGCGGATCGTGCCCTTGCCGCCGCCGTATCCGGCGATGCCGCCAAGACCCTTGGCGTCGGTGTTGCGTACCTGGGCGCGGTTGGCGCAGTTTTCGATGATAACGCCGTTGGTGGTGGAGCCGATGGCGCCCACAATACCGCCGACCCGGCGGCGGCCATAGACAGAGCCGCTTTCCAGCAGCAGGTTGCGCACCGTGGGCTGCCAGCCGTTTTCAAGCGGCTGGGCATTGGCGGAAGCGCCGCAGCCGGGGTCGCCGCCCAGGCAGCCGACCAGGCCGATGCTCTGGCTGTAGGCAAAGCCCCGCTGGGTAAAGCGGTTGCAGTACAGGTTCTTGATGCTGTGTCCCTGGCCGTCCAGCACGCCGTTAAAGTGGGAGCTGAGCACAAGGCTGTCTCCGCTCATGGCGTTGCTGTCCAGGGCATAGGCGCCGCCGATGGGCGTCCAGTTGGGGCCGCTCCACTCGCCGGAGGCCGACTGCCGGCCGCCCATGTCCAGATCGGCGGTCAGGTACACGGTTTTGTAGGAAAAGTCCGTGCTGCTGACATAGACCCGGTCGGTCACGCCGCCGCCGGCAGCGCCCACCAGCGCGGCGTCTTCCTTTACCGTGTAGCGTAGCAGGGAAGTGTCCCCAACGACCTTGGGGCAGTCCGGCGCGGTGATGCCGTTGACCAGCGCGGCCAGACCGGCCAGCTGCGCCGGGGTAGAAATTTCATAGGTGGAGGCGTTCGGGTCGTACCAGGAGATATCCACGGTACCATCCCAGGCGTCGGCCGCCTGGGCGGCGGGGGTGACCCAGGGCAGCAGACTCAGCAGCAGCGCTGCGGTCAGCAGGCCGAGCAGACTGCGTTTTCCGAAAGTTTTTACGCTCATCCCTGTGTATCCTCCGATTCGATGATGTAGTAGTTGCCGGTCTCTGCATCGTAGTAGACCGTGCCCATTTTTGTCAGGTCGCTTTCGTTGGGTTGATTATCCTCGCCGGCCTGCTGGAGATCCTTTTCCTCAAAGGGAATGGCGTCCTTGGTGGAATCGTCCAGCTTGTTGGAGGCGGAGACAACGGAGAGATCCACATTCCAGTTGACGACCAGCGCCAGCATGATCCCAACGGCCAGCACCAGCATAGCATCCGCCATGTTACCCACGCTGTCCATGGGGTTGACCGGCGGTGTTTCCGCGCGGGAGGCGCGCTTAATGCTCAGATTTCGTTTCAGCATGGCTTTTCTCCATTTCCAGCAGGCATTCCGCCGCAGTTTCCAGGGCGGACATATCGTTTTTGTACCAGTCGCGGCGGATGGCGGAGATGATGGCGGCAACGGCCGCGCTGGCCAGACCGGCCACGGTGGTGTCAAAGGCGGTGAGCAGGGAGCTGGAAAGGGTGAAGGTGTCGCCCTGTCCCAGCGCGATGATGCCGGGACCCAGGGGGATCAGGGTACCCATCAGACCCAGCATGGGGGCGATCCGCGCCAGCATTTCGGAGCGGCGGATCCGGCGGTCATAACGGATCTGCTCCTCCTCCAGCAGGCGGACGGCCAGCGCCTGGCGCATGGTATCGGTAAAATCCGGGTGCGCCAGCAGCTCCAGCAAAAGCGCTTTCTGCCGCTTGAGCAGGAGACTGGCGCGGATGCAGGGGGCGCAGCCCTCCGGCGTACCGGATGCGGCGCGGAGCTGTTCCAGGAATTCCGGCATATGCACCTTCATGTGCCGGCGCTCCGAGAAATACTCGCCGATCGCCCAGCCCAGCAGGAACACTGCCATGGCGATGCAGAAGATCAGCAGAACGATAACGGGGATGTAGAGAATGTTGGATACTTGTCGCAGGATATCTCCGATCTGAAAAGTGGAGTCTGCAGCGAGGTCAGTGTGCATGGTTTTGATCTCTCCTTTTGATTCCGATAGATTATGCGGCAGGGAAGGAATAGGGATATTGTATAACTTGTATTTCTTTATTTTTTGCGCCGTTTGTCAAACAGCTGGGAACGGAAGGAGGCAATGCTGCCGATTCCGCCGGCTACCAGCAGCCCGCCGGCGGCGCAGTAGATCGGCCAGCCGCCGAGTGCTGTGGCTTTGACGGAGAGGGGCGCAGCGTCCTCATCCAGCTTGCCGTCCCGCCAGTTGGCAACGCCGCCGGTCTGGTCGGATTCTCCGGCCGGGTGCTGGAGCACGCTGTTGACCCAGTTTGCGTCATCCAGCTGCTTCATCAGACCCTTGGACAGGATATAGACGCCGGCGCTGTTTTCCGAATACGAGACTTCCCCATCGGTGTCGGTATCCGGCGCGGCGGTGGTGGGTTGCTCCGTGGTTTTGGAAGGCTTGGTGGCGGAGGGCTTGGTATCCGTTGGCTTGCCGGTCTGGCCGCCGTTTTCCGGAGTGGTGCTTCCGCCCGCATTGCCGCCGTTGCTGGGGGCTCCGGGGTTCGTTCCGCCGTTCTGGTCGGGCTTGTTCTGCCCGCCGTCTCCGGGATCCTCGCCCTGGTTACCGTTGCTGTTTTTATCACCCACGGTAACAGTGATGGAAATTTTGGCGCCGTTGTAATCGGCGGTGATCACGGCCTGTCCCTGACTTTTGGCGGTGAGATTGCCGTATTGATCCACCTCCACCACATCCGTCTGGTTGGAGCTCCAAACCAGATTGTCCCGCACATAGTCCTCCAGCAGGGAGTCCGCCGCGGTGACATTGACCGTGACCTGGTGGGTGCTGCCCAGCTTCATGTCCAGGTTCTGCTCATCGGAGCTGAGCACCGGGGTGCCGGAAAAGGTGACATAGATGCCGTATACATATTTGGCGGAGGCCGAGGTGTTGGCCTCGTCCGGGGTCAGCTGACCAAAGGTCAGCCGGAAGCGGTTGGCAGTGCTCATGCCGTTGAAGTTCGGCCCCTCGGCGCCCCATTCCCAGCTGTCCTCCAGCGCCATCATGGTCTCTACCCGCACAGCGCCGCTCCAGAGGTCGCCGCCGTCCTTGGCGCACAGATTTCCGTTTTCATCCGTGGCCAGATTGGGGAAATAATAGCGGGGCGCATCCAGAAGGGCATACTTGTTAAAGGAGCGGTATGCGCCCGCGGTGTGATCCCGGGTGTAAAAGTCCAGGGAGTTGATGGAGCTGAGGTCTACTCCGGCGTACTGCAGCAGAGCCGAAAGGGAAAAGCCGCGGGCGGAGCAGATGGCAACGCGTCCATCGTGGGTGTAGCTGTAGGCCGATTGAAAGGTGGGCAGCGCGCCGCCGTAGGCATCGTCCAGATCGGACCAATGATAGGTGGCTTTACAGGTGTAGTCGGCGGGGTCGGTGCCGTAATAGCCGATATAGATGGAGATCTGGTCGGTCACGGAGTCTGCCGCCGCGCTGATGGCAAAGCCGGCGCACAACAGCGCCAGACAAAGCAGCAGCGCAAAGCATCGTTTCATGGGCTTCATGCGGCGGCCTCCCCGCTTTCCTGGGCGGCGGCCTTGCCGGTGGAGTTTGCCAGCAGGGCGGTGACCTCGTCATCGGTCAGAGTATAATCCCAGAACAGCTGGTAAAACTCCTTGGCGACTTCCGCCACATTGTAGTTATAGACCTCGGGATAGACCAGATTGCCCAGCCACCAGATGCCCAGCAGCATATTGATGGAGGGCGGCTCCGCCATCCAGTTATAGGGGGCGGCGGGGATCTCGTAGTAATCCCCGTTCTGCACGGCGCGCAGCTGGCTCCAGAGACTGTCCGTTGCCATATCGGCAAAGGGGCCGCCGGGACTCATGACGATCACATCCGGATCAAAATTGAACAGCTGCTCCATGTTGATGGTGGTGCCGCCCATGCGGTTGCTGATGGTATCGGTGTAAATGGCGTTTTCCGCGCCGATGATATCAATGACCTGTGCCTGCACAGAACCGGCGGCGTTGGTGTTCAAACCGGTGGTGCCGGTGGTGTACATCACGGTGCGCCGCTGTTCATCGGAAATGCCGGCGGCATTTTTCTCCGCCATTTCCAGACTGCGGTCGGCAAAGGCGGCCAGAGCTTCGCCCCGGTCGGCTTTGTCCGAAAGGAGCTTACCCAGGGTGCGGTAGGCCTCCGCCATATGGGGCAGATCGGCCTCGATAAAAATGGCCGGAATACCGGTGCGCTTTTGCAGCGCGTCCAGGTTGGAACCGGTGTCATCCCGCTTGTCGCCCATGTCGATGATCAGTTGGGGCGAGGCGGAAAGCAGGGATTCCAGATTCAGCGTGCTTTTGCCGCCGTACATCTGCCCAAAGGTGGGCAGGCGCAGCAGGTTTTCCGGCAGGTATTTTGCCTGGGTGCTGCTGGGGGTGCTGCTGACGCCAACCAGATACTCCGGCGCGATGGTGGCCAGGATCATGGTGGAAAGCGAGCCGCTTGGGGCGATGGCGGTGATGGTTTTGGGGATCTCCACCTCACGGCCGCAGGAATCGGTGAACGAGACCGTTTCGCCCTGCTGCTTCGGCGGGGATTTGCTGCAGCCGACCAGCCCCACAAGAAGCACGGCGGCAAGTAGGATCGCGGCGATTCGTTTCATAGTCACTCCTTTTCTTCCGAAAGCTTTCCCGGCAGACAGACGGAGACCGTCCGCCCTGCGAAAGACAGCGTCTGCAAAGAAAGCGGGGTGCGATACAGCTGTGAGAGGGCGGCTTCCGTCAACTGCGCCGGCGGTGTGTCGATCAGCACCTTTCCCTCGTACAAGGCCAGGACCCGGCTGGCAAACAGGCTGGCCTGATCCGGGTGATGGGTGGAAAACAGGATCGTGTAGCCCTGCTCCGAGAGCGCCATGACCCGATCCATGACCTGGAACTGGTTTTTCAGATCCAGGCTGGCGGTGGGCTCGTCCATGATCAGGGTCTGGGCGTCCTGCGCCAGGGCGCGCGCCAGCAGCACCAGCTGCCGTTCGCCGCCGCTGAGGCGGGCATAGCCCCGATGGGACAGATGGCCGATGCCCAGCTCATCCAGCAACTGCTGGGCGTGATCCTCCTGCGCCCGATTGGGCGCCTGCAAAAGCCCCAGCTGCCCGGTCAGCCCCATGAGCACCACATCCCGCACGCAGTAGTTAAAGGTGGGGGAGGTGCTTTGGGGGATATAGGCGATGCGGCGCGCCAGCGCCTGGGGCGTGAGAGAGGCGGTGTTGTCGTCGTCCAGGGTGATGGTGCCGGAGTAGTTTTCGATCAGCCGCAGGATGCAGCGGAAAAAGGTGGTTTTGCCGCAGCCGTTGGGGCCGAGCAGGGCGATGCGCTCCCCCACATCCGCGGAAAAGCTGACGCCCCGCAGGATCGGCCGTGTGCCGTAGCTGAAGCAGAGATTATCGATCGACAGGCGCATATTCCCGCTCTCCTTTCGTAATGAGAAGAATAAAAATCGGCGCGCCGATAAAAGAGGTCAGAATACCGATGGGGATCTCCGCTGTGGCGGCGACCCGCGCCACATCATCCACCGCGATCAAAAACGCCGCGCCCAGCAGGGCGGAGGCGGGGATGACCCGGCGGTAGTCATAGCCAAACAGGATCCGCACAAAATGGGGGATCACCAGACCGATCCAGCCGATCATGCCGGAGATAGCAACGCTGGCAGAGGTCATCAGCGTGGCGGCCAGGATCACGGCCAGCCGAAGCCGGTTGGTGTTCACGCCCATGCTGCGTGCCTCGTCCTCGCCCATGGTCAGCAGATTCAGCCGCCAGCGGAGCAGGAACAGCACGACCAGCCCCGCGCCGATGGGCACGGCGGCAAAGCGCACATCTGCGCCCCGGATGGAGGAGAGACTGCCCATGAGCCAATAGGTGATGGCCGGCAGGGTGGAGTCCGTGTCCGCGACCAGCTTGATGAAAGAGGTTCCGCCGGTGAACAGGGCGCTGACCACGATACCGGCCAGCACCAGAGAAAGGCTGCGATCGCCCCGGCCGCGGCGGCCGATGAATCCCGCCAGCGCCACGGCCAGCAGGCCAAACACAAAGGCGGAAAGGGTGATGCCCCAATACTGGAACGCGCACAGGATCGCCAGCGCCGCGCCAAAGCCGGCGCCGGAGGCCGCGCCCAGCAGATCGGGCGAGACCATGGGGTTTCGGAAGCAGCCCTGATAGGAAGCGCCGGCGGTGGAAAGCGCCGCGCCCACCAGCGCTGCGGCCAGAATACGGGGCAGGCGGATCTTTGCCAGCACAAGGAAATACCGGTACTGCGCCTCCAGGGCGGAGGTGCCGGGCGCGGCCTGATAGCGTCCCAGGAAAAGGGAGACCACCAGCGCCAGACAGAACAGGCCGATCAGCAGCACCCAGGCGCGAATATGTCGTTTTTGTTGTTTCATAAATCGAATCCTCTCAAGCGTATGAGATCGGTTTTGTCAAATGCCCTTGATTCAGGTACAAGGCGGCACTGCGCAGCCTCCGGAAAAATCCGAAAAACCGGAAAACCGGGGGCTGGGCGCTGCGGCCCTGGAGTGGCACACAGCCGGAAGCCGCTTTTTAGGGCGACTTCCGGCTTTTTTGCCAGGGGTATTTATAAGATGATGCCTTGCATCAAATGTCGCTTACTTGCTGCTGTTGGCGTTGCGGAACAGGAAGGTGACGATCTGTGCACGGGTGCAGTTCTCGTCGGGAGAGAAGTGGTTGGCATCGGTGCCGGAGGTGATCTTCTTCTCCACGGCCCAGGCAACGGCCTTGGCGTAGTAAGCATCGTCCTTCACATCGGCGAAGGGATTCTCCGCAGTGGCTGCGGGGGACTTGGCGGCACGCCACAGGAAGGTGGCGACCTGGGCGCGGGTGCAAACGGCTTCCGGCTCAAAGGTGGTGTCGGTGGTGCCGGTGGTGATCTTGTTCTCCACCGCCCAGGCGACAGCCTTGGCATAGTAAGCATCCGCCTTCACATCGGTGAACGCAACATTTGCAGTGCTCTCGGGAGAGCCGGCGGCACGCCACAGGAAGGTAACGACTTGGGCGCGGGTGCAGTTCTCATCGGGAGAGAAGGTGGTGGAAGAGGTACCGGTGGTGATGTTCTGCTTCACCGCCCAATCCACGGCGTCTGCATAGTAGCTGTTCTTGGGAACATCCGTGAAGTCCTTAGGAGTGGGAACCACGATGGTGGTGCCACCGCCGTTGCCGCCGTTACCACCGCTGTTCTTGGCCTGGACAACGGTGATGCTGACAACTTCGTTCAGCAGACGCTGACCGCGGCAGAACTTGGCGCTATCGTCGTTGAAGTCGGTCATTGCGGTGTACTCATCGGCGTTCAGACCGAAAGCAAAGCGCAGCTTGCCGCTGTTCGTGGCAGACTGGGCAACGCGATCCAGCGCGGCCTGGTCGTTGGCGTCGTCATCGCCGATCGTGCCGGTATCCCAGGTCAGAGCCAGGATCGGATCCACATCCACGGCGCCGGAGGTGTCGCGCGTGCCGGCAACGCTCTGGGCGTTGGGGAAGAAGCTGCTGTGCTTCTGCAGCTCATCATAGGTGACGGTGTAGGTGGCGTCATCGCTGGCCTTCACGACCAGGCTGTCGCCGGAGCCGAAGCTCTCGCCGTCCAGCAGCTGGTTCAGGGTGACATACTCGGTGGCGGCCATGACGGACCAGCCCTGCTTGCTGATGTACTGATAACCCTGGGTACCCTTGTTGGCCTTGGCCATGGTCTCCAGATCGCTGGTGGTGTAGCTGGCAACGGTCTTTTCGGTGCCGTTCTCGCCGGCCTTGGTGTTGATGGTCATGACCGGGGTCTTGTCGCCGGTGTTGCCGCCATTGCCGCCGCTCTTGGCGTGGACAACGGTCAGGCTCTGGACGCGCTGCAGCAGACGATAGCCGCTGCAGAAGGTGCTTTCCTTGTCGTTTTCTTCGCAGTTGTCGGTCATGGCGTTGTAGGACTCGGCATCCAGACCGCAGGCAAAGCGCAGGTTGGTGGACTTGTAAGCAGTTCTGGCAACGCGGTTTACAGCTGCCTGGTCATTGTTGTCGCCCTCCTCAATGGGGCTGGTGTTCCAGCTCAGCGCCAGAACAGCGCTGGCATCCTGGGGATTTGTAGTAGTCCGGTTGTCTTTCTTCTCGTTCTTGCTCTGGGCATCGGGGAAGAAGCTGCTGGCCTTCTGCAGATCCTCATAGGTGATAGTAAAGACATAGTCATCGGAAGTGATGACCAGCTTGTCGCCGGGGCCGAAGCTCTCGCCGCCCAGCAGCTGGGTCAGGGGGACATACTCGGTGGTGGCCATAACAGCCCAGCCGCGCATACCGACATACTGATAACCCTTGGTGTCATTCTGTGCCAGAGACTCCAGGTCGCTCAGGCTGTAGTTGGCAACAGTCTTCTCAGCGCCATTGTCGCCGGTCTTGGTGTTGACGGTGATCACAGTGGGCAGCATGGCTTTCAGAGAGGCCATACGCTCGACACTGGGGTTGCCGTTATCCTTTGCGGCATAGTTGAAGTTCAGAGTCGTGCTCTGCTCCATGGTGTAGGTGGCAAAGCCGTCCTCGTCGGCCGCACCGCCGCCGCCGCAGTTACCGCCGCAGCCGCCGCCACTGGCCTTGGCCTTGAAGGTGTAGACCTTGAGGCCGTTCTCGCCCTCAGTGGTGTTCAGCCAGATGTAGGTCATCTCGTCCGTGGCCTTGTCCTCATTGTCGGAAACGCTGGCGCCCAGATCAATGAAGCAGGTGTCAAACTCGTTGCGGAAGAAGAATTCCTCCGGCTGGTTGGCGTTGACAGTGACCTTGAAGCCGTTGTACCAACCGGCGGAGTAGAAGGACAGAGGCTCGGTGCTGCTGATAGAGTCGCCCAGGGTGACGGTCTTCAGATTCAGGCACTCATAGAAGGTACCCTTGGGAACGGAGGTCACGCCGATGTTGTCGGGGAAGGTGACCGTGGTCAGATCCTCGCAGTCAGCGAAGACAAAGTTACCCATGTTTTTCAGACCGGTGGGCAGGGTGATTTCCTTCAGATCCAGGCAGTTGCGGAAAGCATAGCCGCCGATGGTGGTAACGCTGTTGGGAATGGTCAGGTTCTCCATGCCGGCGCAGTAGGCCAGAGCAAACTCGTTGATGGTCTGCAGGCTCTCGGGCAGGGTGACATTCTTCATGCTGGTGCAGTAGTAGAACATATAACGACCCAGCTCGGTAGCACCGTCTGCGATGGTGACATCGGTCAGGTCACGGCAGTTCATGAACGCGCCGGTGCCGCTCTTGGTCTGGGCAGGGATGGTGAGCTTCTGGAACTTCGCGCCATAGAAGGCGTAGTTGCCGATGTACTCGACCTTGTTCAGGTCAATGGTGGTCAGACCGGTGCGCTCGAAAGCACTCTCGCCGATGGTCTTGACGGAATCGGGGAAGTTGATATCGGTCAGTGCCGAGCAGGCCCAGAAGGCCTTCTCGGGGATGGCGGTCACGCCGTCCTGCACTTCGACTGTCTTGAGGTTGGTGCTGATGTCAAAGACATAGGAACCGTACTCCACGCCGGCCAGCAGCTTCACGCTGGTCAGGCTGGACTGACGGAACGCGCCGTCCTCGATCTTCTTCAGGGTAGAGGGGAAGGTAACGGACTTCAGAGCGCCGTCCTTCTGATGGCCGGCAACCTGCATAAAGGCTGCATCGGCGATGATCTCGGTACCCTCGGGGATCGCATAGGATGCCTCAGTGCGGCCAACGGGGTAGCGGATCAGCTTCGTGCCGTCCTCGTTAAAGAGGACGCCGTTCTTGGCGGAGAAGTAGGGGTTGGTCTCGTTGACCACAAAGTTTTTCAGATTCTGGCAGCCGCGGAAGACATTTTCAGTCACCTGCTTGGGAGCCTCGGCGGGCTTCTCGGCTGCGTCGGTGTTGGAATTCTCGCCGGGAGCCAAGCCGTCGGGCAGCTGGACATCGCCGCCGGTCATGTTGTCGCTGGGACGCTGGATTTCCTCAATCGAACGAACGCCCATGTCTTTCAGGGTGTCGGGCAGCATTACGGTTTCCACGGCGGCGCAGTTGTTGAAAGCGTTCATGCCCAGCGTGGTCACCTGGGTGTTGCTCAGGTCGAGAACAGTAATACTGGACAGACCGGCGCAGCCCTCTCTGGCGATGTACTGCAGCTTGCTGGGGAACTTCACCGCAGTGAAGTAATAGTTGCTGGAAGAATAGTTGCCATACTGATAGCCACTAAAGCCCATGGCCTCTTCGCCGATACCGACGACATCAAAGGTGAAGTCCTGCTCGCCCTTGGTCAGGGTGACGGTGTCGGGCAGCTCCAGCGTACCGGAACCGTTTTGACCGACATACTTGATCTCAACCGTACCGTTCTTTTCGCCCTCGGGCATGGTCAGCACGCGGTACTCGATATTATTGGCGTCGGTGAAAGAGAGAATGGAGGTGCCGCCGTCTTTTTCCTGAAGCGTGATATTGCCGCGTTTGCTTATGTCAGCTTTTAACATTTCACTCCATGTCGCATTATAGGCGGCAAGGGTGTTGGCGGGGATGATCACGGTGACGAAGGAGTCTTTGCCGCAGCCCGCAAAGGGATACCGCTTGTCGAAGCTGCTGTACTCATAGGCCTCCATGGTGGGAGCAGTGGTGCTCTGGAAGGTCACGGTCTTCAGCGCGGTGCAGCCCTCGAAAGCGCGCCGGCCGATTTTTTTAACATCCCCGGGGATGTTAATGTTCTCCAGCGCTGTATCGCTGTAGAACAAAGAACTGCTGATCTCCGTCAGATTTGCAGGCAGGGTGACTGTTTTCAGATTCGGGTTGTTGCCGAGCGCAGAACTGCCAAGCACAGTATCCTCGCCCTCAAAGGTGACAGATTTCAGGTTCCAAACCCGGGTGTGGAATCTTCCCACATAATTAAAAGCCATTTTTTCAACGGTTTTGATTTCTTTGGGAACGATAATGCTGGTGATTTTGGAAACGGACTCTGCATCCGTGACCTCCATGTAGCTTCCATTGCCGCAGAATGCACCTTCTGCCACACCAACGACATCATAGGTCTGGTTGCCATCCTTGTACTGGGTGGGCAGAGTGATGTCGCCGCCGTCACCGGTGTAGCCCTTGATCCAGGCCTGGTCATCGCGAATTTCAAAGGAGAAGCCCTCCTGTGCGGCAATCACCGGATCGGTGGAGCAGAAGGTGACATAGATCGTGTGCTTGTCCTGCACATTGGTAAAGGTGTAGCTGTTGTTGGTGAAAGAAACAGACTCGCCATCCACCAGCACCGCCTTGACCTGATAGCCATCGGCGGGGGTGAAGGTAAAGGTCTGGCTTTTGCCCTTTTCCACCTTGACCTTGTCTGCGGGAGAGATCGTACCATTGCTGCCTGCGGTGGCAGTGATGGTGACCTCGTTGGTGTTGTAGGCGGGGTCAGCCAGGTCGGCGTCGATGTCGGATTTTACAGATGCATTATAGATTTCATAATAATCGATTTCCGTCAGGAGATCGTCAAAGTTATCGCTATAAGCTTTCTTGCAGTGCAAAGTCACTCCATCGGTGCCGTACAGCATATTCTCATCACAGATGTTGGGGACATCGCCGTAAAAGTAAAGATTTTCCAAATCAGACTGTCCATCAAATGCATACGCACCAATAGACTTCACAGTAGAAGGAATGACAATGTTTTTAATTCCGCCGGTGTTGGAGCGGTCGGTATCAAAAGCAGAAGCATCAATAGACTTCACAGTGACCCCGTCAATTGCGGCGGGGATCACAACATTGGTATCCTCGCCGGTGTAGCCGGTGATGGTATTTTTCTCAAACTTAAATGCACTCTCGGCGGTCGGCGCCGGTGTTGTCTTTGCCGGGTCGAAGTCGGAGGCAGCGCCTGCACCGATGGTGAGTCCGGCCGTCAGAGACAGGATCAGGCTCAGCGTCAGAATCAGAGACAGGCTCTTCTTTGCAAACTTCATAATTTGCTTTTCCCTTCTTTCTCAATAATTTTTTGGGGGGCTTTGGCGCAATTGCCCGTGTTTCCGGCAAGCTGCGCCCGCGGGAAATCTCTCTTTCTTTGCAAGACCACATCCTTTCCGTTTCTTAAAGATAGAGATTTGCATACTTCCGCCGCACAAACACCCACGGCCGGGCGGGGTCGCGGGTCAGGTGGGTGGAGGGGCGAACGATGCGCTCTGTAATTGTATACAGAACGCCCCTGCGCCGAGAACATCGACACAGGTGATTTTGCTCCTTGCGAAATCTATTATAAAGATACCGAGAATGGGAGATTTTGTCAATGGATATGTGCAAGAAAGTATATTGTTATTAAAATGACGAACCTGAAAATAAGTTAAAAACTGTTTTTGAGACAGAGACAGGCGGGGGGAGCAAAGGAAAAAATCCGGGGCAGCTGAAGCTGCCCCGGACGGGGTGTACTATAAATTATTATTATATAGTAGCTTGTGTTCTTGCCTTACTTGCTGTTGGCGTTGCGGAACAGGAAGGTGACGATCTGTGCACGGGTGCAGTTCTCGTCGGGAGAGAAGTGGTTGGCATCGGTGCCGGAGGTGATCTTCTTCTCCACGGCCCAGGCAACGGCCTTGGCGTAGTAAGCATCGTCCTTCACATCGGCGAAGGGATTCTCCGCAGTGGCTGCGGGGGACTTGGCGGCACGCCACAGGAAGGTGGCGACCTGGGCGCGGGTGCAAACGGCTTCCGGCTCAAAGGTGGTGTCGGTGGTGCCGGTGGTGATCTTGTTCTCCACCGCCCAGGCGACAGCCTTGGCATAGTAAGCATCCGCCTTCACATCGGTGAACGCAACATTTGCAGTGCTCTCGGGAGAGCCGGCGGCACGCCACAGGAAGGTAACGACTTGGGCGCGGGTGCAGTTCTCATCGGGAGAGAAGGTGGTGGAAGAGGTACCGGTGGTGATGTTCTGCTTCACCGCCCAATCCACGGCGTCTGCAAAGTAGCTGTTCTCGGGAACATCCGTGAAGCCCTTGGGCGCGGGAGTGGGAGCGGGGGTGACTGTACCGCCACCGCCGGTGCCGCCGCCACTGCCGCCGCCGCTGTTGCTGCCGGCGTGGACAACGGTCAGGCTCTGGACGCGCTGCAGCAGACGATAGCCGCTGCAAATTTCTGCGTCAAAGTCCTCGCAGTTGTCGGTCATGGAGTCATAGTCCTTGGCGCTCAGGCCGCAGGCGAAGCGCAGGTTGGTGGACTTGTAGGCGGTCTCTGCCACGCGCTCCACGGCCTTCTGGTCGGTGGCGTCGGTGGACTCGATCACGCCGGTGTTCCAGCTCAGTGCCAGAACGGGCTTGGCCTCGACAGCACCGTCTGTGTTGCGGGCGTTCTGCTTCTCGTTTTTGCTCTGGGCATTGGGGAAGAAGCTGTTGGCCTTCTGCAGATCCTCATAGGAGATCGGGAAGGTGTAGTCGTCGGCAGTCACGACCAGCTTGTCGCCGGGGCCGAAGCTCTCGCCGCCCAGCAGATCCTCCAGGGTGACATACTCGGTGGCGGCCATGACAGCCCAGCCCTTCATGCCAACGAACTGATAGCCCTGGGTGTCCTTGTTGGCCTTGGCCAGGGACTCCAGATCGCTCAGGGTGTAGCTGGCAACGGTCTTTTCCGCGCTGTTGCTGCCGGTCTTGGCGTTCACGGTGATCACCGTGGGCAGCTTCTCCTGCAGCATGGCAAAACGGGTGGGGTTGCTTGCCTTGATGCTGGCGGCGGACTGGTTGTCGTCCCGCACAGCGTAGTTGAAGACGGGTCTGGAGCTCTCGGACATGGTGAACTCGGCCAGCTCGCCCTCCGCGACGCCGTCACCGCCGCCGCAGTTACCGCCGCAGCCGCCGGCGGAAGCCCGGGCGCGGAAGATATAGGTGCAATAGCCGTTGTCGTTGTGACGGGTTCCCAGCCAGTCATAGACGATCTCCTGACCGTCCTGGTTGAGGATCTGGTTCTCGCCCAGGTTGATGAGGTAGGCGTCGAACTCATTGCGGAAGAAGTGCTCCTGGGGCTGATCGCAGTTGACGGTGAAGGTCATGTTCTTGTTCCAGCCGGTGGCGTAGAAGGCAACGCCCTCGGTGCTGCTGATGGAGTTGCCCAGGTTCAGGGTCTCGAAGTTCAGGCACTCGTAGAGGGTACCCTCGGGAACGGTGGTGACCTTCATGTCATCGGCAAAGGTCAGGGTCTTGAGGTTCAGGCAGTCTGCGAATACATAAATGCCCAGCTCCTGCAGGCTTTCGGGCAGGGTGACATCGGTCAGCTTGGTGCAGTTCCGGAACGCGCCGTCGCCAATGGCGGTCACGCCGTTCAGGGGCAGCGCCGTCAGGCCGGAGCAGTAGCCCAGTGCATAGTCGCCGATCTCCGTGACCTTGGTCATGGACAGATCGGTCAGCTTGGAGCAGCGCCAGAACATGAACGGCGCCAGCTTGCTGCCCTCGACCACGGCCTTGGTCAGGTTGGCGCAATCCATGAACGCGCCGTCGCCTATGGTCTTGACGGAGGCGGGAACGGTGACCTCGGTCAGGCCGGCATAGTAGAACGCGAAGGCGCCGATGCTCTCGACCCGGTTCAGGTCGATCTGCTTCAGGCCGGACTCCTCAAAGGCGCTCTCGCCAATGGTCTTGACGGAGGTGGGCAGCTGGATGGCTTCCAGTGCCTTGCAGCCCCAGAACGCATCCTCGGGGATGGCGGTCACGCCGTTTTCCACGGTGACATTGACCAGTTGCTTGCTGCAATCGAACAGATAGCGGCCCAGCTTTACATTGGCGGGCAGGGTGACCTCGGTCAGGCTGGACTGGCGGAATGCGCCGTCCTTGATCTCGGTCAGGGTCTTGGGGAAGCTGACCTTCTGCAGGGTGCCGGTCTGGGCGACGGTGGCAAACTGCATGAAAGCGCCTTCCTCGATGACCTGGGTGCCCTCGGGGATCGCATAGGTCTCGTCAGTGCGGCCAACGGGGTAGCGGATCAGCTTGGTCTTGTCCTTGCTGAACAGCACGCCGCCTATTGCGCAATAGGTGTTGTTGCCGTCGGCAACAACAAACTGCTTCAGGTTCTGGCAGCCGCGGAAGACATTCTCCATCTGGATGGCGGCGGTCTCCTCCTCGCTGCTTTCGGGGGTCTTGTTGGTCTCGGCGCCCGGCTGCAGGCCGGTGCTGCCCAGATCCAGATTGCCGTCCGTGGAGGGGGTGGAGGACTCGTGCTTGAGCTCCTGTTTGGAGGCGCCCAGCGTGGTCAGTGTGGCGGGCAGCTTCACGGTCTCCATGGCGGTGCAGTTATTAAAGGCGTAGTTGCCGATGGACTCGACCTTGGTATTGCTCAGGTCGATCTCGGTGGCCTGCTCCAGCATGGCGCAGCCCCAATCCTTGATGTAGGTCAGGCTGCCGGGGAAGCTGACCTTGGTGAACTGATACTTCTGGGGGGTGTGGACGCCGTCATAGCCCAGGGCGTACTGGCCGATACCGGTAACGGTAAAGGTGATGCCGCTGCTGGTGACGGTCTCGGGGATGGTCAGGGTCTTTTCGGTGTTGGTGGCAAAGGTGACCTTTTCCACCTCGACCAGCTTTTTGGCCTGATCCACAACGCGGTAGTCAATGCCGCCCTCGGTGAAACGGGTCAGGTACAGGTCGCCGCCGCTCTGCTGGAGGGAAACACGGCCGGCGACATCCTCGCTGGCGTCCAGCATGGCTTTCCAGGCGGTCTGGTAGGTGCCGGCATTGGGCACGATGGCCGTGACGGTGCAGCCGACGAAGGGATAATGCTTGTCAGAGGCGATGCCCTCGGCCAGCATTTCCGGCGCAGCGGCACTCTGGAAGATGACGCTGTTGAGCTTGGTGCACTCGGCAAAAGCGCTGCCGCCGATCTGGGTCACGGTTTCGGGAATGGTGATGGTCTCCAGGGCGGTGTCCTTGCTGAACAGGCCGCTGGGGAGCTGCTGGAGCTTTGCGGGCAGGGTGATGGAGCTCAGGCTGACATTCCGGCTCAGGGAGCTGGCGCCCAGAACGGTGTTTTCACCCTGGAAGACGATCTCGCGCAGGGCGCTGATCATCTCGCCGCCGCTGGTCTTGCCGCAGTAGTTAAAGGCCAGGGGTTCCACGGTCTGGACAGAGGCGGGAACGGTGATCTTGGTGATCTTGGCCAGTGCGGAGAAGTCGGAGTGGCACAGGCTGTCGGTGGCGGAGAAGGCTCTCTCGGCAACGCCGACAACGGGGAAGGTCTTGTCACCAAAGGTGACGGTCTCGGGCAGGGTGATCTCGCCGCCCTGACCGGCATAGCTGTTGATGTAGGCAACGCGCTCGTTCTTTTCGTTGTGGCGCAGCTCATAGCCATACTCGGGGCGGGTGGTCTCCACCTGAATGGTCAGGTCGTCCTGCACATTGCTGGCCTTGTACAGACCGGTGGAGGCGTCCACCAGCTCTGCGCCGGTCACCTTGGAGACAACATAACCGGTGTCAGGCAGGATCAGGAAGTAGAAATCGCTGGCGTCCGCGGCGGGGAAACGGATGTCCTCCACGGCGGAGAGACGCACGGCGCTTTTGTTCACATTGCCCTTGGTGTAGCCCTTGCCCTCGGCGGAAACGGTGATGTTATCGCCGGTGAAGGTGACAAAGTGCTTGGGGCTGGTGGGCGCGGTGTTGCCGGTCACGCTGGGCAGACCGCAGTCCAGGCAGGTGCGCACCTGAATGCTGCCCTGGGTAAAGTCCACAACGCCATAGTTGTGACCCTTGGCGGGGATCCGTGCGCTGGGCAGGGGGTGATCCCGGTACTGGTCGCTGAAGGTCTCACCGCAGCCGGGGCAGATGTAGCAGTCCTGGGTGTAGCCGTCGTGGAGGCAGGTGGCGTCCTGCTTGGTCACCGCCACAGCGGCAGCGGTGTGAGGGCACTCCGCGGTGAAGCTTGCCTTGGTCAGCTGCACATAGTTGCCCAGGTCTAAGGAAACCGTCAGGAAGTAATGCAGCGCCACACGGTCGCCGGCCTCCACGGGGAGGTTCAGGTTAAAGGTAGTGGCCTGATAATCGGCATAGTAGGTCACATTGTTGATCTGTACCCACAGATGCGCGCCGCCGTTGGCGCGGCCGTTCAGGTTCAGGAAGCCGGCTTCCTTGGCGGTGATGGTGATGGTGCTGGCGGTGGTTCCGGTCAGCTCCACTTCCTTGTCCTCGTTCACCGTCCAGGGGGTGGCGGCATCGTTGACCACGGTGGCGTGGGCGTTGACATCCTTAAAGAAAGCCAGGAAGTCGTCCACCGTGCCGCAAACGGAGCATTTGCCATCGGCATCCGGCTTGTGGCCGGCGGCGGGGACATCTCCCGCAAAGGTCTGCTTGCAGACGGAGCAGGTGTAGTTTGCCAGACCGGTGGCCGTGCAGGTGGGCTCCTTGGTCACCTGGAGCAGCTCACCCTTGGTGTGGGGCAGTTTGGCAATGACCTGACCCTTGGCGGTCACGGTATTGCAGTCCAGGCAGTAGGTATCGCCGGTGTAGCCCTCTGCGGTGCAGGTGGCGTCCTTGGCGTTGCGCAGCTGCGTGTTCTCATGGGTGCAGGAGGGAGCCTGCCAGGACAGGATGGGATAGCCGTTGTTCAGGTTGCCGTTGTCCGCGAGGAAAGCCGCGCCCAGCGTGGTGACAAAAGCGGCGGCTTTCATGTCGGCTTCGGATTTGACAGCGCTGGTGCCCAGATCCTTGTAGCTTGCACCGCACTTTGCAGAGCCGGTGAGATAGTAGCAGTTTTCAACGGTATCATTGTAATTGTAACCGATGATCGCGCCAACAGCAGAGGTGTTGTAGGCTTGTCCGGTGACTTTACCGATGCTGTAGCAGTTTTGAATGGTCACAGAAGCGCTTGTGCCATGAGAACCGACAATACCGCCGGTGCCGTCGTTGGTGCCTGCTGTTGTGACAGCGCCGGTGTTATAGCAGTTTTTTACCAGATTGTCAGCCGCTTTACCGCTTGCGATCGTACCGACAATACCGGCAGCGCCGTTGGACTTGGAACCAATGCTACCACCGTTGATATCGCCGGTGTTGTAGCAATTCTGCACGGTGCAGTTGCTGATCTTACCAGCAATGCCGCCAACATCTTTACCGGTGATGGAGGTGATATTGGCTTTGTTACCCAGATTTTCCAGTGTGGAGTTGGTGGCAGTTCCCACGATTGCAGCGGATTGCTGGGTCACGGTCATTTCACCATCCACCACCAGATTTTTCACGGTGGCATTACTGATACAGCCGAACAGACCCTTGCAGGTTCCATATTCGTAGGAAACATTCAGGCTGATGGTGTGGCCATCGCCATTAAAGGTGCCGCTGAAGTTGGCGGAATTGGAACCAATGGGTGTCCAGTTGTCTGCCACGGTGATGTCCGCAGTCAGCTGGAAGTACTGGTCGGCGCAGTTCTCGCCTGCGTTGACCTGGGTTGCCAGCGCGCGCAGATCTGCCTCGCTGGTGATCTGATAGGGGTCGTCAGCGGTACCGGAACCGCTGAAACCGGTCAGGCTCATGGTAGCCGCAGGTGCGCTTGCATCTTCGGCTGCGTCTGTGTCATTGGCCGCGCCTGCGCCGATGGTCACACCGGCCAGCAGGGAGACGACCAGACTCAGCGCCAGGAGCCAGGACAGGCCTTTTTTTGCAAAATTCATTTTGCGTCTCCTTCTCTCAATGTATTTTTGGGGAACGGGTGTGCGGCGGTCTGCTTCCGGGCAGCGCCGCGTTCGCGGGGGATGGGGATGTGCGATCCAAACACCTCCTTTTTACCGGGAATTCACAATGCATATATTTCGCGTTTGTACTGCCGCACAGATACCCACGGCTGAAAGCAGTCGTGGGGGATACTGGAGCGACAGTGGAGAGGCGCGCTTTCTTTTGGAAGATAGCGAAAAAAATACCGCCCACCTCTGCGAAATCTAGTATCTATGATAACGATAATAAGAAAATTGTCAATAGGTTATGCGGCATAAAGTATATTGTTATTAAAATAACGAAATTGAAAATAGGCTGAAAAAATTTGGAGCAAACAGACTCTGCGAAAAAACAGGATTGCGCCGGAGGGAAAACACCGATATAATACAAAATATAAAATATAAAAGCTGCGGAGGATGGCGACATGATGGACGACTCCCTTTTTTTCCGGCTGGCGGCGTACGGCGTCGCCATGCTGCCGCTGCATATGCCGGGACACAAGCGCCGGGCGATGAACCCCTGCCTGCAGGCGCTGGGCGCACAATATGACATTACCGAGGTCGAGGGCATGGACAACCTCCACGACGCCAGCGGCATTTTGCAGGCGGGCATGGACAAGGCCGCAGCCCTCTGGGGCAGCCGCCGGGCGTTTTTTCTGGTCAACGGCAGCACCTGTGGAATTCTGGCGGCGATCCACAGCTGCACCCGGCCGGGGGAGGAAATTCTGGTGGCGCGGAACTGCCACAGATCCGTGTACAACGCCATTGCGCTGCGGGGGCTTCGGCCGGTGTATCTGCTGCCGCCCCAGACAGACTGCGGCATTTGCGGCGGCATTGCGCCGGAAGCGGTGGCCGCGGCGCTGGAAGCCCATCCGGCGCTGCATACGGTGATCCTCACCAGCCCCAATTATGAGGGAGTCGTCAGCGACATTGCGGCCATCAGCCAAATTTGCCACGCCCACGGCGCGGTGCTGCTGGTGGACGAGGCCCACGGCGCCCACTTCGGTTTTGGCCACGGCTTTCCGGAAAGCGCGGTGCGGCAGGGGGCGGATGTGGTGGTGCAAAGCCTGCACAAGACCCTGCCCAGCCTGACCCAGACGGCGCTGCTGCACCTGTGCAGCGAGGGGGTATCGGCGGAAAAGCTGGCGCAGGCGCTGGCGATTTATGAAAGCAGCAGCCCCTCGTATTTGCTGATGGCCTCCATAGACGCCTGCGTGCGGCAGCTGGAGCAGGAGGGGGAGGGGCTGTTTGCCCGGTGGGAGGAAGTCCTTGCGGCCTTTTATGCCGGGGCTGCCCGGCTGGAAAAGCTGCGGCTGTTTTCCTGCCCCGGGCGGGACAAAAGCAAGCTGGTCGTCTGCACGGACGCCGCCGGCATCTCCGGCAGCCAGCTGGCCGACCGGCTGCGGGAAACGGGAATCGAGGTGGAAATGGCCTCGCTGCTGTATCTGGTCGCCATGACCGGCCTGGGGGACAGCCGGGAGACGCTGGCGCGTTTTCTCGCCGCGCTGCTGGAGATCGACCGGAGCCTGTGTCCCTGCCCCCAAAGGGCGCTGCCGCCGGTCTTTTGTCCGCCGGAGGTGCTTTTGCCGCCGGGGGAATGCGCCGAGCTGCCGGGAGAGTTTGTGCCTTTGCCCGCCGGCGGGGGGCGGGTGAGCCTGGAATATGTCTGGGCCTATCCCCCGGGGGTGCCGCTTTTGGCGCCGGGGGAGCGGATCCCGGCGGACTTTTCCCGGCAGATCGCCCGCTATCCGGCCGGGGGCATTTTGCTCAAAAGCAGCCGGGGACAGCTGCCGGAAAAAATATTTGTGCGAAAATGCGCCCCGGTACTTGAATAATCGGGCGGTTTATATTAAAATAAAGAAAATATCTGCAAAATCATGATCTAAGGAGATTTTCATATGAACAGAATCCATACTCTCAACACCCGTTCTCTGTCCGCCAGCGTGATCGACGGTGGCTGCGGCGAGTGTCAGACCTCCTGCCAGAGCGCCTGCAAGACCTCCTGCGGTGTTGCCAACCAGCCCTGCGAGAAGTAAACGGTCGCTTTTTCGGAAACCCAAACAAAACCGCCGGTCATGCAGCAATGACCGGCGGCTGATTTATGTGTAGGAGCGTTATTGTATGATCCACGCCTATCAACTCAATGGCTACAATATTATTATAGATGTATACAGCGGCAGCGTCCACTCTGTCGATCCGGTGGCTTATGATGTCATCACCGGCTTCGAGACCACCCCCATACCGGAGCTGGTGGAGCGCGTTGCCAAAAAGCACGGCCTGCCCCCGGCGGAGGTGGAGGCCTGCGTCCGGGATGTCCGGGCACTGCAAAGCAGCGGCCAGCTGTTTACCGAGGATATTTACCGGGACAAGGCCGGTGTGCTCAAGCAGAAGAACAATGTGGTCAAGGCGCTATGTCTCCATGTCGCCCACAGCTGCAACCTTAACTGTCAGTATTGCTTTGCCGCCCAGGGCGAATACCAGGGCGAGCGGGCGCTGATGTCGCTGGATGTGGGAAAGCGGGCGCTGGATTTCCTGATCGAAAATTCCGGGACCCGGCGCAATCTGGAGGTAGACTTTTTCGGCGGCGAGCCGCTGATGAACTGGGAAGTGGTCAAGCAGCTGGTGGCATACGGCCGGGAGCGGGAAAAGGAAAGCGGCAAGCACTTCCGCTTTACCCTGACCACAAACGGCGTGCTGGTGGATGACGAGGTCATCGACTTCTGCAACCGGGAAATGCACAATGTGGTGCTGAGCCTGGACGGCCGGAAAGAAGTCCACGACCGGCTGCGCCGGGACTATGCCGGAAACGGCAGCTATGACAAAGTCGTGCCCAAGTTCCAGCATTTTGTCCAGCGCCGCGGCGACCGGAACTACTATGTCCGGGGTACCTTTACCCGGGCGAACACGGATTTCACCAACGACCTGTTCCACATGGCGGATCTGGGCTTCACGGAGCTGAGCATGGAGCCGGTGGTCTGCGCCCCGGACGCGCCCTATGCGCTGCGGGAGGAGGATCTGCCGGTGTTGTTCGAGCAATACGAGCTTTTGGCAAAGGAAATGCTCCGCCGGGAAAAGGCGGGCAAGCCCCTGACCTTTTACCATTATATGATCGACCTGGAGCACGGACCCTGCATTTACAAGCGCCTTTCCGGCTGCGGCAGCGGCACGGAGTATCTGGCGGTAACGCCCTGGGGCGAGCTGTTCCCCTGTCACCAGTTTGTGGGGGACGCGGCGTATTCCATGGGCAACATCTGGGACGGCGTGACCAACACCGCCCTGCGGGAAAAGTTCAGCCGGTGCAATGTCTATTCCCGGCCGCAGTGCGATGACTGCTGGGCAAAGCTCTACTGCTCCGGCGGCTGCGCGGCCAACGCTTACCATGCCCAGGGAGATATTACCGGCATTTATGAATACGGCTGCCGGCTGTTCCGCAAGCGCATGGAGTGCGCCATCATGATGAAGGCGGCGCAGGCGGAAATGGCGGAAACGGCAGAATAAAAAGGCATAAAAAACTTCCGGCTGCGTGTTGCTGTCGGAAGTTTTTTGCAGGGAGAACACATGAGCACACAGATCATTTTGCAGCAGATGGCGGTGATCGCCGTTCTGGTGCTTACCGGTGGAATCTTATATAAGCGCGGCGTGATCGACGAACACAGCAGCCGGAATATCTCCGCTCTGGTGGTGGATGTCTGCAATCCGGCGGTCATTATCGCCTGCGTGCTGGGCGGCGATATCCGGGCAAGCCACCGGGAGGTGTTGATCGGGCTGGGCATTTCCGGGCTGCTGTATGCGCTGCTGTGCATCCTGGGGCTGGTGATCCCCCGCTTGATCGGGGTGGAAAAGGCAAAGCGGCGGTTTTACAATGTAATGCTGGTGTATTCCAACATCGGCTTTTTGGGAATTCCACTGGCCAGAGCTATGCTCAACGGTACGGCGCTGCTGTATGTGATTTTGATGAATGTGCTGTACTATCTGGTGTTTTACACCCATGGGATCGCGGTGCTGCGGGGAGAAACAAGCAAATTGGAATGCAGAAAGCTGATCAGTCCGGGTACCATCGCGCCGATCCTCGCCCTGTTGATCTTCTGGTTCGATATCCGCTTGCCTGCGGTCGCGGCCTCCTGTATCAGCTATGCGGGAAATGCTACAACCTTTTTGTCTCTGGCGCTGCTGGGCGCTTCCCTGGCGAAGGTGGATGTCCGGCGGGTATTCTGCCGGGGCAGGGTCTGGCTGTTTATCGGCATCAAAATGCTGGCGATCCCGCTGGTTCTGGGGCTTGTGATGGAGGCGCTGGGGCTTTCGCTGGCGATGCGGGAGGCCTTTTGCCTGATGCTGGCGGTACCGGCGGCCAATCTGCCGCTGATCCAGGCGGAAAAGGAGGGCATGGACACCGCCATCCTCTCCAACGGCATCATGGCGACAACGCTGGTATCCCTGGTGACGATCACGGTGGTCATGAATCTGCTGTTCTGAGTGTAACACAGCGAAAAATAACACCTCCCCGAACGCCGCGCGGCGTTCGGGGAGGTGTTGCGTTTGCCGGGATTTGGCGCCTTTGGATCTTCCGGCGGGAGCGGGGGGTCACTTGCTTTCGGCCTGACCGGCTTTCATGGCCAGATAGGCGTTGATAAAGCCGTCCAGGTCGCCGTCCATCACGGCGGTGATGTTGCCGTTTTCAAAGCCAGTGCGGTGATCCTTTGCCAGGGTATAGGGCATGAAAACATAGGAGCGGATCTGGCTGCCCCATTCGATTTTCATCTGCACGCCCTTGATGTCCTCAATTTTTTCCAGATGCTGCTGCTCCTTGATCTCCGCCAGCTTTGCCCGGAGCATTTGCATGGCGTATTCCCGGTTCTGGTGCTGGCTGCGCTCCGTCTGACAGGAGACGACCACGCCGGAGGGGATGTGGGTGATGCGGATGGCGGATTCCGTTTTGTTGACATGCTGTCCGCCGGCGCCGGAGGAGCGGTAGGTGTCCACCTTCAGATCCTCCGGGCGGATGTCGATCTCCGTGTCGTCGGTGATCTGAGGCATGACCTCCACGGCGGCAAAGCTGGTCTGCCGACGGCCGGAGGCGTCAAAGGGAGAGATGCGCACCAGACGGTGGATGCCGTTTTCGCTTTTCAGGTAGCCATAGGCGTTTTCGCCGTCGATGGCGATGGTGGCGCTTTTCAGGCCGGCTTCTTCGCCGTCCAGATAATCCAGCACCTTGTATTTGAAGCCGTGGCGCTCGGCCCAGCGGGTGTACATACGGTAAAGCATTTGCGCCCAGTCCTGGGCTTCGGTGCCGCCGGCGCCCGCATGGAACGACAAAATCGCGCCGGCGCTGTCGTATTCGCCGGAGAGCAGGGTGCTCAGGCGGGTTTCCTCCAGCTTTTGCTCCAGCTTTTCGTATTCGGGAGCCAGTTCCTCCAGCAGGGAGTCGTCATTTTCTTCCAGAGCCATTTCGCACATGGTAAACAAATCGTCCCAGGTGCTGACCAGGCGGTCATAGCTGGCACACTTGTTTTTCAGCTGCTTGCTGCGCTGGAGCACCTTCTGGCTGTTTTGCAGATCGTTCCAGAAGCCCTCGGCGGCGGTCTCCTCCTCCAGGCGGGCGATCTCCGCGCGAGCCTCGTCCAGCTGCAGGGCGCGGCCAAGGTCCTCCAATGTGGGCTTGAGCGCATTGAGCTTCTGCTTGTATTCTTCAAATTCCAACATGGCCATAATTCTTATCTCCTTGCGTGAAGTTACACATATAATCTCATCTATATTATATACGGCAAGACCCGGTTTGTAAAGGGAGGGAGGCGGTCTGTCTGGTGATAAAGCAAGGAAAAAAGGGCAGAGAAAGGGGAAAATACGGCGAATTCGCACTTTATTTTTTCCGGGGGATTTGCTATACTGTATATACTATGTAAGGGCGCGCCTGTTTCGGCGCGTAAGAAGGAACGAATTAAAGAGAGGACGATACCAATGATTTCCAGTGGAAAAGAGGTCAAGGTCTTTGCCGGAAACTCCAACCCGGTGCTGGCAGAGCGCATTTGCAAGGAACTGAACACCACCATGGGTCAGGCGACCGTGAAGCAGTTTGCAGACGGAGAATGCTCCATCTCCATCAACGAGCCGGTGCGCGGTTCCGATGTTTTCATCATCCAGTCTACCTGCAACCCGGTCAACGATCATCTGATGGAGCTGCTGGTCATGATCGACGCCATGCGCCGCGCTTCCGCCGGACGCATCACTGCGGTCATCCCCTACTTTGGCTATGCCAGACAGGATCGCAAGGCCAAGGCTCGCGACCCCATCTCCGCCAAGCTGGTGGCAAACCTCATTACCGCCGCCGGCGCGGACCGCGTGCTGACCATGGATCTGCACGCCAACCAGATTCAGGGCTTCTTTGATATCCCCGTGGATAACCTCATGGGCGCCCACCTGTTTGCCAAGCACTTTATGGAGCGCTTCGGTAAGGGCAATGAAGATGTCATGGTCGTTTCTCCCGATGTGGGCAGCGTGGCGCGGGTGCGCACCTTTGCCCACAAGCTGGACATGAACATGGCTATTGTGGACAAGCGCCGGGAAAAGGCGAATGTGTCCGAGGTCATGAATATCATCGGCGATGTCAAGGGCAAGACCGTTCTGCTGCTGGACGACATGGTCGATACCGCCGGCAGCCTTTGCGGCGCGGCCAAGGCGCTGATGGAGATCGGCGGCGCCAAGGAAATTTATGCCTGCGCCACCCACGGTGTGCTCTCCGGCCCCGCCATCGAGCGCATCGAGAACAGCTACATCAAGGAACTGTGGCTGCTGGATACCATTCCCTATCCCGCAGACAAGCCGGTTTGCGAAAAGGTCAAGTATCTGTCCGTTTCCCATGTGTTCTCCGAGGCCATTTCCCGTATTTACGAGGAGACCTCCATTTCCGCACTGTTTGAATAATGTAAAGCCTGATCGCGGAGCGGCGTTGCCGCTCCGCGATTTTTTTACAGCTTTTTTTCCCGTTGTGGAATATACTTTGAGCAAGGAGCGATATCATCATGTTTTTTTCTGCAAAGTCGACTGGCATCCGCTGGCTGATCGTGTGCCTGGGAAACCCCGGCCTCAAATATGATATGACCCGGCACAATGTGGGCTTTATGACCGCGGATGTGCTGGCGAAAAGCCAGAATGTTTCTGTGAACAAGCTGCGCTTTCAGGCGCTGACCGCCGCCTGCAGCTTTGGGGAGGAAAAGGCGCTGCTGATGAAGCCCCAGACCTATATGAACCTCTCCGGCGAGGCGGCGGCCCAGGCGGCAAAGTATTATAAGATCCCGCCGGAGCGGGTGCTGGTGGTGTCGGACGATGTGTCCCTGCCGGTGGGCAAGCTGCGGGTGCGGCAAAAGGGCTCCGCCGGGGGACACAACGGCCTGAAAAGCCTGATCGCCTGCCTGGGGACGGACGCCTTTCCCCGCATCAAGATCGGCGTTGGTGCGCCGCCGCATCCGGAGTATGACATGGCTGACTGGGTCCTGGGCGTGTTCCGGGGGCAGGAGGCGCAGGAGATCCAGAAGTCCTGCCAGCGGGCGGCGGAGGCCGTTGCCTGCTATATTACCCATGGCGCGGGGGAGACGATGAATCGGTTTAACTAAATGCGCGTAAAAATATGGCAAAATCCATAAAAAGAATATTGCGTTATGCGGTGGGATTGGTATAATTGAAGAAGAAACGCGGGGAATATGGCAAGCGCTTTCCCCGTGGGGAGGAGTGAGAAACGGCATGAAGAAACAATGTGTTGCCATGCTGCTGGCCGGCGGGCAGGGCTCCCGCCTGTATGCCCTGACCAGCCGTGAGGCAAAGCCCAGCGTACCCTTTGGCGGGAAGCATCGAATCATCGACTTTCCCCTGTCCAACTGCGCCAATTCCGGGATCGACACCGTGGGCGTGCTGACCCAGTACCGTCCGCTGAAGCTCAACAGCTATATCGGCAACGGCCAGCCCTGGGATCTGGACTCGGTGGACGGCGGGGTGTATATTCTTCCGCCCTATCAAAGCGCGGGAGAGCGGGGCAGCTGGTTTTCCGGCACGGCAAACGCCATTTATCAGAACATGGATTTCATCTCGCTGTATGACCCGGAATATGTGCTGATCTTATCCGGAGATCATATTTACAAGATGGACTATGGCAAGATGATCGCCGAGCATGAGCACTCCGGTGCAGCCTGCACCATTGCGGTGATCCAGGTCAGTCGGGAGGAGGCCAGCCGCTTTGGTATTATGAATCTGAGCGAGGACGGCTACATTGCCGAGTTCGAGGAAAAGCCCAAGGTGCCGAAAAGCACCCTGGCGTCCATGGGGATTTATGTGTTTTCCTGGGAAAAGCTGCGCAGCTATCTGATCGCGGATGAGGCCGACCCCACATCCAGCAAGGACTTTGGCAAAAACATCATCCCCGCCATGCTGAAAAACGGGGAAAAGCTCTGGCCCTTTCGCTTTTCCGGCTATTGGCGGGATGTGGGAACCATTTCTAGCCTGTGGGAGGCCAATATGGATATGCTTTCTCCGGACCTGGTCAATCTCTATGACCCGGATTGGCCCATCTGCGCCCGCAGCCCGGTGGCCACCCCCCACTATGCCGGGGCGGATGCGGAGATCATCCACTCCATTGTCACGGAAGGCTCCGAGGTATACGGCAAGGTGGAAAATTCCGTGCTGTCCAACGGAGCAATCGTGGGCAAGGGCGCCTATGTGAAATACACGGTTTTGATGCCCGGGGCGGTGGTGGAAGCCGGGGCGCAGGTGGAATATGCGATCATTGGCGAGAACACCATTGTCGGCGCCGGCGCCCGCATCGGCGGAGGGCCGGACGGCAGTGAAGCATGGGGCGTTGCCACCTGCGGGCCGGAGCTGCGCATTCCGGCGGGCGCCCGGATCCCGGCAGGCGCCATGATCTATACCAACGAGGAGGTGGGCGGCAATGGCTGAATTGGCTGGCATTGTTTATGCATATCAGGATGAACCCGGCCTGGGAGAGCTGGTGCGGCACCGTACCTCCGCCTCGCTGCCCTTTTGCGGGCGGTATCGCCTGATCGACTTTGTGCTGTCCAGCATGACCAACGCCGGCGTGCGGGATGTGGGCGTGATCATGCAGCGGGATTACCAGTCCTTGCTGGATCACCTGGGAAGCGGCAAGGCCTGGGATCTGTCCCGCCGCCGGGGCGGCTTGCGGCTGCTGCCGCCCTTTGGCTTGCCCAACTCCCACAGAGGACTGTACGAGGGCAATCTGGAGGCGCTTTTGGCGGTGCGCTCCTATGTGCAGGACACCCCCTGCGATTACTTTTTGCTCAGCCGGGGCGACCTGCTGGCCAATGTGGACTTTGAGGCCGCCGTGGCGCGGCATCTGGAGCAGGGTCTGGATGTGACGGCCGTCTGCATTTCCGATCCCGCCGCCAATACGGCGCACCACATGATGCTCAATGCCCAGGGCTATGTGACCCAGGTGCTGCAGGGCAACGCCGCCGATCACGGCGTGCCCGGGTTGGGGGTCTATATTATCCGGAAGCAGCTGCTGCTGGAGATCATGACCTGGGCGGAAAAGCACGATAGCCTGCATTTTCGGGAGGGACTGCGCTGGGCGCTGACCCGGGGCTGCCGCATGGGCGTGTTTTATCACAAGGGCTACAGTGCCAACCTCACGGATGTCCGGGAGTATTTCCGGGCAAATATGGATATGCTCTGGGGCGAAAAGCGCCGGAGTCTGTTCCTGCCGGAACGGCCGGTGCGTACCCGAGAGCGGGCGGAGGTCTCCGCCTATTACGGCTCCGAGGCCGGCTCCCGAAACTGCCTGGTGGCGGACGGCTGCTACATTGAGGGCAGGCTGGAGAGCTGCATTCTCTCCCGCAGCGTGAAGATCGCCAAAGGGGCGGTGCTGAAAAACTGCGTGGTCATGCAGGGCTGCGAGATCGGCGAGAGCTGCAGTTTGGAAAATGTGATTCTGGATAAGTTTGTCAAGGTCAGCGCCGGAACGGTGCTGACCGGTAGTCCGCGTATGCCCTTTGTCGTGCCCAAGGGCAGCCGGCTGTGATCGGAAACAGAGAAAGCGCAGCGGACGGGTTTTCTCGCCCGCTGCTTCTGCTTGGAAAAGTTTGGAAAGGTTCGAGGTGTTGATATGGAAAAAGTGACCCGCCAGGAGCTGCGTGCGGCGCTGGAGGATGAACTGGCCGCTCATTTCGGCGTGACCGGGCAGCAGGCAACGGATCGGCAGCTGTTTTGCGCCTGCGCCATTCTGATCCGGGAGATGATGAGCCGGAAAAAAACGAAGGCCGCGCCCCAGCCGGGCAAGCGGCAGGTACACTATCTGTCCATGGAGTTTTTGCTGGGGCGCTCGCTGGAGAAAAACGCCTTTAACCTGGGCGTGCTGGAGGAACTGACCGCCACGCTGGAGGATATGGGAAAAAACGCGGCGGACATTTTCGAGGAGGAGCCGGACGCCGGGCTGGGAAACGGCGGTCTGGGGCGTTTGGCGGCCTGCTATATGGACAGCATGGCCAGCTGCAACATCCCCGCCACGGGGTACAGCCTTTGCTATGAGCTGGGAATTTTTCGTCAACGGCTGCGCAACGGGCAGCAGACCGAGGAGGCGGACAACTGGTTGGAAAGCGGCGAAAACTGGCTGCTGACCCGCTATGAGGACAGTGTGGAGGTGCGCTTTGGCGGCCGGGTGGAGCAGAACTGGGACTATTTCGGTAACTGCCATGCGGAGCTGAAGGACTATACCAGCGTGGTGGCGGTGCCGCGGGATATGCTCATCGCCGGCTATGATACCGACCAGGTGAATACCCTCCGGCTGTGGGAGGCGAGAAGTCCGAAATATCTGGATATGTATCTGTTTTCCTCCGGGCGCTATGTGGAGTCCCTGGAGCAGCGCACCATGGCGGAGGTCATCACAAAGGTGCTGTATCCGGCGGACGACCACATGGATGGCAAGACCTTGCGTCTGAAGCAGCAGTACTTTTTTGTCTCCGCAACGATACAGGACATTCTGCGCAAGCATCTGGCTACCTATGGTAAGGTGGAGGATTTTGCCGCGCACCATGTGCTGCAGATCAACGATACCCATCCCACGCTGGTCATTCCGGAGTTGATGCGCCTGCTGTTGGATGAGCACGGACTGGGCTGGGATGCGGCCTGGAAAATCGTCACGGAAAGCGTGGCCTATACCAACCACACCATTCTCTCCGAGGCGCTGGAAAAGTGGCCCCAGGGACTGGTGCAGACGCTGCTGCCCCGGGTGTGGGAGATCATCTGCGAGATCGACCTGCGCTGGCGCAGACAGCTGATGGAGCGCTTTGCCGGAGATTGGGAGAAGATCCAGCGGAACCAGATCATCTCCGACGGCCAGGTACACATGGCTAATATCTGCCTGGCGGCCTGCTTTGCCATCAACGGTGTGTCCGGGCTGCACGGCACGATCCTGCGCAAGGAGCTGTTCCGGGATCTGGCGGAGCAGGATCCGGGACGCTTTACCTTTGTCACCAACGGCATCGATCACCGCCGCTGGCTGGCGCAGTGCAATCCGGGACTGCACCGGCTGGTCTGCGAACTGCTGGACGGAGATGCCTATTTGAAAGAGCCGGAGCAGCTGCGCCGGCTGGAGGAATTCCGGGATAACCGCCAAGTGCTGGAGCGTTTGGAGCAGGTGAAAGCGGAAAACAAGGCGCGTTTTGCCCGCTGGCTGCGGGCAGGCGGCGGGCCGGTGCTTCACACGGACGCGATTTTTGATGTGCAGGTCAAGCGGCTGCATGAGTATAAGCGGCAGCTGCTGTGCGCCATGCTCATTACCCATTTGCGTCAACGCATTCATGACAATCCCGATGCGCCGTTCCAGCCCCGGACCTTCCTGTTCGGCGCAAAGGCCGCCAGCGGCTATGCGGTGGCAAAGCGGATCATTCGGCTGCTGTGCTCCCTGATGGACGAGACGGCGGCAGATCCCCTGTGCCAGGGTAAGCTGCAGGTGGTGTTTTTGGAAAATTACCGGGTCTCTCTGGCGGAAAAGCTGATGCCGGCGGCACAGGTCAGCGAGCAGATCTCCACCGCCGGAAAAGAGGCCAGCGGCACGGGCAACATGAAGCTGATGCTCAACGGCGCGGTGACCATCGGCACCTATGATGGCGCCAATGTGGAGATGTATGAGCAGCTGGGCGCGGAGAATATGTTCCTGTTCGGGCTGCGCAACGAGGAGATTCGGGACTGGAAAGCCAGAGGCTATGACCCCAGAGCGCTGGTGGAGCAGGACAGCCGGCTGGAGCGCGTGCTGGCGGAGCTCTCCCACGGCTTCCGGGATGGCGAGAGCTATGCCGATCTGGCCAGCCGCTTGCGTTACGGCGGGGACGAGTATATGCTGTTGACGGATTTTGCCTCCTATGTGGACTGCCATGACAGGCTGTATGACGC
>CAVBJJ010000005.1:53022-83165 GCA_963595735.1 bacterium
GTATGACGCGATCTCCGATCCCATCGCCCGGGCGCAGAAGAGCCTGAGCAACATTGCCCGTAGCGGGATCTTTGCCGCGGACAGAGCGGTGGAGGAATACGCCGCACGAATCTGGCGGGTATAAAAAATGCAAAAAATCCTGTTTCCGTTTTTTGCGGAAACAGGATTTTTTATGCAACAAACAGCTTGCCTTACTTGGAGACGATATCGCGGGTATCCCGGGCGATCATGAGCTCCTCGTTGGTGGCAACGACGAAGACCTTGACGGGGCTGTCATCGGTGGAGATCATGTGCTCGTCGGCACGCTCGGCATTGCGGGCGGGGTCAATCTTCACGCCCAGGTACTCCAGACCCTCGCAGATGGCGGCGCGGTTGCCAACGCCGTTTTCACCCACGCCGGCGGTGAAGATGATGGCATCCACGCCACCCATGGCGGCGGCGTAAGCGCCGATGTCCTTGCGAACCTCGTAGTGGAACTTGTCCAGAGCCAGCTGGGCGCGCTCGTTGTTCTCGGCCGCGGCGGCTTCCAGATCGCGGAAGTCGGAGGAAACGCCGGAGATGCCCAGAACGCCGGACTTCTTGTTGAGGATGTTCATCATTTCCTTGATGTCGTAGCCGTGTCTGCCCATCAGGTACTCCATGATGGTGGGATCGATGTCGCCGGAGCGGGTGCCCATGGGAACACCGGCGAGGGGTCCAAGACCCATGGTGGTGTCCACGCACTTGCCGTCCACGCAGGCGGACAGGGAGGAACCGTTGCCCAGGTGGCAGCAGATGACCTTGCTGTGGGCGGGGTTGCCCAGCAGCTCGACAGCGCGGGCGGAGACATAGCGGTGAGAGGTGCCGTGGAAGCCATAGCGGCGGACATCGTCCTTCTCATAGTACTCATAGGGGATGGCATAGGTGTATGCCTTTGCGGGCATGGTCATGTGGAAGGCGGTGTCGAACACGGCGACCTGGGGCTTGCCGGGCATGGCCTTCTGGCAGGCCTCGATGCCCATCAGGTTGGCGGGATTGTGGAGGGGTCCCAGGGGGAAGCACTTTTTGATGGCGGCGATGCAGGCATCGTCCACCAGGCAGGACTCGGTGAATTCCTTACCGCCGTGGAGGACGCGGTGACCCACAGCGTCGATCTCGTCCATGGACTGGACAACGCCGTTTTCCGCATCGACCAGAGCGTCCAGGACGGCCTGGATGGCCTCGCTATGGGTGGGCATAGCCACATCCACGGCGCTGATGGTCTTTTTACCCTTGATCTGGGGCTTGTAGGTGAACTTACCGTCGATGCCGATGCGCTCACACAGACCCTTTGCCAGCAGGGACTCGTTTTCCATGTCGATCAGCTGATACTTCAGAGAGGAGCTGCCGGCATTGATAACCAGGATTTTCATGTCTCTTGATTCCTTTCTATTCTGTTTTACAAATCTTGCGCTTGTAAAAAGTTGATTTACCATGTAAAATCAGTCTAAACAATATTTTAATAAATTTGCCTAAAAAAGGCAAGTCTTTTTTGGCGGAAAAGTCCCTTTCTGTGGGAATAGAGGAGGGAAGCATGACAGTTATCGGAATTATTGGCGAATATAACCCATTCCACAGGGGTCACAGCCACCATATCCACGCCAGCCGGGCGCAGTTTGGCGGGGAAAGCGCGGTGGTTTGCGTCATGAGCGGCTGCTTTGTTCAGCGGGGCGAGGCCGCCCTGTTTGCGCCGGGACCCCGGGCGGCGGCTGCGGTGGCCGGCGGGGCGGATCTGGTGCTGGAGCTTCCGGTGCCGTGGGCTTTGGCCTCGGCGGAGGGCTTTGCCAGAGGGGGCGTGGGATTGCTGCGGGACATCGGCGTGGTAGACCGGCTCAGCTTTGGCAGCGAAAGCGGCAATCTGACACAGCTGGAGCAGCTGGCGGCGCGGCTGTCCGACCCGGCGTTTGCGGAAAAGCTTCGGGAAAGCGGCGCGGGAGACGGACGCAGCTTTGCCGCCCGGCGCATGGCGCTGCTGGAAGCGGAGCTGGGAGAAGCGGCGAAGCCGCTGGCGCAGCCCAACGACATTCTGGCGGTGGAATATCTGAAAGCCATTGCCGGGCTGGGCGCGGCATTGCAGCCCCTTGCCGTCCCGCGAGTCGGGGCGGGACACGATGCGCCGAACCCGGCGGCGGGCTTTTGCAGCGCAAGCAGCCTGCGGCAGCTGTGGAGAGCCGGGGAGCCGGTGCGGCCCTTTTTGCCGGAGGCCAGCTATGCCTGCCTGGCGGGAGAAGCCCTGCCGGATATCGAGCGGCTGGAGCTGGCCATGCTGTCCCGGCTGCGCCTGCTCACAAGCGCCCAGGCGGCGGAATTGCCGGACGCGGCGGAGGGACTGGAAAACCGCTTGCAGGCGGCGGCAGCCCAGGCGGCCAGCTTGGAGGAGCTGCTGCAGCGGACAAAGTCCAAGCGCTATGCTCTGTCCCGGCTGCGGCGGATGTGCTGCTGTGCGGCTCTGCAGATCCCGGCGCAGCTGCAAAAGGGAACGCCGCCCTATGCCCGCGTGCTGGCGGCAAACGCCGTTGGCCGGGGGCTGCTGCGGGAGATGGGAACGCGTTCCCGCATTCCCATTCTGACCAAGCCGGCGGCGGTGCGCGGCTTATCGGAGGAATGTCAGCGGGTGTTTCAGGCGGAAAGCGCCGCCCATGATCTGTGGCGGCTGGCCTCCGGGAATGTACAAGACAGAGCCGGCGGCAGTCTGTGGCGATACAGCCCCATCATGCGCTGAGAGATAAACACACAGAGAGGAGAAATATCATGCAGGAGATCAAATGCCCCAATTGCGGCGAGGTGTTCCAGGTGGACGAAACGGGCTATGCCAAAATCGTACAGCAGGTACGGGACCGGGAGTTTGAAAAGGAATTGCAGCGCCGGGAAAAGGAGCAGGCGGAAAAGCAGGAAAGCCAGCTGCAGCTGCTGCGCCTGCAGGAGGAAAGGGCGCGGGACGCAGCCTTGCAGGAAAAGCAGGCGGCGCTGGCAGAGCTGGAGCAGCGTCTGCAACAATTGCAGGCCAGGCTGGACGGCAGCGAGCTGGAGAGAAAGCTGGCGGTGACGGAGGCTGTGCAGAGCCGGGAACAGGCGCTGCACGAAAAGCAGATGGAGATCGCGGGGCTTTTGGGACAGCTGGAAAGCCGGGAAAAGGAAACGCAGCTGACGGAGCGCGCCCTGCGGGAGCAATACGAAAACGAGCTGAAGCGGAAAGAGGAGCAGATCGAATACTACCGGGACTTTAAGGCGCGGCAGTCCACAAAAATGGTGGGGGAAAGCCTGGAGCAGCACTGCCAGAACGAATTCAACCGGGTGCGGATGATGTCCTTTCCCAACGCTTATTTTGAAAAGGACAACGACGCCCGCAGCGGCAGCAAGGGAGATTTTATCTTTCGGGAGCAGACGCCGGAGGGGGTGGAGCTGCTGTCGATCATGTTCGAGATGAAAAACGAGATGGAGACCACGGCCACCAAGCACAAGAACGAGGACTTTTTCCGGGAGCTGGACAAGGATCGCCGGGAGAAGGGTTGTGAGTACGCGGTGCTGGTCTCCCTGCTGGAGGGGGACAGCGAATACTATAATTCCGGAATTGTGGATGTATCCTACCGGTATGAGAAGATGTATGTGATCCGGCCGCAGTTTTTTGTACCGCTGATTGGACTGCTGCGCAATGCCGCCCTGAACGCCCTGCGCTATCGGCAGGAGCTGCAGCAGATGCGGGAGCAGCAGGTGGATATTTCCAACTTTGAGGAAAATCTGGAGACCTTTAAGACCGGCTTCAGCAAAAATTACGAGCTGGCCAGTCGGAAATTTTCCGACGCCATTGGGGAGATCGACAAGTCCATTTCCCATTTGCAGAAGATCAAGGATAATCTGCTGTCCTCGGAGCGGCAGCTTCGTCTGGCCAACGACAAGGCGGATGGCCTGAGCATCAAAAAGCTGACCCGGAACGCCCCCAGTGTGCGGGAGCTGTTTGAACAAAAGTGACCGGGACGCGGGAAATAGCATAGAACTTCAAAAATGAAAAGCGCCACAGCCTTTTGGAGCGGCTTTGCACTCCAGGGCTGTGGCGTTTTGTGTTGGGTTTTCCGAAAATTTCAGATGCAGGTGTAGCCGCCGTCCACGGCGATGTTCTGGCCGTTGACATAAGTCGAGGCGGGGGAGGCCAGGAACAGCACGCAGGTGTCCAGCTCGCCGGACTTGCCGTAACGCCCCAGGGGGATGTTGGCCTTGGCCAGGGACTGGAAGTAGTCGGAATCCAGCGTGGCGGTGGTCAGGTCGGTGTAGAAGTAGCCGGGGCAGATGGCGTTGACGGTGATGCCGTGCTTGCCCCACTCCGCCGCCAGGGCGCGGGTCATGTTCACCACGCCGCCCTTTGCCGCGTGGTAGGGGGTGGAGCCGGCGATCATGTTGCCCACCAGACCGTACATGGAGGCGATGTTGATGATGCGGCCATAGCCCGCCCGGATCATCTCCTTGCCGAACTCCCGGGCGCACTTGAAGGAGCCGAACAGGTCGATGCGCAGCTCATTTTCAAACTGCTCATCGGTGATGTCCTCGGCGTTGGCAACGGCGCCGGTGCCGGCATTGTTGATGAGGATATCCACCCGGCCAAAGGCCTTCATAGTGGCGGCGACAGCCTCCTTCACGCGGGCGGTGTCCGTGATGTCGCAGACAAAGGGCAATGCTTTTATGCCGAATTCCGCTTCCAGCTCGGCTGCGTTTTTCTCCAACAGGTTCTGGCGGCGTGCCAGCAGAACCAGGTTGCAGCCCTGGCTTGCCAGTGCTTTTGCCATTTGCAGACCCAGTCCGGTGGAAGCACCGGTGACAACGGCGGTCTGCCCGCTGAGATCAAAATAATTCTTCATCAAAAACACTCCTTTTATTTATTTACCAAAAAACCCAAAGATTTTTCGGTAGATTTGACAACAAAAATCAACCGGACGCGTGGGGGAGATCACTGCATTTTTTCCTGCTTGACCTTGTGATCCACAATGTGGCGCTTGGCCAGCTCCTGCCGGATCTCATTGGGGGTAATGCCCATGTGTACCATCAGCACCATGACATGATAGGCCAGGTCGGCAATTTCGTAAATGGTCTCCGCCTTATCATCGCCCTTGCCGGCCACGATGACCTCGGTACACTCCTCGCCCACCTTTTTCAGGATCTTATCAATGCCTTTTTCAAACAGATAGGTGGTATAAGAGCCTTCTTTTTTGTGCAGCTTGCGGCCGAGAAGCATTTCATACAGGCCGTCGATAGAGAAGGGGGTGTTTTCTCCGTCCTGCCACAGCTCCTGGAAAAAGCAGCTTTCCGCGCCGGTATGGCAGGCGGGGCCGGCCTTGATGACCTCCACGACCAGCGCATCGGCATCGCAGTCTGCGGCGATGGAGACGATGTGCTGGACATTGCCGCTGGTCTCGCCCTTGCGCCAGAGCTGCTGGCGGCTGCGGCTGTAAAAGCAGGTGCGGCCCTCTTGCATACTGATCTCCAGGCTCTCCCGGTTCATGTAAGCCAGGGTCAGCACCTGCTTGGTGAAGTAGTCCTGTACGATGGCAGGGATCAGTCCGTTTGCATCAAATTTCAGTTCGTCTATGGTCATAGCTTCAAATCCTCATTTCAACCCCGTTGTCACGGAGATAGCGTTTCAGCTCCGGGATGGAGACTTCTTTCAGATGGAAGATGGAGGCGGCAAGGCCGGCGTCCACCTGGGGATTGGCCTGGAACAGCTCCAGAAAATGCCGGGCGTTGCCCGCGCCGCCGGAGGCGATGATGGGGATGGACACCCGCGCGGCGATCTCGTCCAGCAGCTCCAGATCAAAGCCGCCCCGGACGCCATCGGTATCAATGCTGTTAACGACCAGCTCGCCCGCACCGCGGCTTTCGCCGTCCTTGGCCCATTGCAGGGCATCTATGCCGGTGTCGTCCCGGCCGCCCCGGGAGAACAGGTGGAATTTACCGTCCACCCGGCGGATATCCATGGACAGCACAACGCACTGGCTACCATAGCGCTTTGCGCCCTGCTCGATCAGATCGGGGTCGCGGATGGCACCGGTATTTACGCTGACCTTGTCCGCGCCGCACTTGAGCATACGGTCAAAGTCCTCCAGCCGGTTGATGCCGCCGCCCACAGTCAGGGGAATGAACACCTGGGAAGCGACCTGACGGAGCACATCGGTGAACAGGCCGCGCTTTTCGCAGGAGGCGGTGATGTCGTAAAACACCAGCTCGTCCGCGCCGCTTTCGTTATAATACGCGGCCATCTCCACCGGGTCGGCGATCTCCCGGATGCCGTCAAAGTTAACGCCTTTGACCACCCGGCCGTCCCGCACGTCCAGGCAGGGAATGATTCGTTTTGTTACCATACGCTCAACTCCTTGCGATCTCCAGCAGCTGGGGCAGGGAGAGGGTGCCCTCGTACAGCGCCTTGCCGACGATCGCGCCGTATACGCCCATTTCCCGCAGCTGGTGCAGCTCCTCGGCGAAGCTGATGCCGCCGGAAGCGATGATATCCAGCCCGGTCTCCGCCGTCAGGCGGCGGTAGACCTCCAAATTGGTACCCTGCATCATGCCGTCCTTGGAGATATCGGTATAGATCACGGTCTTTACGCCGAGCTGCTCCAGTTTGCGGCAGAATTCCATGGCGTCCAGATCGGTGACCTTTTCCCAGCCGTGGACGGCGACCATGCCGTTTTTGGCATCCACGCCGACGGCGATGGCGTCGCCGAATTTTTGTACCATTTCCCGCAGCCAGGGGAGATTGGTGGCGGCGCTGCCCAGGATCACCCGGCGAACGCCCAGTTCCAGATAGGCGCGGATGCGTGTTTCCGAGCGGATACCGCCGCCCACCTGCAGCGCCAGACCGCTGCTGCGGCAGATGGTCTCAATGACCGGGAAGTTGACCGGCGTGCCGTCCCGGGCACCGTCCAGGTCTACCACATGGAGCACCTCGGCTCCGGCGTCCCGAAAGGCGCAGGCTACCTGAGCCGGGTCGTCGCCATAGGTTTTCATGCGGTCATAGTCGCCCTTGGTCAGGCGGACGACCTTGCCGCCGCGCAAGTCGATCGCGGGGAAAATTTTCATACGGACACCTCCGAAAATGCCTGTAATATCTTCAGACCGACAGCACCGCTTTTTTCCGGGTGGAACTGGGTGCCGAATACATTGCCGCACTGCACCGCCGCGGTGACCGGGATATCATAATCGGTCAGGGCAATGGTGCTTTCCGCGCAGTTTTTGGCATAAAACGAGTGGACAAAATAAACATAGTCGCCCTCCTGCAAATAGCGGAACAGGGGGGAGGGCTTGGGAAAGTGCAGGCGGTTCCAGCCGATGTGTGGTACTTTCAGCGGGCGGGTCAGGTCATCGGCAAGGGGACAAACCTCGCCGGGTACCAGAGAAAGCCCCTCCCACTGACCGAACTCCTCACTTTTGTCAAACAGCAGCTGCATTCCCAGGCAGATGCCCAGCAGAGGCTTGCCGGCGGTGGCCTGCTGCCGGACAACATCGGCCATACCGGTCTGGCGCAGTTTGGTGATGGCGTCGCCAAAGGCGCCTACGCCGGGCAGGAGAATGCGATCCGCACGACGGATCTGCTCCGGATCGCCGGTGATGCAGCTTTCCAGCCCCAGGTGATCCAGAGAACGCGCCAGGGAAAACAGATTCCCTACGCCGTAATCAATGATAGCGATCATGCTTATAACAACCCCTTTGTGGAGGGAATCGTGCCGCCGTTTTCCGGCGCAATGGTCACCGCAATACGCAGCGCCCGGGCAGTGCCCTTGAAGATCGCCTCCAAAATGTGATGGGAATTTTTTCCGGCCAGCTGCCGGATGTGCAGCGTGGCGGCGGCGGCGCGGACAAAGCCCAGCCAGAATTCCTCCGCCAGCTCCGTGTCAAAGTCGCCGACCTTTTCCGCGGGGACTGCCGCGTCATAGGAAAGGTGTGCCCGGCCGGACAGATCCAGGGCGCAGAGTACCAGACTCTCGTCCATGGGCAGCAGGAAGCTGCCATAGCGGTTGATGCCGGCTTTGCTGCCCAGGGCGGTACGAAAAGCCTCGCCCAGGGCGATGCCGATGTCCTCCGTGGTGTGGTGGTAATCCACCTGGACATCCCCGGTGCAGCGCAGGAACAGATCAAAGCGGCCGTGGTGGGCAAACAGGGTCAGCATATGATCCAGAAAGCCGCAGCCGGTGGAAACATCGGCACTGCCGCTGCCATCCAGACACAGGCGCAGGTGAATATCGGTTTCTTTTGTGGTGCGTTTGATCTCTGCTGTGCGCATGGCTCACACCTCCGCGAAAATAGACTTTGTGGCAGACAGGAGCGCATCCATCTGCTCCCGGGTGCCGATGGTGATGCGGACAAAGGCCTCCGTCCGCGCACCGGGGAAGTAGCGCACCAGCACACCCCGCTGCTTGAGCTTTTGGTAATATTCTCCGCCGCTGATGCGCTGGGGCGCGGCAAAGACAAAGTTTGCCAGGGAGGGAAGCACCCGGAAGCCCAGTGTCCGGAGCTGCTCCGCGGTGTAATCGCGGTTTTCCATGATCTGCCGGCGGCAGCGGTCAAAATAGGCCGCGTCCTCCACGGCTTTCACGCCGCACAGCAGGCTCAGGCGGGTGATGTCATAGGGGTTCATGGCAAACTTCATCCGGTTCAGGTCGGCGATCAGCTCCGCAGAGCCAAAGGCCATGCCGATGCGGCCGCCGGCCAGAGAGCGGGACTTGGAAAAGGTCTGCACGACCAGCAGGTTCTCGCATTCCGGCAGCAGGGAGACGGCGCTTTCCGCGCCGAAGTCCACATAGGCCTCGTCGATGATGACAACGGTATCCGGATTGGTGCGGCAGAGTTGCCGTACCTGCTCCAGGGGCAGGAAAATGCCCGTGGGGGCGTTGGGGTTGGGCAGCACGATCGTGCGGCCGCAGGCGGCGTAATCGGCAATGCGCACGGAGTAATCCTCCAGCAGGGGCGCCCGCCGGAGATCCAGACCGAGAAAAGCCGCTGTGGCGGAATAAAAGCCATAGGTGATATCCGGGCAGAGCAGGCCGGTTTTTTCATCGCAGAAGGCGGCGAAGGCATAGGCAAGAGCCTCGTCCGAGCCGCCGGAGACGAAAACCTGCTCTTTTTGCAGGCTATAGTGTTTGGCCAGCGCGGTGATGAGGGTGTCGGCGCTGGGGTCGGGATACAGGCGCAGGGCTTCTATCTCGCCCCGGGTGATGACCTCCAGTACGCCGGGTGCGGGAGGAAAGGGGGATTCGTTGGTATTGAGCTTGACATATTGCATATCCCGGGGCTGTTCGCCGGGGGTATAGGGGGTGAGAGCCTGATGCTTGTTTACCAGAAAACGGCTCATATCAATCACGCTCCTTTTTGGTTCGGATCAGCACGCTGCGGCCATGGGCGTCCAGCCCCTCCCGGGCGGCAAAGTCCGCCACGCGGTCGCCCACGCGCGCCAGCGCCTCCGGTGTGTACCAGAGGTACGAGGATTTTTTGATGAAATCATCCACAGAGAGGGGAGAGGAAAAGCGGGCGGTGCCGCTGGTGGGCAGGGTGTGGTTGGGGCCGGCCAGATAGTCGCCCAGCGCCTCCGGGGCGCTGCGCCCCAGAAACACGCTGCCGGCGTTTTTGATTTGGGGCAGCAGGGCAAATGGCTCGTCCACGCACAGTTCCAGATGCTCCGGAGCGATGCGGTTGGAAAGGGAGACGGCCTCCTCCAGCGAGTCGGCAAGCAGGATCTTGCCGTTGTTTTCCATGGAGCAGCGGGCGATCTCCTGCCGGGGCAGGTCGGCCAGCTGGCGTTCCACCTCGGCCTGTACCTGCTGTGCCAGGGCGGGGCTGGTGGTGATGAGCACAGCGGAGGCCAGCTTGTCGTGCTCTGCCTGACTGAGCAGGTCGGCAGCCACAAAGGCCGGGTCGCTGTTTTCGTCGGCAATGACCAGAATTTCACTGGGGCCGGCGATCATGTCGATGTCCACAAGGCCGAAGACCCGGCGCTTGGCGGTGGCGACGAAAATATTGCCGGGGCCGACGATCTTATCGACCTTGGGCACGGTTTCCGTGCCGTAAGCCAGGGCGGCAACAGCCTGGGCGCCGCCGATGGCAAAGACCCGATCCACCCCGGCCAGCCAGGCGGCGGCGAGCAACTCGTCCCGCACCTTGCCGGTGGCTTTGTTCGGGGGCGTGACCATGACCACCTCTTTGACCCCGGCGATTTTGGCGGGAAGGGCGTTCATGAGTACGGTGGAGGGGTAGCTGGCGGTGCCGCCGGGGACATAGATCCCCACCCGCTCCAGGGGCAGGTAACGAAATCCGGTGATCACGCCGTCCCGGGGGGCGTCCTGGTAATCCTTGGGCTTTTGCAGGCTGTGGAAGCGGCTGATGTTATCCCGCGCCATTTCCAGCGTTTCCCGGAAATAGGGGTCGATGCGCCCGGCGGCGGCTTCCAGCTCCCGGCGGGGGATCTCCAGCTGGGAGAGTTCTACCTGGTCGAAGCGCCAGGAGAAAGCAAACAGGGCGGCGTCGCCCTCCTGCTGTACGCTGCGGAGGATCTCTGAAACGGCCTCCTCCACATCTGCCTGGGCGATATTATCCCGGGTGAGGATGTCCTTTTCCGCCAGGTCGGCGGCTTTATAAATGGGAATCATGCCAGCACCTCCTTGAGATCCCGCACCATGGCGGAGATGGTTTCATAGCGGAAGCGATAGCTGGCCTGATTGGCGATGAACCGGGCGCTGATGGGCAGAATTTCGTGATACACCCGCAGGTTGTTTTCCCGCAGGGTAGTACCTGTTTCCACAATATCCACGATCACATCAGAAAGGCCGCACAGGGGCGCCAGCTCAATGCTGCCGTGGAGCTTGATGATCTCAATGTCCCGGTTGATGGAGGCATAATAGTTTTTGGCGATGTTCACAAACTTGGTGGCGACCCGCAGGGTGCGGCTTTTGTCCTCCACATAGTCATTGGGCGCGGCCACGGCCATACGGCATTTTCCCAGACCCAGATCCAGAAGCTCATAGACATTGTGATCATGCTCCAGCAGGATATCCTTTCCCACAACGCCCACATCCGCCGCGCCGGATTCCACATACACGCCCACATCTGTGGGCTTGACCAGAAAATAGCGCACGCCCTTTTCCGGATTTTCCAGCACCAGCTTGCGGCCCTCATCGTGGAAGGAGGCGCAGTCATAGCCGATGCGCGCCAGCAGATCATATACATGGTCGCCCAGACGACCCTTTGGCAAAGCGATGTTCAGCATGGGGTATCCTCCTTTAATGCGCCGTTTTCAAAGCGAAGCAGGCGGCGGTAGCGCAATCCCTCGGGAATGCTGCGCTCGGTGCGGACCCGGTTGCCGGATTCCAGCAGGAACTGCACCGCCCGGCTGAGGGCGGCAAGATCGCAGTCGGGCGTGTACAGCACCAGTGCGTCCACATCGTATTCCGGCGTGGCAGCGTAGCGCTCGGCGACCTGGTCCAGATACAGGGCGAAGCCGATGGCGCCGGCGGTGCTGCCGAATTTTTCCGGCAGCTTGTCGTAGCGGCCGCCGGAGAGCACCGCCCGGGGGGCGCGGCTGACATAGCCCTGGAAGATGACGCCGGTGTAATAGCCGATGTCGTTGACGATGGAGAAATCCAGGCGGAGCTTTTGCTCCAGACCGGAGCCGAGCAGCAGGGCGTACACGGCGCTCAGCTCGTCCAGTGCCCGGTGCATGAGGGCGTTTTCTCCGGCGATGGTGCGCGCTGCGTCCATGCAGCTGTCAAAGTCGCCGTACAGCTCGGCCAGCGCCACCAGACGGTCAACTCCGGCGGGGGAGACCCCGTGCGCCTCGGCAAAGCTGCGCAGATCGTGGCGGTTTTTTGCCCGGATAAAGGAGATGATCTCTGGGCGGTCGGCCTCGTCCGCGACCAGCTCGTCCAGCAGCGCGCCGGTATAGCCCATGTGGGACACATCCAGCACGAAGGCCGGGTCGATGGCATCCAGAGACAGCAACGCCAGACGGATGACCTCCGCCGTGGCGTAGGCGTCGATGCCGCCGAACATTTCCAGCCCCATCTGGCTGATCTCCCGGTATTCCCGCCGCTCCCGGGACAGGCGGCATACATTTTCTATGTAGTACAGCTTCTCGCTGGTCTCTGCGGTGGCGTTTGTGTTTTTGACCAGAGAGAGGGTCACATCCGGCTTGAGCGCCAGCAGGCGGCCGTCCGGATTGGTGAAGGTGATGACATTTTCCGCGGCCAGAAAGCTGCGGTTTTCCAGATACAGAGCATAGTCCTCGAACATACGGGCCTTGATGCGCTTGTATCCATATTGCTCAAAAAGCTTGCGGAGGGTGAGGGAAACGCGCTCATCCTGGCGCAAACTGCGCAGAGAGCTGTCCATGGTGCAAACTCCCTTTCCTATCAAAGTAATATACAAGATTGAAAGCAGTATAAACCTTTTTTTCCGATACTGCAAGTGCAATCAGTATATATCACGCTAACGCATTAGTCAAGTAAAGCAAACGAGAAAATTAATTTATTCCTCAATTCACAAAATCCCGGAGAAAAATGCCCGGCGGTTTCGGTGAAACTGCCGGGGGAGGGGAGGCGAGTGGGTTTTGTCAGCCAAAATGAAATAAATATGCAGAAATTACGGAATCTATGTTGACAAAAATGAGAAAACGGCGTATAATTATATGCATAATTTAGAATAAATATTCATTCGGAGGTCCTGAAAATGGATAAGAAAGACATTAAGAAAATCGTGCTTGCCTATTCCGGCGGTTTAGATACTTCCGTTATCATTCCCTGGCTGAAAGAAAACTACAACAACCCGGAGATCATCGCCGTGGCCGGTAATGTGGGTCAGGCGGACGAGCTGGAGGGTTTAGAGGAAAAGGCGTTGAAGACCGGCGCTTCCCGGCTGATCGTGGCCGACCTGGTGGACGAGATGGTGGACGAGGTCATCATCCCCTCCCTGAAAATGGGCGCCAAGTATGAGACCTATCTGCTGGGAACGGCCTTTGCCCGTCCTGTGATCGGCAAAAAGCTGGCGGAGATCGCCCTGGCCGAAAATGCGGACGCCGTTTGCCATGGCGCCACCGGCAAGGGCAACGATCAGGTGCGTTTTGAGCTGGCCATTAAGCGTTTTGCGCCCGATATGAAGATCATCGCCCCCTGGCGGGAGTGGGACATCAAGTCCCGGGATGAGGAGATCGACTATGCCGAGGCGCACAATGTGCCCCTGAAGGTCTCCCGGGAGACCAGCTACTCCAAGGACAAGAACCTGTGGCATCTCAGCCACGAGGGTCTGGATCTGGAGGATCCCTCTAACGAGCCCACTTACGAAAAGCCCGGCTTCCTGGAAATGGGTGTTTCTCCCCTCCAGGCGCCGGATAAGCCCTGCTATATCACCCTGGACTTTGAAAAGGGCTGCCCGGTTGCCCTGAACGGCGAGAAGATGAAGGCCTCCAAGATCATCGAGGGGCTGAACAAGTTCGGCGGCGAAAACGGCATTGGCATCATTGATATTGTAGAAAACCGTCTGGTTGGCATGAAGGATCGCGGCGTTTACGAGACTCCCGGCGGCACGATCCTGTACTTTGCCCATGCCCAGCTGGAAATGCTGACTGTGGACAGAGACACCCTCCATGCCAAGCAGAAGCTGGCAGTGGACTTTGCCGACCTGGTCTACAACGGCAAGTGGTACAGCCCCCTGCGGGAGGCCATCAGCGCCTTTGCGGACAAGGCAAACGAGTTCGTGACCGGTACGGTGAAGCTGAAGCTGTATAAGGGCAACATCATTCCCGCCGGCACCACCTCTCCCCACAGCCTGTATTCTGAGGATCTGGTCACCTTTGGCGAGAGCGACTATGACCAGGCGCAGTCCGCCGGCTTTATCAACCTGTGGGGTCTGCCCGACAAGGTGCAGGCACTGCGGGAGCAGGGCAGACTGTAAAGCACCGGGCATGGGACAAACCGCCGAAGAAAGCCATGTCAAAAAAGTCCCGGACTTTTTTGACATGCTGATGCAAGTCCTGCACAGGAGAAGCTCCTGTGCGGGACTTTCGGTGTTTTTTCGATTCGCCGCGGAACGCCCGGCTGCAGCGGCGGATAAGCCAAAGAATGAATAAATATTCGCTTTTTTAGATAATGGAAAGGAAAATGTGAATCATGGCTAAAATGTGGGCCGGAAGAAGCTCCGGCAATACCGACAAGATCGCGGATGATTTCAACACTTCTCTGCCCTTTGACTGCCGGATGTATCGACAGGATATCAAGGGCAGTGCTTCCCATGCGGCCATGCTGTGCGCCCGCGGCCTAATCTCCGCTCCCGACCGGGATGCGATCCTGATGGCGCTGCAGCAGATCCAGCTGGAACTGACCCGGGGCGAGCTGGAGTTTGATATGTCCTGCGAGGATATCCATATGTTCATCGAGCAGGAGCTGACCCGCCGCGTCGGCGACGCCGGCAAGCGTCTGCACACCGCCCGCAGCCGAAACGATCAGGTGGCTACCGATCTGCGCCTGTATCTGCGAGACGAGGCAAAGGACATCCGAAAAGCGATCGTTGCCGTGATCGAGGCACTGCTGGGACAGGCGGAGGAGCATAAGGCCACGATCATGCCCGGCTACACCCATTTGCAGCGGGCACAGCCCATTACCTTCGGGCACCACCTGATGGCCTATTGCATGATGCTGCTGCGGGATCTGGAGCGTCTGGACGATGCGGTCAAGCGCATGAATGTCAACCCGCTGGGCAGCTGCGCCCTGGCCGGCACCACCTATGACATCAACCGCAAGTCCACCACCCAGGGTCTGGGCTTTGACCGTCCCTGCGAGAACAGCATGGACGGCGTGAGCGACCGGGATTTCTGCGTGGAGCTGCTCAGCTGCTTTTCCATTTTGATGATGCATCTGTCCCGCCTGAGCGAGGAAATCGTGATGTGGAGCAGCTGGGAGTTCCGTTTTGTGGATCTTTCCGACGCCTATTCCACCGGCTCCTCCATCATGCCCCAGAAGAAAAACCCCGACATGGCGGAGCTGATCCGCGGCAAGACCGGCCGCGTTTACGGCGACCTGATGGGAACGCTGACCATGCTCAAGGGACTGCCGCTGGCCTACAACAAGGATATGCAGGAGGACAAGGAGTCCATTTTCGACGCGGTGGATACCGTGAAGCTGTGCCTGCAGGTGATGGCACCCATGCTGCAGACCATGACCGTCCGCAAGGATGTGATGAAGCGGGCGGCGCAAAAGGGCTTTATCAACGCAACGGATCTGGCGGATTATCTGGTAAAGAAAAATATGCCCTTCCGCACGGCCTACAAGATCGTGGGACAGCTGGTGGCGCTTTGCATTGCAAAGGACACCGTGCTGGAGGAGCTGCCGCTGGAAGAATATCGCACCCATTCTGATCTGTTTGCCGAGGATCTGTACGAGGCGATCTCTTTGGAGAACTGTGTGAAGAACCGCTGCTCCTATGGCGGGACCTCTGTGGAGTCCGTGGAAGCGCAGATCGAGCTGGTAAAGGAGAAGCTGAAATGAAAAAAATCTTCATTGACGGCAGCGCGGGAACCACCGGGCTGCGGATCGCGGAGCGCCTGGCACAGCGGCCGGAGCTGGAGGTCGTGACCCTGCCGGATGAGCTGCGGAAGGACATTGCAGCGAAACAAGATGCCATCAACAGCAGCGACATCACCTTTTTCTGCCTGCCGGATGCGGCGGCGATCGAGGACGCGGCGCTGGTGGAAAATCCGAATGTGACGGTCATCGACGCCTCCACTGCCCACCGAGTGGATCCCAACTGGGTCTATGGCTTTCCGGAGATGGCAAAGGATCAGACAGAGAAGATCCGCAATGCCCGCCGCATCGCCAACCCCGGCTGCTATGCCACCGGGTTTATCTCTCTGGCAAGACCGCTGGTGCAAAGCGGCGCGGTCGCGCCGGACGCCCGCCTGACGGCGCACGCTTTGAGCGGCTACACCGGCGCGGGAAAAAAGGCCATTGCCGTGTATGAGTCCCCGGATCGTCCGGCGGAGTTCGGCAGCCCCCGCGCCTATGCGCTGGGACTGGCGCACAAGCACATTCCGGAGATGATGGCCATGTCCGGGCTGACGGAAAAGCCGATTTTCTGCCCGGTGGTCTGCGACTATCCCTGCGGCATGACGGTGACGATCCCCCTGTATCTGGACAGCCTGCAGGGTGTGGACAGTCTGGAACAGCTGCACGGCCTGTTTGCGGATTTCTATGCCGGACAGCCGCTGGTGCAGGTGCAGCCCTTGGGTAAGCCGGAGGACGGCTTCCTGGGCGCCAACAACATGGCGGGGCGGGACAGCATGGAGCTGTTCATCACCGGAAACGCGCAGCAGGCGCTGTGCATCGCAAGATTTGACAATCTGGGCAAGGGCGCTTCCGGCGCGGCTGTCCAGAGCATGAATATCGTTTTGGGACTGGATCCCACAACGGGATTGGAGTTGTAAGCAGAATGAAACATATTTCCGGCGGCGTTTGTGCCGCAAAGGGATTTCGCGCCGGCGGCGTACATTGCGGCATCCGCGCCAACCGCAGTAAGCGGGACCTGGCGCTGATCGTCAGCGACTGCGACTGCGCGGCGGCGGGCGTGTACACCCAGAATCTGGTCAAGGGCGCGCCCATTCTCATCACCCAGAAAAATCTGGAAAACGGCATTGCCCGGGCGGTGATCTGCAACAGCGGCAACGCCAACACCTGCAACGCCAACGGGCTGGAGATCGCCCAGGGAATGTGCGACCTGGTGCAGGAGCACACGGGCATTCCCGCCGGGGATGTGATCGTGGCCTCCACCGGCGTGATCGGCCAGGTGCTGGATCTGGCACCGATCGCCGCCGGGATGCCCGGCGTGGTGGCCGACCTGAAGGTGGACTATAAAAACGCGGCAGAGGCCATCATGACCACGGACACGGTGGAAAAGGAGTGCGCGGTCAGCTTTGAAATCGACGGCGTGGAGTGCCGCCTGGGCGGCATTGCCAAGGGCAGCGGCATGATCCATCCGGACATGGCGACCATGCTGGTGTTTGTGACCGGCGATGTGGCGATCTCTCCGGAGATGCTGCAAAAGGCGCTGCGGGCGGATGTCAAGGACAGCTTTAATATGCTCAGTGTGGATGGGGACACCTCCACCAACGACACCCTGACTGTGATGTGCAATGGCATGGCGGGTAACACCCCCATCACCGAGGAGGGACCGGCCTTTGACGCCTTTTGCGAGGCGCTGCACGCGGTCAACGCCTCCCTTTGCCGCCAAATCGCCGCGGATGGCGAGGGCGCGACCAAGCTGCTGGAATGCGTTGTCACCGGCGCAAAGGACGAGGAAAACGCCCGGATCGTGGCAAAGGCGATCATCTGCTCTGCGCTGGTGAAGGCGGCCATGTTCGGCGCGGACGCCAACTGGGGGCGCGTGCTGTGTGCCATCGGTTACAGCGGCGCAGAGGTGGATGTGACCTGTGTGAAGGTCAGCTTTCGCTCGGATGCCGGGGAGGTCTGCGTGTGCGAAAACGGCGCGGGCATTCCTTTCTCCGAGGAGGAGGCCAAAAAGGTGCTGTTGGAAAAAGAGATCCAGATCCTGGTGGATCTGGGCGACGGCAGCGCGGCGGCGACCGCCTGGGGCTGTGATCTGACCTACGAGTATGTCCGCATCAACGGCGATTACCGCACCTGATGGGGACAGAAACACGGATGTACCGAATTTGACTGGAGGGAAATAAGATGGAGGAACTGGAACTGCCGCTGAGCAATGCGCAGCGGGCAGAGGTGCTTTGCCACGCGCTGCCCTATATCCAGAAATACAGAGATAAGATCGTTGTGGTCAAGTATGGCGGCAACGCCATGATCAACCCCGAGCTGAAGCAGGCCGTGATGGGCGATATCGTATTGCTGAGTCTGGTGGGCGTGAAGATCGTGCTGGTGCACGGCGGCGGCCCGGAGATCACCAATATGCTCAAGCGGCTGGGAAAAGAGACCCAGTTTGTGGACGGGCTGCGGGTAACGGATGCGGAGAGCGCGGAGATCGTGCAGATGGTGCTGGCCGGAAAGGTCAACAAGAGTCTGGTCAACCTGATCCAGAACATCGGCGGCAAGGCCATCGGCCTGAGCGGTATGGACGGCCACTTGATCGAGGCGGAGATGAAAGACCCGCGCCTGGGCTATGTGGGAGAGATCACGAAAATCCACACCGAACCGATCCTGGATCTGTTGGACAAGGGCTATATCCCCGTGGTGTCCACAGTGGGCTGCGACCGGCAGGGGAACATTTATAACATCAACGCGGACACTGCGGCGGCGCGTATTGCCGGCAGCCTGAAAGCGGAAAGCCTGATCTCCATGACGGATATTGCCGGCATCCTCCGGGACAAGGACGACCCCAGCACGCTGATCCCTGCGATCAATGTCAGCGAGGCGCCCCAGCTGATCCGGGAGGGCGTGATCTCCGGCGGCATGATCCCCAAGGTGGACTGCTGCATCGAGGCCATCCGGCAGGGTGTGCATCGCGTGTTTATCATTGATGGCCGCGTGCCCCATTCTATCCTCATTGAAACCTTTACCGATGAGGGTATCGGCACCATGTTCCTGTAAGGAAAAGGAGACAGAAAATGGATATCAAGCAATTGGATAATGCCTATGTTGCCCACAGCTACGGCCGGTTTCCGGTGGCGCTGGTCAAGGGCAAGGGCAGCCTGGTCTGGGACGATCAGGGCAAGGAATACATTGATTTGGGAAGCGGCATTGCAGTCAACACCTTTGGCTATGCCGACGATATATGGACGGCGGCGGTGACCCGGCAGTTGGGCACCCTGCAGCACACCTCCAACCTGTACTACAGCGGCCCCTGCGCCCAGCTGGCCGAAATGCTCTGCAAGCGCACAGGGATGAAAAAGGTGTTTTTCGGCAACTCCGGCGGCGAGGCCAACGAGGGCATGATCAAGGTCGCCCGGCGCTGGTCCACCCTCAAGCACGGGGACGAGGAACACAACACCATCATCACGCTGGTCAACAGCTTCCACGGCCGCACCATTACTACCCTCGCGGCCACGGGACAGGAGGCCTTTCACAAGGACTTCGGCCCCTTTACCCCCGGCTTTGTCTATGCCCCGGTGGGGGACAAGGCGGCGCTGCGGAAGCTGACGGAGGAAAACGCCTGCTGCGCCATCATGATCGAGCTGGTGCAGGGCGAGGGCGGCGTGATGCCCCTGCCCCGGGACTATGTGGAGGAAATTGCCGCCATGTGCCGGGAAAAGGATCTGCTGTTGCTGGTGGACGAGGTGCAGACCGGTAACGGCCGAACCGGCAGTCTGTATGCCTATGAGCAGTTTGGTCTGCATCCGGATGTGGTCAGCACCGCAAAGGGACTGGCCGGCGGACTGCCGCTGGGCTGCTTTATGCTGGGCGAGCGGGTAGAGGATGTTCTGGTACCCGGTAGCCACGGCTCCACCTTTGGCGGCAACCCGGTTGCCTGCGCCGGTGCGGTGAGCAATCTGGAGCGCATTGACGAGGCGCTTTTGGCAGGCGTGCGGGAGCGCAGCGCCTATATTTTGTCCCAGCTGGAGGGCGCCAAGGGCGTGAAAGCCGTGACCGGTATGGGTCTGATGCTGGGCATCCAGAGCGAAAAAGCGGCCAAGGATGTTGTCCTGGGCTGCATGGAAAAGGGCGTGCTGGTGCTGACTGCCCATGACAGAGTCCGGCTGCTGCCCCCGCTGAATATCCCGATGGAGCTTTTGGAAAAGGCCATCGCAGTACTCAAGGAGGTTCTGGCACAATGAGACATTTGCTGAAGCTGGCGGATCTTTCCGCCGAGGAGATCACCCAGATCCTGAATCTGGCCGATCAGCTGAAATACGAGAAAAAGCATGGGATCCCCCATCACCATTTGCAGGGTAAGACCTTGGGCATGATTTTTGAAAAAAGCTCTACCCGCACCCGCGTCAGCTTTGAGGTGGGTATGTACGATCTGGGCGGCAACGGCCTGTTCCTGAGCAGCCGGGATCTGCAGATCGGCCGGGGCGAGCCGGTGGAGGACACCGCACGAGTGCTCAGCCGCTATCTGGACGGTATTATGATCCGCACCTTTGCCCAGGAGGAGGTAGAGGCGCTGGCGGAGTATGGTTCCATTCCCATCATCAACGGTCTGACGGACTACTGCCATCCCTGCCAGGTGCTGGCCGACCTGATGACCATTCGGGAGCACAAGGGAACGATCGCCGGAAACAAGCTGTGCTATGTGGGCGACGGCAACAACATGGCAAACTCTCTGATCGTGGGCGGCATCAAAATGGGAATGTCCGTGGCTGTGGCCTGCCCGGCCGGCTTTGAGCCGGACAGCGAGATCATGGCATGGGCAAAGGCAAACGGAGACTTTGTCTGCACGCCGGATGTGCTGGAGGCCGCCAAGGATGCTGATGTGCTGTACACCGATGTGTGGGCGTCCATGGGACAGGAGGGCGAGGCGCAGGAGCGCCAGGCCGTTTTTGCCGGAAAGTACCAGATCAATGACCAGGTGATGGCAGTGGCCAAGCCTGACGCCATGGTGCTGCACTGCCTGCCCGCCCATCGCGGGGAGGAGATCACGGCCGAGGTCTTTGAGGCTCACGCAGCGGAGCTGTTTGACGAGGCGGAAAATCGGCTCCATGCCCAGAAAGCGGTCATGGTTTGCTGCATGAAGGATGACGAAACCGACGCTGCGCAGTAAGCGGCACGGCATATAGAGCAGAAAGCAAAAGCCAGCGATGTCCCAAGAGGGATATCGCTGGCTTTTTAATCGTTTTGCGCTGTAATGGAATTTACAAAAAAGTATACTTTCTTGTAAATTAGAAAGCTACTCCATTATACAGGAATATTCCGGAAATTTCCACTGTTTTTTGCATATTTTTTCGCGGTTTTTCCACTTACAGAAAAGTATACTTTTTTACAAGGGGGAAACCTAGGATGAGACGAAAGTCAAAGAAACAGGATGCTGCAAGCGAAGTCCAGGAGCAGCAAAACCAAACCGCGGTCAAAAAGCCGAAAAAGCCGATTTACAAGCGGGTTCCATTTTGGGTAGTGATCGTATTGATCGCACTCATTGTGATCGGAACAGCTGCATCCAGCGGAAAATCGAATGACGCACCGAAGAAAGAACCAACGACACAGGTAGAAACCGCACAGCCGGAAGAGACGGAGATTCCGGCAGAAGAGACAAGTGCGCCGGAGGAGGAAGAGACCGTGCCGCCGACTTTGTCGCCGGAAGAAATTGCCGCGCAGAAGCAGGAATACATTGCTGCGTGCCAGCCCTATACTTATGAGGAAATCGCGCGTACACCCGATAACTATGTCGGGCAGAAAGCCACATTCACCGGCGAGGTGATTCAGGCCATGCCGGATGGAGACAGTTATACGCTGCGTGTGAATGTCACAAAGGGGACTTATGTCTGGGAAGATACGATTCTCGTCTACTATACCAAGCAGGATCACAGTGAACCAAACATTCTGGAAGATGATATTATCACGATGTACGGAATCTTGAGTGGAAACTACACTTACGAGGCTGTTATGGGAAATGAGGTCACAGTTCCGCTGTTTTTGGCAGAGTATGTAGACATTCAAAATGTCCAGTAGCACAAGAATTTTCTTTTGCGGCACAAAGCTTGAAAAATGAAGCAACACCCCATTTATCAGCAATTTTTGATAAATGGGGTGTTGTGTTATTTTTGAGGAAAGACAGCCTTAACGGGTGCCAAAGATGCGGTCGCCGGCATCGCCCAGGCCGGGGACGATATAGCCCTTTTCGTTGATCTTTTCATCCAGGGCGGCGGTGTAGATGTCTACATCAGGGTGCGCCTCCTGTACGCGGGCGACGCCCTCCGGGGCGGAGATGATGCACATGAGCTTGATGTGCTTACATCCGCGTTTTTTCATGAAGTTGATGGCCGCAACGGCGCTGCCGCCGGTAGCCAGCATGGGGTCAACGACAAAGATTTCCCGCTCGCCGATGTCAGAGGGCATTTTGCTGTAATACTCCAGCGGCTCCAGCGTTTCCGGGTCGCGGTGCAGCCCCAGATGTCCCACCTTGGCGGTGGGGATCAGTTCCACCATACCGTCCACCATGCCCAGTCCGGCGCGGAGGATGGGAACAATGGCCAGCTTTTTGCCGGCAAGGCGCTTGACGGTGGTGGTGGCGATGGGGGTTTCCACCTGGACATCCTCCAGCGGGAGATCCCGGGTGGCCTCGTAACACATGAGCATGGAGATCTCGGTGATGAGCTCCCGGAACTCCTTTACCCCGGTTTCCTTATCCCGGAGGATGGACAGCTTGTGCTGGATGAGAGGATGGTCGAATACATAGAGATTACTCAAAACAGGTCCCTTCTTTCTTTACAGGCGCGCCTGGCGTTCCCGCTCTGCCTGGGACAAGCGAAGGTACACCGGAAGCAATTCACCGGCGGGGCGGGCAGGCTTGTCCGCCGCGGCCATGGCAACGCCCCAGGCGCTCTGGTATTCCAGAATGGGGGGCGCCAGCGTGGCGGAAATGCCGTTTGTGTTTAGATAATTATAACACAAGTTTGCGCCGTCGCCAACTATAAAAACAGCAGAATTGCACAAATTTTTATCCAAAAGCAGATCGGCGCAGGAAATGGCGCGGTCGGGACACAGGCGCTGGGGTACGCCGTTCGTGATGCGGAACAGGGCGTTATACAACTGATTCCGGCGGGCGTCCATGGCGCAGCAGATAAGAGTACCCTCCGGCTGCCCCGTGCCATGCCAGGCCATGGCCTCCAGCGTGGAGACGCCAACGGCGGGGATCTCCAGCGCCCAGCACAGTCCCTTGACGGCGGCAACGCCGATACGCACGCCGGTGAAGCTGCCGGGACCCATGGCCACGGCCACGCGAGACAGCTCCCGGGGCTTGCGCTCCGCATTTTCCAGTAGATCCCGCGCCATGGGCAGCAGGGTGCGGCTGTGGGTCAGGCCGGTATTCTGGCTGTACTGCGCCAGAAGTTTGCCATCCTCCACCAGGGCGGCGGAGGCGCTTTTGGCGGAGCTTTCCAGAGCAAGCGTCAGCATGACGGCGTTCCCTCCTCTATGGTGATCTCCCGGCTGGATTCGCCGGTTTTGCGGATGGTGACTCGGTATTCCGTGCCGTCAAAGGCCTCCGGCACATTTTCGCTCCACTCCACCACGCAGACGCCGCCACGGGCGAGATAATCCTCCCAGCCGATGTCGAACAGCTCCTCGGCAGAGCCAAGGCGGTACATATCAAAATGGAACAGGGGGAGACGACCTTCGTATTCGTTGACGATGGTAAAGGTGGGGCTTTGCACCCGGGCGGTGATCCCCAATCCCCGCGCCAGCCCGCGGACAAAGGCGGTTTTTCCCGCGCCCAGGTCGCCATACATGGCGAGAACCGCGCCGGGCTGGAGTCCGGCAGCCAGGGCGGCGCCAGTGGCCTCGGTCTCGGCTTCGGATCTGGTTTGTACAACAAGTTTCATAGTATCACAACTCCCGGTTGGCATAAGCGTTCAGCTCAATGCCGGCGGTGTTCCCCGCCAAGTATTCATAATAGCCCTGGCAGCCGATCATGGCGCCGTTGTCGCCGCACAGATGCAGGGGCGGCAGAAACAGCCGGATGCCGGACTGGGCAGTGGCTCTGGCAAAATCGGCGCGGATGCGGGAATTTGCCGCGACGCCGCCGGCCACGACCAGCTTGTCATATTGCAGCTGCCGGACGGCGTCCATCGCCCGGGGCACCAGGCTTTGGCTGACGGCGGCGGAAAAGCTGGCGCAGAGGGATGCCTTGTCCAGCGGCTCCTGCTTCTGCTCGGCATTGTGAACCAGATTGACCACGGCGGTCTTGAGACCGGAAAAGCTGAAGTCATAGGGGTGACCGGCCACATGGCCGATGGGGAGCTTATATTTCGTGTCGTCTCCGCCCTGGGAAAGGGCATCCACCGGCTTGCCGCCGGGATAGCCCAGACCCAGCACCCGGGCGGTTTTGTCAAAACATTCGCCGGCAGCGTCGTCCCGGGTCGCGCCGAGAATGTGCATATCCGTGTAATCACGCACATCCACCAGCAGTGTGTTGCCGCCGGAGATGGCCAGACACACAAAGGGCGGCTCCAGCTCCGGAAAGGCGATGTAGTTGGCGGCGATGTGGCCGCGGATGTGGTGTACCGGGATCAGGGGAACGCCAAGGCCAAAGGCTGCGGCCTTGGCAAAATTAACGCCCACCAGCACAGCGCCAATCAGGCCGGGGGCATAGCTGACGGCAACAGCGTCCAGCTCCCGGCGGGTGACGCCGGCCTCCGCCAGCGCCCGGTCGGCGAGCTGGCTGATGACCTCCACATGGCTGCGGGAGGCGATTTCCGGTACGACACCGCCGTAAACGGCGTGGAGGTCGGCCTGGGAGAAAATCTGGTCGGTGAGTACCTCCCGGCCGTTTCGGGTGATCGCCACCGCGGTTTCGTCACAGGTGGATTCCACAGAAAGGATCAGCATAACGGTTCTTCCTTCTTTTTCAAAAACTTTGTCATAAGTATAGCATCCTCTTTGGGATCGCGGTAGTAGTTTTTTCGTCTGCCCACGGAGAGATAGCCGCTTTTTTCATACAGCGCCAGCGCCGGGGCGTTCCCGGCGCGCAGCTCCAGCTGCAATTGGGTGACGCCCTGCGCCGCTGCCCGATGTTCCAGTTCCCGGAGCAGGCGGGCGGCCAGTCCCCGGCGGCGGGCGGCGGGGGAAACGGCGACATTGCCGATATCGGCAGTGTCCAGCACCAGCTGGGCATTACAATAGCCCAGGACAGTCTGTTCCCGGACGCAGACCAGAAACAGGTGATCCGGCTGCATCCAGCGCAGCAGCTGCGTTTCCGTCCAGGGGTGAGAAAAGCAGGCGGCTTCGATCTCCAGCAGCGCCGGGAGATCCGCCGGCAGAGCGGTGCGCAGACAGGCTTCCATCACTTTGCCTCCGCCCAGCTTTTGCCGCTGTGCGCCTCTGCGATCAGGGGAACGGAGAGCTGGGCGACTTGCTCCATCTCTTGGGTGAGCAGAGCTTTGACCTGTTCGGCCTCCGCTTCGGGGCACTCGACGATCAGTTCATCGTGCACCTGCAGCAATAGCCGGGCCTGCAGTCCCTCCTGCTGCAGGCGCTGGTGCACCCGCACCATGGCAAGCTTGATGATGTCGGCAGCGGTGCCCTGAATCGGCATATTCAGCGCCACCCGCTCGCCAAAGCTGCGCTGGGCGAAGTTCCGGCTTTTCAGCTCCGGCAGCTCTCGGCGGCGATGCCAGAGGGTTTCCACAAAGCCCTGTTCCCGTGCCTGGGCGACGATGTGCTGCATATACTCCCGAACGCCGTGGTAATTGGCAAGATAGGCGTCGATATAGGCCTTGGCCTGATTTTGGAACACGCCGATATCCTGTGCCAGAGAAAAGGCGGAGATGCCGTAGACGATGCCGAAATTGACGGCCTTGGCCTGGGAGCGCATCCGGGGTGTGACCTCCTCCGGCGGTACGCCGAAGACCTGGGCGGCGGTGGTGCGGTGGATATCCGCGCCGTCCCGGAACGCCTTTTGCATGGTTTCGTCCCCGGAGATGTGCGCCAGCAGGCGCAGCTCGATCTGGCTATAGTCGGCGTCCACCAGCACCTTGCCGGGGGCGGCTACGAACATTTTCCGGATCCGGCTTCCCAGTTCCCGGCGAATGGGGATGTTTTGCAGGTTTGGCTCCGTGGAGCTGAGCCGCCCGGTGGCGGTCACGGTCATTTGAAAGCTGGTGTGGATACGGCCGTCCGGGGCGATGACCTTTAACAGGCCGTCGGCATAGGTGCTTTTGAGCTTGGCCAGCGTCCGGTAGTCCAGGACATCCTGAATGATGGGGTGGTGGGGACGCAGCTTTTCCAGCACATCGGCGTTGGTGCTCCAGCCGGTTTTGGTCTTTTTTCCGGCGGGGAGCTGGAGCTTGTCAAAAAGGATATGCCCCAGCTGCTTGGGGGAGTTGATGTTGAATTCCTCCCCGGCGGCATCCCAGATTTTTTGCTGCAGGGCAGTGATATCGGCACTGAGGCTTTCGCCAAAATCGTGCAGGGCAAGGCGATCGACCAGGAAGCCGCAGCGCTCCATATCCGCCAGCACTCGGCACAGGGGCAGCTCGATCTCCGCAAACAGGGGCATCATATCCAGCGCGGTCAGCTTTTCCTGCAAAAGAGGAGTCAGCGCCCAGACCGCGGCGGCGCCGTCCCCGGCGGCACCGTACAGGGAGCAGAGCCGGGGCAGGCTGTAATCGTGATCTGTGGCGCGCAGGAGATAGGCCGCCAGTGCGGTATCAAAGACAAAGCCCTCCGCCGGCAGGGAGGCCTCCAAAAGCAGAGTGAGCAGTTCCTTGACATGGTGGCCGTATTTTTTCTTTTCCGGCGCAAAGAGCGCAGCCAGCAGCCGGTCATAGGCAAAGCCCAACTGCAGCCGGTCGGCGCGATAGCAGGTTTTGCCGTCGCAGAACTCCAGAATATCCAGAGATTCCGGCGCATAGACAGCGAGGGTATCCGCCGCCTGGACGGCGGCAAGCAGTTCTTCCAGAGGGGTGTCCTCCCGTGTGGGGAGGGCGGGGGCGGCAGCCGCCGGACTGTCCGGAGCGGGAGTCACGCCCCATTTTTCAATCAGCTTCAGAAAGCCCAGCCGGGTGAACTGCTGATGCAGGGCGGCGCCGCGATCCGGCGTGCAGAGACACTGCTCCAGCGTCAGGGGCAGAGGGGCATCACAGCGGATGGTGGCAAGGGAAAAGGAAAGCTCTGCCTGCTCTTTTCCGACCTCCAGCTTTTTTCTTGCGCCGGGCTTGATCTCCGGGGCGTTCAAGTTTTCGTAAATGCCCTCCAGACTGCCGAAGCGGTGGAGCAGATCCAAAGCGGTTTTTTCCCCGATGCCGGAGACGCCGGGGATGTTATCGCTGGCATCGCCCATGAGGGCTTTCAGGTCGATCATACGAATGGGATCCAGCCCATATTCCTCCCGGAAGCGGGCGGGGTCATAGTCGATGCTTTCGGTTTTTCCCATGCGGGATTTGATGTGCTTGACCCAGCAGTGGTCGGAGATCAGCTGGAAGCTGTCCTTGTCGCCGGTGACAATGCGGCAATCCCAGCCGGCTTCCTCGCAGCGACGCGCCAGACTGCCTAGCAGATCGTCGGCCTCCCAGCCCTCCAGCTCGCAGCGGGGAACGCCCATGGCGTCCAGCGTCTGCTTCAGAAGGGGCATTTGCACGGCAAGCTCCTCCGGCATGGCCTTGCGCTGGGCCTTGTAGCTGTCGTATTGCAGGTGACGGAAGGTGGGCGCTTTCAGGTCAAAGGCCACGCACAGGCCGTCCGGCTGTTCCTCCTCCAGCAATTTGTGCAGGATCGTCAGAAAGCCATAGACGCCGTTTGTGGGGGTGCCGTCCGGCGCATTGAGCATACGGATGCCGTAAAAGGCGCGGTTGATGATGCTGTTTCCGTCTATAAGCAGTAGTTTCATGGTCATTTGCCTTTCCTGGTGGTGTCTTCGCCCCGGAGCTTGACAAGCTGATCCCGGAGCAGAGCCGCATATTCAAATTCCAGCATCTGGGCGGCTTTTTTCATCTCTTTTTCCAGACGGCTGATCTCCGCCTGCCGCTCCCGGGTGGTCATGGGTACCTGCTTTTCCGTTTGCGGGGAGACGGTACCGGAAATTTCGATCAGCTCCCGGACGCTTTTGGTGATGGTTTTTGGGGTGATACCGTGAGCCTTGTTATAGGCCTGCTGCTTTTCCCGGCGGCGGTTGGTCTCCGTGATGGCGGCGTGCATGGAGCGGGTCACAGTGTCGGCGTAGAGGATGACAACGCCCTCGGCATTTCTGGCGGCGCGGCCGATGATCTGGATCAGGCTGGTCTCGCTGCGCAGGAAGCCTTCCTTGTCGGCATCCAGAACGGCGACCAGACTGACCTCCGGCAGATCCAGACCCTCCCGGAGCAGGTTGATGCCGATGAGGACATCGAACTTTTTCAGGCGCAGATCCCGGATGATCTCCATGCGCTCGATCGCGCCGATGTCATGGTGCATATAGCGGCAGCGGATGCCGGCATTGGTCAGGTAGGCGGTGAGATCCTCCGCCATTTTTTTGGTGAGGGTGGTCACCAGGGTCAGCTGCTGCTTTTGGATGCGCAGGTGAATCTCGCCGATCAGGTCGTCGATCTGTCCCTGCACCGGGCGGACAAGAACCTGGGGATCCAGCAGACCGGTGGGGCGGATGATCTGTTCTACGATCTGGCCGGAGCGCTCCCGTTCGTACTCGCCGGGGGTGGCGGAGACATAGACGGCCTGATGGATGCGCTCCTGAAACTCTGGAAATTTCAGGGGGCGGTTGTCAAAGGCGGAGGGGAGGCGGAAGCCATAGTCCACCAGGGTCTGCTTTCGGGCGCGGTCGCCGTTATACATGGCGCGCACCTGGGGCAGGGTCACATGGCTTTCGTCCACAAAGAGGATGAAGTCATTCGGGAAGTAGTCCAGCAGGGTCATGGGTGGGCTGCCCACCGGGCGGCCGCTGATGATGCGGCTGTAATTTTCAATGCCAGAGCAATAGCCCAGCTCCTGCATCATTTCGATATCGAACATGGTGCGCTGGCGGATGCGCTGCGCCTCCAGGAGTTTGTCGTTTTCCTGAAAATACTTCACGCGCGCGTCACATTCTTTATAAATCTCCTGAATGGCAGTGAGCATTTTTTCCCGGGTGGTGACATAGTGGCTGGAGGGATAAATGGACACATGGTTCAGCACGCGCGTGGGCGTGCCGGTGACGGTGTTGATCTCGGAGATGCGGTCGATCTCATCCCCGAAGAACTCCACGCGGATCGCCTTGTCCCGGGAGTAGACCGGCCAGATCTCCACCGTGTCGCCGCGCACCCGGAACATATTGCGGTCAAAGGCCATGTCGTTGCGCTCATAACGGATCTCGATGAGCTTTTTCAGCAGCTCGTCCCGATCCCGGATTTGTCCCGGGCGCAGAGAGATGACCATGTTGGCATAGTCGATGGGGTCGCCCAAACCGTAAATACAGCTGACGGAGGCAACCACGATCACATCCCGCCGCTCAAACAGGCTGGCTGTGGCGCTGTGGCGCAGGCGCTCGATTTCGTCGTTGATGCTGGAGTCCTTTTCGATGAAGGTGTCCGTATTGGGGATATAGGCCTCCGGCTGGTAGTAGTCATAGTAGGAGACAAAATACTCCACGGCGTTTTCCGGAAAGAACTCCCGGAACTCTGCGCACAGCTGGGCGGCAAGGATTTTATTGTGCGCCAGCACGAGGGTGGGGCGCTGGAGCTGTTCGATGACCTTGGCCATGGTAAAGGTTTTTCCGGAGCCGGTGACACCCAGCAGGGTCTGCTCCTGGATGCCGGCGCGCAGCCCCATGGACAGGGCGGCGATGGCCTCCGGCTGGTCGCCGGAGGGGGAAAAGGGACTGTGAACTTTGAAGGGAGGCAAGGGGCGCACCACCTTTTCAAAAGGGAGATTGGTTTTTCTTTATTGTAACATAGTTTTCCACGCATGAAAAGAAAAAACCGCTCCGGCGGGGTTGCCCGGAGCGGGAGAGGATGGCCTTTTCTGTGCTTTTTCGTTTGAATGCGGTGGGGAGGATAAGAGCGCTTAAAACAGGGCTTCCAGCACCATGGCAACGCCGTCGTCTTCGTTGGAGGCGGTGACATGGTCTGCGGCGGCAAGGCAGTCGCTTGCGGCATTGGCCACCGCAACGCCCAGCCCGGCCCAGGCCAGCATATCCGTGTCGTTATTGCCGTTGCCGAAGGCCGCGATCTGCGCCTGGGAAATTTGCAGCCGCTGCGCCAGAAAATGCAGGCCGTTTGCCTTGCCGGCCAGCGGGTGCGCCACATCCAGCAGGCCGCAGGAGGCGGAGGCGTGATACAGGTTCGGGAAGCGGCAGGTGATAGTCTCCCGCAGGCGATACATGATCTCCGGGCTGCGGCACCAGATGGCAAGACTTTCCAGACGGTCGGCATTTTCTAAAAGAAAACCGCGGAGATTGGCATGGGGACGACGGGTGCGGCTGAAATAGTCCAGCAGCTTATCGGCAACGCAATACTGCGCCGGGGTTTTCCAGAGCTTTTCCTCCGCATAGGCAATGCCGTTGACAGAGGTGTCCAGCCC
>CAVBJJ010000006.1:0-5767 GCA_963595735.1 bacterium
GGGGTTCTGATGCTATGACTTTTTTATTCGTGTCTACTTTTACTTGACAGATGCATGGCAGACTATTTTCCATGCCCATTTTATGTCTAACAGATGGCGGTTTTGAATACATCAAGGCCGCCGTTTTCAAAAAATGAGAATACGGGGGGTGTATTAAAGTCGCCCTTTTTTAAGGATACGGCGGTGTCCGGGAGGTATCGCCGTGTCCTTTTTTCTTTTCCATCCCCCTAACTTGTCAAAAAAATCCTATCCAATATCAGGAACTATCCCGCCTATGAATATGAACTGTATGATTACATAATTGCTTCTGCTACTTCCATTGCGCCCATCCGCGTCCTGCGGATGGGCGCTTTTTTCTGTTTATGCGAGTCTTCGCCATACAGCGGAGCCTTTCATAAAAATTTTCTTCCTTTCGCGGTTGCCAAAATCGCAAACCTTGCATTACTGAGGCGAAAGGGAGGAGATCACCACCCCGCACCCGTGCGGCGCGAAGGGAGGTGAGAAAATGAAAGACTCCTATGAGCAGCGTATTCAAAATCAGTTTGGCGCTTTCTGTGTCAGGGTTTTGAAGAATGAGGCCCGGTACATCCAGCGCGAGCTTGCCAGTCTCCAATCCCAGGAAAAATCCTTTGGAGAGCTGACCGCCTCTGAGCTGGAGCAGACCGCCGTGTGGGACAAGCACTTTATGGGCGAGCATGTCTTTGAAGTGCTGGGACTTCCGGTAGTCGTGGCCGGCAATCTTCTGGCTGAAGCCCTGGCGCAGCTGCCGGAGGGCAAGCGGGATGTGATCCTGCTGTCCTACTTCCTGGGCATGACGGACCGTGAGATCAGCGAGAAGCTGAACATCGTCCATCAGACCGTATCCAAACGGCGGCTCGTTACACTGAGAGAATTGCGCGAGTATCTGATGAAGGAGGGATTTGAATGGCCGGACAAGTGAAGCCAATCCCGGTGCCGGTGATCCTGGCAGCCGTGAACGGCGACGAGAACGCCCTTGCCGCCGTGGTCGCTCACTATCAGAAGTACATCCGGGCTCTTGCCACCAGACCTGTGAAGGACGAGTATGGGAACGAGTATCTGTATGTGGATGAAGATATGCGGCTCAGGCTGGAAACGAAGCTGATCCATAGCATCATAACAGGTTTCAAGGTACTGCCGGTCTAAAATCGTCCGGGGCAAGTTTCACGGCTCCCTTTCCTTGCCCCGGCGATCCGACAGCCAAGTCAAAAGCACCTTGACAAAGAAAGCCCGTTGGGAGGTCTCCGGCGCAGTATAAGGCAGACGGATACAATCTGTCTGCGCCGAGCCGGTCAGCCAGTGCGCCATGACCCTGTTGCAAGTCCGCAGGACGGGACCCCTACCAAACAGGAGAGCGATGAACACCAGGCCGTGAAGCAGGTGTGGCAGCCTGTGGGCGAGGACGCGCAGACAGGATAATGAGACTCGCGCATTGGACGCCCGCAAAGCATCGTGCGCCGCACCCATCAGCATGGGCCGGGGTGAAATTCCCGTGGAGCCGCAGCCGGCGGCCGTCCGTTTTTTGCTTCTTTCGTATTGATCTTTCTTGCGAAAGGGGGTCATTCTATGCAAGAAAAAATTGCTGCCGGCAAGACCGGCACATCCAATAAATCATTAGATGAAAAGACGACCTATCGCATCGGTAATAGGTCGTTTGTCGTTGAACCTGTTTTTCGGCAAGATGGCCCGGATACCTTGGGCAGCGTTCTCCTTCACCTGATGAAGTCCGAGAGTGAAAAGCTGTAAATAGCTTTCAAACCCGGCTGACAGAGGCAGCAAATGGCGGTATAATGTGTTCGTACAAGTATATTTGCTATTCGACTGCCTTGACGGAAGGAGGACTTATGAAACAGTCGAATAACAAAAAATCCCGTGACGTGACCGCCTTTCTCTATGAAAGACTTTCCCGTGACGATAATCTTGAAGGCGAAAGCTACAGCATCGGCAATCAAAAGAAACTGCTTGCCAAAGTTGCAAAGGAAAAGGGCTACACAAATCTGGTTCATTTCCTGGATGACGGCATTTCCGGCGTGACGATGGATCGCCCCGGCTTCGTGGAAATGATCCGCCAGTTGGAACAGGGAAAAGCTGCTGCTGTCTTTGTCAAAGACCTTTCCCGCCTGGGGCGCAACTACATTGAGGTCGGACGGCTGACGGAGGAATTTTTCCCGGACCACGATATCCGTCTGGTGGCCGTTTCGGATAACATCGACACGGCGGAGGGCGAAAATGAGCTTGCCCCGATCCGCAACCTGTTCAACGAGTGGTATGCCCGCGATATCAGCAAAAAGCGGCGCATCAGCAATAAGATCAAGGGCAATGCCGGTGAGCCGATGGGCCAGCCGCCCTACGGTTACATCAAGGACCCGAATAATCCGAAGCACTGGATCGTAGATGACGAGGCAGCCCAGGTTGTGCGCCGCGTTTACAGCATGACTTTGGAGGGCTTCGGAACAGAGCAGATTGCCACCCAGCTTGAAAAGGACGGTGTCCTGACCCCGCGAGCCTATTGGCTCACGAAGGGCATCAAGCGCCCCGGCAAGGGCAAACAGCAGCCGCCTACCAAGTGGACAGCTCTACCATCACCAAAATTCTCTCCCTGCAGGAATACTGCGGCGACATTCTCAATTTCAAAACATATTCCAAGTCCTACAAGAATAAGAAACGAATCGACAATGACCGTGAGAATTGGGTGGTGTTCCAGGACGTCCATGAGGCAATCATCGAGCGTGCTGTCTATGAGCAGGTGCAGCAGAAGCGGGGCAAAATCCGCAAGCGCCGCACCAACAACGGAGAACACAATATGTTTTCCGGCCTGCTGGTCTGCGCCGACTGTGGCAGCAACCTTCACTTCCACTTTAATCAGGGCAATCCGGAGATCAAGTATTTCAACTGCTCCAACTACAAGGGCAACCGCGGCACCTGCACCTCTACCCATTATGTCCGTGTGGACTTCCTGGAGGAAGTAGTGCTGGGAGAGATACGGCGTTTAACGAAATTCGCCAGTCTCTATGAGGACGAGTTTGTAAAAGCGGTGATCGGTCATTCCCAGCAGGCGGAGCAGACAGACCGCAAGCTGAAGGAAAAAGAGTTGAAAACGTTCCTTGCCCGTGACGAAGAATTGGACGGTCTCTTTGAACGCATCTATGAGGACAATGTTTCCGGCAAGCTCTCCGATGACCGTTTCGCAAAAATGTCCCGGCGGTATGAGGACGAGCAAAAGGAACTGGCGGAGAAAATAAAAAAGCTCCGCTCCGAGATAGAGAAGCAGAGCAGCCGTTCCATGACAACGGATATGTTTATCGGTCTTGTTCGCAAGTACACCAGAGCGCGGAAACTGACGCCCCGGATGTTGAACGAACTGATTGAGAAAATCGAAGTGTTCAATGCTGAGAAGATCGACGGCGTATGGGAGCAGCGGCTTCGCATCCACTATAACTGCGTCGGAACGATTGAGATTCCAAAGGTGCTGCCTCTGCCGATCCCGGAAGTGTCCGTAAATACAAGAAAAGGCGTAGTTGTCAACTACGCCCCCTGTGAACTCGCTGTATAAAAAGCGAGTGTTCTTACAGCCTTTCAAATGCTGTAAGAACACTCGCCATGGTGCGCGAGGCGGGACTTGAACCCGCACGCCCGGAGTGAGCACTAGAACCTGAATCTAGCGAGTCTGCCAATTCCACCACTCGCGCGTATTTGTTTTTTGCGCTTTGCCTTAGCGCTCATTTATAATATCACCCCGGGAGCAAAATGTCAACTCTTTTTTTCATTTTTTTCGTTATTTTTTAAGGCGTCTGCCAAGGCGGCAAATTGCGCCAGATCCAGCGCCTCTCCCCGCACCCGTTCATCCAGCCCGCAGGCGGCGATGGCCGCGGCAATTTCTTCCTTAGTGTAATCCCCCAATCCGGCGCGCAGAGCATTGGCCAGCGTCTTGCGCCGCTGTCCGAACGCTGCCTTTACCACCCGGAACAAAAGCTTTTCGTCCCGCACTGCCACAGGTGGCGCGGAGCGGCGGCGCAGCTGGATGACCGTGCTGGTAACCTTAGGCTGCGGAATAAAGCAGCCGGGAGATACATCAAACAGCATTTCCGCCTCCGCATACCACTGGACAAAAACGGTAAAGGCGCCATAGGCCGCTGTGCCGGGCTTGGCACACAGGCGCTGCGCCACCTCCTTCTGGATCATGACGGTAATGGTCTGGAAGCACTCTGCCTCCAAAAACGCCGCCAGCAGCGGGCTGGTCACATTATAGGGTAGATTGGCGCAGACCACCGGGCGCAGGCCGGCAAAACGCTCCTGCACCAGCGCCGGCAGATCTTGCCGCAGCACATCGCCGAAGATGATTTCTACATTATCCCTTCCGGCCAGAGTCTCCGCCAGCACCGGCCGGAGCGCCTTATCCAGCTCCACAGAAACCACCTTCCCCGCCCGCAGGGACAGCTGCTCCGTCAGACAGCCCACGCCGGGGCCAACCTCCAATACGCCGGTCTGCTCGTCCAACCCGGCCTCCTCCGCGATGCGCTCCGGCACCCAGGCAGCGGTCAAAAAGTTTTGTCCCATGCTTTTGGAAAACCGGAAGCCATGGCGCTGCAGCAGCGCTTTGACCTCCCCGATATTTGTCAAGTTCATGCCTTTTCCTCCCAGAAGAGTTCATCCAATGTTTTCTCCAGCGCCCAACAGATGGCCAAACACAGCCGAATGGATGGATTATAATCGCCCTTTTCCATGGCATTGATGGTCTGGCGGGATACGCCGACCTGTTCCGCCAGCGCCTGCTGCGACAGATCCTTTGCCGCTCTGGCAGACTTCATCCGAAGATTTTTCATCTTTCGTCCATTTCTCCTTGTTCTCCGCGCCGCTCCTGCCGCCAACGCACCAGCACCGCGATCAAAATCGCCAGCACCAGAAGTCCGGCGATCAGATTCATGCTTTTGATCCCTAAAACGCCATCCGTCAGCCAACTGCCGTCTTGGATCCACCGAATCGCGAAGCCCAGATTGATTCCGGCGCCCAACAGCAGCACGACCAGACTTTGCGGATAGCTGCAATGCAAGGGAAAGTAAGCGTCATCCAACACGCAGCGCACGCCGCACACCGCCCCGGACAAAGCGATCCCGATAAACACGCCCACCGCCGGCTGACACCAGCGCAGGCTCATGATCAGCGTTCCCATAAAGACCAGGCCATACAGCATTCCCACCTGATATGCGCAGCGATAGGCGCGGCCGCGCGCGGCCTCCTGCCGTTCGTCATATGTTGCTTTTCTCCCTTGCTTTCTGCGCAGCAGACTCACGACAACAATCGCAGCAGCAATCCCGACCAGCACGCCAAAGTAAAAGGTTTTCTCCATGACAAATGCCCTCCTTTTTATTTCTTCCAAGGAGAGTGTACATCTTTTTCGCCTTTATGTCAAGTATATTTTACTTTTTGTACACTTCACATGCCAAAGCAACAGCGCCGATGGCAGTGGCGTACTGCCCCTGCTCCGGCAGAAGAAAACGCTTTTGATACACCTTGCAGAATTTTTCATAGGCCTCCCGCGCCACCGAAAGCCCGGCCGCGCCGCCCACTACGATCACGGTATCCGTGCCGCAGCCATTGGCGCAGAACAGCGCCATGCTGCCCACCACCTGCAGCACCAGATTAAAAATCCCCGCCGCCCAGTCGGCATCCGCGCCGGAGGGCTGGGGTCTGGCCAGGTTGGAGGCGGTCATTTCCGCCGGGAGGGTGCGCTCTCCGGAGTACATATCCC
>CAVBJJ010000006.1:5777-80102 GCA_963595735.1 bacterium
GCGCCAGCGCGTCCAGACGGGAGACATCCTCGCAGTGCAGGATCTTGCGCCCCAACCCTACAAGGGTGCCGCCGCCCACGCCTGTGCCGCCAAGGTGAGTACAGCAGCCGTCCTTCACCTCGATAAAGGCCGTTCCCGTTCCAAAGCTGGCCACCACCGCGTGGCGCTGCCCGGTCAGCCAGACCGCGCCCCGGCCAATGGCCTGCAGCTCCGGCACGATGTGCCAGGGCAAGCCCAGGCGATCCAGGTCGCAGCGCTCCGCGCGCATTCCCGTGACCGCGATCTGTTGGATGCTGCCGTCTGTCAGGCGATCTCCCAGCAGACCGCGCAGGCAGTCCGCCGCTGAGCTTCCGGCACTGTTTGGCACATAGTGCTGCAGGCACAGCTCTCCTGCCTTGATGCCCACGATCTTGGTGGCGCTGGTTCCCAGGTCAAGTCCCAATATCATCTTTCCGGCTCCTTCCTGCCCGTCCCGCGGGACGGCTTGCCGATTTTTATGCTTTCTTCAGCCGCTTTTCATAGGCCATCCGTCGGGACTCCTGCCCCTCCGGCACCGCCGCCGTGACATTGCCCCGGTAGCGATACTGAAACCGCCGCAGCAGGGCGGTCATCGCCTTGTTTTTCCGGTGGCAGACCACGCGGATATAGCGAACGCCCTGCTCCCGCGCCAGCCGCTCTACCTGTTCCATCAGGCGGTCGGCCATGCCGCTGCCCCGGTATTGCTCCGCCACGGCGCAGCGCAGCAGCGTCACATAGGTTTCGCAGTCGCTCCATTTTCCATCGGCAATGCTCTCCTGTACAGGCTGGGGCTGCCGGCTCAGGCGGAACGCCGCCGCGATCTCCCCTCCGTGGGTGAGGACATAGGTCTCCCCGGAAGCCAGATCCTCTGCCAATTGCGCCAACGCGTCCGCCTCCGGCCACTCCAGAGCCTTTCGCCGCTGCTGGGTGTCCGCACTTTGGCGATAGAGTTCCGCCAGCGTCTCCTGCTCCTCCGGCGCCGCCGGACGGCAGGCAATGGGCAAATGCAGCCGCAGCCGCCCCGCTTCCCGATTCACCTCTGCCAAAAGCTGGCGATCCAGCTTCTCCGTCAGCTCCAGCCGGGCAAACATATCCGGGCGTTTTTCCCGAGTGCGGAGGATCTGCTGCTTGCGCCGCCAGCGCGCCACATCGGCATGGTTGCCGCTTTTGAGCACCTCGGGCACAGAATGCCCCTCCCAAACCTCCGGACGGGTGTACTGGGGATATTCCAGCAGCCCATCCCAGTGGCTTTCGCCGGTATAGCAGGCGCTGTCCGCCAGCACGCCGGGCACCAGACGGCACACGGCATCCGTTACCACCATGGCGGCCAGCTCCCCACCGGTGAGCACAAAGTCGCCGATAGAGATTTCCTCGTCCACACAGGTCTCGATAAAGCGCTCGTCGATCCCCTCATAATGTCCGCACACCAGCACCAGATGGTCATAGTCCGCCACCAGCCGCCGAGCTGTTGCCTGGTCAAAGGGCTTGCCCTGGGGGCTCATATAGATCACCCGGCTTTTTCCGCTGCTGCGCCGGGTCATAATGTCGTCCAGGCAGGCCTTCAGCGGCTGTGCCATCATCACACAGCCCCAGCCGCCGCCATAGGGATAGTCGTCCACCTGACACTGCTTGTTGGTGGTATAATCCCGAATTTGGGTACACTGAATGTCCAATATTCCCCTTTTTGCCGCGCGCCCCAGAATGCTCTCGCCCAGCACCGCCCGCATGGTATCGGGAAACAGGGTCATAATGTCGATCTTCACAGCCCTACATCCCCTCAATCAGACGAACGGTGATCTCTCCGGCCTCCACATCGGTGCGCAGCACAAAGGCCGGCACGGCGGGGATCATGATCTCCCGTTCTCCCTGCACCACATAGACATGATGCCGGGGCGTTTCCAGTACATCGACCAGCTCGCCCACCACGGCGCCGCTTTCATCCTTGACCACCGCGCCCATGATATCCTGGAGGAAAAAGTGTCCCTTTGGCAGCTTAGCATCCGCCCGGCGCAGAAAGACGATCTTGTTTTTCAGACGCATGGCGGCATTGACATCCTCTATCCCCTCCAGCCGGAAGATCAGCATATTTTTATGCACCCGGCTGCTCAGGACGGAATAGGCCTTGTCTTCAATATACAATGTAGAAAAAGACCGCAGAAAATCGGCACTGTCCGCCCAGGGCTGTAACTTCAGCTCGCCCCGAACGCCATGGGTATTGACGATTTTCCCGGCCTCCAAAAATTCTTTTTTCATAGTCGTGTATCCTCAAATATAAAAAATGGCGGGCTTTTTCCGGCCCACCGCTGCGACATATACCGCATCCTCTGGGGGACTTTGCGTCCCCCATGCTGCGATCAGAGCCTGTTGGTTCGGTCGGCAAACGCAACCGCAAAACGCCAACAGGCTTTGATTCCCGTGTCCTACGGGTCTCCCGTCGGACTGAAAGGCTCAGAGCCTTTTTTACCGAAAGGAGCTCAGTCTACCACATCCACAGAGACCTTTTGCCCTCTGCGCTGTGCGACCGACCGCATGAGGATGCGGATCTCTTTGACGATCCGCCCCTGACGGCCGATCACCTTACCCATATCGCCTTCCGCAACGCGAACCTCAAAAACGGTTTCGCCGTTTCTTTCCAGCGCTGTTACAGAGACCTCGTCGGGATGATCCACAAGGTTCTGCACAATGTAGGTCAAGAGTTCTTTCATTCGGCATTCTCCTTACTCGGCCAAACGGCAGCTTACAGCGCCTCGGCCTTCTTCAGCAGAGCTCTGACAGTCTCGGTGGGCTGGGCGCCGTTTGCGACCCAGTACTTGGCGCGCTCGGCGTTCACCTCGATCTTCTCGGGATCCGCCAGCGGATCAAAGATGCCGATCTCCTCGATGAAGCGACCGTCACGGGGAGAACGGGAGTCTGCCACCACGATACGATAGAAGGGGTTCTTCTTGGCACCCATTCTGCGCAGTCTGATCTTAACCATTTCTTTCACCTCCAGCTTGATGTATGTCATATCAAATTAACGGCAAAGCCGATAATTCACAAGGTTAGAAGCCCAATCCGGGCATTCCCGGGAATCCGCCGCGCTTTCCGAAGCGGCGCATTTTTTTGCCGTTTCCGGCAAACTGCTTGGCCATCTGCTGCATCATGTCGTACTGCTTGAGCAGCCGGTTCACATCCACAACGCTCAGCCCGCAGCCCGCGGCAATGCGCTTTTTTCGGCTGCTGCCCAAGCACTGGGGATTTTCCCGCTCGTGGGGCGTCATGGAAAGGATGATGGCCTCCGTCCGGGACAAAGCTTTTTCGTCCAGCGTTGCGCCCTTGAGGGCTTTACTGTCCATACCGGGGATCATGCCGGCGATATCCTCCAGACTGCCCATGCCCCGCAGAGAATTGAGCTGATCCAGATAATCCGTTAAAGTAAACTTGTTAGCGCGCAGCCGTTCCGCCAGCGCCTCCGCCTTTTTCTGGTCGATGGAGGCTTCCGCCTTTTCGATCAGCGTCAGCACATCGCCCATGCCCAGGATCCGGCTTGCCATCCGCTCCGGATGGAACACCTCGATCTGATCCAGCTTTTCGCCGATACCGGCAAACTTGATGGGCTTTCCGGTGATCGCCTTAACGGACAGTGCAGCACCGCCGCGGGCGTCGCCGTCCAGCTTGGTGAGCATCACGCCGGTGATTCCAAGGGCTTCGTCAAAGGCCGACGCGGCGTTTACCGCGTCCTGACCGGTCATGGCGTCAATGGTCAGCAGAATCTCCGCCGGCTCCGTTTCCGCCTTGATGCGCTTGAGCTCGTCCATCAGCTGCTCGTCAATGTGCAGCCGGCCGGCCGTGTCCAAAAACACCAGGTCGTTGCCGTGCTTTTTGGCGTGGGCGATCGCCGCCTTGGCGATGTCCACGGGATCGGCCTGCCCCATTTGGAAAACGGGGATATCCAGCTTGGCGCCGACCGTTTCCAGCTGCTGAATGGCAGCGGGACGGTACACATCGCAGGCCACCAGCAGCGGCCGCTTGCCCTGCTTTTTCATCAGCCCCGCGACCTTTGCGCCGTTGGTGGTCTTACCGGCGCCCTGCAGACCCACCAGCATGACAACGCTGGGGCTTTTGGAGCCGATGTTCAGCTTTGCGTTTTCGCTGCCCATCAGGGCGCAAAGCTCCTCGTTGACGATTTTGACGACCATCTGCGCAGGGGTCAGGCTTTCCAGCACATCCGCGCCCACAGCGCGTTCACTGACGGTTTTGACAAAATCCTTGACGACTTTATAGCTTACATCGGCCTCCAGCAGCGCCATGCGTACCTCGCGCATGGCCTCCTTGATGTCCGCCTCTGTCAGGCGACCCTTGCCCCGAAGCTTTTTGAAGGCTGCCGAGAGCTTTTCACTGAGAGATTCAAAGGCCACAAACAGCCCTCCTTTGTTGTTTGGCTTGTAAAAATCGCGCTACAGCTGCAGTTCCCGCAGACTTTGCAGCAAGCGCTCCGCCGTTTGTCTGGCGGCGCCCTCCGTCATGCCTTGCAGCTGCTCCAGGCCGGCTTCCAGCTCCGCCGCCGTGCGGCGCACCTGGCCAAAGCGACCCAGCAATCCGGTTTTTTCTTCCATCTCCTCCAGCGCGGCCTCCGCCCGGCGGATCTGATCCCAGACCGCCTGCCGGGAAACGCCCTCCAGCTCCGCGATTTCGGAAAGGGAGAGGTCCTCGTTGTGGTACATATCGAAATAGTGCCGCTGCTTTTCCGTTAGCAGGTCGCCATAGAAGTCCAGCAGCATGGTCAGCGTGAGCGTGCGGTTTTCCATGTGCCACCTCCCGGAACAAAGCTGTAAAGGAAAAAACCTTTACACACTATACTACACCGCGCCCCCTCTGTCAAGTATTTTTTCCTGACAGCCCTTCGCTGTATGAAATCCGGAAAAGCGACAAATACTTTTGAATATGGAAGAATTCACATTTGTCGTATTGGCATTTGCGAAAAAGCGTGATAAAATAACAAGGTAATTTATGGGTTTTATGCCCGTTTATCCAAAAACAAAATGGAGGAATTCCATGGAAGCGATCCGTACTGAATTAAAATCCGGCGTATTCCTGACCTGTATCCAGACAGATAAGTTCAAGACCGCCTGTTTGAGCCTGCATCTCATCACCCAGCTGCAGCGCGAAACCGCCCCTGTGTACACCATGATCCCCCGCGTTCTGCGCCGGGGCTGTCGAAAGTATCCCAACATGGATGCCATCGCCGCACGGCTGGACGAATTATACGGCGCCGGGCTGGAGCCAAGCGTCCGCAAGCGGGGCGAGGTGCAATGCATCGGCTTTTACGCCGACTTTGTGGACGACGCCTGCCTGCCCGCCGGGGAAAAGCAGATGGAAAACATGACCGCGCTGCTAGGCGAAATGCTCCTGCAGCCTGTGACCCACGGCGGTCTGCTGCTGCCGGACTACACCGACACCGAGCGCAGCAAGCTGCTGGACGATATTGCCAGTCTGATCAACAACAAGCAGGCCTACGCCACCCAGCGCATGATTGAAAATATGTGCTTTGGCGAGGACTACGCCACCTCCGTTCTGGGCACCACCCAGACGGTGGAACACATCAACTACCAAAAGCTCACCGCCGCCTATAAGCAGCTGCTGCAAACCGCGCCTGTGGAAATTTTTTACTGCGGCAGCGCCGCGCCGGAGCGGGTGGCAAGCGCTCTGACGGATGCGCTGGCGCCCCTGCCCCGGGGCGAGATCGACTACGAGATCGGCACCGACATCCGCATGAACACCATGGAGGAAAACATCCGCTATTTCTCCGAGGAAATGGATGTGACCCAGGGCAAACTGAGCATCGGCTTCCGCATGGGCGAAAGCATGGAGGAACCTGACCTGGCAGCGTTGCGGGTATTCAACGCTGCCTATGGCGGCGCAGTGACCAGCAAGCTGTTTGAAAATGTCCGGGAAAAGCTGAGTCTTTGCTACTATGCCAGCTCCGCGCTGGATGTGTACAAGGGCGTTTTGCGGGTCTCCTCCGGCATTGAATTTTCCAATTACGACGCCGCGCTGGCGGAAATTTTTGCCCAGCTGCAGGCCATGCAAAAGGGCGACTTGACGGACGATGAGCTGGAGGCCGCCCGCCGCGCCGTGGCAACGGATTACCGCGCCGCCATGGACAGCCCCGCCGTGCTGGAAAGCTATTACCTCGGCCAGAATCTGCTTGGGCTGGAATACGGCCCCGATGTATTTGCCGAGCTTGTGGATCTGGTCACAAAAGAGCAGGTTGTGGACATTGCGCAGCAGGTCTGCTGCGACACGGTATTTTTCCTGAAAGGTAAGGAGGATGACAGCCATGCACAGTAAGCACTATCCCGAGCTGGGTGAAACGCTTTATACCGAAACGCTGGAAAACGGCCTGGTCATCCAGGTACTCCCCAAGCGGGGCTTTCAGCGCTGCTATGCCATGTTTGCCACCAATTACGGCGGCGCGGATCGGCGCTTTCTCCACGGTGGAAGCTGGCTGGAGACTCCCGCCGGCGTGGCGCATTTTCTGGAGCACAAAATGTTCGATATGCCAGACGGCAATAACGCCCTGAGCATTCTTTCCGCCAACGGCGCTTCTCCCAACGCCTATACTTCCTCCTCCATGACGGCATACTATTTTGACTGCACCCAGGGATTTCAGGAAAACCTGCGGCAGCTGCTGACCTTTGTCTCCACCCCCTATTTCACCCCGGAAAGCGTTGCCAAGGAGCAGGGCATTATCGGGCAGGAGATCCGTATGTGCGAGGACAACCCCGGATATGCCCTGTACTATAACCTGCTCAAGTGCCTGTATGAGAAAAATCCCCTACGGGACAGCGTGGCCGGCACGGTGGAGAGCATTTCGGAGATCACGCCGGAGACCCTTTACGCCTGCCACAAGGTGTTTTATCATCCCTCCAATATGCGGCTGTGCTGCGTGGGCGATGTGGATCCCAAGGCCATCAGTCTGCTGGCAAAGGAGATCCTGACCCGAGAGCCGGGACAGTCCCCGGGACGGGACTATGGCTCCGCGGAGCCGGGCAAGCCCTTCTCCCCCCGAAGTGAGACCCAAATGGAGGTCAGCGCGCCCCAGTTCCTGTTCGGACTGAAGCTGCAGCCGGCCACCCCCGGCCCCGACCGGCTGCGGCAGGCGCTGGTGGGCGAGCTGGCCCTGCGGTATCTGATGGGCGAATCCTCCCCGTTCTATAATCAGCTGTATGCCAAAAATCTGCTGAACACAGACTTTGCCGCCGATCTGGACTATGTAGCCAATGCAGCCATGGTCGTTGGCGGCGGCGAAAGCCGGGATCCGGATGCGGTCATGGCCGCGCTGTGGGAGCAGGTGGACGCGGTGCGCAAGGGCATGGACGAGGCCTATTTCCAGCGCCTGCGTAAGGCCAGCATCGGCAGTCACCTTCGGGGACTTGACCGACTGGGCGGTCTGTGCTCGGCCATGGTCAGCGGCGGCTTTTCCGGCTGGTGCCCGCTGGACTCGATCAGCGCGCTGCAATCCGTTACCATGCAGGATGTCCAGGAGACCCTGCTGGATTGGTTCCAGAAAGAAAACGCCGCCATCTCCATCATCAAGCCCGTTCGCGGCTGACCTCGGGAAAGGAGCGTTCTATGGCAAATATTCCCACCTCACTGCCGGATGCCGCCATCTCATTTCCCATGTTCGGCAACCTGACGATCAATCCCGGCACGGAATTGCCCATCCCCGGCCTGCACATCCACTGGTACGGCCTGATCATCGCCATCGGTTTTCTCCTGGCGGTGATCTACGCCTACCGGCGTGCGCCGAAATTCGGCCTGTCTGGCGACGAACTGATCGATGTGCTGCTTCTGGCAGTTCCCCTGGGCGTAGTGGGCGCAAGACTGTATTACTGTCTGACCTTTCTGGATGCCAACGGCGTCAACCCCTATTTCCAGGATCCCATCAGCATCCTGTACATCTGGAATGGCGGACTTGCCATTTACGGCGGCGTGATCGGCGCGTTTATCGGCCTGTGCATCGTCTGCCGCTACAAGCATTTTTCCATCGGCGCCGCCCTGGACACCTGCTGCTTCGGCCTGCTGATCGGTCAGTGCATCGGGCGCTGGGGCAACTTCTTCAACCGGGAGGCCTTCGGCTGGACGGAGCATGTGGATCAGCTGTTCTGCCGCATGGGACTGACCGTTCCCGGACAGGAAACGATTTATGTCCACCCTACCTTTCTGTACGAAAGCCTTTGGAATCTGGTCGGTTTTCTGCTGCTGCACTTTTTCTCCAAAAAGCACAAGCGTGCCTTTGACGGGCAGTTTTTCTGCACTTATCTGGCCTGGTACGGTCTGGGGCGCTTCCTGATCGAGGGCTTGCGCACGGATAGTCTGACCATCGGACCCTTCCGCATTTCCCAGCTGCTGGCGCTGGTCACACTGGCCGTGGGTCTGATCGTGATCGTAGTTGGCGTTCGCCGGCAAAAGCGCAATCCCCAGCCCCTGTGGGTGGAGCGGCGGCAGGGCGCATCCGCTTTCAAAATTGTGAAAAATGATACAGGCGCCCCTCTGGACAAATGATATAGTTTGTACTATAATGACAGTAAGGGATATCCCTTATTCTACATTGTGCTCAAATCCGGTTCCGGATTTCCGCTTATCATGCACGCAAGGAGGCTTTTATTATGGCAGATCTGAATGCACTGCGCGATAAAGTCCTGGGTTCCATGGATACCATCGCAGGTAAAACCAAAAATGTTGCAGGTACCGTTGCCACAAAGGCAAAGAACACCGCCGCGATCGCAAAACTCAACGGCAAGGTGGCCAGTCAGAAAAACCTGATCAAAAAGAACTACACCGAGCTTGGCCGGATCTACTTTGACCAGAACCAGCACGCCCCCGGCGAGGATTATGCCCAGCTGTGCTCCGAAGTTACTCTGGCTTATGAGCGCATCGCAGAGCTGGAAAAGCAGATTTCTGATATCAAGGCTTCCGGCGATTACGATGTGGAGGTAGACTTTGACGAAGTCGTTTTGCATGACGACGATACAGACGAGGACGCCGCCACCTGTTCCGCAGAGGACTTTGCTCCCACCGAGGAGGAAAGCCCCGAGGAAGCTCCCAAAGCGGAGTGATCTTCCCCGAACACCATTCTCCCCCAGTGCTTCTGGGGGAGTTTTTTTGTGACAAAAAGCACGAAGTGCATATAAAAAAGGCGCATTTCCGTTTTTCAGGAAATGCGCCTTTTTCAAACCCACAGCTCCGCCGTTGCCTCCGGCTCCGGCAGGCTTTGCAGGAATGCTTCCGAAAAGGTCTGGTAACAGTCCGGATCCATCGCCCAGGCCATCCCGCACCCGGCAGAGAGCTGCCGGGGCACGGGGATCAGCCGGCCGGGAACCCCGGCCTTTTTACAGAGCGCCTCCATGCGCATGGCCTCTGCCGTGGTGTGAAAGGTCCAGATCAGCCGTTTGGATTTCACTCTCATGCTTTCACATGGATCTCGAATTCCTCGCCAACAGTTTTGACCTCATAGCTTTTCTTCTGCTTGTTCAAAAGGTTTTCAATATTCTTCCGGGAGTGCGCCTCATCGCTGAGGATCACCAACTCCTGACCGGGATGCTGCTTCAGCGCCTCATAGGTCATGAGCACAGGCTCCGGGCAGGACAAACCGCGTACATCGACTTTCATTTACTTTGCCCCCTCCAGTTTCTTTTTCCGGCTGCACACCGCAGCGATCAGGAACAGCACACCGATGGCAACGATCACCGCGATCTTGCCGTTCAGGCCGGGACCGCCGGCGACAGCAGGCGTGGTCTCCGTGGCGGCAACCGCAGCCGCACCGGCCAAACCGAAGTTATGGGCGCAGGCCGCGCCAATGAGCATACCCAGGAAAGTGATGCCGGAGTCCACAGAGCCCTGACCGGCCAGAATCAGCTGCCGGAAGGGGCAGCCGCCTGCCAGCACCGCAGCAAAGCCGACGGCGTACATACCCAGAATGCTCCACAGGTGCTGGGAATGTGCAATGGGCTGACCGGCAAAAGAGGCGTGGAATTTGCCGCTTGCAATGTTATACACCAGCATGACCACAAACAGACCGGCGATGATGCACAGCAGCTCGGGATTCTTCATCAGGAACATATCCCGAATGCCGCCGGCAAAGCAGGCGCGGCTTCTCTGGGCGATGATGCCGATGACCAGCGCACCCACCAGAGCCAGCACCACAGGCGCGTGCATACTACCGGGGCCGGCCTCGCTCTTGGCAAACAGCGCCGTGCAGACGCTCAGCACCAGGAGCAGCACCAGAATGATCGGCAAAATCGTGCCGTTGGCCGCGGGGATCGTGTGGCTGCGCCCCAGGCTGAAGCCCTTTTTCAGGAACAGAGAGCCGGTCAGCACGCCGCCGACAAAGCCGATGAGGGCGATGTAGGCATTCAGGTCGCCGGCAGACATACGCAGCAGCATACGCAGCGGGCAGCCCAGGAACACCAATGCGCCGATCATCATAATGAAGCCCAGCACAAAGCGAATGGCAGGAGAGGAACCGGCCGTGGCCTTGAACTCTCTCGTAGCCAGCGCGATGATAAATGCGCCCAGGACAAATCCCACGATCTCGGGACGCATATACTGCACAGCCTCCGCGTTGTGCAGCTTCAGGCTGCCCGCCATGTCACGAACAAAGCAGGCCACGCAAATCGCCATGTTTGCCGGGTTTCCTCCCACCGCCAACAGCAAGGCGACCACGCCAAAAATTGCGCCAAACAGCAATAGCTTTGGCTTCGACTGTATACCCATATGTATACCCCCTAATAAAATTTTTGCACAATGTGTTGTGCATAGTAAAGTGTAACATTTGCTCTGCTGCCGCGCAAGAAAATATTCCCTGCTTTTTATAGGAATTTGCGAATTTAGTCGCATAATGTTCGGTTTTATCTATAAAAACCGAACAATCCGCCTGTTTTTCAACCAGAATGTTTTTTCCTCATTTTTCCTGCAAAATCGGAAAATAGTCTCCAGAAGCAGCAAACAAAAAAATCCCACCCGCCGGAAGCCATTCCGACGGGTGGAACCTTGCTGTATGTGCATAAGAAAAGAACAATCCAGGGGATCAGGATAGCAGACTAAGCCGCAGATCACACATCGTAATTCTGGCTCTCCTCGAAGATCTGCTCCTGATAGACCTCCATATCCACATTGCCCTCCACCTCGTCCGGCAGACGCAGAGAGGTAAAGCGGCCAATCACCTTGAGAATCACAAAGGTGGCGACAAAGGCAAACACCGCCGTGATGATCGCGCAGCCCAGCTGCACCAGAATCTGGCGGGGCACAGAGCTGATGTTGGCAAGACCACTGTCCGCAAACAGGGGCAGCAGGATAATGCCGATGAAGCCGCCCATGCCGTGCAATCCCCACACATCCAGCGTATCGTCAATGCCCGTTGCGGGGCGTACTAGACTGATAAACAGCCAGCAGGCAACGGAGATGATCAAACTCATCAGAACCGCACTGGTGGGGCTGATCACACCGGCGGCCGGCGTGACCGCAACCAGACCGCCCAGCAGACCGATCATGGTCATGGCAAAGCTGGGGCGTCTTTCCCGGATGCTGGTGAGCACGAACCAGACGCCCATGCCGACCATGGCGCCCAGCAGGGAGTTGACCATGCTGTAGACGGCCTGGCCATCCACGCACAGGGAACTTGCCGCATTAAAGGCCAGCCAGCCGAACAGCAGAATACCGTTGTTGACCGAAAGCTGCACCATGTTATGGGGCGTGTTGTTCTGCACCTTGCGCTTATTGACCACCAATGCCGCCGCCAGCGCGGAGAAGCCGGCGCTGGTATGGATAACAACGCCGCCTGCCCAGTCGATCAGACCCAGACGGGCAAACAGGCCGCCGCCCCAGGTCATGTGCGTCAAAGGCAGGTACACCACAATGCTCCAGACCGCGATAAAGATCACATAGGCTTTCAGCGCCATACGCTCCGCCACGCCGCCGCAAATCAACGCAGGGGTAATGATGGCATAGGTCACCTGCAGCAGGAAAAAGGCCAGGAACGGAATTGTCGGCCCGTAGTTTTCGTTGGGGGCAATGCCAACATTCCGCAAAAACAGGAAGTCCGTACCACCGATGATGCCGCCCTTATCGCTGCCGAATGCAAAAGAGAAGCCAAAAATATACCACAGCACACCTACGACCGTGACACAGATCCACACCTGCATCATGATGTCCACGCTGCTCTTTTTTCGGGTCAGTCCCGCATAAAAAGCGGACAGCGCCGGCGTCATAAACAAGACCATGGCGGCACAGATCAGAATGAACAGGGTGTCTGTTGCACTAAAGGTGATCGCGCTCATAACTACACTACAACTCCTTTTCCCGTCCGCCGCGGAAGGACAGGCAAAAGCTCGGTCGCCGCGGCGGAAAAACTTTGTCCTACCAAAACAATGGGCTTATTATAGAGACTTGTATTGTATTTGTCAATACTTAAATACAATGTATACCGCGCAGCACTGCAATGTATACAATCCTCTCTGCAAATGTCGATTCTCCGGCGCAAAATGCCGTTTTTTCCTGCTCCCCTCTGTTTTTGTATACAACTTTTCCTCCCGCATTTGTTTTTGCATCAAAGACAAGCGCCCCTCCACGGAGCATTTTCCGCAGAAAGGCGTTTGTAAGATGATCGTCGTTTTTATTTCATTCTTCCCGCCAGCTGGTCTGCCAGCGCTGCCAAAAATCCCGGTTCCGGGAATGCTGCAAGTGCGTTCTTGGCTTTTTCGGTCAATTGCAGCACCATATTCTGGCACTTTTCCGCGCCGTACAGAGCCATAAAGGTGCTTTTCCCCCGTTCCAGATCGCTGCCCACCGGCTTACCCAGCTCTGCTTCGTTGGCCAACTCATCCAGCATATCATCCCGGATCTGGAATGCCAGTCCCAGCGCCGCGCCATAGGCATCCGCCGCCGCCAGCATTTCCGCCGTTCCGCCGGCGGCCTGCACCCCCATACGGCAAGCGGCCATCAGCAGACTGCCGGTCTTGCGGCGCTGCAGCTCTGTCAGCTGGGCTTCGTCCAGGTGCTTGCCCTCCCCGGCCATGTCCAAAAACTGCCCGCCGCAAATTCCATCTACACCGGCGGCAGCGGCCAGGCTTTCCGCGCAGGCCGCCTTGCGCGCGGCAGGCAATTGGCTGCGCAGGATCGCGGCAAAGGCCTCCGCCTGGAGGGCGTCACCTGCCAGAACGGCGGTGCATTCTCCGAATTTTTTGTGATTCGTGGGCTTGCCCCGGCGAAGATCGTCGTCATCCATGCATGGCAGATCGTCGTGGATCAAGCTGTAGGTGTGAAGCATTTCCACCCCGCAGGCCACGGGCATTGCCAGCGCCGGGTCACCGCCGGAAATGCGGCAAAACTCCAGTACCAGCAGCGGGCGCACCCGCTTTCCCCCGGCCAGCAGACTATAGGACATGGATTCCAGCAGGCCGTCAAACCCCGATCCCCGTGGCGCAAAGACCGCTGCCAGTGCCGCTTCGATCTGTCGGCGGCAGTGTTCCATTTGTTCTTTCACGCTATGATTCCTCCACGGCAAAGGGCAGCTCCTCCGGCGCGCCGTCCGCGCCCTTCCGGAGCTTGACCACCTTTTGCTCCGCCTTGTCCAGCAAACGGGTGCAGCCCTGGAGCAGACCGCTGCCCTCTTCAAAAAGCGCCAGGCTCTCCTCCAGAGACGCCTCTCCTTTTTCCAGCTGGCAGACGATTTCATCCAGCCGCGCCAGCTGCTGTTCAAATGTCAGCTTTTTTGTTGCCATAGCTTGCCTCCAACACCTGGCAGTCCAAACTGCCCTTTTCCAAACGCAAATGTATGCGGTCTCCCACTGCGACCTGCGCCGCGTTCCGAATCACCCCTCCGGCATCATCCGTGGCCAGGGAATAGCCCCGCGCCAGCACCTTCAGCGGACTGAGCGCATCCAGCTTTGCCGCCAGGGCAATCTCCGCCCGGCGGGCGGCGGCAACGCGGTTTTCCGCAGCGGACAGCAGACGGCTGTGCAGCAGATCCAGCTCCATACGCTTTTGATCCAGATACGCCGCCGGGCTGCGCAGCACCGGGCGCTTTTCCAGCTCCTCCAGCCGTTTCCGAAGCTGCCGCAGCTGCTTTTCCATGCTGCGTTCCAGACGCTGCTCCCGGTCTGCAAGCTGCTCCAGCAGCTCCTGCATATCCGGCACCGCCAGCTCCGCCGCATTGCTGGGCGTTGCCGCCCGGAGATCGGCGACAAAATCGGCGATCGTCACATCCGGCTCGTGTCCCACAGCGGAGATCACCGGCAGCTGGGAGGCGAAGATCGCCCGCGCCACCTGCTCGTCATTAAAGGCCCACAGATCCTCCATGGAGCCGCCGCCCCGGCCGGTGATGATGAGATCCGCCAGCTTCCAGCGGTTTGCATATTGCAGCGCGCCGACGATTTCCGCCGGTGCCTCCGTTCCCTGCACCCGCACCGGCAGCACAAGCACCTCCGCCAGCGGCCAGCGCTTGCCCAGCACACGGATGATATCCCGCACCGCCGCCCCGGCGCTGCTGGTGATGACCGCGATGCGCCCCGGATACCGGGGCAGGGGCTTTTTGTGGGCAGGGTCGAACAGGCCCTCCTTCTCCAGCTTTTCTTTCAACTGGGCAAAGGCCACCTGCAAATCCCCCGCGCCCTCCGGGTGCAGCGCTTCCACATAGAATTGATACGCGCCGTCCCGGGGAAACACGCTGATTCGGCCGCTTCCGGTCACGGCCATGCCGTTTTCCGGACGAAAGCGCAGCCGGGCGGCAGCGGAACGGAACATGACGCAGCGCAGGCTGCTTTCCGCATCCTTCAGGGTGAAATAGTGGTGTCCGGAGGGATACATTTTATAATTGGAGATCTCCCCCCGCACCGTGACTCGGCTCAGGAGGGGATCCGTGTCCAAAAGCTGCTTGACATAGTGGTTTACTTCCGTAACGGACAGGGTCGGCAGCATGGCTCAGACTCCGGTCTCCAGCGCGGCAGGCTCCGCTGCTTCTGCTTCCGACACTGCGGCTTCCGGCGCAGGCGATGCTTCTCCCTGCTCCCCGCGCATATAGCTGCCCAGGATGCCGTTGATAAAGGAGACCGTTTCCGGCTCCTCGTATCCCTTTGCCAGCTCCACTGCCTCGTTGATGGAGGCCGCGGGCGGGATCTCCGGCATATAGCGCAGCTCATACAGGCAGCAGCGCAGCACGGCCAGCGCAACCCGGCTGATGCGGTTCAGTTTCCAGCCCCGGGCGTATTTTTCAATGTAGCCGTCCAGCTCCGCCTGCTTTTCCACCACGCCGGTACACAGCGCTCGGATATAGTCCCGTTCCTTTTTTCCGGGATACTCGGCAAACAGGGGATCCTCCTTTGCCAGCGTGGCAAAGTATTCCCTGTCAAAAAAGTCATCCAGATATTGGTTCTGATCGCCCGACTGGGCAGCGATGCTGAAGCTGAGCTGCACGGCGATCTCTCTGGCAATGGTTCTGGTCATAAAGCATAATCTCCCTGTGACAGTATTCCGCAAGGCGGCAGGTGTTTTTCAGTCTGTTCTTTATTTGTTGAATGCCACGCCGGCAACATGGACATTGACCACCACATTGCTGCCGGTCATGTCCGCCACCGTGGTCGCAACCTTGTCCTGCACCTGACGCGCCACATCGGCCACGATGCAGCCGTAATTGATGTTCACCATCACATCAATTACCACCGTGTCATCCTCCTGGAAGCCCACCTTTACACCGCGATGGGAACTGCGCTTGCCCAGCAGCTCCTGGAGGTCTCCGCCGCCGGCGGAAGCCAGTCCCGCAACGCTTTCCACCTCGTCCACAGCTGCCCCCACCAGAACGGCAACGACATTCTCGGAAATATGGATCATACCATGCTCGGTCATCTTGGAAATATAATTATCAATCATATGAACAACCTCCTTTGGGTCTTCGCTGTATTTTACCATAGATATCAGAAAAAGGAAAGAGGGAGTTTTCCGCTGGGTAAAGACCCCGGGAAACTAAAATCACGGCAGCAAAAAAGCTCGCCGCCTGCATAAAACAGGCAACGAGCCTTGGAGCTGGGTTCTCGCCCCCCTGCGTTATTCTCCGCTGTCCGCTTTGATCTCCACCAGGCGGATCTGGGACGCGGCAAAATCCGTCTCCGCCGTGATCGCATCGGTGATCTGGGCAACGGATTGCTCCGTCAGTCCCTCCAGCGGCGCGGGCACCGCAACGGAGATCCCGTCCTCGGAAATAAAGGCGACGCACTCGGCATAGCCCTTTGCCAGCAGCAGGTTTTCCACCTGCGCCTCCTGCATGGACCAGGTGGCCATACAGGTGATCTCGTTCATGGCGCTGTCCAGCACCTCCTGGCTGACGCCCTCCCCGGTCGCCGCCGTCTCCAGCAGGTTCATAGCCTCGTCCCGGGACTGCTGCCGGCTGAGCCGGGCGGAAGCGAAATAGTCCGAGGTGGGAACCGTCTCCGTCTGGCTTTCCGTTTCGGCGGCCTCGGTCGTTTTGCTTTTGTCCTTCTGCTCCGCGGCGGCGGCCTGCGCGTCCTCCGCCTCCACCATGACCGGATCTGCCTGCCCCAGATTGCGGTTGTAATCCCAGTTGAGATACACCGCCGCCCCGGCAAACAGCACCACGACCGCAACGACCAGATAGCGCTTGAGCTTTTTCATGTTTTCTGCCTCCTATTGTTTTTCCATATTTTTCACGATGATCTTATCGGTACGCAGCCCGGTAAAGGCCGCTGTGATCTGGGTGATATCCAGCCGGGTACCCGCGCCGCCGCTGCCCTGCCAGACCACTACCGCGCCCCGGTACTCCGGATACCTGCGCCGCAGCTCCACAGTTTGCTCCCCGCTGCTGCCGGAGGACAGCACCAGAGGCCCCTCTGCGCTTTCCGCCAGCTCTCGCTGGGCCGTGGCGTCCAGACTCAGCAGCACCGCCGCGTCCGTCACGCCTTCCAGCTCCCGCACTGCGGCGCACAGGCGCGCTTCCTCTGTCTCCAAAGAAAAGGCCTGCTCCGCGGACGCTTCCGCTGTGGCTTCCGTCTGCTTTTTCCCGCTTGGCGCCAGAAGCAGCACCAGCCCCAGCGCCAAAACCAGCACGACCCACTTTTTCCCCTTGAGCCGGTTCAGCCATTCGCCTTGCTTTCGTTCCATGTTCCGTTCCACCTCTGCATCTTTTCCGGTATCCCCAGCCCCGCTGCGATCTCCGCCGCCAGGCCTGCATGATACCCGCCCGGCGCCTGGATCGTGACCGTCCGGGGGTACCAGCACCCGGCATCGCTCCAGGCACATTCCAGCTCCACGGCAAGCACCTCCACCCCCAGGGCTTCGGCTTTGTCCAATATATATGTCTCCATCTCCTGCTGTATGACAAGGCGCTCGTAGCTCGCCTTATTTTCCTCCGCCTGCTGCACGGTGTCCTGCGCCGTTTGACGATATTGCTGCAAATAGGCCGCGTAGCCCTCCCAGGAGATCTCCCGCAAGGGGGAAAACAGTAAAATCGCCATCAGCACGCCGCACAGCAGCCGCAGCAGCTTGCGGATCTGCCCCGGCGGCGTGATCGTCAGCACCAGCAGCGACAGCACCGCCCCGGCGCAGAGACTGCCGACCCAGTGATACAGCCCGGTCATATGCCGCTCACCGCCTGCAGGCTCATCAAGATCGACACAAATAGCATGGCTGCGCCCGCACCCACCATGCCCAGCAGCATCCCGCAGGCGCCTCCGTATTCCGCCACCAGCTTGCCCAGCCGGGCGTCTCCTGCCATGGCGCAGAGTCCGGCACAGAGCTTCAGCAGCAGATACTGCGCCCCCAGCCGCAGCACCGGCGCAATACACACCCAGCACACCGCCAGAAGCCCAAACACGCCGATCCCGTTTTTGACCGCGCCCGCCCCGGCAAGCAGGGTTCCGGCCGCGTCGGAGAGGATCCCTCCCACCACGGGAAGCGCTGTACTGATGGCCGTTTTTGCCACCCGCGCCGCTACTGCGTCCGCCGAGCCGGCAACCGCCCCCGTCACGGCGAGATAGGCCGTGAACAGCAGCACCAGCGCAACCAGAAGCGTGGTGCAGATCCACTTGAGCAGCTCCGAAAGCCCCGCCGGAAATCCGCTGTCCGCCAGCGCCGCTTTCGCCGTTGCCGCGGCCAGATACACATAAAGCAGCGGCAGCAGCAGACGATCGGCCAGCGTAAGCAGCACATCCAGAAACAGGGCGGTGCCCGCATAGCGCGCCACGGCGACTCCCGCGCCGCCTGCCACGGTCCCGGCCGCCGCCATGCAGGGCAGCAGCGCCTTGGAAAAATCGGACAGGGTGTGCAGGGTCTCCGCCCCCTGGGCGGCAAAGCCCTTCATATCCCCCAGCGTACACAGCGCCGCGGCCAGAACCCCCGCCAAATGGATATAGCGCAGCTTGTTCCCCTCCGTCAGCACCCCGGCCAGTCCGGTCAGCAAGGCGATGCACAGCAGCTTGCCCGCACTGCCCAGCGCCTGCCGCAGGGCGGCGGCGAGTTTATCCTGCGCAGCGGAAGCCAACTTGGCAAGTCCGCCGTCCAGGTCGCCATCCGGTTGACTTTCCGCCATTTCCGGCGGCGCCGCCTGTTTCAGCGCGTCCGTATCCACCAACGGCGGCAGTTGGGCGGCAAGGGCGGGGGTACTCAGCAGCAGTGCAAAGCACAGCAACAAAACAAAGCCTTTCACAGCAAGTCCTCCATCAGATCCAGAAAGCTCCGCAGCAGCGGCAGGGACACATACATTGCCGCCATTGTCCCCACCAGCTCCACCGCACTGGCTAGGGCGCGCTGCCCCGCATCCTGACACAGGTCGCAGGCAAAGCGGGACAGCAGCCCCAAGCCCACACAGCGCAGCACCGGCCCGGTCAGGGCGGCGGAAAGCCCGGCGGTCTGCCCGGCCTGCTGTGCCATCGTGCGCAGCTGCTGGCTCATGCTCAGCGCGGCAAGCCCCATTCCCACTGCCGCCGCCATCGCCAGCGCAAGCCCCAGCTCCGGCGTTTTCTTCCGCAGCAGCAGGCACACCAGAGACACGGTCATACCCAGCGCTGCGGCGCGAATCAGCATCTCCATGGCTCAAAACCCAAACAGCTGCTTGATCAGCGAAAACAGCGTGCTGATCTCCCGCACCAGCAGCATCAGCACCACCACAAGACCGGCCAGACTGGTCATCAGCGCCTGTTCCTCCCGGCCAGAGCGCTGCAAAAGCACATTCAGCACCGCCACCACAATGCCCACCGCGGCGATCCGAAAAATCAGATCCACATTCATTTGTGTTCCCCCTTTTTTCTTACAGGAATATCACCACCGCGCCGATGGCAGTGCAAACACTCAGCCCCAGATACAACCGGCTGTTCCCCGCCAGACTGCGACGACGGCCTTCCGCCAGTGTCTCCAACCGGCGCAGACACCGGGTCAGCGCCTGCGCCTGCACCGGGGCGGCATAGCGGCCAAGGGACTGCCCCAGCGCGCTCAGCTCCCGGCGCAGGGTCAGATCCAGCCCGCTGTCCGGATATTGGAAAATGCACTGCGTCCACAGCTGCTCCAGATCCGTCTCCCCCAAGCGGCGCATCGCCCCGGAAAGTGCGGCGAACAGGCCGGTCGCCGGGGCTGGCGCGGTTTGCGCCAAGTCCTCCAGTAGTTCCGGCAGAGGCGTCAGGTTTTCCACAAGCTCCGCGCAAAAGCGGTGCAAACTTTGCAGAAGCGCCTCTGTCATGCGCAATTGCCGCCGCAGCCGCCACACCTTTTCCACACCCCAGCCCACACCGCCGCCCAGCAGCAGCGCAGCACCCAGCAGATGTATCACAGCGCCACCACCGCATACTGCCGCCGGCTGCCCGCTCCGGAAATGACCACTGCATAACGAAACAGTTCCAGCGCCAGCAAGCGCCGGTACAAAGGACGAACAGAAAGGCTTTCCCTGTCTTTGCCATGGGCCGTTGCCAGAACCGTGACCCCGCAATTGGCGATCTGCTCCGCCGCTTCCACATCCGCCTTTGCGGTGATCTCATCCATGGCGATCACCTGGGGGTTCATTGTCCGCAGCAGCTGGATGCTGCCCGCCGCCTTTTCGCCGCCGGTGAGCACATCCGTGCAGGGTCCCAGGTCATACTGCGCCCTGCCTCTCCAGACGCCCGCCACCTCTCCCCGCGCGTCTGCAAGCCCCACCCGGACACCTCGCTCCGAAAGGCAGCGGATCCATTCCCGCAGCAGGGTTGTCTTTCCGCCGCCCGGAGGCGAGAGCAGCAGCGTGCTGGGAAATCCCAAATCCCAAATTTGGGAAAAGGCCGCAGCCCCACAGCCCCGCACGGCACGGGGCAAACGGATCGCCATGCTGCTGAGTTCCCGCAGTCCCCGACTTCCTGTCGCTTCCTCCACCACCGTGCCGCACAGGCCGATGCGCAGGCCGCCGGAAACGGTAACAAAGCCCTGCCGGATGCTGTGCTCCGCTGTGTGTACCGAGGCGCCCGTGGCCAGCTCCAGCACATCCCGCAGCTGCCGCGCGGTCACCGGCGGGCAGTCTGGAAAGGGGATCTCCCCCTGCTCCGTCAGCACCCGGGGCGGCTGTCCCAGACGCAAGCGCAGCTCCTCCGCTGTTTCCCGTAGGGCTTCCGGCAGTGCCTGTCCCCGCTGCCGCAGCAGCGGCGGTAGCAACTGCATTGCGTTTTCCCAAGATTCCATTGCGCTCCCTCCTGTTCTTTGCTTTTGTCCAAGCCTATGCCTGTCCCGGGGAAATGATGTCAAGGGCAGCAAAAAAACACCGGAGACCTCTGCCAAATAAAGGTCTCCGGTGTTTCGCTTTTCCGTATTTTCATAACAGGAAATGCCCGTTACTGCTTCCATTTGTCAAAAAAAGCGCGGATCTCCGCTTCCGCCGCCGCAACTGCGCCCTGAATGCAGCCGCCGCGACCGCCGCCCCGGCCGTGGAGCGCTGTGTTGATCTGTTTTGCCAGATTGCCCAGCTCCCCCGCCGCAGAGACGACCGCATATTGATACCGCCCGTTCTCCCCGGCAAATACCGCGCAGCGCCCGCCGGAAGTCTCCGCCACAGCATTGGCCAGCCCACGCAGGCTTTCCGCCGCCATGGGCGCTTCCACCAGCAGCAGGTCGCCCGCGTCCCGATACTGCGCCGCCCGTGCGGCAAACCACGCCGCTTCCAGCCCGGCGGCACGCTGCTTTTGTCCGGAAAGCTCCTCCAGCGTTCTGCGCACGGCCTCCGCCGTTTCCAGCGGCTTGGCAGACAGAGCGCGGCTGTTCTGAAGGTTTTCCCGCCAGACTGCCGTCAGATAGGCAATGGCTCTGCCGCCGCAGACCAGCTCGATGCGCACACCGCCACGGCTGCGGTCACAGCGCAGGATCTTGACCATGCCCAGCTCGCCACTGCGCTTGACATGCAGGCCGCAGCAGGCGCACAGATCCGCGCCGGGAAAGCGCACCAGCCGCACCGCGCCCTCCAGCGCCTTTTTGCTGCGATATTGCAGCTTTGCCAGCTCCTCCGGCGCGGGAATGAAAATTTCGGTTTCCACATTGTCCCGAATCAGCCGGTTGGCTTCGTCCTCCAGGGGCAAAAGCTGCTCCAGCGTACATCCCGTGTCAAAGTCGATGGTAACCACATCGCCGCCGATGTGAAAGCCCACATTATTACAGGAAAACCGGCTGCAGATCAGCCCGCTGAGGATATGCTCCCCGCTGTGCTGCTCCACCAGATCCCGCCGCCGTGCGGCGTCCACCTGTCCCTGCACCATCGAGCCGGGCTGGAGCGCCGCGGCGCACAAATGCACCACATCGCCCCCCTGCTCCTGCACATCCAGAACGGGAACGCCGCCCAACAGCCCATGGTCTGCCGGCTGTCCGCCGCCCTCCGGGTAAAACGCTGTGGCATCCAGCCGCACCAGAAAGCCCGCAGGGCTTTCCCGGCAGTCCCGTACTCGGGCGGAAAATTCCAGACAGTCGCCGTCTTCATAGTATAACCGCCGGGTCATGACGCTCAAGCCTCCGGCAAGCTGCGGATCAGCTGCAAAATCTGATCCACCACCCGGTCAATGCCCTGCTCGCAGCGGACACAGTGGTCGGCATATCTCCGGTACAGCGGCTCCCGCTGCAAATAGATATCGGAAACGCCAAAGCCCGCCGGGGCGGCAACGCCGCGGTCATGGCAGCTGACGATGGCCAGACGGCGCTCCAGCTCGTCCAGATCGGTCTCCAGCCAAATGGTCAGGCTGTCCCGCTTCAGGTTCTCCATGGCCGCCTGGGAAAACACCATGCTGCCGCCGGTGGCGATCACGGTTTTTTCGCAGTGCAGATTCGCGCCCACCTGACCCTCGATCTCCAGGAAGCGATCCTGACCATCGGTGTCAATAATCTCCGTCAGAGTGCGTCCCTCCTGCTGGGCAATGAGGATATCGCAGTCCAGGAAGCCGAAGCCCAAGCGCTTTGCCAAAATCACGCCGACCGTGCTTTTGCCCGTGCCCGGCATACCGATCAAAACAATATTTTTCACGGAAAAAGTCCCCTTTTTTTCTCAAATGTCCCCTGCTGCCGGGCGCGGCAAAGCCCCGCCGCCCGCACCGGGGAAGTCAGCCGAATTATAGCACAGGCTGTCCGCTTTGAAAAGTTCCTCCGGCGGTTTTTTTCCTCCTCAGGCACAAAAAGAGGAATTTGCATAAATTTTTTCGGAAACACCCGCTCCCCCTCCCCACTTCGACGGCATCTACCGTCCCATTCCCGCTATAATGATCCCACCGTTTACAAAAGGAGACTGACCTATGAAGGTACTTTCATCATGCAAGGATGGTCTGCTCGTGCTGTACCTGGAGGGCGAGCTGGATCACCACGAATCCAGAGAGACGGCGCGGCAGATCGAGCGGCTGCTGGAGGAATATCTGCCCCGGGACTGCATTGTGGAGCTTTCCGGCCTGCGCTTTATGGATTCCTCCGGCATCGCCGTGCTGCTGCGGGTATACAAGCGAATGCGGGAAATGGGCGGCAGCGCCCGGGTGGAAAATCCCCGGCAGCAGCCCCGCCGGGTGATCGACGCTTCCGGCATCGACCGGATCATGCAAATTTCTGTGGAGGAGGCTGCGAAATGACAAACGGCAGTAACTACATACGGCTGGAATTTCCCAGCCAGTCCATCAACGAAAGCTTTGCCAGAAGTGCGGTGGCCTGCTTTGCCGCCCAGCTGGATCCCACGCTGGAGGAGATCGGCGACATCAAAACCGTGGTCAGCGAGGCTGTGACAAACTGCATCGTCCACGCCTATCCGGAAAGCATCGGCAAAATCCTAATCAAGGCGCGAATTTTGGAGACAAATTGTCTGGAGATCGTCGTTCGGGACTGGGGACGGGGCATTCCGGATATTGACCGGGCGCGGCAGCCCATGTTCACCACCGGAGGCGCCGACCGCAGCGGCATGGGCTTCACGATCATGGAGAGCTTCATGGACATGATCCGCGTCCGCTCCATTCCCGGCAAGGGGACGACCGTCACTCTGCGGCGCAGCATCTCCCTGCGGAGCCGCCGGACATGAGGGAACGGCTCCCGCTGCTTCGCGCCGCAGCCGCCGGAGATACCGCGGCCATGGAGCAGCTGGTGCAGGAAAACGCCGGTCTGATCTGGAGCGTTGCTCGGCGCTTTGTCGGCCGGGGCGTGGATGCGGACGATCTGTACCAACTGGGCAGCATTGGGTTTCTCAAGGCCGTCCACGGCTTTGACCCGGAATACGGCACCCAATTTTCCACCTACGCCGTTCCCAAAATCTCCGGCGAGATCCGGCGCTTTCTGCGGGACGACGGCGCCATCAAGGTCAGCCGCAGCATCAAGGAGCAGGCGCTGACCATCCGCAGCGCCCGCGCCCAGCTGGAGCAGCAATTGGGACGGGAGCCCAGCCTGTCCGAGCTGGCGGAACGCACAGGCATCTGCCCGGAGGACATCGCTGCCGCAGAGCTGGCCACCGGCCCGGCAGAATCCCTGCAAAAGGAAAATGGTCCGGACGGTCTGACGCTGGAGCAGATGCTGGGCGATACCGGTCAGGAGGAGCAGCTGATGGAGCGGGTCTGCTTGCAGGAGGCCATTTCCGCCCTGCCAGAGCGGGAGCAGAAGGTGATCGCGCTGCGGTTTTACCATGGCTTGACCCAGACGAATACCGCCCGGCTGCTGGGTACCAATCAGGTGCAGATATCCCGGCTGGAGCGCCGGGCGCTGGCGCAGCTTCGGCTTTTGCTCATGGAAACAGAAAACAGCAGCTGAGATAGGTTTGCTCTCAGCTGCTGTGTATTTTTTGGCCTTTATTTTACCGTATAGCTGCCCTTGACCAGCAGCTTGACCGCGCCGTTCGCCAGCAGGGTCTTTCCCCCATTGACAACCAGATACAGGTGGTTTTGCTCCAGGTCGTCCCCCTGCTCCAGCGTCTGTGCATCGGTGCTGTCGATCAGGCCGTCCGCCGCGCATTCCGCCGTACCAGAGCGCAGGACAATCTCGCAGCCTGTTTTCGCGGAAAGGGTCTGGCTGCGCCGCAGGGTCACCTGCTGAAAGCTGACCTCGCCGGTCACATCCTCCACCACCTCCGGGGTCAGCACATCGGTCAGATAGCTCATGCTGACCAGCGGGTCGGACTGGGTGCCAAAGCCGCCGCTGGCATACGCCCCGGCCGCAAAGGCTACCGCCGCTGTCAGCACGATCCCCAGCACAAGCGCTGCTTTTCGTTTCATTTCGTATGTACCTCCCTCTGGTTGGCGCCGCCGCTTTTGCCTTGCACCGCGCCGCGTTTGGCTTTTGGGGCAAGGCCGACCTTTTGCCGGCCTTGCCCGTATCGCTATTGCTTCTTATCCCAGCCCGAAGCTCACCGCGATGGCATTGTCCACCTGCTGCATCATCGGGCTGTCCAGCCGCCCCATTCGCTCCCGCAGCCGGGATTTGTCGATGGTGCGGATCTGCTCCAGCAGCACAACGCTGTCCCGGCTCAGGCCGTAGCTCTGGGCGGCCAGGTTGATATGGGTGGGAAGTCGGGCCTTTCCGGTCTGAGAGGTGATGGCCGCAGCGATGACAGTCGGGCTGTGCCGGTTTCCGGTATCGTTCTGCACGATCAGCACCGGGCGCATGCCGCCCTGCTCACTGCCAACCACGGGACTCAGATCCGCAAAATAGATTTCTCCCCGTTTGACTGTGCTCATGGGTATCACACTCCGAAGATGGATTGCCCATTACCATTGTATGTAGTGGGCTAGTACCATTGTTGCACAATCCGCGGCTTTTTATACAGCGCACTCGTCCTCGCCGGTGCAAAAAATTCTGGGAATTCGCTTACTCATGGCGCAGACGATCTCATAGGAGATGGTTCCGGCCAGCTGTGCCAGTGTTTCCACCGGCTGGACGGCATCCCCATCTTTGCCGAAGATCACCGCTACATCCCCGGTCTGCGCCTCCGGGATGTTCGTAACATCCACCATGCACATATCCATACAGATCCGCCCCAGCTGCCTTGCGGGCTTGCCGTGGATCAGCACCTGCATTTTGTTGGACAGCACCCGGTGCAGCCCATCGGCATAGCCCATGGGAATCACCGCCACGCGCATGGGCGCTTCCGCCCGGAAGGTACGGCCATAGCTGATGCTGTCCCCGGGGCGCACCTGCTTGATGGCCGCGATGCGCGCCTTGATCGACATGACCGGGTGGAGGTCAAGCCCCTCCGTTTCCGGATCCGGGTACAGGCCATACAGCAGCAGCCCCGGACGCACCATGTCCAGCAGCATTTCCGGATAGTGGAGCACCGCGCCGGAGTTGGCGCAATGGCGCAGGGCAAAGGCTTTGCCGCTGCTTTGCTCCAGCTGCTTTACCGCCTGGGTAAAGCGGGAAAATTGCAGCCGGGTAAAATCCGCGCCGTCCGGAAGTTCGTCAGAAACCGCAAAATGGGTAAACACGCCCTCCGGTATCAGTCCCGGCAGGCACATGGCCTCCGCCGCCTGCGCCAGCGCGGCTTTCTCCTCCGCGCGGAATCCCAAACGCCCCATGCCGGTATCCAGCTTGATATGGATCTTACACTGCTGCCCGGGCGCCAGCGCCGCGCTGACGGCTTTGGCGTCCTCCAAACTGCCGATGGACAGGGTGACCTCCTGCGCCGCCAGAGCTGACGCCAGCGACGGCTCCACCCGGCCGAGGATCAGGATGGGCATTTGTATCCCCGCCTGCCGCAGCTGGACGGCCTCGTCATAGCAGGCCACTGCCAGATAGCCCGCGCCCAGCTTTTCCAAAAGCCCGGCCACCTGCACCGCGCCATGGCCATAGGCGTCCGCTTTCACCACGCCCAGAAAACGGCAGCCCTCCGGCAGCCGGCGGGTGATCTCGCGAAAATTATGCTCCAGCTCTGCCAGATCGATCTCTGCCCAGAGTCTTGTTTTCTCTGTTTCCATAGTATATCCCTCTTTTGTAAGCTGCCTGAAAATTCAGCGGCAGTCCCAGGCTGTGATCTCGCAGCTTGCTTTGCGCACGCCGTTTTCCCACAGCTCGCCATAAACCGGAACGGCGTCCTCCTCCCGGAGCCACAGCGCCGCCACCGGCCCTGTATCCACCGCAAACTCCCCGGTAAGGCACGGCGTTTCCTGCCAGCTTTCCCGGCCGCTGCGCTGCAAATGCCCCTCCAGCAAGCCCTGGAGCAGGCAGGGCAGCACCGTGAGCGGGGTAATCCCGCTTTCCGTTAAGGGTTCCGCCGCAAGGGAAACATCCTCCCAGCGCAGCACCAGGTCTTTTTCGTCCACCTGTGCGGTAATGCCCGCCAGAGATTCCGGCTGCTGAATGCACAGGCGCATGGTATGTTCAGTATAAACGCAGGCCAGCGTATATTCAAGTACTTTTTCCCCGCTTGCCGCGTGCAGCTGCGCGGTAAAACGGATCTCCTCCGCCTGCGCCAGACGCTGCTGCACCTGTCGAAGTGTGCTTTCCTCCACCCCGCTGCCGCAGCCGGCAAGCGAGAGCAGAAGGCTTATCAGAAGTACGAGCGAAGCGGCTCGTCTCATGATCTATTCTTCCTCCAGCATTTCCTGTTCCGCCGCCGCCAGATGTCCGATCAGGTCGGTGGCGGTCATGGCGTATTCGCCCAGTTCGTCCCGTGCCAGATCCCCCGCCCGGCCATGGAGCCACAGCGCCGTGGGAACGGCCTGCCGCAGGGGCAGCTGGCACAGCATCGCGCCCAGAATTCCAGCCAACGCATCCCCGCTGCCGCCCTTCGCCATCCCCGGATTTCCCGCCCGGATGATATCCACGCTGCCATCGGGAAACGCGGCAAAGCTGCGGTGTCCCTTGCGCACCAGGATCACGCCGTATTTTCTGGCAAAGTCCAGGCTGCCCGCCATGCGTCCGCCGGTGTCCGTGCCGCCCAGGCGGGCGTATTCTCCGTCATGGGGCGTGAGGATCAGCGGTCGTTTGGTCTCCCGCAGCAGCTCCGGTGCCTGCGCCACCGCCCAAAGGGCGTCCGCATCTAGCACCATCGGCGCTTCCCCGGTTTGCAGCAGCGCCCGCACCAGCTGGACGGTATCCCCGCTGCGCCCAATGCCCGGCCCGCAGACGAGAACATCGCTTGTTTCCGCCCGGCGGAGGATCTCCGGAATCGCCGCCGCGGAAAAGCAGCCCTGGGCATTCGCCGCCAGGGGAAAGACCATGGCCTCCGTCTGGCGCACGGCGCAGATCGGATAGATCGGCTCCGGCACGCCCAGACTGACCAGCCCCGCACCGGCGCGGATCGCCGCCCAGGCGCTGAGGTTGGGCGCGCCGGTATACCCGACGCCGCCCGCCAGCAAAAGCAGCTTTCCATAGTCCCCCTTATGGCTGAGGGGGCTGCGGCGAGGCAGGCACAGCTCTCCCCTGCCGATGGCGCGGCAAGAGGTCAGCGCTTCGACGCGCAGCTCCGGCGGAATGCCGATGTCCGCCACGGTCAGCTCTCCGCAGCAGACGCAGCCCGGCTCCAGAATATGCCCCGGCTTGGCCGCGGTAAAGGTGACCGTTTCCGTGCATCGCACCGCCGCGCCGAGAATGCGCCCGGTGTTTGCCTCCACGCCGCTGGCGATGTCCGCCGCCACCACCGGCGCGCCGGCGGCGTTGATCAGCTCCACCGCCCGGCGGAAGTTCCCCGTCAGCTCCCGGCGCAGCCCCACGCCGAACAGGGCGTCCACAATCACGCCGGCCTGCTCCAGCTTGCACAGCAGGCCCGGCTCCTCCGGAGCAAAGTCCTCCAGCCGGCCGCCCAGGGCGATGAGCCGTCGCTCCATCTCCCGGGTGTCCTCGGTCATTTTCTCCCGCTTGCCCACCAGGAGCACGCGCACCCGAAATCCCCAGCGCAGCAGGAACTGCGCCGCCGCAACGCCATCGCCGCCGTTGTTGCCGCTGCCACAGAAGATCACCGCGCTGCGTTCCCGCGCCCGGCGCTCCGCCGCCCGCGCCAGATGCCCGGCCGCATTCCGCATCAGCAGCGTGGAGGGGATCCCGCGAACATGAATGGCGCTGGCATCCGCATCCTGAATCTTTTTTGTATCTGTAAGGCGCATGACCTGACCTCCCCGTTTTCCATTTGTAATATAGTATATTATACCGCCGCAGGCGGATATTCGTCAATCGCTCCGGACGGGGAAAGTTTTCTCTCACGATAAATGCCCTCCCGCCGAAAAAATCCTTGCATCCCGCACCATCTCATGGTATACTGACTAACGCTATGAACGGGAAAATAGCAGATTTTCCGCACTGCAGAGAGGGGTCGCCGCCGGCTGAAAGCGCCCTGTGTCCGGAGCTGCTTGGTTCGCCCGGGAGCGCCGGTCAATCCCCGGCGGGCGCCGCCCGTTATCGCGGCAGCGAGTGCAGCTTTGTATCTAAATCAAAGCTGAAGCCGGGTGGTACCGCGAAACGCCAAAGTGCCTTTCGTCCCAGTTTGTCGGGATGAAAGGGCTTTTTTTATTTTCCCCCGAATTTGCAATTAACAAAAAATCTATGGATAAATGAGGAATCAGAACATGAAAGCCACATTGGAAACTTTGCTGCAAAAGTCCACTGCCTCTATCCGGGAGTCCAAGGGACTGGAGGAGCTGGAAGCCCTGCGTGTCAAATACCTGGGCAAAAAGGGCGAGCTGACCGCCATTTTGAAAATGATGGGCAAGCTCTCCGCCGAGGAACGCCCGGTGATCGGCCAACTGGCCAACGAGGTGCGCGCCAAGCTGGAGACCTCCCTGGAGGAGAAAAAGGCCGCGCTGCACACCGCCGCCCTGGAAGCCCGCCTGCGGGAGGAGGTGCTGGATGTGACCATTCCCGGCAAGCCCGTGGAGATCGGTCACAAGCACCCCATGTACATCGCGCTGGATGAGATCAAGGACATCTTCATCGGCATGGGCTTCGAGGTACTGGACGGCCCGGAGGTGGAGCTGGCGGAGTACAACTTCGACCGCCTGAACGCCGAGGAGGGGCATCCCTCCCGGGATTGGAGCGATACTTTCTATTTCGACAAAGACAGCCGGGTCATGCTTCGCTCCCAGACCAGTCCCATGCAGGTGCGCGCCATGGAAAGCAAGCCGCTTCCCATCCGCATCATCGCCCCCGGCCGGGTGTACCGCAAGGACGAGGTGGACGCCACCCACAGCCCCATGTTCCATCAGGTCGAGGGCATGGTCATCGACAAGGGCATTACCATGGCCGACCTGAAGGGCACCCTGAACGCCATGGTGGAGGCGCTTTACGGCAAGGGCACCAAGACCCGCTTCCGTCCCCACCACTTCCCCTTTACCGAGCCCAGCTGTGAAATGGATGTGCAGTGCCACAAGTGCGGCGGCGTGGGCTGCCCCACCTGCAAGGGCGAGGGCTGGATCGAGCTACTGGGCGCCGGCATGATCCACCCCAAGGTGCTGGAAATGGCCGGCATCGACACGGAGGTCTACTCCGGCTGGGCATTCGGCATCGGTCTGGAGCGCACGGCCATGCGCCGCTTCAAGATCGCCGATCTGCGTCTTATCTTTGAAAACGACATCCGTTTTCTGCATCAATTTTAAGGGGAGGGCCGAAAACAATGAATCTTTCTCGTAAATGGCTCAATGAATTTGTGGCCGTGACCGCAAACGACAAGGACTTTGCCGAGGACATGACGCTCTCCGGCTCCAAGGTCGAGGTCACGGAGGTTCAGGGCAGTGATATTCAAAATGTAGTCGTGGGCAAGGTGCTGGAGTGCAAGCGCCACGAAAACTCCGACCACATGTGGGTCTGCCAGGTGGATGTGGGGCTGGAAAAGCCCGTGCAGATCGTCACCGGCGCGCAGAATGTAAAGGTAAACGATCTGGTTCCCGTGGCAAAGCACAACTCGCTTCTGCCCGGCGGCAAGAAGATCGAAAAGGGCAAGCTGCGGGGCGAGGTCTCCGACGGTATGCTTTGCTCCTTTGCCGAGCTGGGTCTGGAGCAGCGGGACTTCCCCACGGCCTTTGCCGACGGCATCTGGATCCTGTCCGACGATCCCGAACTGGACGGCTGCAAGCCCGGCGACGACATCCGCACCGCCGTGGGTCTGGATGACCATGTGGTAGAGTTTGAGATCACCCCCAACCGTCCGGACTGCCTTTCCGTGATCGGTCTGGCGCGGGAAGCCGCCGCCACCTATGACCTGCCCCTGCAGCTGCACACGCCCGCGGTGCAGGAAAAGGGGCAGGGTACGCTTTCCGAGCTGCTGCAGGTGCAGATCCGGGACGAGGCCCTCTGCCCCCGCTACACTGCTCGGATGGTGCGGAATGTGAAGATTGCCCCCTCCCCCAAGTGGATGCGGGAGCGGCTGCGCGCCTCCGGCGTGCGCCCCATCAACAATATCGTGGATATCACAAACTATGTGATGCTGGAATACGGCCAACCCATGCACGCCTTTGATTACCGCTATGTAAAGGGCGGCAAGATCATTGTGCGCCGGGCGGAAGCGGGCGAGAGCCTGACCACCCTGGACGGCACCGTGCGTCAGCTGGATCCCAGTATGCTGGTCATCGCCGATGAGCACCGGGCAGTAGGTCTGGCCGGCGTAATGGGCGGCGAAAACAGCGAGATCGTCGAGGACACGGTGGACATCGTCTTTGAATCCGCCAACTTCAACGGCACCTGTATCCGCAAGACCGCCCTGGCGCTGGGTATGCGCACGGACGCCTCCGCCAAGTTTGAAAAGGGGCTTGACCCCATGAACACCCGCCCCGCGCTGGAGCGCGCCTGTGAGCTGGTGGAAATGCTGGGCGCCGGCGAGGTGCTGCCGGGCGTAATTGATGTGGAAAACCACAGCTACACCCCCTGCACGCTCCAGCTCCGCCCGGACAAGATCAACGCCCTACTGGGCACGGACATTGCCGTTTCCACCATGCAAGCCATTCTGAAAAAGCTGGGCTTCGGTGTGGATGGCGAGACCGTCACCGTCCCCTCCTGGCGCAGCGATGTGGCGCACTACTCCGATCTGGCGGAGGAGGTCGCCCGTTTCTATGGCTACAACAATCTGCCCACCACTCTCATGCGCGGCGAGACCACCCAGGGCGGATTTTCCCCCGCGCAGAAGGACGAGCGCCTGCTGGGCAGCCTTTGCCGCAGCATGGGCTATGATGAGATCATCACCTACTCCTTCATCAGCCCCACCTGTTATGACAAAATCGGCTGGGACAAGGACGATCCCCGCCGCGCCAGCCTGCGCATCCTCAACCCCCTGGGCGAGGACACCTCCGTCATGCGCACCACGGCGCTGCCCTCCATGCTGGAAATTCTGGCCAGAAACTACAACTATCGGAACAAGGCCGCAAAGCTGTATGAGGTCGCCAAGATCTACCAGCCCCGGGAGGACGGTCTGGCGGACGAGCCCCGTGTGCTGTCCCTTGGCGCTTACGGCGAGGAGATGGATTTCTTCACCCTCAAGGGCGCGGTGGAGACGCTGCTGACCGGAATGCGAATCGAAAACGCCCGTTTCCATGCGGATACCGCCAATCCCTCCTACCATCCCGGCCGCTGCGCCACCGTCTGGTGCGGTGAGCATTGCCTGGGTGTGTTTGGCCAAATTCATCCGCTGGTAGCCGCTCGCTACGGCGTGGACGAGGCCATGTTTGCCGCGGAGCTCTCCTTTGAGGCGCTGCGGCAGGTGCAGGGGCCGGAGCGTGTCTATGTTCCCCTGTCCCGCTTCCCGGCTGTCTCCCGCGATCTGGCCGTGGTCTGCGACAACGCCATTCCCGTTGCCGACCTGACCGACACGATCCGTGCCGCCGGCGGTAAGTATCTGGAAAGCGTAAGCCTGTTTGATATCTATCGCGGCCTGCCCATTCCGGCGGACAAAAAGTCTGTGGCCTTCTCTTTGGTGCTGCGCGCGCCGGATCAGACCCTGACCGACGCCCACGCGGAGGAGACCATGCGGGATATCCTCGCCGCGCTGGAGAAAAACCACGGCGCAGTGATTCGCTGACAGCTCCCCCCTGGAAAGGCCAACGCGGATTTTGCCGCAGTCTCAAATAATTTTGACAAAATTACAAATACTCCCCACGGACGCCGCTTTCCCCGGTGTCCGTGGTTTTTTCGTTCCCATGATGCAGTTTTGCAAATTATGTAAACTATTTTATCAAAATTTCCGTAAAATACGAAAAAATTGTAATCGAATGGTAACTTAATTATCCTTTACAGCGGGCAAATTATTGCTTATAATAGAATTGTTAAAATCTGGAAAGGAGGGGTGACCAATGGAAGACATCACCCGGAAGTTCAGCGTAATCGACAACAAAACAGAGATTCGGGAGATCCTCTCCTCCGTGTATAAGTCTCTCATCATCAAGGGATATGACCCCATCAATCAAATCGTGGGCTATATTCTCTCCGAGGACCCCACCTACATCACCAACTACAACAACGCCCGCAGTCTCATCACCCGCATCGACCGTGACGAGTTGCTGCAGGAACTGGTGACCAGTTATCTGCGAAAATAATTTTTCAAAAAATTGCAAAATACATCTTGACAAGTTTGTGTTTTATGTTATAATAAATCTCGCTTGTTGAGAGCGTAGCGGAGTTGTGTAAGGGTAGCACAGCGGACTCTGACTCCGTATGTGAGGGTTCGAATCCTTCCTCCGCTGCCAAGACCTGCAGACAATCGTCTGCGGGTCTTTTTTATTTTTTCGAACACAGGCATATTTTCCCCGCAAACCGGCCATAGTATCCCTAGAGCAGGAGGTGCGGCGGTTTTGAAACGAGGGGCTATTGTGCTGGTTTTGGTCTGTCTGCTGAGTCTGGGCGGCTGCGCTGCCCAGGCCAGTCCGGCGGACAACACCCGGGCCGGCGGCACACTGGAGGTACATTTTCTGGATGTGGGACAAGCGGATTGCGCCCTGCTGCGCTATGGCGACCACGCCATTCTGGTGGACGGCGGCTGCCGCAAGACCGGCGATCAGGTGGTGCGCTATTTGCAGGCGCAGGACATCCGCAAGCTGGACTATGTGATCTGCACCCACGCCCATCAGGATCACGCCGGCGGTTTGGCCGCGGTACTGCAAGCCTTTCCGGCGCGGCAGGTGCTCTGCCCCACCAGCGCCTATGACAGCCGCTCCTTTCGGGAATTCCGCCGCGCGGCTGCGGCGCAGCACAAAAGCCTGCGGCGTCCCCATGTGGGCGAGGTGTTTTCTCTCGGGCCGGTGCGCCTGACCGTTCTCAGCCCGCAAAAGACCTATCCGGTGGTCAACGACAGCAGCATCGTCCTGCGGGTGGATTATGGCATCACCTCCTTCCTACTGGCTGCCGATGCGGAGCAGCAGGCCGAGCAGGATATGCTCCTGGGGACCCTTCCCCTGTCCGCCACGGTGCTGAAACTGGGGCATCACGGCTGCAGCAGCTCCACCAGCGCCGCCTTTTTACAGACCGTTTCCCCCCAATACGCCGTGATCTCCGTGGGAAAGCAAAACGAGTACGGCTATCCGGATGCGGAGGTTATCTCCCGGCTGGAAGCCGCCGGGGTGCAGATCTATCGCACCGATCAGCAGGGAACCATCCTCTGTGTCTCCGATGGCAGGCGCCTGCGCTTTTCCACCCAGCGTTAATCGCAAAAAAGCAAGACCTCTGTATGCAGCTTTTGCATCCAGAGGTCTTTTCGCTTTCTGTTTAATTAAATTCTTCCGGGGGGATATACCATTCCGGGCTGGTCGCCAGACCGTTCTGGTATTTGACGGTCACATACAGCGGCCCCTCGTCGCGGAGCAGCTTGAGGTAGCATACGCCGTCTTCAAACAAATCGGTGATGTCCTCTGTCTGATTGCGGTAGTAGAGTATCGCCCGGCCGTCCTCCTCATACTGCACATCCGGAGAATCCAGCTCCTCCATCAGTTCCTCCTCGGTCAGTGGTCTTTCCTTGCCGGAGCCATCCAGCGCCACACCGCCGCCCCCTTGGGAAACGGTGTTGCCGTCGGCATCCTGAAACTCCAGCTGATAGGTGCCGTCTCCCTGGAATGTGATCTCTGCATCGACCGGATCCCCATGGATCCAAACTTGAATCTGCTGCCGGATGCCGCCTACATTGGCGGCATAGCAGATGCCCGTTGCGCCCAGCGCCAGGCACACCACCAGGCACGCTACCGCAAGTTTCGGTATACGAAATTTTCCCGCTTTGGTTTTATTCATCATCAGCACTCCTTTGCAATAATCACCGGAGGCATGGACATGGGAAAAAGCGCTTTTATATCTCTCTTTATTCGTCATCGTTCCAATCCTCCTTCAGCATTTTTTTCAGGAGTTTTCTGCCTCTGCTCAGCTGGCTTTTTATGGTATTGGGCGGTCGGTTCAGAATTTCGGCAATCTCGTCTATGGAGTAATCCTCATAATAAAACAGGTGGATCACCACTCTGTATTTTGCAGGCAGCCGCATCACCGCCTCGAACAGCGCGCTGTCCTCCGGCGCGGCAAAGGGGATCTCCGCCATGTATTCTTCCCAGTTTTCCCGGTTCCTGTGCCAGAACGAACGCAGCACATTTTTCGCCAGATTGATGGTAACACGGATCAGCCACGCACGCAGGTGCGCTTCGCTTTCATATTCCATATCCCCGGTGTGATACCGGATGAAGCACTCCTGCACTACATCCTCCGCGTCCGCCTCGCAGCGGCAGAGCTGGAAAGCGATCCGGAACAGGCTGTCCTGATACCGTTCCACCGCCTGGGTCGTTGTTAGTCTCATAAAAAACTCCTGCTTCCTGTTTGAAGGTCCTTCACCAATAATACAACTCCCAAGGCCAAAAGGTTGCATTTGCAGCAAAAATTTTTTGCCGATGATACAAAAATCCCAAAAAACATCCCTGCCGAGAGTGATTCTGGCAGGGAAATTTTCATTATCGCTTGATCACTTTTACGGGCGTGTCCTGATAGGCGTCCAGCAGGGCAAACTGCTCCTGCAATCCCTCGGTGATATACACGGTGCCATCCGCTGTGATCAACACCGCTTCAAAGTCATCACTCTGTCCCCAGAAGTCCGCCGCCTTTTCCAGCCCCATAACAAACAGCGAGGTGGAAAGCCCGTCACAGACCAGGCCATCCTCGCCGATGATGCTCACCGAGCGCAAATCGCTAGCCGCCGGACGGCCGGTTTCCGGATCCATAATGTGCCAGTATCTGCGGCCGTCCTGCTCAAAATAGCGCTCATAGCCGCCGGAGGTGACGACTGCCTTATCCTGCACGGAAAGCACCAGCATCGCCTCCCCGGTCTCAGGGTCTTTGATGCCGATCTGCCAGGGCGTGCCGTCCGGCTTGCTGCCAACGGTCTGGACATTGCCGCCAAAATTCAGCAGTGCGGACGAGACCCCCGCATCCCGCAGATACTGCGCCGCCTGACCGGCGGCATAGCCCTTGCCCACGCTGCCCAGGTCGATCTCCATCCCCTCCGGCAGCGTCACCTCACCGGTAACAGCATCATAGCGAATCCGAGTATAATCCACCAGCGGCAGCAGCTTTTGCAGCTCCGTCTCCTCCGGTATCTGGTACTTCCCTGTGGTAAAGCCCCAGGCGCGCACAACAGGATAAATGGAAATATCCAATGCGCCATCGGTGCGGCGGCACAGCGCCAGCGCACCATCCATCAGCGCCGCCGCCTTGCCGGTCAGGGTGCCGGAGCCATTGGAGTTGATGGCGTAGATCTCGCTTTCCTGTTTGGTCACGGAGATCTGCTTTTCCAGCGCAGCCACCTGATCCTGCACATCCGAAAGCAGGCTTGCATCGCCATACACCGACAGCTCGATCGCAGTATCCATGGCAAAAAAATTGGCCGTCTCCGGCTCTGACTCCCCGCGGGAACAGCCCACGGCAAGCAGCAGCAAGGGCAGGAGAAAAAGGGGAAAAAATCGTTTCATGAAAGGCTCCTTGGAAAAAGATAAATTTATCCTGAAAAATTGCGGAATACATCTTGACATCCGGTATACAATTTGCTAGGATATGGCACGGCAGTTAGCTTTCCCTAATTGCCAAAACAGTTCGGGAGCTGTTTTCTTTTTTATATAGTAGTTAGCTGGCGCTACCTGTGCCCAGCGGCCATTATAGCACAGCCCCCGACAGCTTTCAACTTGTTTCTGATGGGAAAAAGGAGGTCCCATAACAAACCCGGATACCGGGCAAATACAATCTGCGGCTTCGGCTGCAAAAAGATCCAAGGAGGAAAATTGTATGAACCACGCATCCCGAAAAATCCTGTCACTGCTTTTGGCAGTGATCCTCGCGCTGTCCCTGGCGGTCACGCCGGCGTTGGCAGCGGGAGACAAAGCACCGCCGACGGCAGTGGAAAACTGCGATGTCAGCGGACTTTGGACCACAACGGTCAACCTCGGCTTTGCCGACACCGTATGGATGAACAGCATTACCGCGGTAACGGTAAACGACACTGCATACGAAAAGCAGACGATCAGCTCCTTTGGCAGCGATACCAAGATTTGGGACATTGGCAGTGCTTCCAGCGCCTATGGCAGCTACACAGCGCTGCGTCTGGCGGTTGAAAACGACACCTTCGCCACCAATACCGCAACGGTCCGCATTTCTGCCGACGGCTACAAGGATGTGACCATCGAGGTCACAAAGAAGACCGAAAGCTATAACGATATTTACACTGCCACAGTCATCCAGGATGCCGACAACGGCAACGACTCCGGCAATGACTCCGGCAGCACGGAAAAGAAAGACCCCCCTGCCAGCTTTACCCGCCCTTCCTTCAGCCTGTCTGATTTCAAGCTGCTTTTCACCGCAGAGGATGTGGACTGGCTCAACAGCATCAGCGGCGTGACCGTGGACGGCGTAGCGTACACCAAGGGCTACACCTATCGGAACACCGCCTACGCCATCGGCACCGCCACCAATGAGATGGACGGCTGCTACCTCAACATTGGCGAGGGCTTTGAGACCGAGACTGCCACCTGCGTGATCTCTGCAGAGGGCTATAAAGACCTGACCCTGAAGCTGGAGAAAACCGGAAACAAGGCCACCATCGTGGAAAGCTCCGATTCCGACAACAGCAGCAACACCAACCCGGATACCCCCTCCGGCGACAAGGACGCTCCCACGAACTTCACAACAGCTTCCAGCTTTGGCTACGATTTCAAGCTGACCTTTACGGACGCCGCGGACTGGCTCGGCGCCATTGAGGCAGTCAAGGTCAATGACGCCGCCTACGAAAAGGGCAGCAGCTCCTACAGCGTTTGGAACAACAAGGCCTACTATGCAGACGCCGGCAACGCCTACCTGCTCATCGGCGAGGGCTTTGACGGCGACACCGCCACCTGTGTGATCTCCGCCAAGGGCTACAAAAACCTGACCCTGAAGCTGAACAAGACCGACCACAGTGCCACGGTTGTAGAAAACGGCGATAACGGCAGCACCGATCCGGAGCCGGACACCCCCTCCGGCGACAAGACCACGCCCACCGCAGTCAAGTATGCCTACGGCAGCCTCATGCCTGCCGCCCACTACTTCGGCGTGGACAGCAAGGATCAGGATTGGCTGAATGCCATCACCGGGGTAAAGGTCAATGGCACCACCTATGAAAAGGGCGATGTCGGCTATTCTGCCAGCGGCAAGTTCTGGAACCTCGGAAAGAAGGATCTTACCGGCTATGGTTCCGAAACCACCCTGGTCGTTCTGGACAATTCCGATGTCCAGTACCCTGCGGATTTCACGGTTTCCGCCACGGGCTACAAGGATGTTGTGATCCGCGTAGCATCGAAAAATGCTTCTTCCGCTACCATTGTGGAAAGCACCACACCCGACCCCGTGGAGAAAAAGACTGTGGAGCTGAGCAAGGTCAGCTTTGCCGAGGACAGCTTTGGCAATGACTGGCTGGTCTCCATTGGCGAGGACGGCTATCTGGCACAGATCACCGGCGTTTCCGTGAATGGCACTGCCTGGGAGAAAAAGGACTACGATCCCTCTGCCGGCGGCGCCTATCGCGTGAACAGCGACACCCAGAAGCTGGTGTTTTCCAAGAAAGACTTCAGCGCCTCCCCCACCATCCCCGTTCTGAAAAGCGGCGATGTGATCACCATCACCGCCAATGGTTATGAGGATCTGACCTTTAAGCTGATCATCGACACCGATGGCAAGGCTTCCGTCGTGGCGGATGACGGCCAGGGCGACATCTATCAGCTGCATGTAAAGATCGAGGGCAGCTTTGAGGCCGCTATCGTAGGACAGAAGGACTACGACGGCGTTTCCGGCGCCAGCACCGGCGGCGCGACCTCCAACAAAAACAGCGCCGTTACCGTTTACGGCGCACGGCTCACCAAGGGCGAGACCCCAGCCGACGCCGACTGGAAGGCGCTGGACGCCTCCGCTGATCCCAGCACCGGCTATATTGACGGCAGCAAGTGCTCCGTCAGCATCGTCCCTGACACCGCCAAGGGCACCGACCCCAATGCGGACAGCGGCATGGCCGGCGTGTTCATGCCCGCCATCAGCAGCTCCCTGAGCCTGAGCGGCACCCCCAAGGATGCCGGCAGCTATCTGATCTCCTTGACTGTTACGGATGACCAGGGACGCACCGCCACCAGCAATGCCCTGCCCTTCCGGGTCTACACCGGCGAGGAAACCCTGGCCGACCAGCTGGTTCTGGAAAACCTGAAGCAGTATCAGAACGGTCTGTACGCTTGGGATATCATGGAGCCCTGGGCCATCAAGAATTTTGGCAGCAATGTTCCCGGCGAGACCGAGAGCGTCCGCGTTCCCGAAAAGCTGGAGGCCTGGTTCGGCTCCCACGAAAGCGGCCTGTATGGCTACCTGGGCTATGACCTGGCCTGGGACAAGGTTCTGGCCGGTGAGATCCCCCAAACCCTGTACATCCCCAACGGCTGCGATCTGACTATCACCAACATGGAGATTCTCAGCAGCGTTCGCATTGTCGTGGAAAACGGCGGCAAGCTGACCCTGTCCGACTCCACCGTGCAGGGCATGATTGATGTCCAGAGCGGCGGTACCTTCTCCATGAACTACGACTCCTTTAACCAGGAATTCACCACCGGCGCTTCCGTTTGCGGCCAGATCCGTTTGGCAGACGGCGCGATTCTGGAAAACGCCGCTATTTACTCCCACGCCAACTACCTGGCCAACGGCGATCTGACCGACCGCACCACCCATGATCCCGTTGTGGTCGCCAACGGCAATGTGACCGTGAAGGGCAAGGTGTTCATCGCCGGCGAGGAAGCAGGCGACAACAAGATCGGCCAGACCGGTCTACTGGTCAGGAACGGTACGCTGACGCTGGCTGACGACGCCACGCTGGTGGTCTATGGCGGCGCTGCCAAGGTGCAGCTTTTCCCCAAGGGCGGCACGGCCATTGAACTGGACAACGGCACCATCACTGGCAACGGCAAGCTGGTGGCCATCGGCGGCCAGCCCCTGTGGGGTGAGGGCGGCGACGCTGTCACCGGTACCGGTACCATCTCCACGGTGGAGGCCTTCCTGCAGGGCGCAACTGCTTCTACCTCCAACAAGAAGGATCCCGGCCAGGCCGTGCGCGGCAATGTGACCGTGATCAGCCCTAAGCAGCACAAGGAAAACGGCACGATCAAGGACACCGTGGCCGACGATCCTCTGGATGGCCTGTACTGGAAAACCGGCATTGACGCCATGCCTCCTCTGGACAAGTTCGTGACCCGGGAAGTGGATAACTCCGTCAAGTTCTTTACCGTCGCGGACATTCCCAGCGTGACCTACACCGGCGCTGAGCAGAAGCCCGCCGTGACTGTCAAGGACGGCGACACTGTTCTGACTGAGGGTGCGGATTATGAGCTGTCCTATCTGGACGCGACCGGCGCAGCACTCTCCGGCCTGCCCAAGGAGGTCGGCAGCTACACGGTCGTGATCACCGGCAAGGGCGCTTACGCCGACACCGTGGCGGACAAGAGCTTCACCATCACCCGCCGCAGCTCCGGCGGCGGCAGTAGCTCCGGTTCCTCCAGCAAGTATGACATTGTGGTGGACACCGCTAAAAACGGCGCCGTTTCCGCCGACCGCAGCAGCGCAAGCTCCGGCCAGACCGTGACCGTCACCATCAAGCCTGCGACCGGCTACAAGCTGGACAAGCTGACTGTTGTGACCGGCGCAGACAAGAGCCTGAGCCTGACTAACAAGGGTAACGGCGCATACAGCTTTACCATGCCCAGCAGCAAGGTAACTGTCTCCGCCGACTTTGTCAAGGAGACCGCCGACAACGACAAATCCTTTGTGGATGTGTCCGATGACGCTTACTACATCAAGGCTGTCAAGTGGGCTGTGGAAAAGGGCATTACCACCGGCTCCACCGCAAACACCTTTAATCCGGAGGCCGTTTGCACCCGCGCCCAGATGATGACCTTCCTGTGGCGCTCCGCCGGTTCCCCCGCTCCCAAGAGCGCAAGCAACCCCTTTGCCGACATCAGCAAGGACGCCTATTACTATGACGCAGTTCTGTGGGCAGTGGAAAACGGCATTACCAAGGGCACCAGCGACACTGCTTTCAGCCCGGATGAGGTCGTCACCCGCGCCCAGACCGTGACCTTCCTGCACCGGATGGCCGGTTCTCCCGCCGCCGCTGCCAACAGCAGCTTCCAGGATGTGGACGCAGACGCTTACTACAGCGCTGCCGTCCAGTGGGCTGTGGCGCAGGGCATCACCCAGGGCACCAGCGCAACGACATTCTCTGCCAATGACGCTTGCGACCGCGCCCAGGTCGTGACCTTCCTGTATCGGCAGAACAACGGCAAATAAATCCTCCTCTTTTCACACAAGCATAGCTTTGGCGCACAGACCTTTTCCGGTCTGTGCGCCAAATTTTTTCATCATGTGAGTATCATACAATCGAAAACGCCGCTTTCCGTAAGCTCCGGAAAGCGGCGTTGTTATAACAATTTATGCGGTTTTTACTTGCCCTCCGGCGCTTTTTTGAACAGCTCGAAGCCGTGTTTTTCCGTCAGGTGCCGTTTGATGGCGTCAAAAGAGGTCTCGCTCAAATCATGCTCGATCTTGCAGGCGTCCTCTGCCGCAGTTGTTTCATCTACTCCCAGGGAAACCAGCCACTGGGTCAAAACGGTGTGGCGCTCATACAGCTTGCTTGCAGTCTCGTATCCGATCTCCGTGAGCTTCAGTCCCCCGTCCTCGTCCACCGTGATGTATCCGCCGGTTTTCAGCAGACCCACTGCGCGGCTGACGCTGGGCTTGGAATAGCCCATGTACTCCCCCACATCAATGGAGCGGACAAAGCTGCTGGTCTGAGACAGCACATAAATCGTTTCCAGGTACATCTCCCCGGATTCCTGTAAATGCATCATTTTCCTCCTTATTTCCGGAAGCTTACTTGCAGGCTGCGATGATCTCGATCTCGCACAGCAAGCCCTTGGGGATCTCCTTTACCGCCACGCAGGAACGGGCGGGCTTTCCGGTGAAATACTTGCCGTACACCGCGTTAAATGCCGTGAAATCCGCCATATCCGCCAAGAAGCAGGTGGTCTTGACAACATCGGCAAAGCCCAGACCGTTTGCCTCCAGGATCGCCGCGACATTCTTGCAGCAGCGCTCTGCCTGCTCCTCGATCGTGGTGCCGACGGTTGCTCCGCTTGCGGGATCCAGCGCCACCTGGCCGGAGGCGAACAGGAAGCCGTTTACAGAAATTGCCTGAGAATAGGGGCCGATCGCTGCGGGCGCGTTCGGCGTTTCGGTAATGTGGAACATTGATTCATCCATCCTTTCTGCTTGACTCACTTGAGTACGATACGGCGGAAGTTTTTCTTTCCCCGTTTTACGACCAGACCCTCCCGGAGCTGCTGGGCATCAAAGCGCTGGGAGATCTCAGTGACCTTAGTCTCCGCGGCCTCCACACCGCCCTGCTGCACATTGCGTCTGGCATCGCCCTTGGAGGGACACAGCCCACTCTTGACCAGCAGCGTGAGAATGTCAATGCCGCCATCGCTCAAATCGGCTTCTGTCAGTTCCGTGGTGGGCATTTCTGCCGCGCCGCCGCCGGAAAACAGGCTGTGTGCCGTTTCCTGGGCCTTTTCGGCCTCCTGCTGGCCGTGCACCAGCTTGGTCAGCTCATAGGCCAGAATCTCCTTTGCCTTGTTCAGCTGGCTGCCCTCCCAATCGGACATGGCGTCAATTTCCTCCAACGGCAGGAAGGTGAGCATCCGGATGCACTTGAGCACATCGGCGTCGCCCACATTTCTCCAGTACTGGTAGAACTCATAGGGGCTGGTTTTGTTGGGATCCAGCCAGACCGCGCCCTTGGCGGTCTTGCCCATTTTTTTGCCCTCGCTGTTGAGCAGCAGGGTGATGGTCATGGCGTGGGCGTCCTTGCCCAGCTTCCGGCGGATCAGCTCCGTGCCGCCGAGCATATTGCTCCACTGATCATTGCCGCCAAACTGCATATTGCAGCCGTATTCCCGGAACAGATGATAGAAATCATAGCTCTGCATGATCATGTAGTTGAACTCCAGGAAGCTCAGTCCCTTTTCCATGCGCTGCTTATAGCACTCTGCCCGGAGCATATTGTTCACGGAGAAGCAAGCGCCAACATCCCGCAGCAGCTCCACATAGTTGAGCTGCATCAGCCAGTCGGCGTTGTTGGCCATAATGGCCTTGCCCTCGCCGAAGTCGATAAAGCGCGCCATCTGCTTTTTGAAGCAGTCGCAATTGTGCTGGATGGTCTCCGTGGTCATCATGCTGCGCATATCCGTCCGGCCGGAGGGATCGCCCACCATGGCGGTGCCGCCGCCAATGAGCACAATGGGCTTGTTGCCGGCCATTTGCAGGCGCTTCATCAGGCACAGCGCCATGAAGTGTCCCACATGAAGGCTGTCCGCCGTGGGGTCAAAGCCAATGTAAAAAGTGGCCTTGCCGTTGTTGATCATCTCCTTGATCTGTTCTTCATCGGTGACCTGGGCGATCAGGCCGCGGGCTACCAGTTCATCATACAGGGTCATTTGATCGAGTCCTCTCTTGTTTGTATCGTTCTGCAAAAAACGCCCACTGTCCCAAAAAGGACAGAGGGCGTTTTTGAGTTACGCGGTACCACCTCTGGTTTGCCGGGGTTCTTGCAAAGCCCGGCCTTATGGCGTTATGAAAAACGCCGGCGCTGTATCGGGCGCACCCGTTTCGCCCTGGCAGAAAAGCTGCTTCCGGCGAACCGCTCCACGCTGTATTCTCTGCCGTGGCCTCTCCCCCTTGCACCAAACGGGGTCTCTCTGTACAGAACAGGCGGCAGATACTTGTGCGCTTCTTCGCATTTTCATATAAATTGAATATTTTCATTATAACAAATCACTTCCAAACTTGTCAAGCTTGGAAGTGATTGTTGGAGACTTTTTTAATGTTCTCGTTATGTTTTTATATCCGTGCGCGGATCTGCTCGCCCATTTCGTGGGTGGACAGCGCCGTTTCGCCGGCGGCGGCGATATCTGCCGTGCGGCAGCCCGCATTGAGCACCGCCTCGACCGCCTGCTCGATGCAGGCCGCTTCCTCGGCCAGGCCGAAGGTATAGCGCAGCATCATGGCAACGGACAGGATAGTGGCAATGGGGTTGGCAATGCCCTTTCCGGCAATGTCGGGCGCGGAGCCGTGGATGGGCTCGTACATTCCCTTACCGGTCTCGCCGATGGAGGCAGAGGGCAGCATACCGATGGAGCCGGTAATCATGGAGGCCTCGTCAGAGAGGATATCTCCGAACAGGTTACCGGTAAGGATCACATCAAACTGACCGGGATTGCGCACCAGCTGCATGGCGGCATTGTCCACATACATATGGCTCAGGGCAACATCGGGATACTCCGCAGCAATACGGGTCACGGTCTCCCGCCAGACGCGGGAGCTTTCCAGCACATTGGCCTTGTCCACGGACACCACGCGCTTGGAGCGCACCCGTGCCAGCTCAAAGGCTCGGCGGGCGATCCGCTCGATCTCATGGACGGAGTAGCGCATATCATCGCAGCCCATTTCTCCCCAGCCGCACTCGCTTTGCATCCGGTAATGCTTGCCGAAGTACACATCGCCGGTCAGCTCCCGGCAGACCAGAATATCAAAGCCCTCGCCGATGATCTCATCCTTGATGGGGCAAGCATTGGAAAGCGCCTGGTACATCATGGCGGGACGCAGGTTGGCAAACAGACCCAGGCTGGAACGCAGCTTCAACAGCGCCTTTTCCGGACGGCGCTCCGAGGGAACGCTGTCCCACTTGGGGCCGCCCACCGCGCCCAGCAGCACGGCGTCTGCCGCCTTGCAGGCCTCGATGGTCTCGTCCGTCAGAGGGATGCCGTGGACATCAATGGAGCAACCGCCGGCCAGCAGTTCCTGGAATTGGAAGCTGTGGCCATACTTGGTGCCGATTTTTTCCAGCACCAGCATGGCCTCGGAGACGATCTCCGGACCGATGCCGTCGCCCTTTACAACTGCGATATTATAATTCATTGTTCTTCTCCCGCTCCTTCAGGGACTTCAGCAGACCGCCGGCAGCGATCACATTCTGGATGAACGGCGGAAATGCCTCCGCCTGGTACTGCTTGCCGGTGGTCTCGTCGGTAATGATACCGGTATCGAAATCCACGGAGACCACATCGCCCTCGTTGATCTCATAGGCCGCGGCCTCGCACTCCAGAATGGGCAGGCCGATGTTGATGGCGTTGCGGTAGAAAATGCGGGCAAAGGAGGCCGCGATCACGCAGGAGACCTTGTTCTCCCGGATGACCAGGGGCGCGTGCTCACGGGAAGAGCCGCAGCCGAAGTTCTTGGTGGCGACAACGATATCGCCGGGCTTGACCTTTTTGACAAAGTCCGGGTCAATGTCCTCCATGGCATGGGTCGCCAGCTCGGCAGGATCGGGAATGTTCAGGTGACGGGCAGGAATGATAACATCGGTATCGACATTATCGCCGTATTTCAGTACAGAACCTTTGACTTTCATTGTTGCTCTCCCCCTTACTGGATATCTTCCGGGCTGCAGATGTAGCCCTTGATTGCGGATGCGGCGGCCACAGCGGGGCTGGACAGATAGATCTCGCTGGTCACATGACCCATACGGCCGACAAAGTTACGGTTTGTGGTGGCAATGGAGCGCTCCCCCTGTGCCATGATGCCCATATGGCCGCCCAGGCAGGGGCCGCAGGTGGGCGTAGAGATGGTGGCGCCGGCGGTGACAAAAATCTCCGCCAGACCCTCGCGGATGCACTGGAGATAGATCTCCTGGGTCGCGGGGAACACGATCATACGCACATCGGGGTGTACCGTGTGACCCTTGAGCACTGCGGCGGCGGCACGCATATCGTCAATGCGGCCATTGGTGCAGGAGCCGACAATGCACTGATCAATCGTGATCTTTTCCTTTTTGATCTCGGAAATTGTCTTGGTGTTCTCCGGCAGATGGGGACAGGCAACGGTGGGCTCCAGCTTGTCCAACTCGATGGTGTAAGTGGCTTCGTACTCGGCATCGGGGTCAGCCTCGAACACATGGACCTCCCGCTGGACGCGATCCTTGATATAGGCGCGGGTCACATCGTCCACGGGGAAAATGCCATTCTTGCCGCCGGCCTCAATGGCCATGTTGCAGATGGTGAAGCGGTCGTCCATGGTCAGGTTGGCAACGCCGTCTCCGGTGAACTCCAAGGACTTATACAGCGCGCCGTCCACGCCGATCATGCCGATCAGGTGCAGGATCACATCCTTACCGGACACCCAGGGCGCCTTTTTGCCGGTGAGCACGATCTTCAGCGCGCCGGGCACCTTGAACCAGGCCTTACCGGTCGCCATACCGGCGCCCAGGTCGGTGGAACCCACGCCGGTGGAAAATGCGCCCAGGGCGCCGTAGGTGCAGGTGTGGGAGTCTGCGCCGATCACCGTTTCACCGGGGGCGACCAGACCTTTTTCCGGCAGCAGCGCGTGCTCAACACCCATGCGTCCCACATCGTAGAAATGCAGGATGTTGTGCTTTTTCGCAAACTGACGACACTCCAGACACTGCTGGGCGGACTTGATGTCCTTGTTGGGAACAAAGTGATCCATGACCAGGGCGATTTTGGTGTTGTCAAACACCTTGTCAAAGCCGGCCTTTTCCATTTCACGGATGGCAACCGGACCGGTGATGTCGTTTGCCAGAGTCAGGTCGAGTTTTGCCTCGATCAGCTGCCCGGCGGTAACGCTTTCCAGTCCGGCATGATATGCCAGGATCTTCTGTGTCATTGTCATTGCCATTGGATTTTGCCCTTCTTTCTTGTTCTTTGTATATCAAATAAAAAGTGAAATTTGCAAACAAATTCAGGACTGTCAAAAAGTCCGACAGTTAAAAAATCAGTCGTTGAGATACTTGTTGATGCCGTTGACATAGGCCTTGATGGAGGCCTCCACGATATCGGTGGAAACGCCGCGGCCGGTGATCTGTGTCTGATCGTCGCCCACACGGATCTTGACGATGGCCTCGCACTGAGCGTCCTCGCCATCGGTCAGTGCCTTCAGGGAGTAATCCTGCAGCTCCACCTGCATATCCACGATCTTGTTGATGGCACGGAATGCCGCGTTCACCGGCCCGTCGGAACCGGCGATCCGTTCGATGACCTCCCCGTTTTTCTCCAGCCCGATGGTGGCGGTGGTGGTCATGACATTGCCGGAATTGATGATATAGTGGTGCAGGCTGTACCGCTCCGGTCCGGCCACGGGTACAACGCCGATGATGGCCTCGATATCCCGATCCTTGATGGTCTTTTTCTTGTCCGCCAGCTCCTTGAACTTGGCAAAGGCCTTGTCCAGCTTTTCCTTTTCCAGCGTATAGCCCAGCTCCCGGAGCCGCTCCTCAAAGGCATGGCGGCCGGAGTGCTTGCCCAGTACGATGGCGTTCTTGGGGATACCAACGGATTCCGGCGTCATGATCTCATAGGTCTCCTTATTGGCCAGCACGCCGTGCTGGTGGATGCCGGACTCATGGGCAAAGGCGTTTTCGCCCACGATGGCCTTGGTCGGCGCAACAGGCACGCCGGTAATGGTCTGGATCATGCGACTGGCGCGGTAGATCTGCGTGGTCACGATGCCGCAGCTGATATCGCCGTAATAGTCCTTACGGGTGTTCAGCGCCATGACGCACTCCTCCATGGCGGCGTTGCCGGCGCGCTCGCCGATGCCGTTGATGGTGCACTCGATCTGGCCGATTCCCGCGGCGACGCCGGCCAGGGAGTTGGCAACGCCCATGCCCAGATCATTGTGGCAGTGGCAGGACAGGATGATGTCGTCTACCCCCTCCACATGCTCCCGCAGATAGCGGATGCGCGCGGCGTATTCCTCCGGGAGGGTGTAGCCCACCGTGTCGGGAATGTTGATGGTCGTTGCGCCTGCGCGAATCGCGGTCTCCACCGCTTTGCACAGGAAATCCAGGTCAGAGCGGGTCGCGTCCTCGGCGGAAAATTCGATATCGCTGCAATAATTTTTCGCATAGGCCACATGATAGGCGATCCGGGACAGAACCTCCTCCGGACTCATTTTGAGCTTGTACTGCATATGCAGCGGAGAGGTGGCCAGAAATACATGGATCCGGGGAGAATTGGCACGCTTGATAGCGTTCCAGGCAGCGTCGATATCCTTTTCCACGCAGCGCGCCAGAGAGCAAATGGTGGAGTCATGGACGATATCCGCGATCGCAGAGATCGCCGCGGCATCGCCGGGAGAGGCAATGGCAAAGCCCGCCTCGATAATATCCACTTTCATATTTTCCAGTTGCCGGGCGACCTCCAGCTTTTCGCTGAGGTTCATGCTGCAGCCTGGCGACTGCTCGCCATCCCGGAGCGTGGTATCAAAAATTCTGACTTGTCTTGACATCTTTCATGCCCTCCCCAAATATATATGATATTTATTCATCGGAACAGAATAAATACCGAAAAAGCATACAATCCTATAAAATACAGGATAGCACAATTCCCCGGTTTTTCAAGTGCAAATTTCGCCTTTTCCTCCCCTTTTGGTAGATATGCACAAGGCCTTTCTCCCCTCCTATAAAATTCTGTATCTTTCCTCCGCTTTCTTGACAAACAGCAAAGGATGCTATAACATGAACATCGGATGATACAAAACATACTATCATCTGGTGAGAGACTGTCAAAAAACTATATAGTGTAGTACCTGCCCTTGGCTCTCCCTTTGGGAGAACTGTCGCCGCAGGCGACTGAGAGGGTTCGGCAGATAATCACGCCCCACGGGGTTCCTATGGTATGGTCATTGTTTCCCCTCTCCGTCTTCGCTGCGCTCAGCCACCTCTCCCAGAGGGAGAGGCACGGCTGTCAAAAACAGCAGGCAGTATCGTTTCCCGCAGCAGCGGGTGGAGTTTGAGGGGGGCAAGCCCCGCCTCAATGAGATAACCCGCCGTGGAAAGCCCATTTTGGGCTTTCCCACAGTATTTTGGCTGCGCCGAAATACGCGGCGGATAAGCTTGTCAAAAAATTCCCAGACCTTTTTGACAAGCTGGTAAGAAAGGATGGGATGTTCCTATGAAATGGTGTATTGCTTCGGATATTCACGGCTCTGCGTTTTACTGCCAGAAGATGCTGGCGGCCTTTGACGCCGAGCAGGCAGATCGCCTGTTACTGTTGGGCGATCTGCTCTATCATGGTCCGCGCAACGATTTGCCGAAAGAATACGCCCCCAAAACGGTGCTGGCTCTGCTCAACGAGAGAAAGGATCGCATCCTCTGCGTGCGCGGCAATTGCGATACAGAAGTAGATCAAATGGTGCTGGACTTCCCGATCCTGGCGGATTACGCCGTGCTCTGCGCCGGGCAGCGGCTGATCTATGTGACCCACGGACACAGGTTCAACACAAAAAATCTCCCGCCGCTGCAGCCGGTCGATGTGCTGCTGCATGGCCACACCCATATTCCCGCCTGCGAAGAGACCGAGGGCATTTTGTATTGCAACCCCGGTTCCGTCTCCATCCCCAAGGCCGACTCCGCCCACAGCTATATGACGCTGGAAAATGGCCTGCTGTGCTGGAAAGATCTGGATGGCAAGACCTATCAGGAGTATCAGCTGTAAAAACGCTTTGAGGGGAATTTTTCCGGAATCTCACATTCCGTGAAAAATTCCCCTTTTCCGCTCTTGACATTTTCTAAAAAATTCAATATAATAAACGAGTTATTATCGGGGTGTGGCGCAGTTGGTAGCGCGCATGGTTCGGGTCCATGAGGCCGTGGGTTCAAATCCCGCCACTCCGACCATATGAATGAGACCCGCTTTTCGAACATTTTTATCGAAAAGTGGGTCTCTTCATGTCTTGAAAGCCTTGAAAGATCGGGGCTTTTTCTTTTTGCCGCGTTCCTTTATTTGCTCCAAAACTCTCAAAATGCGAAACTAATATTTTTATACAAGGTCGTTATTTGAACACAGCTTTTTCATAAACCAGCCCAATAAGCTTCCTCGAATGCCGTTGGTGTCTTGTATTTCAAAGTCCGATGAGGACGAAGCTCATTGTAAAATTGGATGTACCGCTCCACGCTTTTGCGGTAGCTTTGTTCTGAGGTGTACTCTCTGCGGTACGCCTCCTCTTTTTTGAAGGAAGCAAAAAATGCTTCAGCCACCGCATTGTCATGCGGACGTGCCGTAGCGGAAAAGGACTGCTTCACGCCGCACTTTTGCAGGAGCGCTGTAAATGCAGCCGAGGTGTACTGTTTTCCGCGGTCGCTGTGAAAAGTGAGGCCGCTGGGCTCTCCGCGTTCCCGAAAAGCGGCCCGAAACGTGCTGGTGACTAAATTGGTGCTTGCGTTACGGGATACCCGATGGCCGATGACCTTGCGGGAGAAAAGATCCAGGATGACGCAAAAGTAGACCCAGTAGTCATTGACCTTGAAATACGTAACGTCACTGACCCAGAACTGGTTTGGATGATCTGCGGTGAACTGTCGCTCCAACAGGTTTTGCTTTTTATTATACTGTTGCTGTTTCTTGTATTGCTTCTTGGCATCAGGGCAGATGCTGTGCAGGTCCAGTTCCTGCATGATTGCTGCAATGCGTTTGGTGCTAACCCGGACACCGCTCTCAGCCAGAGTGATGCGGATTTTTTCAGCACCAAATCGCTGAGCGCTGTCATCAAAGACCTGCTGCACGAGCCGCATAAGCTGCGCCTGTTCCTGATCACGCTTGCTGTGGTCCGCCCGGCGGAAGATGTGGTTGTAAAATGTACCACGAGCGACATCTAACGCTTTGCACAGCTCGTGAACGCTATAAGTATTATCCGATTGGTGATAGAGGTTTTCCAATATGGAAAGCCTCTTCTGCAGGGGAACACTCGTTATACACTGTGAAAGGCGAATGATTTCCATTTCATGTTCCAGTTTTGTTAGCCGTCTTGAAATGCTATCAAACTCCTTTGGCGTGTAGGTGCGGTTTGTTCCTTGGATAGTGCAGTACTCCTTCCGCCAGCGGTAAAGTGTTCCCTGAGCAATGTGCAGTTCAAGGCTGAGAGATTTGATGGATTCTCCGCTTTGATAACGCTTAATGACTTTTTGCTTGAAATCTGCCAGGTACTTGGTGGGCATGGTCTCATCTCCTTGCATGTGATGAGATTATTGTAAGCTGGTATTTAGAGTGAGAAAAGAGTTTTATGTGTCTATAAATAATTGTCGACGGGATGAGAAAAGGCTGATATAATGTAGGCAGTAAAAAGTAACAAGGATAGCGATTTGGAGATGATGCAAATGTTGGATAAACGCTCAAGAAAAGTATTACGGTATATTAAAAAGCATGGGCAGGCAAACTTTTCTGAGCTATTAGAATTGGATCATAATGAATCACTTGTTGCACAAATGTTGGTCATGCTGAATGCAGAGGGATACACCATACAAGTAGCAAAAGAGTCTGATGGTAAGCGTCAAGCGGTATACGAGTTACAAGGAAAAGGATTTGGAGCTTTAGAGGAATATAGAAGGCAGGCAGTTTATGCATATGTGCCGATATTAATTTCCTTACTCGCATTGGTAATTTCAATTCTTTCTTTTTTCAGAGGATAACAGAGGAGAATAAACAATGCCACAAAATGATAAGATCCAACTGTTCGAAGACAAGCGTATTCGTACCGCATGGGATGAAAAAAAGGAAGAATGGTACTTTTCTATCGTTGATGTGGTAGCTGTGCTGACTGATCAGCCGGATCAGCGCCATGCGGCGAAATATTGGAGTGTTCTCAAGACTCGCTTAAAAAAAGAAGGCAGTGAGTTGACTACAAATTGTAGTCAACTGAAAATGCGCTCCGCAGATGGCAAGCGATACAATACCGATGTAGCCGACACCGAGCAGCTTCTCCGAATCATCCAGTCCATTCCTTCCCCGAAAGCAGAACCGTTCAAGCTGTGGCTGGCGCAGGTCGGTCGGGAGCGTATCGAGGAGACCATCGACCCGGAGCTGACCATTGACCGCGCTCTGGAAACCTATCTCAAGAAGGGGTACAGCCGTGAGTGGATCAACCAGCGGCTGCAGGCCATTCAAGTTCGCAAAGAACTGACGGATGAATGGGATGCCCGCGGTGTGCAGAAGGGCATCGAGTACGCCATCCTCACAGATGAGATCTCCCGTGCATGGTCCGGCATGTCCACCCGGCAGTACAAGAATCTGAAGGGCTTGAAAAAGGAAAACCTTCGTGATAACATGACGACACTGGAGCTGGTACTGAACATGCTGGCGGAGGCGACTACCACTCAGTTTTCAAAAGACCGCAAGCCGACGACCTTCCAAGAGAATCTGGCAGTTGCCAAGGCGGGTGGCCAGGTTGCCGGACGAACCAGAAAAGACATTGAGTCCCAGTCAGATACGCCAGTCATCACCTCCAAGAACGCCGCACAGCTCCAGCAGGTCGTGACAGACCTGCTGGAAAGCGCAGTCTCTGACACAACTGAAGAATCAAAAGACAAGTAGGCTCTGCGCATCAAGTTTTCTTGCTGTCATACACCGATTTTTTGAAAACAATTTCAAAAAATCTATAGTGTTGAGTTATGACATCGGTGAGTCCTTAGGGGACTCACCGATTTTTTATTGCTCATTTGTAAATTTTTTGATTTTGTTGCACGGAAATATACAACTTTTCGCCATTTACATCCTATATGTAGAAGACCCGTTTTTACATATAGGAGGAAATATGATATACTACAAACAATGCAGCGGGACGCTTCTGCCGCAGAAAGCAGCAGAGCTACAAAACTGGGTGCAATGGACACACCACGCCGAGGACAAGACCCATTGCGAGGAATGTCTAAAATTAGATGGTCGCTGGTTTCAAAAGGAAAAAGCTCCCCCTTGCCCACATCATCCCTATTGTCATTGCACATTGGAGCCGATCGACCATACTGTCGTTCTTGCAAATGCGACCACATGCAGCAGCTACAGTAAGTTTGATCCATACCTGTTTAACACTACTGGCGCATATACACACGGAAAAGAAGAGCTGTTCAAATTATGGGGGTATGCGGTTGAGGATATTCCTTGGCTCAAAGCTGAGATAGAGCGACAATCATTGGAGAAATATCTATCTGGCGATTATACATTGGGAAAGCTTGATAAAAACGGTCAAAGAATCAATATACGAATCGCCATTCAACGAAGAGGTACCGGTGAGCTTGTAACATTTCTGTCTGGTTGGATAGCTCGCCCTAATGAACTCTTGCAAATGACTACACCATATGGAGATGATTGACATGAAAGAATTAGATTGTGTTGAAGTTATTGTGGAGAAAAAAGTGTATGCCCGCGAAGGCGTACATATTGGTATGCAAGGTTGGATCTGCTTTGATGAATGTGCCGATGGTTATTGGCTTGTAAACTTTCCGCAGTATGGAGAAAAAAAGATATTGCAACCATATCCGTGAAAGAAGATGATGTGAAGATAATCCCACGAATGGATGCACAAATCAATGAGAGAATTAAAGCTCAGTTTGATAATCTGGAAAATTCAGATGATTTGAGCGGGTATATGGTTTAATAGATACTTGAGTTAACAACCGCAATAACATTGGTACAAATTGTCTGATCTAATTGGATAAAAACCTCTTGCCGACTGCCAGAAAACCGTTGATATATCTGCGTTTTCTGAAATTCTATAATTACACTCCGGCCAAAAACCGGAAAATTTCTACGGAAACTTGCCGGTTTTTCATTTTATTTGCTTGTTTCTTCGCGCAGCAGATCATCCCTGTTCCATGCTGTAATTTTGCTGGTCAGAAATAGGTTTAATCGGACGCCCAGTACCGGCTTATCCGCCAGTATTTTGAACAAGCCAAAATACTGTGGGAAAGCCCAGCGGGGCTTTCCGCGGCGGTCTATCTGATTGAGGCGGGTCTTGCCCCCTTCAAGCTCCCCCGCTACCGCGGAAAACGATACTGCCCGCTGTTTTTAACAACCTTGCCTCTCCCAAAGGGAGAGCCAAGGGCAGGTACCCCGTTACATAGTTTTTGGACAGACTCAGCAAGCCCTGCACAGCGTTTTTTGTGTAGGGCTTGCTTTTTTATATCCATATCCGTTTTTACAATTCGTTCAGCGTTGCCGTGATGGGCATATTCCGGATGCGTTTTGCAGGGGCATAGACTGCTGCGGCGCAGGAAACGGAAACCAGCAGCACAACGATCCCAAAGGGCGCCAGCGGGAATTCCCATGTGCCGCCGAAGTGGCTGAGGATCAGCTTGGCATACAGAACACGGTGCAGCAGTACGCCCAGCACCGTTCCCACAAGGGTGCCGCTGGCTGCATAGGCAAGCGCCTCCGCCGCGATCATTTTTGTCACCTGGCGGCTTTCCATACCCACGGCTCGCATGGCGCCGTACTGCTGCAGTCTTGCCGACACGCCCATGGAGATGCTGTTCATGATATTCAGCACAGTGATCAGCGCAATGATCGCCAGAAAACCGGCCACCGCAAGGCGAAAGACCCAGTAAGAGCTGTAGGTACTCTGGCTTTGCCCTCTGTTGTCCGTCACCGGGTTCTCCCCCGCCAGCCGGCGGATCTGGCTCACGCTGCTTTCCGGCGCGTCCTTTTCCAGCGTCACGCCCAGAATGGCATACTGCTGCACGCCCGTCAGCCGGGTAAAGGTCTGCTCCGAGCAGGCCACGGACGCTGCACCGCTGATGCCGCCGATGCCCTCGGAGGCGACACAGGCGATCTCCAGTTCCTGCCCGCCCAGTTGTATTTTGTCCCCGGTTTTCAGACTGTTGGCCTGATTATAAACCGCCATGGCATAGCCGGAATCTCCATACACCGCGGAGACCATCCCGCTGACAGTGGAATCCCCAAACCGGCGCAGCATACCATCGCTATAGGAAAACAGGTCGATTTTCGTCTCCCTGCCGTTGACCGTGACCGGGCAGGCCGTCTGGAACATCACGCCGAAGGCATCCCCCACGCCGGGCAGTGCGGAGATCTCCCGGAGCAGGTCTTTGTCCAGGGAATTGGTGTCGTCCTGGCTGACAATGGAGAGATCCGGCGTAAAGTCGCTCTCCGCCGGCAGAAGCTTCTGCACAAAATCAAAGCCGGCAGCCGCGGCGAAAAACAGCACAATCATCAGGGCAAAGGAGCCTGTCATCAGCAGCAGATTTTTCTTGGTCTCCCCCGCATAGCTCAGCCCCAGGGCGGTCTCCACCCGGAAAAGACCGGTTTTGGCAGCGCATCCCCGGCGCTTTGGCAGCACCGCATTGCCGGACACCGCCGCCACCGGCGAGACCTTTGCCGCCCGCCGCGCCGGAGACTGGGCGGCAAGAAACACCGTGACGACCCCCACGACCGCGCCGCTCACCAGCCCAATGGGACTCACGGAGAAAAGCGGCATATCGACCCACTCGCCCTTGACCAGGAAGCGCAGGATGGCGCACAAAATCCAGCAGGTCACCGTTCCCAGGCCGCAGCCGATGGGGATGGCGGTCTTGCACCAGTGCAGGGCTTCCAGCCGGACAAAGCGGATGATCTGCTCCCGGCTTGCACCGATGCAGCGCATCATGCCGAAAAACTGCGTCCGCTGCGCCACATTGCTGTTCATGCAGCCGGAAATCATGAACACGCCGGAGATCAGGATGATGACAAAACAGACCGCCGCCGTCTGGTAAAAGCCGGAAAGGAGCGTACTGCTGCTGGCGCCCAGCATTCCCAAAACGCCGGTGTTTTCCCTGACCGCGACCCCGTCCAGGCCGTATTCCTGCTTCAGTGCGGCAATAGTTTTTTGCAGGCCGCGCTCAGAGCGAAAGCGGATGTAATATGCAGACTGGGCCGTCTCGCTGTTTTGGGCGCAGACCGCAGCAAAGGCCGCCCGCTCCATATATGCGCAAAAGTCCCCCTGTCCGGCGCCGTCCTCATAAAAGCCGGAAACAGTATAGGACAGCTCCCCTGCCGGCGTGTGCAGGCTGACCTTGTCTCCCAGCTGCACGCCCAAAAAGCTTTTGGCGCAGGCGCTCAGGGCGATCTCCCCTGCGCTCCGGGGGCAGCTTCCCTCCGCCGGATACTGCATGATCTGGGTAAGATAGCGCTCCTCCGCACCATACAGAAGCACCGCTTCTCCGCCGATTTGATACTCCCCCGCCGTGTCCGATTCCAGGGAATCGCACCAGGCGGAACGGGCGATATCGGAATGCTCCCGAATCTGCTTTACGGTTTCCTCCGGCACATTTTGCAGGGCAATGTGCCAATCGCCGTGGTTGCGCCGCATGGCCGTTGTCTCGGACTTTGTCCACATTTCCGACATGGAGAAAATGGAGGTGACAAGGAACACCGCAAGGACGATGCAGATACGGGTCATGCGGCTTTGGCGTTTGTGTACCCGCGCCGAAACGGGAATCAGACTGAGATAGCTTCTCATTCCCGGCACCTCCCAAAGTCCGTCAGGCTGCCGTCCGACACCTGCAGCACCCGATCTGCCGTCTGGGCAATGCTGCGGTTGTGGGTGATCATGAGAATGGTCTGCTCGTACTTGCGGGAAGCCTCCTGCAGCAGGGCGATGACCTCGCGGCTGTTCCGGCTGTCCAGATTGCCGGTCGGCTCGTCGGCCAGAATCAGCGCCGGCCGGGTCAGCAGCGCTCGACCGATCGCCACGCGCTGCTGCTGTCCACCGGAAAGCTGGCTTGGCAGGTGGTTCCGGCGTCCCTGCAGATCCAGCGCCGTGAGCAGCTCGTCCAGATATTTTCGATCCGGCTTCTGGTAATCCAAAAGCACCGGGAACAGGATGTTCTGCTCCACCGTCAGCTCCGGTACCAAGTTGAAGGCCTGAAAAATAAAGCCGATATTTCGCCGGCGGAATATGGTGCGCTTTTTGTCGTTCATGGAAAAAATGTCCTTGCCGTCGATCCACACCTTTCCGGTGGTGGGCGTGTCCAGTGCGCCGATCATGTTCAGCAGGGTACTTTTTCCGGAGCCGGATTCTCCCACCACCGCCACATACTCCCCTTTGGGAACGGAAAAGCTGACATCCCGCAGCGCTTTCACCGCGGTCTCTCCGCTGCCATAGGTCTTACAAAGATTTTGAACCTCTAATAAGTTCATCGCAAAATCCCCTTTCTGCCTTTTATTTTGGTGCAGGCGGGTTTTTGTCCTGCCTGCATTGCAGACTATAGCACCGGAATATTACGGCAGGCCTACAGCCAGCCTACAATTTTGTAAGAATCCGAAAAAACGGGCAGGTACGCGCCGGACAGCCGGGACATCAGCCGAAAAAGCGCAGAGTAAAGGCAGCACCCTGCCCCGGCTCGCTGTCCACCTCGATGGTGCCGCCGTGGGCCTCCACAATGGCCTTAGCCAGAGGCAGTCCCAGACCGATGCCCCGGGTGTCCTTGGAAAAGCGGCTGCGGTAAAAGCGCTTGAATACATAGTACAAGTCCTCCGGATGGATCCCGCAGCCGTTGTCCTGTATCCGGATCTGGACGAAATCCGCCTCTCCTTTCCAGGAAATCTCCACAATGCCGCCCTTGTCCGTGTGATCCAGAGCATTTTTCACCAGATTATCCACCGCCTCCCGCAGCCAGTCCCGGTCGCAGCGCAGCATCAATTCTTCCGCGCCGAAAAGGCGGATTTCCTTTTGCTCCTGCCGGGCGCGATAGGCAAAGCCCTGGGCGACCTCCTCTATCAGCGCCGCCACCCGCTCCGGCTTTTTCTCCAGCTGGATGGAGCCGGCGTCCAGACGGGTGATCTTGAGCAGGTTCTGTACCAGCGTCTCCATGCGATCCAGCTCCTGCTCCGACAAGTCGGCAAACTCTTTCAGTTCCGGAAGCTCTGCGGTCTCCGCCTGCAGCAGGCCGTTATAGATGTTCAGAGCCGCCAGCGGCGTTTTCAGCTGGTGGGAGATATCCGAGATCGTATTTTTCAAAAATTCCTTTTCCCGCAGCTCATTGTCCGCATGGGCATTGAGTACCGCCGCCAGCGAGTTGACCGCATGAAACAGCCGGTATAAGTCCCCCTCTCTGTCGCATTCGATGCGGGCGTTCCGATCACCGGCAAGATAGGCGTGGATTTGGGATATCGCCTGCTCCACGACCCGGTGCCGCCGTTTACAGTAGACAAAAAACAACACCCCCACCGCCGCGGCCGCGGCCAGAGAAACAAGCAGCAAGCTCCAGGAAAGCTGCTGGTTCTGGTGCCACAACAGCCCCTCTGCCACCGCCAGAAACGCCGCCCAAATCAAAGCAATCCCCGCAAAAAGACGCCGGATATCCCGATCCGCAAACAGCTTCATTCTCCACCTCGGGAAAGCACATTCCATTTATACCCCATCCGCCGCACGGTCACCAGCATTTTCGGTGCGCCGGGGTCGTCCTCCACCTTCATGCGCAGCCGCCGCATATATACCGTAAGTGCGCTGCTGTCGATAAAATTTCCCTCGCAGTCCCACAGCTTATCCAGGATCTGCTCCTTGGTCAGCACCACATTGGGATTGCGCATAAACAGGCACAGCAGCTTGTACTCCGCAGCGGTCAGCTCCAGCCGTTTTCCGTTTTTGAACGCCTGTCCCTGCAGCAGCTGTACCCGGATCCCGTTGGAGCGCAGCTCCGTGTCCGCCGCGCCGAAATCCTCCGCTCGCCGCAGCAGCGCCTGTACGCGGGACAGCAAAACGCCCAGCTTGAACGGCTTGGTGATGTAATCATCCCCGCCGATATCCAGCCCCATGATAATATCCACTTCCTCATCCGAGGCAGTCAGGAAAATGATCGGCACCTTGGAGCTTTGCCGCACCCTTTTGCAAAAGGAAAAGCCGGAGCCATCCGGCAGGGAGACATCCAAAACCAGTAGATCGTATTTCCCCTCCTGCCAAACGGCTTCCGCCTCCCGCAGGGTTCTGGCAACTTCTACCGCAAAGCCCTGCTTTTGAAACGCAAAGGTAAGCCCCTGTATTAAACTCAAATCATCTTCCAACAGCAATATGTTCCGCATTTCCCGATTCCTTTCGCCATACACTTTGGGGCAGGCCGCGCACCGCCCTTTCTGCTGCCATTATATTTCCTCCGCCGGAAAAAGGCAAGAAAGGGAATGCGCCGGTCGAAAACCGGAAATTTTCCGCCGTCCATGCCGCAGCTTTTGTTTTACCCCTTGCAAAGGGGATAAAATACGGGTATGATAGACAGCACAGGCGCACACGGCCGGAACCGGCTCTGCACCGAATTTCATCTGCGCTGCGGCGCAAGGGGGATCTGCAATATGATACACAAAAATGTTCTGGAGGCCATGGGACACACGCCCATGATCCAACTCAACCATATGGTACCGGAAAACGCAGCGCGCATTCTGGTCAAGTTCGAGGGACTGAATGTGGGCGGCTCCATCAAGACCCGCGTTGCCTACAACATGATCGCGGAGGCGGAGCGCCAGGGAATGCTCACCCCGGACACCATCATCGTGGAGCCGACCTCCGGCAATCAGGGGATTGGGCTGGCGCTGATTGGCGCGGTAAAGGGCTACCGGGTGCGCATCATCATGCCCGACTCCGTCAGCGTGGAGCGGCGCAAGCTGATGCGGCACTACGGCGCGGAGGTCGTTCTGGTTCACGACGCCGGCAACATCGGCGACGCCATTGAGGAATGTCTCCAAACCGCACTGCGGATGCAGCGGGAAGACCCCCGCGTTTTTGTGCCGCAGCAGTTTTCCAACCTGGCCAACCCCATGATCCACCGCTACCAGACCGGCATGGAGATCCTCGAGCAGGTCGGCGGCCCCATCGACGGCTTTTGCTCCGGCATCGGCACCGGCGGCACCCTGACCGGCATCGGCGAAACACTGAAAGCCCAAAACCCCAACATCGCCATCTGGGCGGTGGAACCGGAAAACGCCGCCATTCTGGCCGGCGGCACTGTTGGCACCCACCTGCAAATGGGCATCGGCGACGGGCTGATCCCGGAGATCCTCAATCAGGAGATCTATGAGCATATCTATATCGTCTCGGACGAGGAGGCGCTTTCCACCGCCCGGGATCTGGCACGGAAAGAGGGACTGATGTGCGGCATTTCCTCCGGCACCAATGTGGCCGCCGCCATCCAGCTGGCCAAGCAGCTTGGCCCCGGTAAAACGGTCGTCACCGTGCTGCCCGACACAGCGGAGCGCTATTTTTCTACCCCCTTGTTCGCCGGGGAATAGTGTTTTGGATATGATTTTAACTCCCGCCTTTGCAGGCGGGAGTTTTTTCTTGCATCTTCCGGAAAACCGGGGTAAAATGAAGAAAAAATCCGCCCTCCTGTGGCGAGAAGAAACGGAGTTTTCATCATGCCAATCCAAGCCATAGACCCCCAGTCCTGGAAAGCCATTCTGCCGGAATTTCAAAAGCAGACCGAGGCCTTTCACGCCGGCTCCCTGAGCCGGGCGGCCTACAAGGGATTTTCCGGACTTTACGGCAGCTATGCCCAGCGGGACGGCACAAAAAGTATGCTGCGTCTGCGCATGACAGCCGGGCGCGTTACCGCTAAAAAGCTGGCCTTTGTGGCGGCGGCGATCCGCCGTTATGCCGTGTCCCGAGTGCATTTTACCACCTGCCAGAGCATCCAGCTGCACGATCTGCCGCCGGAAGCGCTGTATGCCATTATGGAGCAGGCGCTGGATGTGGGCATCGTGACCATGGGAGGCGGAGGCGACTTTCCCCGCAATGTCATGTGTTCCCCCCTCAGCGGCGTGGAGCCGGGAGAGTGCTTTGATGTCCTCCCCTGGGCGGAGGCCGCTGGAGAATACCTGATGCAGTTTATCCAGGCGGAAAAAATGCCCCGCAAGCTGAAAGTCTGCTTTTCCAACTCTCCACAAAACACCACCCATGCCACTTTCCGGGATCTGGGCTTTGCCGCCCGCCCGGACGGTCGCTTTGATGTATACAGCGCCGGCGGACTGGGCAACAATCCCCGCTTTGGCGTGCGGGTGGCGGAGGCGATCTCACCGGAGGATATCTGCAGCTATATCCGCGCCATGTGGCTGACCTTCCGCGCCCACGGCAACTATGAAAACCGCGGCAAGGCCCGCACCCGCTATATGCAGGAGGCGCTGGGCGGCCGGGAAAACTACCTTGCCGCCTTTCGGGAAAAGCTGACAGAGGTGCTGGCGGATGGCAGTGCGCCCAAGCTGCACTGCGCCGCCCCTGCCGTCACCAAGGCCGGAAACGGAAGCTGTCCCCCGCACCCCCGTGTGCTGGCGCAGAAGCAGCCGGGGCTGTATGCCGTCTCCTGGCACCCCATCGGCGGCGATGTGGATCCCGCGCTTCTATGTGCGCTGGCGGACGCCATTGGGGAAATGGAAGCGGCGGAGCTGCGGCTGCGCCCGGACGAGGGGGCTTATATCATCAACCTCACCGCCGGGGAAGCCCAGCGCATTCTGGAGCTGACAAAAACCGGTGCGGAAACGCCCTTTGAGGCCTCTGTTGCCTGCATCGGAAGCCGCATCTGCCAGGTCGGCCTGCAGGATTCCCAGCAGCTGCTGCGGGACTGCATTGCCGCCGTGCGGGCGGCGCAGATCCCGGGCAGCGCCCTGCCGCAGCTTCACATTTCCGGCTGTCCCTCCTCCTGCGGGACGCACCAGATCGGACAGCTTGGCTTTCGCGGCGCTTCCAAATCGGTGGACGGCCGCAGCGTCCCTGCCTTTTCCCTGTTTGTCAACGGCTGCGATGTCCAAGGACAGGAGCGCATAGGGCAGGAACTGGGAGCCATTGCTGCGGCGCAGATCCCGGAATTTCTGGTCACGCTGGGACAGGCCGTAGCAGCGACCGGGCTGGACTTTGCTCAGTGGCTGGCGCAGCATCCGGACGGCGTCGCAGCCCTTGCCCAATCCTATCTTGCCTGATACGATATAAAAAATCCCGATGCGGACGCGTCCGCATCGGGATTTTTTTCATTGGGCTTTTTGTCTTGCCGGTTGCCTTATTTTTCGGATTTTTCAGCCTTTTCCTCGTTGGCGTTCTTGGTTTGTTTCTGCTCCAGTTCTTCTGCTTTTTCCACTTTTTCTACTTCTTTTACCCTTTCCGCCCTTCTTTTCGCTTTTTTCTTACCTGGTTTCTTTGGCAAGGACAGCTTTTTGGCGCGAAGATGCAGAATTCCTTTCTTAGTCAGCAGGATGAGCACCACCAGCAGAGCGAGCACCGCGATCAGGACAATGACAACCCGGCCGGAGCGATTCGCGGCATAGACTGCGATCTCCGCCGTTTCACCGGTGACCTCAAAGCGCAGATAGCTTCCCATCACCTCGGCATGGCGAGTCTTCCAGCGACCGTTTTCCTCCTTGACCCGGATGGTCAGCGCCTCCGGCTCCACATCCTGGGAGTAATAGCGCACCATGTGGGTCTCCTGCCCGTCCTTCGGGTAGCTCAGGCGCCACTGCTCCAGACTTTTGCCGGGGCTTTTGCTCTTTTTTCCGTCTTCCAGAGAGCCAAGCTCCGCCGCCTGCCCATCCGCTTTCATGTTGGCAACGGTGAGCACATCGGTGTTTTGGAAATTGCCCTCCACAAAGAACACGGGACGGCCGTCCTTCCGCGTCTGGTTGCTGGAAAGCGCCGTTACAAAGCGCTTTGCCGTGGCGGTCACGGTGGTGTCAAAACGCAGATCGGTCAGATCCTTGACATCCCACTGGTAATAGTCACCATCCGGCGCCTTGACCTCGGGATACACGCTCTCATCAAAGGACTCGCCATAGTTAAAGGTCACCGCCTTGAGCACCTCGCCGGTGTCCTCCACCACGAATTGCAGCCGGAAGCTGGAAAACTCCGCCGGCAGTCCCTCCAGACGCAGCAGGCGGTTATACGCCAGCGGTTCCGCTTTGCCGGAGTAGCTGACCCGGTCGATACCGGCCAGCGTGTCGGAAACGAAGTAGTTTCCCTCCGCCACATCGCTCACTTCTCCGGCCACCGCGCCGTATAGGCTTTCGGCCTCGGGGATCTCCACCATGCTGCGGCAGTTGGTCACGCGGTTGCCGGAGCCGACGATACCGCCCACATAGCTATTACCGGAGAGCTTGCACTTGGCATAGCTGTCGCGCACGGTGGACAGGGAGTAGCCGCAGACACCGCCGACATAATCGCCATCCTCCGCCGCAGCGTCGCCATAGCCGCCGCAGCCGACGACCGTACCCAGATCCATACGGCCGACAACGCTGCCGGCGCAGTTTTTCTTGGAGTTGATCTCGCCATAGTTGCTGCAATCCATCAGGATTGCCTTGGTCTGGTAGGTCATTTTGGTGGTCAGCAGACCGCCGTCCTTATTGACCAGATCGTCCTCCGGATCTAGATCGTATTCAATGGCCATGGTACCAACGATGCCGCCCACATCCAGGCTGCCCTCCACCTGACCGCGGTTCTCGCAGTCGGAGACCTTTCCCTTGGTGGCGCTTTGCAGGTATTCATCGGAGATGTCCTCAAACAGATCGTCGGCATCCACCGTTCCCACTTCATCCAAGGCATCCAGGAAAATATCCATTACGGTCATGAACTGGTCGTTGGCCTGGCGGAAGTCCGCGATCAGCGTGTCGCTGGCGCCATGTACCTCCGTGTTCAGGGAAGAAAACTGATCGGAGATACTGCTCAGCGCACTGTTGAGCTTCTGGGAATTGTCGCTGAACTCCGTGCCCAGCGTAGTAAAGCTGATGGGATCCTCATTGGCCAGATCCGAGGACCACTGCTCCAGATCTCCCATGGCGCTACCCGCTGTGGTCATTGCCGCGCTGAGACTGTCGGAGGCCTCTTTCAGCTGGTCGGAGAGCTTATCCACATCGCCGTTGAGTACATGGAGATCGTCAATAAAGTCGGAGAAATGCGCCATGGCGTCATCCAAACTGTCATAGCCCTTACGGAACTGCTGGATGGCCTTTTTCAGGGTAGAGAACATAGCCTCTACATCCTTTTTTGCGGTCTGGAGATCCAGCGCGCGCAGCAGCGCCACGGTATCCTTCAGCACCTGTCCGCTGGATTTTGCCACAGCCGCCGCGTTTGTCATCAGCTCTCCCCGGGTCTCCTCGGAGATCGCGCCGCCGGCGGCGATTTCCGCCCGCGCTGTGGCAATGGTCTCGGACAGAGCTTTTGCCGAAGCATTCATTTTGTCCAGAGATTTGGTCAAGGCCGCGATCTCCGCATTGGGCAAATGGATATCGCTTTTCAGATTGGATAGCTCCTTGAGCCCCTTGCTGAGATATTCCCCGCTGTCCCGCAGGTCGTCCATGCAGTCGGACAGATCGTCCAGGGCGTCCGTGCCGCAGCTGGAAAAGTGCTTGAGGGTGTCCATGGCGTCCGAAAGGGTCTTTCCGGCGTCTGCGGCGTTGCCAGCCGCGTCCTCCAGCTGATCGAAGATCGGAGAGGCCTTGTCGGAGTATTTGGCGATCAGCGCAGAGACATTGTTCACGGTGGAGATGTTTTCATCCGTAAACTCCTGCAGCCGGTCGCTCATATCATGGGCGCTTTCCCGCGCCTGATCCACATAACCGGAGATCTGATTCAAGCGGGAAGAAATGGTATCGCCGCTGCTGTCCGCATCACCGAGCATACCGTCAATGATGTTTTGCAAGGTTTTCAGATTGTCCCGCAGCCGCTGCGCCGTGTCTTCTCCCAGCTCCAGGTGAATATCCGGCACCTGCTGCCCTACAATGCCGCCCACATCCTTGCGGCCCTGCACCAGGCCTTCGTTGATGCAGCTGTCCAGATAGCCGCACTCCCGGCCAACGATGCCGCCCACATTATAGCCCACCTGGGAATATCCCACCTCGCCATAGTTCCGGCAGCTTTGCAGAATGCCTGCGGAGTAACCGCAGATACCGCCGGTATCCGTGGAGATGGGAACGATCTTCTCTACCTCGTCCTTATTGACCGGCAGCCGGTACAACTCGTCTGTGATGCTGTCCTCTGTCGGTTCCTCGTCCGAGACGGTGGTATTCACCGCCGCGCGGTTCGCGCAGCTGATAATGCTGCCGCTGTTGTCTCCGGCGATGCCGCCGGTATAGCGGGTGCCGGTGATGGTTCCGGCAGCGCTGCAGGCCAGAATTTCGCCGGTGGCCTCGTTGGAGGCGGCGACACCGCCCACATAATCCTCACCGTTTACCACACCGCTGAAGTTGCAGTTTTTAATTGTACCGCCGTTTTTCCCGGCAATACCGCCTACATACGCCTTGTCCCCACTGGGCTGAACGCGACCTTCCACGGTCAGTTCTTCAATCACCGCGCCGGGCTGAACATAGGAAAACAATCCCACAGTGGAATCCTTTCCCGCGATCACCAGGCCGGAAATGGTGTGTCCCTTTCCGGAAAAGGTGCCGCCAAAGGTGGGAATGGACAGTGTCTGTCCGCCCAGGTCAATGTCCTCCTGCAGGATGACATGCACCTTTTGGGAATAGGTATCCAGCCGGCATTTTTCCGCCAGCTTGAACAGATCGTCCGCATCCTCGATATAGGTGGTGATATCCACCCCCAGGGCGGAAACCGGGGCAAGCAGCCCCAGGCAGAGCACCGCTGCCAGCGCCAGAGAAAAAAGGCGGAAGAATTTTTTCTGTTGCATTTTATTCATCCTCCTCTTCCACGGAACCGGACAGCAGCTTGACATCCACCTTGCCGTCCACCACAGCGTTCATCACGCCGCTGACGGTACCGAAGACCTCGCCGTGTACCACGCCGTTGACGCGCATACGACCCAAGCCGGCGTGGCGCTTGATGACCCGCGGCATGGAGAAGGAGGTCTTATCCACGATCTTCTCACCAAACAGCAGGATTTGAGGCAGGACGAACATGACCAGACCGATGGACAGAAGCGTACCGCGTCCCAGGTTGTCGCCGATGCCGGCGATGGCAGCCTCCGAGGTCATGGAGCCGATGAGCATACCGGCAATGGCCAGAATGGCGCCGGAGGTGATGATCGTTGGAAATGCAAAGTTCATAGTCTCTACCATGGCCTGTTTCTTTGACATGGTGTCCTTTAGCTCGGAGAATCGACTGGCGATCACGATCGCGTAGTCGATGTTTGCACCCATCTGGATGGAGCTGACAACCAGGTACCCCAGGAAGAACAGGTTGGAATGGGTCAGCGCCGGCACCGTGAAGTTGATCCAGATACTGCCCTGGATCAGCAGGATCAGCAGCAGCGGCATACCCACGGACTTGAAGGTGAACAGCAGCACGAACAGCACGATCAGGATCGACACCACAGAAACCACGACATTATCTCTGCTGAAGGACTTCTGGAAGTCGTATTCCGAGGTGGAGTCGCCGGCCACCAGTACGGTGCCGTCGGGATAATAGGTCTGCGCGGTTTCCCGCAGGGTGTCAATGAAGCTGTAGGTCTCCTCGCCGCTGACCGGCAGGTTCAGATAGACCAGCAATCGACTGTAGTCCTTCCCCTGCAATTGCAGCTGGGCATTGTGGATCTTTTCATAGGCATCGTCCAGATCCTGCCGCTTTTCGTCACTGACGGTGACGATGCCGGAATCCACCTGGTCATGGGTGAACATGAAGATATCCATCAGCGGCAGCTGGTATCCGGGCAGGTCGTTTATGATTTTTCCGTAATCTTCGTTTTCCGCAGCGTAGGCGGCATATAGCAGCTGCGCCTGTTCATAGCTGACATCCGCCAATTCGGAAAATTGCCGCGGCGTTAGTTCGTCTGCCAGACAATAGCCGTCCATGGCTTCCGCATTGGCGATACCGGTAGTGGATTTCACTTCCGGCATACTGTCCAGCCGATCCAGCAGCTCCCTTTCTCGCACAGAATCTCCACCTGGGATAACAATCGCGACATAATTATCCTGTCCGAAGTTATCCCGGATCGTATTCTCCGCAATTTGGGTCGCGTTCAGCTTTGGTGTTGTCAGCGTGCTGTAGCCGTATACATAGGGACAATGCTGGCTGATGAGCATGGCCACCACCACAACGCCCAGGAAGATGGGCGGAATGATGTGCTTGGTCTTAACTGCGGCCTTGCCGACAAAGGAGATCTTCGGCACAAAGTTCCGGTGGGCTGTTTTTTCCATCAGCGGCGCAAACAGCACCAGCAGACCCGGCATGAGGAAGAACACCGTCAGAAGCGCGAAGATGATGGCCTTGATCAGGCACATACCCATATCGCCGCCCAGCTTGAACTGCATGAACAGCATGGCAGCCATGCCGCCGATGGTAGTCAGACTGCTGGCGCTGATCTCCGGGATGGCCTTGCTCAAGGCGACAATGGCTGCTTCCCGGACAGGGAATTCTTTTCGTTCTTCTTTATATCGGTTACAGAGTATGACCGCATAGTCCAAAGACAGCGCCAGCTGTAATACGCTGGTCACGGAGTTTGACACAAAGGATATTGTACCGAAGAAGAAGTTTGTACCCTGGTTGACCACCATTGCCACCACAAAGGTCAGCAGCAGCACCGGCACCTCCGCATAGGTTTGGGAGGTGAAAATGAGTACGATGGTCACAACGATGGCCACCATGACCATGATGACCTTGATCTCGGCCTCTATGGTGTCTGCCTTGGCGTTACCCAGGGAGGTATAGACATAGATATCATACCCGGCAACGGCTTCCTTGGCCGCCTCCAGAGAATCCAGGCAGCGGGAATCGTCCTCGTCATAGTCAAAGGTGAGTTGGAACATGGCGGATACATTATTATAATGATCCTCCGTATCGTCAAACTCCACCTGCTGGACGCCCTTTACCGTTTCCAGCTTCTGGCAGATTTTTTCCGCCTCGGTATAGGTGATGTTGGCGACCATGAGCTTTGCCGTACCGAAGGTGGTAAACTGGTCGTCCATGATATCCAATGCCTGCTTGGTTTCCGAGGTATCTGGAAGATAAAAGGTCAGGTCGTTTTCCACCTTGACCCAGTTCCGGGAGACTGCGGAAAATGCCAGCAGGATCACAAAGATCAGGAACAGCAGCTTTCGCTTGTCCACGATCCAGGTTGCCAGGCGTACCATGGCACTCCCTTTTCCATTGCCGTGTTCGCTTGCCATGCTTGGGATTCACGCTCCTTTTTTGCGTTGGTTCAAAACTGAAAAAACAGGTCATTTGTCGGGCATTTGCCCTTTATGACACAATATTATACTTCATTTCTTCCAAAATGGAAATGGTCAATTTTCTACAATTTGGGTAGAAAGTAGACCGCTGTTTTGCTTTTCTTTCTGGACTTTTCCCGCTTTTTGTGTATAATAAATATGTTTCTATTATGATCTTTTGTGATTCTTATAAAACTGCGGTTTTCAGTTCCGCCCCCGGAAGAGAGGACAGCCCCATTATGAAGCACACATTCTCCACCTATCAGACCAAGCGCGCCATGGCGGCTTCCCTGAAAGCCATCATGGAAAAAAAGCCGCTTTCCAAAATCACCATCAGCGAAGTGATCGCCCATTGCGGTGTGAACCGTAAAACATTTTATTATCACTTCGATAACATTTATGCCCTGCTGCAATGGATGCTGGAGGAGGAGACGACCGAGGTTCTCCGGCACTATGAGCTGCCGGACGATCTGGAGGAGGTCATCTCTTTCGTCCTGGACTATACCGAGGCAAACAAGCACATCCTCAGCTGCATCTACGACACTATGGGTCGGGAGGAGATGAATCGCTTCTTCCACAGCAGCTTTATCGAGACGATCTCCCGCGCCATTGACCGCAGCGCCGAGGCGCTTTCCCTTTCTGTGGACGCGGAGTTCCGCAAGTTCCTGGCCAGCTTTATGGCGGAGGCTATCGCCGGTGTTATCATCGCCGGCTTCCGCAACGACAGCCATCTGGGACGGGAGGAAACGGTGAAAAACATCTCCCTGATCTGCCGCACGGCGGTTCCCAGCATTCTGCTTGCCAAGGTCAATGGCATTTCCCGGGAAGGCGTTCCCGCCCTTCCGCAAAAGGAATCGGAAATCCTTTCGGAAGCAACAACCGCATAAGACAGCACCGGCAGCGGCAAACAACTGCTGTCGGTGTTTTTTACTTTTCAAAAGTCCGGCGCTTTTTGCCAGTCTGAGAACCTTTGTATTTTGGGAGGAATACATCCTATGACAAAAAACAGAAACCTTTGGATCCTTGCCCTCACCGCGCTGATTTGGGGCGTGGCCTTTGTCGCGCAGCGCGCCGGGGGCGACGCCATCGGCCCCTACACCTTTTGCTGCTTTCGCTCGCTGATCGGCGCAGCCGTGCTGACCCCGGTCATTGCCATGACCGACCGCCGCGGCGCCAACCCCTACCGCCCCACGACCCGGGCGCAGCGCAAGCACCTGATCATCGCCGGCACTTGCTGCGGCCTGTGCCTGGGCTTTGCCACAATTTTGCAGCAGCTGGGTATCTTCCTGGGTACCACCGCAAGCAAGGCCGGTTTTCTGACCTCCTGCTATATCATTCTGGTGCCTCTGGTCGGCATTTTCTTCAAGCGCCGCTGCGGCGTGAATGTGTGGCTCGCGGTCGTCATCGCAGTAGTGGGACTGTATCTGCTGTGCATGAAAAGCGGCAGCCTGCATATGCAAAGCTCCGACATTCTGGTGCTGCTGTGCTCCCTGCTGTTCTGCCTGCACATTCTGGTCATCGACCACTTTGCCAACCATGTGGATGTGGTACGGATGTCCCGCATTCAGTTCCTGGTCGCCGCCGTGGTCGCCTTTGTACCCATGTGCTTTGCGGAGCTGCGGGGCAACGGTCAGAACTGGCTGGCGGCATTCCGCAGTCTGGACGCCTGGATCCCCCTGCTCTATACCGGCATTCTGTCCAGCGGCGTGGCCTACACGCTCCAGACCATCGGACAAAGGGGCGTCAACCCCACCAGCGCCTCTCTGGTGCTGAGCTTGGAGTCCGTTTTTTCCGCTCTGGCCGGTTGGTTGATCCTGAAAGAAAGCCTCAGCCCGCGGGAGATCCTGGGCTGCGTGGTCGTCTTTATCGCCATCATTCTGGCGCAACTGCCTGAAAAACGCCCGGCCAAGCGGGTCAAGTCCGAATTGTCCTGAAAAAAGGCTGTCAAAAAAAACAGACAGCCTTGGCTCTCCCTTTGGGAGAAACAAGCCGAAAAAAGCGCCTGCCGCGTGCTGCGGCAGGCGCTTTTCGCTTTTTGGTATTTGGTACTATAATATGGGAATTGGACAGGAAGCTTAATCCCAGGGATCCTGTTTTTTGCGTTCCTGCTGCTTTTGGGCAGATGCGCGGGGATAGGCCTCCGTCGGGTCGATGCCAACCAGCCACTGATAATAGTGGGCATAGGTGGTTTCCATATAGGGCATCGTCCACAGGCTGACAAAGGGGATGCAGGACAGGATCGCCCAGCCCAGGAAGCTGAGATCCAACACGAACAGCTCGCCCTTGTGGCCGTGCATCAGGCGCTTGCTCTCCCGCAGGCAGTCCATCACGCCCATCTGGGGATTATCCAGCATCAGATACACCGCCATGCGGTAGCGATAGCTGGCGATGATGCCGGGGAAGATCAGCAGCAGGCTCCACAGAGCGATAAAGATAGAGCTGATGATCGTCAGCGCCAGGTAGCGCAGGAAAAAGCTGAAGCCGTCCAGCAGATTGGCAAAGCCCACCGCCCGGTGACGGGTGAGCTGCAGACTGTAGATGGTAAAGCCCAGGGTGACCATCAGCAGAACCAGCCAGATGGCAATGCTCAGCAGACTTCCCAGACCGCTGGGCCCCATGGCCGCATAGCTGGCGGCGGAATAGGATGCTCCGGTAGCGGCACTGGTAAAGGCTGCCGCCATGGCCTCTATCTGTCCATTGATTTTCATGCTCAGGGTAGTCAGCACGGCGGTAATGATCAGGTATACCAGCGTTACCAGAGCGGGATGCGGTCGCGCATAGCGGATGTCTTCCTTCGCCATGCGCTTGAGTTCGGCGCGGTTTACATTCATAGCGTATTTCCTTTCCTGCGGCACATTTGCCCCGCCGCAGTTTTTTATTTTTCCCAGTGTACCATATGTGTTATTTTTTTGCAATGTTCCACAGAAATTTGTTTTTTCCGCCAGACTTTTTTTGCTTGCTATTTGGGAAAACTTGTGCTACTCTTAAGATAAGACAGATTTTCCGCAACTGACGGACAAGGTGGACAAACCACCGGGGAGCGGAGAATTCTCATTGACAAGCGCAGCCCAGGCTGTTTTGCTTGCATGCCGACCGTCTGGGCAGTATCGTCGTTACGAAGAAAACGCGATGCTGTCTTTTTTTATTTCCCTTTTGCATTTGGGGTAAGATAAAAAAGACAGCGCAGCACACATGGGAGGAATCATCATGAACGCATGGAACACTTTCAAAAGCGGCATCTGGGAACAGGAGATCAATGTCCGGGACTTCATTCAGACAAACTACACACCCTATGGCGGGGACAGCGCTTTCCTCACCCCGGCAACGGCGCGCACCGCAAAGCTGCGGGAGAAGTTTGACGCGCTGCTCCGGGAGGAGCGGGAAAACGGCGGCGTGCGCAATATCGACACCGAGACCGTGATCACCATCACCGCCTTTGCCCCGGGCTATCTGGATCAGAAAAGCGAGATCATCGTCGGTCTTCAGACCGATGAACCCCTCAAGCGTGCCTGCAACCCTTTCGGCGGAATGCGTATGGTGCGCAGTGCCTGCGAGCAGTACGGCTATCAGGTCTCCGACAAGATCGAGACGGAATTCAAGCACCACAAGACCCACAACGACGGCGTGTTCTCCGCCTACACCTCCGATGTGCGCAAGGCGCGCCATGTGGGACTGCTGACCGGTCTGCCGGACGCTTACGGCCGCGGCCGCATCATCGGCGACTACCGCCGGGTGGCGCTGTACGGCGTGGATCGCCTGATCGAGGAAAAACAGAAGGACAAGCGCGCCCTGAGCGAGGTTCCCACCACCGAAACAGAGATCCGCTGCGCGGAGGAGCTGGCCGACCAGATCCAGGCGCTCAAGGACATGATCGCCATGGCCGCTTCCTATGGCTTTGACATCTCCCGTCCGGCAGAAAACGCCAAGGAGGCCGTCCAGTGGCTGTACTTTGGCTATCTGGCCGGCATCAAGGAGCAGAACGGCGCTGCCATGAGCCTGGGCCGCACCTCCACCTTCCTGGACATCTACTTTGAGCGCGATATCCAAGCCGGTCTGCTGACCGAGTCCGAGGCGCAGGAGATCATGGACGACTTTGTGCTGCATCTGCGCATGGCGCGGCATCTGCGCACGCCGGAATACAACGAGCTGTTTGGCGGCGACCCCATGTGGATCACCGAGTCCGTCGGCGGCGTTGGCGAGGACGGCCGTCACATGGTCACCAAAAACAGCTATCGTATGCTCAACACCCTGTATAACCTCAACGCCGCTGCCGAGCCGAACCTGACCGTTTTGTGGAGCGAGAATCTGCCGGAGAACTGGAAGCGCTTTGTCGCCAAGGTCTCCATCGACACGGACGCCATCCAGTACGAAAACGACGATGTGATGCGCAGCTATTACGGCGATGATTACGCCATTGCCTGCTGCGTTTCCGCCATGCGGGTGGGCAAGGATATGCAGTTCTTCGGCGCCCGGGCCAACATCGCCAAGCTGATGATGATGGCCATCAATGGCGGCCGCGACGAGAACAAGTTCGAGCAGGTCGGCCCGGAAATGCCCGTCATGGAGGGCGATGTGCTGGATTATGACGAGGTGCTGCGCCGCATGGACTTCTACCGCCCCTGGCTGGCAAAGACCTATGTCTCCGCCATGAACACCATTCATTATATGCACGACAAATATGCCTATGAGAAAAGCCAGATGGCGCTCCATGATACCCAGGTTCGCCGCCTGATGGCCTTTGGCATTGCGGGTATGAGCTGCATGGCAGATTCCCTTTCCGCCATCAAATACGCCAAGGTAAAGCCCATCCGCAACCCGGAAAACGGCATTATCGTGGACTTCGAGATCGAGGGCGATTTCCCCAAGTTCGGCAACGATGACGACCGGGTGGATCAGATCGCCTGCGAGCAGGTGGAGAAGTTCTACCACGCGCTGACCCAGTTCCCGCTGTACCGTGGCGCGATCCACACGCTGTCTATTCTGACCATTACCTCTAATGTTATGTATGGAAAAAAGACCGGCAACACCCCGGACGGCCGCCGGCACGGCGAGCCTCTGGCCCCCGGCGCCAACCCCATGAGCGGTCGGGATGTCTCCGGCGCGCTGGCCTCCCTGAACTCAGTGGCCAAGCTGAGCTATCGCTACTGCCGGGACGGCATCTCTAACACCTTTTCCATCACGCCGGGAGCCCTGGGCAAAACGGAGGAGGAGCAAATCGACAACCTGGTCAACATTCTGGGCGGCTATTTTGCCCAGAACTCCCATCACCTGAATGTCAATGTCCTCAACCGCGAGACCCTTTTGGCGGCCTATGAGCATCCGGAGCAGTACCCCAACCTGACCATTCGCGTTTCCGGGTATGCCGTCAACTTCTATAAGCTCAGCCGGGAACAGCAGCGGGAGGTCATTTCCCGCACCTTCCACGAGACGATCTGAGTGCAAAAATCGTTTTATACTATATAATAATATAGACTAGAAAGAGGGTGCAGGCTCATGACCGGAAACATCCATTCCCTCCAGTCCCTGGGCGCGGTGGACGGGCCGGGTGTGCGCTGTGTGGTATTTTTGCAGGGCTGTCCGCTGCGCTGTGTCTACTGCCACAATCCGGACACCTGGCTTCCCGCCGGCGGTACGCCCATGGACACGGACACCCTGGTGCAGCGTGTGCTGCGCTTTCGTCCTTACTGGAAGAACCAGGGCGGCGTCACCGTCTCCGGCGGGGAACCGCTTCTGCAGGCGGAATTTGTGGCGGAATTTTTCGCCAGGCTGCACGAAGCCGGCGTACACACCGCGCTGGACACCTCCGGCATGGGCGATCTTTCGACCGCGGCGCGTGTTCTGGAGCACACGGATCTGGTGCTCTGCGATTTGAAGTTCCTCACCCAGGCGGACTACCAAAAGTACTGCCGCGGAGATTTTTCCCGGGTGGAGCAGTTTCTGGAGCTGACCGTCTCCCGCCGGGTCCCACTGTGGATCCGCCATGTTGTCGTACCCGGCCTGACGGACGCCCCGGAGCATCTGCGGCGCGTAAAGGCCACGGCGGAGCGCTATCCCAATTTGGAAAAACTGGAATTCCTCCCCTTTCACAAGCTGTGCGTGGAAAAATACGACCGGCTTGGCATCGAATTCCCCCTGCGGGACAATCCGGCCATGACGGACGCCCAACTGCAGCAGCTTCTCTCCCAGCTCTGATTTTTCCCCCGTGCTTTTCTGCAAACCACAATTTATCGACCCAAACAGCCGCTTCCGCGCCATTGCCGGAGGCGGCTGTTTTCCGTCTCTCCCCTCTTATTTTGCAGGAGTAAGCCATGTCTTACCCCGCTTTGTTTACATAATATCTTGTCATATTTCACAAAAAATTTTTCTCCCTTTCTTTATAAATCCGGCTCTGCAAGAATCCCGCAGAAAAAACGCCTCC
>CAVBJJ010000007.1:0-79459 GCA_963595735.1 bacterium
GCTGGATACTCTGGCGTAGTAGTAAGTGCGGCTGTCCATGTTCGCGCCCCCCTTTTGTTTATCTGTTCGTATTCTATCACAAGCGTCCGCAAAAGTCAATATATTTGCGAATATATCTGTAAAATTGTTTTTATATTTTACGAACAGTAAAAACGGTTCATTTACAAGTGTTCATAAAGGTACACTCTTGCGAACACTCGCAAGACGGGAAAAAGAAAACGCTCATGCGACCCGCACGAGCGTCCCCTATTAGCAAAATGAGTTTGTGCTTTGGATTTGCCCGGAATATACCCCAACCAGAAAATCTTAAAGTCCTAACAACTGTTTTTTCTTTGCATTAAATTCTTCCTGTGTGATAACTCCAGAATCACACAACTGCTTGAATTTTGCGATTTCATCCGCTGTACTTTGCTGTTGCATCGGCATTGAAGTTTTGTTTTTGATTTCTTTCCGCCTTTTTTCGATAAAATCGACAATTTCTTGCGCCAAAGGCAAGTCACATGGTTGAAAAGGAATGGAATTTTCATCATTGATTGCGGACAAGAGACCGCCCTTGCTCTCAACACTACCCGGATAAGCAAATTGAATAAACCCTACCGTAGCACCCGCAGGTTCTCTGAACTGTATGGATGTCAAATCAGAAAATTCTATCTTCTTACCACCCAACGCTCCACCGTTCATTACATTTGCCAAAAAAGCGCCTGTCTGCAAATGGTAAATAATGAGGTAGTCATCATAGACTTCTAACTTTGTACCAGTGTGTGCGACAAGTTTATACTTATAATTAGCTTCTTTTCCATGAATAGCGTCAATGCGCTCCTTAACGAACTCAATACAATCCTGCGCACGCTTTTTATCAGCGTACTTAAATCCAAGGGTAAGAATTTTCCCATTGCGTCCCAACTGTGCAACTCCATTTGTAAGGGGTGAGGACGGAATACTAACCACTGCTATACTGGAAATATCTTCATACGCTATTCTTGTGCCGCCGAATACAAAACATTCATCGGTGACCGCCCATGTTTTACAGCCGAAAGCCTTAAATTCCTCGTTCATTTTATCGCACTCCTTGCCACATCGCTTTATGGAAGAATTTGCTTATATCGGTTATCAAGCAATTCTGCCTAAACAGAGTATAACATTTATATGTGGTGAGGTCAACTGACCTCATAAACAATATTTCCCCTTGCTATCATTAAAAGCAAGAGGTGATGTTGTGATTGATGCAAAGTTAGTCGGCCAAATTATACAGGCGTATCGTGAAAATCGCGGCATCTCTCAAGAAGTGTTGAGCGGTTTAGCTGGACTTGACAGAACACATTATAGCAAAATAGAGCGCGGCTTGCGTACTCCGACATTGGATACCCTTTTTAAGATTGCTCATGCTTTGGGGATACCGCCGCATGAAATAGTAAAAACAATAGAGTGTCAATGTGAGCAAGAGGACAGTAATTAAAAATTTCCACACTTTTCTGTGTTATAATAAAACCTTAATTATAAAGCAAAGAAGTCTGTGTGAATCGTTAGTAATCAAAGCGAATTTTTGTAGATTTCGCGCGAATTTACCATAATATTACATATTTCAGGCTGATTTCGACAAAATTCGCTTTAATACTTGCAAATTCTAATGGAATCTGTTAGGATTTAACTAAATCAGATAGAAAGAAGGCTAAATCTATGCGAATCACTCTGGATGTAGACAACAAGCAAATCATCGTTCCCGATACTTATTATGGCGCGGTAGATAAGATGAATAAGGCGCTTGAAGCGGCCAAAGTCGAGGACAAAAAGATTGACTATGTGCAGTACATCGCGGACGCATGGGAAGAAGCAATCAAAAAGCCGCTTATTCGCAAGTCTGACTTGAAGAAAAAGTAAGATGCCCAAACGAGTAACACCAGAGGAAATCAAGCAATTCCATAAACTCTATCAAGAGTATGGAAGTTTTGCGGCGGTTGCGCGGCTGACCGGGCGTAGCGCATCCACGGTTTCCCGCTATGTACAAGTAAAGGGCGCTCCCCGCATGGCGGCACATACTTTTAGAGAAATGATGCACGAATAAGGAAAAGGCAAGGGTAATGTGCCCTTGCCTTTTCTCATGTGCGGGAAAGATTTTTAATTTGCGTTTCATACTGGGATAAGGAATATTGCAGTTCCATTTGTAACTGCCTTTTAGCTTCATCATCTGGTGCTTTCTCGATCTGCTCGTTAAAATACAAAATAGTTTCCCGTTGTACAGATAGAATGCTTGTGAGTTTTTGAGCATACTCCCGCTCCCGCTGATTCAATACAGGAAGTGCGGCTTTACTGATTTCCTTTGCAATTTGTTCCCGCTCGGCATCAGATATAAAATTCATTTTCAAGTTCCTCCAATTCATCTTTAATTTCTGCGGCAATTTCATCAAACAGGGGATTCCATTTTAGCGCGTTAATACTTTCGGCGCGTAGGGCATACACATTGCCGCCTGTTATGCTGTGATATGCCTTAATTGCATCCTCCGGTGTTCCGCCGCCCATCAATGCGGTGCTGTATCTGGCTTTAGCCTGTAAATATTGCTCCTCTGTAATTTCCGCCACATGGCGCGTTTCCTCTACTTTGAAAGAGGTACAATAGAGAGTAGGTAATGTGTCATCATAAATACCCTTAGCAAGTAAGCCGCTGTCATAGAAATTTTGAATCCAGCGGCTGACCGTATCGGCACAAACATCTAACATTTCCGCAATGTCCTTTTTGAACATTCGAGTATAAGGGCGGCGGCCTAAGAAATACCCCTTGAAAAGCTCACACGCCTTATCCAAGTTCCTGTTAGGGGTAAATCCATAGTCAGATATTAAAAGTAATTTTAGGACGCTTTGCGGCTCTGTAAAGGCATATACCGCACCTCCGCCGCGTCCCTCTATTTGGTAGTTCATCCCTGCGCTTTGCATACTGCGTTTGATACTGTCCATGCGGGAAGTATGAAAAATCTGTTTCAGTTCATTAACTGACTTTTGTATAATAATCGGCTGTACCCCCGTTTCGATAATGAAATTCCCACATTTTTCTGTGGCTTAATATTAAAAATAATAAACGAAAGAAAAGTGTGTAAATTTCCTGCTTTTCTCTCTTATCTCTACATATATTATACAAAAAATTTCAAAAATCGTCCAATCGACCGCCGCGCGGAACATCTCCGCCGCCTGTGTATGGCAAAAGGAAACGAGCGGGATTTTACTCCCGCTCGTCCTTAGATTTGTTCGGTTGCTCTTGTGGCGGATTTGCTTTGAAAAACTCGCCGTTCATAATGATTTCTATTAACTGCGGTGGTAAATCAATAGGACTGTCATACATGGCTGTACCTTTTACATGGCGTTTAGATTGCTCGTTAGCACATCAATTCCCGGCTTTGATACCGCTAAATAATACCGTTCTGTGACCTTTCCGCTTGCGTGTCCCATCTGGTTGCAAAGAATGTGTGTGGGCGTGTTCATCTCTGCAAGGCGTGTTCCGTAGGTATGACGCAAATGGTGATATTTGAAGTCTATTCCTAACTCGCTTTTGATTGTGCGGCTATGATACTTCATGGAATTAACGGTTTGGATTTTTCCATTTGGCAAGCTGTTCACCAGTTCTAAAGAGGAAATTTTCTTTCCGTCAATATCGGTGATAAAGGTTTGATTTTGCGCTCTCTGTGCCGCCAGTTCCGCCGCATCCCGTTGTTGCTGTTGTAACAATAGGGAAAAGTAGGCTTTCAATTTATCGCTCATGTAAACTGTCCTGCGGGCATTGCGCGTTTTAAGTGATACCAGCTTTATCAATCCCTCTTGATACTGCATTTGGCGGTCAATGGTGATTGTGCCGCGCTCTATGTCTACATTCTCCCATTTCAGACCATAGCATTCATTGATACGCAAACCACAATAGCGGCCTAAGAGGTATGCGGTTTCGGCGTTTGTGCCACTGAAATACTTATCAAGTTCTGCTATCTGTTCCCGGCTGTACGCTACAATGTCGGTTTCTTCATCGACCTTCATTTTCGGCATACAAATCCTTGCATCCTTGTTTACACAGAGTTTGTTGTAGGTGTCTACATCAAGGTAATTGCGAGAATAGGCTTGACCGAAAATCAGATAGAACATTTTCAGAAATCCCTCTACATAACGGTAAGCGCGCCCCTCTGTATAATACAGTTCTGCAAGATAGTCATTGATTTCCGCCACGCTGATTCCATCCACAAAACGCTTTCCAAATCGTTCTGATAAATGATTTCTCCATAGGCTGTCCTGCTTACGAATCGTAGAGTAGGCTTTTCCAAGCTGACCTTTTCGGCTGTATTCTTCATAGACCTCTTGAATAGTCACCCTCCGTTTCGGCGGTTCAAGCTGTTTTGCTTCAAACGCCATGATTGCCAGTTGCCGCGCCCTGATTGCCGCCTTTTGGCTTTTCATCGGTTCGCCGTTTTCATCTTTGACGCTCTTGCGATTGTAGCGCTTGCCGTTTACAGTCTGGGTAAAACGGTATGCCCAGTTTCCGTTAGGCAGTTGAAAAACTCCGATGTTGTTGTGCTGTGCCATGCTCAAGTCCTCCTAAATTCTATAATTTAGGACACTTGCCTGCATGAAATCTTTTCTTTATTTCGGACACAGTGTGTCCCGCCAGATTGTCAAAATCCATTGATATAGCTGGTTTTGCGGTCATGGAGCGAAGCGCAATGACCGATGAGATGGCCCGCGACGAGGCTCGTCACGGCAAGGCTTTCGAGGGCCTGCTGAAGCGTTACTTCAACAAGTAAGAAAGTCCGTATATCCACGCTGGAATACGCCACGGTAACGGCGAAAAGTCAGTAAAACCAATGGTTTCCGGCACAAAAGATACGCAGTAACAGAAATGCGGTTCACTGATCAGAGTGAGCCGCATTTTTGCGTCTATATGCGGACTCGGAAAAATCTGTGGGAACATTTCTCCGCAAGGGGCATTTTTCCGAAATGTTCCCACGAAAATGCCGAAAAACCCAGACGCCATGCGGGTTTGCGGGCACTTCACTTAGCTAAAATCCGTGGGAACATTTTTTGCCGTCATTCTCTTTGGCTGATATACTCTCACTAGAAAATCAATCTATGGGAGGGTGCCAAAATGAAAGGCAGCGTTAGAAAAAAGCGAAAGAACGCATGGTCATATCGTATTGATTTAGGTACGGTAGATGGCAAGCGTAAGCAAGTAGAAAAAGGCGGCTTCAAAACCGAGCGCGAAGCCACCAAAGCCATGCAGGATGTACTCTATCACTTGAACAACACCGGCGACTATGTGGAGAACAAGAAAATCTCGTTCCACACCGTTTACGAGGAGTTCATCGAGCGCGAGGGCAAGGCTACCAGAGCCTATGCAACCTTGAAAAGATATGATTCCCTTTATAGGAACCACATCAAGGACGAGTTCGGGCCGTTGTATGTCTACCAAATCTCGGACACTATGATTATCGACTTCTTAAATCAGAAGCGTCTGAAGTACAGTGAGGAGTATGTGAAAGGTATGTACAAATTCTTCAATGTGATCCTGCGCTATGCCCACGACCACAAGTACACGAAGAAAAATGCGATGGACTTGGTTCCCCCGCCCCCTGATCCGCGTCATGTGGGTGACATCGAAACCTATACCCACGAGGAATTGACAAAGATGATCGAGCGCATCGAATCCACCCGTTCCAAAATCGCGTTCCAGATCGGCTTGCAGGCCGGACTGCGTGAGAGCGAGTGCTTCGCCCTTACTTGGAGCGATATTGACTTTGAGAAGAAAAAAATCAAGGTCTGCAAACAACTTCTCTATCAGGATAAGAAGTGGTGCCTTGCACCATTGAAAACGGTCAATTCTTATCGTTCCGTGAATATCACGGCGGATTTCGCACAATACCTTGCAGATATGAAAATGCAGCACGAAGCCGAGCGCAAGCTGTACGGTACCGGATATAAGCGGAACTTTGTGACCGACCGGCGTGACCCTAAGAAAGAGCAGGTCATTGAAGTCCCGGACTTCATCAATGTGAAAGCGAATGGCGAGATGCTGACCACCAACGGTGCAAAGTTCATCGCCCGTATCATCAAAAAGGACTTGGGCATCCACTTCAAATTCCATAATCTGCGGCATACCTACGCCACGGTGCTGGCGGAAAACGGGCTGAATCCTCGCTATGTGCAGGAAATGCTGGGGCACTCCAAACTGGAGTTCACCTTGCGGTATTACACCCACATCACAGAGAAAATGTCCAGCGCCGCAGAAAATGCCCTGACTTCGGCATTTCGCTTTAACTAAATCGTTATAGTAAATAACACAACTTCATACACCGATAGTGAGCGGAGTATTTCATTTGTTTGAAATGCTCCGCTTTTTTATACCCAAAATCAAGAAGAAAGGAAGGAAGGAAACCCTATGCAGACCATAGCAATCGTGAACCAAAAGGGCGGCGTGGGAAAAAGTACCACGGCGGTCAATCTGGGCGCAGGACTGGTGCGGCAGGGCAAGCGCGTGCTGCTCATCGACGCAGACAGCCAGGCGAATCTGACCGAAATGCTCGGCTGGCAGCAGCCGGACGAGTTATCGCCCACGCTGGCCACCATGCTGGAGCGCATTATCTCCGACCGCCCTATCGAGCCGCAGGCCGGTATCCTGCGCCACACAGAGGGCATGGACTTACTGCCCGCCAATATCGAACTGTCCGGCTTGGAGGTATCCCTTGTAAACACCATGAGCCGCGAAACCGTACTCCGCACCTATCTGAACGAGGTCAAGCGGCAATACGACTACATTCTGGTGGATTGCAGTCCGTCCCTCGGTATGCTGACGCTCAACGCGCTGACAGCGGCGGATCGGGTCATTATCCCGGTGCAGTCGCACTACTTACCCGTCAAAGGCTTGGAACAGCTTCTCCGCACGGTGAGCAAGGTACAGCGCCAGCTCAATTCCAATCTGAAAATCAGCGGTATCCTCATCACCATGACGGAGAGCCGCACGAACTTCTCTAAGGAGATCAGTCAGCTTGTGCGGAATGCCTACGGCAAGGCGATACGGGTCTATGACACGGAGATACCGCGTGGTATCAAGGCGGCAGAAATGAGCGCCAAAGGCACCAGCATTTTCAGCTTTGACCCGCGCAGTCCTGTTGCGACCGCCTATGAGAAATTTACGAAGGAGGTGCTGGAGCATGAAAAGTGCCGCGAAAAACATTCAGCTCGCCAGCTATGACGATTTGTTCAAAACGGACGAAGAACGGCAGGCAGACGCGCAGGAGCGTGTACAGAGCCTTCCGCTGGACAAGCTGGAGCCGTTCCCCAACCACCCATTCAAGGTCATAGACGATGATAAAATGTTGGAAACCGTCGAGAGCATCAAGGAACGGGGCGTTTTGGTTCCCATTCTGGTACGCCCGAAAAATGACGGCAATTTTGAAATCGTATCTGGGCACCGCCGTCATCACGCCAGCCTGCTTGCCGGTCTGACCGAGATTCCTGCCATCGTGCGAGAGATGGACGATGATACCGCAATCCTGCTCATGGTGGACAGCAACTTACAGCGTGAGGAACTGTTACCATCTGAAAAAGCCTTTGCCTATAAGATGAAGTTGGACGCGATGAAACGGCAAGGTCAACGGACAGATTTAACTTGTTCCCAAATTGGGAACAAGTTAGGAATGAAGTCCAGTGAAGAACTGGCGGAACAAACCGGCGAAAGCAAAAATCAGATATTCCGCTATATTCGCCTAACCAGCCTTGTTCCTGACCTGTTAGACCGTGTGGACAACAAAACAATGGCCTTTAACGCCGCTGTAGAGGTGTCGTACCTCACCGAACCGGAACAGTTCATGCTCTGCGATGCTATCGAGCGCGAGGAGTGTACGCCTAATCTCAGTCAGGCAAAGCGGCTCAAGCAGTACAGTCAAGATGGCAAGCTGGACGAGAATGTGATGGATGCCATTATGACCGAGGAGAAACCCATCGAGGACAAGCTGGTACTGAAAGGCGATGTGCTGGCGAAATATTTTCCCCGAACTTATACGCCGTCACAAAAACAGAAGATCATCGTCAAGCTGCTGGAGGACTGGCACAAGCGGCAGCTTCGGCAGCAGGAGCGTTAGGCTTTGCATGGGTTTTCCCCTTACAATCCCTTTTCCTAACTAAGCCGAAAGAGAGAAGAAAACTACTGTGCCGAAAAAGAATATTCTTCTTTCGGCTAAGTAAGTTCAAGGAGGTTTGCAGATGAACAAGAACCGCAACAAGCAGAGGACTTCATGATGGGCAGTGCAGAGAAAATATTCCATGCAGTATCCCTCTCTGGCGGCAAGGACAGTACGGCCATGCTGCTTTTGATGATTGAGCGCGATATGCCCATCGACATGGTACTTACGGCGGATACCGGCATGGAGTTCCCGGAAATGTACGAGCATTTGGCAAAACTGGACGACTATCTGTATCGGGAGCGCGGTATCCACCTAACCACGCTCCGTCATCCCAAAGGCTTTGAATATCTGATGTTTGAGGAGGAAAAGCAGAAACCGTCCTCCATCGAAAACCGCCTGCGGTTAGGCGTACCCATTTACGGAAACGGCTGGCCCGGAGTCAAAGTCCGGTGGTGTACCGGGCAGCTGAAAACCCACCTCATCAACAAAGAGGTCAATCGGCTCAAAGGCGACTACCATGCGCTGCACTATGTCGGTATCGCCGCAGACGAACCCAAGCGGATCAAAAACGAGCAGTATCCGTTGGTGGATTGGGGTATCACTGAAGCAGAGGCGTTGAAAATATGCTATGACCGTGGCTACGACTGGGGCGGACTGTACGAGATCTATCACCGCTGTTCTTGCTGGTGCTGTCCGCTCCAGCGGATCGACGAGTTACGAAAGTTGCGGCACCATCACCCCGAATTGTGGAGCAAACTTCGCAGCATGGATCAACGAGCCATCGCCCAGTTCGGGCATAACCCATTGGGGCAATTCAAACAAAATTGGACAGTAGAGCGATTGGAACAGAGATTTGCAGCTAAAGATGCACAAATCTCTGTTTTTTCATATTCAGAACAGGAGAAAGGCATGAACGATAAAGAGAAGCACGATTTAGGCAATGTCGAGCAGATACTGAAAGGCACGCACCCTCGCAACATTTTGATTTCCTTTGACGATAAACCGCCGCGCACGCTGGAAGAACTGGCAAAACAGCCGCGACCGAAGAAACACAAAAAGGCACCGAAAGAGCGAGGTGACGAACGATGAGCAGACATGATGCAAACCGCCTGACCTACGACGAGGTGACGATTTTCGGCGTACCTGCCCTGTTCACCGATTTGCGCATTGACCGCGCTACTGTGCCAAACGGCGTGTACCGCTATGAAGTCCGGTACAGCGATGAATACGGCGGTGAGCCGGTAGAACTGGCACGCGGTATCATGGTGGACTTTTTCGGCACTGTCCTGACGCGAGAGCCGATCCAGTTACCCATCAGCGGCGGCATAGAATTGAACGATGATGATTTAGTATTTGAGGATGGCTGTTTCTCACTGGCAGAGTTTCAACAGAAATATCCCGTCAGCGAGAAACAGGTTATCGACTTTTTCGTAGCTGATGACGCAGCGCTGCATGACCTCTGTTACTCCCAAACCGAGGAACAGGACAAAGCCACCGGCTGTATCGGCCATCTGCGCGGCGACTTTGGCAGCGGAAAGCAGTTCTACACAACTTGGTGGCCGCACCAGAACGATGTGCTGAATACACCAGAGTTCAAAGCAGATATTGACCGTACCGTGAATTGGCTGAGAGAACAGCCGGATTCTCCGCTACATGATCTCAATGCCATGCAATTCTGCTGCAAGCGATACCGAAATAGCTGCGATATCAAAAACGCAGTGCTTCCGTCCTGTGCGTTTCTGGTGGAAAGCAAGCAGTATGCGTATATGCTGCGCTGTACGCCGACAAAGGGCGATTACAATTTCTATATGTACTGTTATCAGCGTGATACATTTGAGAAATACCGCAAACAACAGAAAATCAAAACACGCGCTCACGCTAAGAAGCGAACGGAGCCGGAGCGATAAGGCATATCGCTTCTGAATAGCTATAAAGTTTTTACGGCTAGAACAGAAAAACTCATTGCATATCCAAACTTTTCTGGTTATACTAATAGCTATAGGGAGGCGATACCATGATTAACAGACCGGACTATATTGAGGCCATCGAGCCGTTTATTGATAAACCGCTTGTCAAGATACTGGCTGGCGTTCGCCGCTGTGGAAAGTCTACCATTTTTGAAATGCTGAAAGCAGATTTTCTGCGCCGTGGCGTATCCGAGGATCATATTATATCCAAGCGATACACGGAGATGGACATTCCTGAAAACATCACCGCTAAGCAGATGTATGACGAACTGCTTGCCGCGATGAAAGGAAAAAGCCATTGCTATCTTCTGCTGGACGAGATTCAGGAAATTGATGGATGGGAAAAAGCGGTCAACAGTCTGCTGGAGGGTACGGATGCCGACATCTATGTAACCGGCTCCAATTCCAAACTTATGTCCAGCGAAATCTCTACCTATCTGACAGGACGCTATGTTTCCATTCCCGTCTATACGCTGTCGTTCAAAGAGTATCTGGACTTTAAGGCAGACAGTACCTTATCCCGCAAAGAACTGCTGGAGGAATACATTCGCTTTGGCGGTTTTCCCATTATTGCGCTTAGTGAGTATGACGAGCAAAGCGCCTATCAGATCGTCAACGGCATTTATCACACCGTAGTTTCCCGCGATATTGTGAAGCGCCACCGTATCAACAAGCAAGACCTTTTTGATCGTGTGGTGAAGTATATCATTGAGAATATGGGCAAGACCTTTTCGGCCAACTCTATCTCTACTTTTCTGAAAAGTGAGCACCGCAAAGTTTCGGTGGAGAGTATTTATAATTATCTGCGCTGGCTGGAGCAGGCGTTCATCATCTATCCGTGTGAACGCTATGACCTGCAAGGCAAGAGCATTTTGAAAACACAGGAGAAGTATTATCTTTCCGATGTATCGCTCAAATATGCTCTGCTGGGCTATAACCGAAAGATGCTGGACGGTGCAATGGAAAATATCATATTTCTGGAATTGAAACGCCGTGGTTACGATGTTTTCATCGGCAAGAACGATACGAAAGAGATTGACTTTGTAGCAACGCGCAGGGACGAAAAGATTTATGTGCAGGTCTGTGTCCAGATTCCGGCGACTTCAGACCGAGAGGTCGGAAATCTGATGGAGATTCGTGACCATTATCCTAAATATGTCGTTACGCTTAACGAAATGGATACTGGCATAGAAAACGGCATTAAGATCGTGCATCTTGTAGATTTTCTGCTTGCCGAAACATGGTGAGCAATTTCTATATCATAAAATGAAATCATTCGCTGAAAGCAGTCCATATGGGCTGCTTTTTTCATACCTTTTGAGGGGAGGACAACACATTTGCCAACCAAATTTCAGTTCATCACCGAGCTGTACGACCAGACCGTGCGAAGCATCACCAGCAGCTACAAAAGCTGGACGGGCTTTCTCCGTGCGGCCTGCTATAACTACAAATGCCCGTTTGATGAGCAAATCCTGATCTATGCCCAACGCCCGGACGCGACCGCCGTTCTTGAAATGGAGCGATGGAACCGGCAGTTCGGGCGCTGGGTCAATCGCGGCGCAAAAAGCATTGCCGTGTTCGGTGACGATGGACAACACCTGCTGAAACTCTACTTCGATGTATCGGATACACATGAATCCCGTTTTTCCCGTCCGCTGCCGATTTGGACAATGCAGCCTGCCTTTGAAGGCGCAGTCATCGAAACGCTGGAGGCCGCATTCGGAAACCTTGCCGAGAAAGAAAATCTCGCGGACGCGGTGCGCTCTGCCAGCCATAATGCCGTGGCGGATAACATCACGGACTACTTGCAGGACTTGTTGAACTGCCGCGAGGATAGCCTGCTGGAAGAACTGGACAACCTCAATCTGGAGGTATTCTACAGGGACGCGATAGAAGTCAGCGTTTCCTATATGCTGTTGACCCGACTGGGTCTGCGTGCAGATGATTATTTCTCTCCCGATGAGTTCGGCCATATCTATGAATTTAACACGCCCACCACCATCAACGCCCTTGGTATTGCTACCAGTGACATTGCGGAAATGGGTCTGCGCGAAATCAGCCGAACTGTCATGCAGGCGCAGCGAGAGCAGTTATTTGCAAAGGATGGCAAAACACGGTATGATTCCAATACCGAACGAAATATTGACGCTGAAAGGAGCGATGAACATGGAGATCACCTATCACGAGCAGAACGGCTTTCAGATCCCGAACCTGTTGCTTCCGCAGGAGCCGGAGGTTCATCTGGGCAAGTACGCGGAGCTGCGGCGGCAGTACCTCAAGCAGCACCGCCGCGTGCTGTACACCAACCTGAAAACGAGCTGCCGACTGACGGAACATCTGGCAGAGATCGAGCAGACCGCGCAGAGGATGGTAGCGCAGGCCGTGGCTCAGATGGCGAAAGCCGAGGGCGTGACAGAGGAACTGAAAGCGAGCGACCCGCTGCGCTGGACGGGCCTGATGAACAATCTCCGGCACAGCGCGGAGGAACTGGTGCTGAACGACCTGATTTACGCCTAACAACCGAAAAGCCCACGGAGGCAGGAGGTGGAGAACTTCCTGCCTCCGCTGCTACAGCCACGGCACAACCCACTGTAAAAGAACTGTTCGCGCAGTACAAGCAAATGGTTGCTGCTGCATTGGTAAAAGACACTGTGTTTGCCAATGCCTGCCGCAATTCTGATCGTGAAAACGCCTATATGGAAGGGGCAGACGCAATCCGGCGCATTGTCAATGGCAGCGGTGATTTGCAGCTTGCAAAGCTCTACTTTGATATGCCGGTCTTCCATAATCGGCTACATCAGGAGCTTTTAGAGGAAACTTATCCGAAGCTAGCAAACGCAGCAGATCACAGCCTGTTTAAGCCCTATCAGGTCGCTGCCTACCACCATTTTGAAAACGGCTTTGATGATAAGTTGGACTATCAAACGCTGGAAGAAGCGGAGGCTGCGGCGCAGGGCTATGTTGCCGGTACGATGGAGGAAGATGGTTTTGCATACGACGGTGCCGCTGTCTATGACACTGAAACGCGCCAATGCCTCCGCGTTTATGGTGACTACCCCGACGAAAAAGCGCAAGAGCAGGCCGCAGCCTTTGCGTTGGGACATGACGCTGCACACCCCGATGGCACAGCACTCCCTGCTTTTCTGGACAACCACCTCATTGAAGCCAATTTGTTGGACGATGGCGGGCGCAAGCACAAGCGACAGGAGATTTTTGAGTATTTTCAAAACCACAAGAACCTTGCAGACCGCACAGAGTTCTTGAAAAATAGCTACAACGATATATGGGTGGAAGTCGTGACCGATGGTATTCGGACAGGCTACCACGCCGAGAAAGACGGACTTCTGATGTGGGAGGGCAGCTACCTGTCCCGAACTTCGGAGTCCGTTTTTTCATGGTCAATCATCGCTGAGATGACCGAGGGACTGATTGAGCGCGGCGAGTATAAAATTAAATTGGGCCTGCAAAATGCCCCAGTCATGGCAGAGCAGCTTGCCCTGTTCGACATGGGCGGCGATGCGCCGGTGTATGAAATACCCGATGGCGAAGTAACCGGCGTTCCTACATCTGCACGCACGGTGCCGCAAGCCGTCATTGACCAAGCACTCTACACAGGTGGAAATGAATTCAATAGCGCAGAACGCATCGCCGTATTCTATATGCGAGAGCGTCCTGAACGGGAAAATATAGCGTTTCTGCGTTGTGAGTTTGGCACGGAGAACGGACGCGGCATCGAATACGACGGTCGCAAATATGCTGTGTGGTTCATGGAAGATGGTATTCACCTTGCCCAAGGTGACAGCATCCGTACCGGATACAGCAAAACCGTAGTCACATGGGCGCAGGTGTCAGGTCGTATTTTGGAACTGCTGGAGGCCGGTACTTACCTGTCGGCGGCAGAGTTGGAGCAGGCCCCGGACAAGTTGCTGCACGAAGCGATGGAAGCCTTGCTGATGACGGCCCGCGACCTAAACCAAGAGAGCCGTGATATGGGATTGTTTCCGCAAACGCTGGCTATTCACGATCAACGCAAAGGCTACCCGGAACTGTACGAGGACATGGCAGCCTTTGCAAAGACCGAAAATGGATTACAAACACTGGCGCAGGAATACCATGATTTTCTCGATGCCTATGCTGAAGACCCGAATATCATGCGGTACCGCATCAGCGGCTATAGCACGCACCGAATCGGCATCATACTGAACGGGCTGGGTCTGCCGGATCGGAAGTTCACCGCACAGCCGAACTTCATCCGCCAGTGCAAAATGTTCATCACACAGGATGAGATCGACCAATACTTTTTGAATGAAGGCGTTGAAAGCCGCCTGACGGTCTACTCCCATTTTTGCTATCCGCATACGCCGGAGGAGCATCAGAAATTCATTAAAGCCTGCTTTGGAGAGTACAGCGGCAGTGGTCGCACTGGATACCAGAGTACGAAAACATACAAGGGATTGGAATATGAGCGGGACTACAATTTCAAAAAATATGACGCTGTTCACCTGACTATTCCCAATGTTGTCAAGGAGTATGAGCGGCTAATCGCGCAGAAACGGTATCCAGGCGAGAACGCTATCCTAAAAATTCCAGAGTACGAGTTAGAGCGGCTGGCACGGACCATATACAACGGCTTTTACAACGCCCCAGCTGATGTTCCGTGCCCTTACCCCAAAGCAGCCGATTTCTATGATGCGGTTCCTATCATTACAGAGCAGCTACAGGATAAGCGCAAAGCCGCAGGAATACTGACGGTGCTGATGAGCCGGTTGGATGGAATGGATGAAGGGAATCGCTATTATGATTCCGTCCGCCAAGCGAAAGAGCAGCTTTCTGAGTATGTGGATGGCACTTTCAGCTTGTTCAATTACCGTCATAACAGTGCTTTGAAATCTCGGTTTTCTATCGAAAAAGAAGATGAAAAGTACATCATTTGGGATGGGCAGCAGTTTGAGCCATATCTTGAGGATCTGGAAGAAAAAGCATTTGACACCCTGGAAGCTGCTCAGAATTTTGCGATCAAATTGAATGCAGCGGAGAGAAAGACCCATAAAGAACTGCCCGGAAAGCAACTTACACTCGAAGGGATTCGCTATAAAATCGACTTCACAGATGGCGCTTTGGAAGACGATTTCGTTTATATGACGGCCATTGACCCTCCTGCGTCATCCCTTTCGCCGGGTAAGGCTCGTACATCTGAGCCGCTGGGGTATGTCGAAGTTTTGTTGGAGCAGGAGAATCAACGGGTGCAGGACATCGCATCGTCTGTAGAACCGGAGCCTCCTGCACCGATTCCCATCGGTACACGCCTGACCATAGATGATCGGCAGTTTGAAGTGGACAGCGTAGAGGATGTAACGCAAAATGTATCGCTGCGGGATGTGAGCTTTGAGAACGGGACGGGATTTCCAATCTTCCGAAAGGAATCTATCGACTATGTCCGCGCTCACATGGAGCAACCGAGCTTGGCGCAGGAAAGCGAGGCACCGCAGCTGGACACGCCGCCTGCGGTACTTACCCCGCCGAAAAAGAAAAAGCAGAACATACTAGCGTATCCGCTGGATGCAGAAGGCACCAACTACCATATCACCGATGATCATATTGGAGAGGGCGCACCGCTGGAGCGTTTTCAGCACAATCTGGACGCGATCCGCACCCTGAAAGCCATAGAAGCAGAGAACCGTACCGCCGCCCCAGAGGAGCAGTCGGTGTTGGCGCAGTATGTCGGCTGGGGCGGCCTTGCAGACTTTTTCGACAAAAAGAACCCACGATACAGCGAGTTGAAGAACCTGCTGACCGATGAGGAATACACCGCCGCCCGCGAATCCACGCTTACGGCATTTTACACGCCGCCTGTGGTTATCCGCAGCATTTACGCTGCCCTTGGACAGATGGACTTCACGCAAGGCAACATTCTGGAGCCGTCCTGCGGTATCGGTAATTTTCTCGGTATGCTGCCCGATAAAATGTCGGAAAGCAAACTGTATGGCGTGGAGTTAGACGACCTCTCCGGCCGCATTGCCCGTCAGCTTTATCAGAAAAGCAGTATTGCGGTGCAGGGCTTTGAGCGGACTGCTTTCCCAGACAATTTCTTTGATGTTGCCATCGGCAATGTCCCTTTCGGCCAGTTCCATGTTCCGGATAAGCGGTATGACCGACTGAATTTTCCCATCCACGAGTATTTCATCGCAAAGGCTCTCGATGAGGTCAGACCGGGCGGTGTTGTCGCCTTTGTGACCTCCAGCTACACGATGGACAAGCGCACCTCCAGTGCTTGTAAATACATCGCACAGCGAGCGGAACTGCTGGGCGCAATCCGTCTACCCAACAATGCGTTCAAGGCTGCGGCAGGAACCGAGGTCGTTTCAGACATTCTGTTCCTCCAAAAGTGTGAGCGCATGGTGGACATCGAACCGGATTGGGTACACCTTGCCGCCAACGAGGACGGTATCCAGATGAACAGCTACTTCATCGACCATCCCGATATGGTGCTGGGTGAAATGAAGATGGTATCCGGGCCGTTTGGCCCTGCGCCTACCTGCGAACCATACCCAGAGCAACCGCTGGACAGGCTGCTTTCCGAAGCTATCCAAAATATTCACGGCGAAATCACCGCCTACGACCGTGTGGAAGAACTGGACGGCGAAGATCATTCCATTGAAGCTGACCCTGCTGTCCGCAATTTCTCTTATACATTGGTCGATGGTCAAGTACAACAGCAGGTCATGCAGGAAACCGCGCAAAAGACAGCGCAGACCACCAAACGCACGATAAAACTCTTTGAACGGGTCAAGAAAGCAGTCATCCGCGCAGGTCAGGCTGTTGCACGGGCGGCAGTCGGACTGCTGGGCGGTGCCGGTGCGCTCATTGCGCTGATTTTGATAATTGGCGGTGCGGCGGCTGTAATTGGCACGCCGTTCGGCGTGTTCTGGTCTGGTAATGACAGTGACGCGCAATCCGTTCCACAGGCCGTTGCGCTCATCAACAGCGAATTTTCTGCGAAGATCAACCAGATACAGATCGAGAATCCCACAGACAGTGTGGTGATCCATCGAGAGCCGGACGGCGGCAGCGACCTTTCCATCACCAACTGGACGGATATTATTGCCGTGTTCGCAGTCAAAACGGCTGGGGCCGACGCGGACGCTACCGATGTTGTCACCATCGACGAGGAGCGTATCGACCTCATCCGCACGGTGTTCTGGGATATGAACACCGTCAGCTATTATGTGCAGACCATCGAGCATGAGGACAGCACGGAAACCATTCTGCATATCACTATCACCAGCAAAAAAGCGACGGATATGCCGGACTTCTACCACTTCAACAAGAGCCAGCGTGAGGCATTGGAGGAGGTGCTGAAGCCGGAGTACGCACAAATGCTGGCAGAACTGGTGGGAACCTACGGCGGCGAAATTGCACTGGACGACGCACAGATTCGCGCCATGCTTGCCGCCATGCCGAAGGATATTTCCGAGCGGCGGCGTGCTGTTGTGGAAAAAGCCTATTCACTTCTCGGCAAAGTGAATTACTTCTGGGGCGGCAAAAGCAGCGCCATCGGTTGGGATTCCTGTTGGGGTAAGCCCACCCGTGTTACCGCAGCCGGAAGCAGAACGACCGGAACAATTCGCCCGTATGGACTGGACTGTTCCGGTTTCGTCGATTGGGTATTCAATAATTCACTAGGCTATGTGATTGGGCACGGCGGTGGTGCGGCCAGTCAGCACGACTACTGCAAACCTATCTCGTGGAGTGAAGCACAGCCGGGTGATTTGGTATTCTATCCCGGCGATACCCATGTGGGCGTGTTTGTGGGCAAGGACAGCAACGGCGATCCGCTTATCATCCACTGCGCCAGTTCGCAGAATAATGTGGTACTGACAGGCTTGCAGGGATTTGTGAGCATTGGCAGGCCGGATTGCTTTTGAATAAAGCGTCATACGGGCGAATTTTCGTCCGTATGGCGTCTTTCATTTTCACCGCAAATTCAGAGTAGCCCCCGCACAGAGGAGTACACTATTGGTATTCAACTTTTTGGAGGAACCACTATGAATACCATCATTACCCAAACCGACATTGACCGCTACTGTGCGGCGCTGCAAGCAGATGAAAAAGCAGTCGGCACGATTGAAAAGTACCGCCGTGACCTGACCGCCTTTGCCCAATGGTGCGGTAGGTCGGAGATCACGCAGGAATGCGTCAACGGCTGGAAGGCTGCGCTCACGGAGCAGGGCTACGCCGCCGTGACGGTGAATGCCATGCTTGCGGCGCTCAACGGCTTTTGCCGCTTTATGGGCTGGACGCTGAAGGCGAAATACCTGAAAGTCCAGCGCCGGCTGTTCCGCGCTCCGGAGCGGGAATTGACGCAGGAAGAATATAAGCGCCTGCTGAAAACCGCCCGCAGGCAGCATAAGACACAGCTTGCCCTGCTGATGGAAACCATCTGCGCCACGGGTATCCGCGTGAGCGAGGTACAGTATATCACGGTGGAGGCGGCGCAGGTCGGACAGACGGAGATCACGCTAAAGGGAAAAATCCGCACGATCCTGCTGCCGGAAAAGCTGTGCCGCAAGCTGCTGGAATACGCGCAAAAGCAAAAAATCGCCGCCGGGGAGATTTTTCTCACCGAGGGCGGCGCTTCTATGGGGCGCAGACGGATCTGGCGGGAGCTGAAAGCCCTCTGTGCCCGCGCGGGCGTGGCGGCAAGCAAGGTATTTCCGCACAACCTGCGGCACCTTTTTGCGACGACCTTTTACCGCGCGTATCAGGACATCGTCTGCCTTGCGGACCTGCTGGGACACAGCAGTCTGGAAACGACCCGCATCTACCTTGCCGTCAGCGGCGCGGAGTACCGCCAGCGGTTGGAGCGGCTGGGACTGCTCTCGTGAGCAAAATCCACGTTTTGTCCGGTGCAGAGTTTGGTTCAGCGAATTGCAGCAGCCGCAAAAAGCTAATAATACATAACCCGACCTGCAATAAGGCATGAAAAGGAAAGCCACAGCGGTATATTTCTCTGTGGCTTCCCTTTGTGCGCCTTTTCGCGGAAACGGTCTTGTACTATTTCGACGAAAATGCTAAAATATATTAGTGATTTGCAATTTCTTCTATGGGAAGATGGGCAGTCTTGAAATTCCACCGGACAAAATGTGGATTTTGCCCGGTGGACTGTTTTTCGGGAAAGGAGTGGTTGTCATCGCCTGCAATTCCATCAACTCTACACTGGAGATTTTCACGCTCATCATGCTGGGCTGTCTGCTCATCGCCCTGTTTCACGAGCGGCACGGCAATAAGCGGGATACCATTTTCATCGCCGTGGTCTGCTGCCACATGGTCAACACTATGGGCGACCTGCTGGCGTGGCGCTTTGCGGGAAAGCCCGGAGCGCTGGCCGGTACGCTGGCGCAGCTGGGCAATATCTTCACATACTTGTTTATCCCTATCGTCAGCATCAGCTTCCTGACCTTGCTCTTTGTCTACGCCACGCGGCGGCGCAAGCCCAAAAGCGCGGTCGGGCGCGGCATCGCATGGCTGATCCGCATTGTATCGGTCACTTCCATCGCTATCCTGATCAGCAACCCGTGGACGGGTCTGCTGTACCGCATCGACGAAAACAACCTGTTTTACTGGGGCAAGGCGTCCTCCTTTCTGCCGGACGGCGCGGTGCTGATCCAGCTGGTGCTGTTCTATCTGCTCCTTGCCGTGGAGCTGCGCGGAGAGAAACCGGACCGCCTTTGGCGCACCTTCCTGTGCTGCGTGATTCCCACGGCGGCGATCATAGCGGAGATCGCGGGGCCGGGATCATGCTGCTGTACCCCAGCATGGCGACCGCACTCCTGCTTTTATACTTCGGGCGGCAGCAGGAATTGGAGGAACAGGTTTTCCGGCAGAAGCTGGAACTGGAAAGCAGCCGCACAAAGCTCCTGTTAGGTCAAATCCAGCCGCATTTCATTTTCAATTCACTGCTTGCCATTCAACAGCTCTGCGAGGAAAACCCGCAGAAAGCGGAGCAGGCCGTGGGCGATTTCTCCGAATACCTCCGGGGCAATCTGAACGCCATGACCAACGACCGGCTCATTCCGTTCACGCAGGAGCTGGAGCATATCCGCTGCTACCTCGCTCTGGAGCAGGCGGACCCCGCCAGTCAGGTCAAGGTGGACTATCAGCTGGAGGACACGGAGTTCTGCCTGCCGCAGCTCACCGTGCAGCCGCTGGTGGAAAACGCCGTGCGCCACGGCGTGAAAATGAAACCGGAGGGCGGCACAGTGACCATCTCAACCAAGCAAACACCGGACGGCTGGCTCGTCACCGTCCGCGACGACGGCGTGGGCTTTGACGCCGTGACGCCCCAGCAGAAGCAGCGCCGCAGCGTCGGGCTGGAAAATGTCCGCGTCCGCCTTGCGGCGCAGTGCGGCGGCACCTTACACATCGAAACCGGAGAATGGGGCACCACCGCCACCGTCTTTCTCCCCAAAACCACGCAGAACACAACGGAGGTCAGCAAAAAAACATGAACACCCTGATCGTAGACGATATGCAGCTGGCCGTGAACGCACTGCAAAAGATCATGCAGACAATCGACCCGACCGGAACCCACACCGGCACCCATAAGGTATCCGAAGCCCTTGCCTATCTGGAAACGCAGCTGCCGGACATCGCCTTTCTCGATATTGAAATGCCCGGAATGGACGGCTTGGAGCTGGCGCGGCGCATCCGGGAAAAGAGCCGCGGCATGACGAACATCGTTTTTGTCACCGGCTTCACGGAATACGCGCTGGACGCCCACGGCCTGTTCGCCAGCGGCTACCTGCTCAAGCCCACCACGGAGGCGGCGGTGCGGCGGGTGCTGGACAACCTGCGCCACCCCATCCAGCCAGAGGACGACGGACGGCTGTATATCCGCTGCTTTGGCGATTTTGAGGTGTTCTCCCACGGGATACCGCTCCACTTTGCCCGCAGCAAGAGCAAGGAGATGCTCGCCTACCTCATCGACCGGCGGGGTGCGGTCTGCACCAGCGGCGAGCTGCTGGCGGTGCTGTGGGAGAACAAAAGCAACACCATCTCCCAGCAAGCGCAGATCCGCAATGTGATAGCCGACCTCAAACGCTCACTGGCGCAGGCGGGCGCGGAGGGCGTCCTGCTCCGCAAAGGCAACAAGCTGGCGGTGGACCGCTCCCAAGTCTGCTGCGACTATTACGACTTCCTCCGGGGCGACCCTGCGGCGGTCAACCGCTACCGGGGCGAATACATGGCGCAGTACTCATGGGCGGAGATGACCGGCGCGGGACTTAAAAAGTAATATCTATCGTTTTATTCAGCTCGGCAAAGCGCCGGGCTGAATTTTTTTACTTATTCGGTGAAATGTGTCGAAATAAGGGCTGATTTGATACGATTTTGATACGCCGCATCCTTTACAATGTACTGTGAATAAATGTGTGGGCGAGAAACTGCGGAACGCAAGGACCGCAGGGCTTTTCCGATGGTGTCCGCCGCACCGGAGGAAACGCTGCATCGTCCACGGGAAATGAGGTGATACTCCTGAAAAAAGAGGGAATCGAAAGCGGTGTTTCCCTTGTCGATTTCCTTGCGAAGGAAGTAGATTGTGTCTATGTGTCTGACCTGACGGCTATGACTGCCCATCAGCAAAAGCACCTCGTCACGGTGCTGGAAAAGCTGCCGCCGGAGGCAGCCAGCGAAGCGGAATGGGCGGACGCATTGACTTACATTGAAAAAATTCCGGCGCAGGACAACGCGGCAGAGGACCGAAACCGGCTTCTCTCCGCCCTGACCGGCAAGCGGCAAGGGAAACACAGAACAAAAGAAACAGAAATAAAGGAGGAAAACAGATGAAACGAAAACAAGGCAGTAGGCTATTGTCCTTACTGCTGAGTGTCGTAATGGTCGTCAGTATGTTCCCGGCAATGACGCTGACGGCTGGCGCTGCATCGCTGCCTTCGGGTGTCAATACTCCGGGCAGCGGCTGGTATCCGCAAACGGCTTGGGATACCGCAAAGTACAGCAGCGAGCCAAGCCAAAGCGCCTACGGCACCCAGGATTATTGGGAAAAAGTAGCGCCCGGTCATACGCACGCAACCAGCAGTCAGCTTACGGCTGGACATACGCTGAGCGGCACTTACTATATCAATTCAAATATCACGATCAATGCCACCACTGCCGGTCAGAGCGGTCTGAAGGTGAGCGGCAATGTCACGCTGATTCTGGAGAACGGTGCAACGCTGACCGTTACCGGCGGCAACGCCACTAACGGCACCACTGGTAGCGATTCAAGCAGCGGCTCGAATGGCGTTGGCGCAGGCGCAGGTATTGAGCTAACCAGTGGCAATACCCTGCACATCATGGGCAACGGCACCGTAAAAGCCACCGGCGGCAACGCCGGTAACGGCGGTGCAGGCGGCGCTGCTAAGGTTACAGTTTCGAACAATGGTAAGACTCTATCTAATGGTAAGGGTGGCGGTGCCGGTGGTGGTGCTGGCGCCGGCATCGGTTCCAAAGGTACAGCAGGTGTCCAATCGCAGTCTGATATAGCAACATCTGCTTCTGCCGGCACTTTGGTTGTAACCGGCAATGTTACGGTCAACGCCACTGGCGGAACAATCGGCAACGCTGGTACCGGCGGCGGTGCAGGCGGCGGTGCTGCCAGCGGCATTGGCAGCGGCGGCTTTGGCGGTGTGACCGGTCAGGCCGGTGATAACGGTACCACCGCCGGTGTAGGTGGTAACGGTGCAGCTCCCGGTAAAGGTGGCCAAAGAGGAGAAAACAGTTCATATGGAAAAGATGGTACGACCATTAGCGGCTACAACGGCAGTAACGGCACCATCTACAAAACGCAGGGCAACTCCGTAATCCAGAATGTTACCGGTGCTTCGTCCATCACCATCTGGCCCAAGGACGAGTGCAAGTTTGAGGTTGTCACCCCGACAAGTGCAACGACCGCTAATAATTACAACAGCACCAATGGGGCGTGGATGTATAACGGCTCTTCGCAGAAGCCCAGCATTAAAATCACGCATATTCCGAGCAGTCAGAGCACAACGGTGTCTTCCAGCAGCTACAGCAGTAGCTACGCCTACGGTAGCGGTAATGAAAACATCTACGGCGGCAGTGATGGCTATGGCTGGGCGCAGGTGAAGTATAACACCAGCGGTATCCGTTTGGTGACGAGTAATGCAAACTATACCGATCAAGCAAACCAGACGCTGTATTTCCCGATCAAGGAAACGATCAGCTTCGACTCCAACGCCACAGAGCTGATCGAAAAGCTGAAAGCCGATGGCATTACTGACGCAAAGGTCGGCAATATGCCGGACAATAAGCTCGTGCAGATCGGCGTGACCGAGGCGACAGACGATGTTCTGGCAACGGCTAAGGTCCCCACTCTGGACGGCTATCGGTTCCTCGGCTGGTACTACTATTCCAGCAGCTACTTTGATTCCAACGGTAAGCTGATGAGCACGGCGTGGGACAGCAATAAGAACCCCACCGGCGTGCGTATCTACAACGCCGACGGCACACTGAACCCGGACAGCGGCAAGCTGAGCGGCGGCAAGTGGAATGGCGTGGACAGCAATAAGGCCATCACCAAGCTGTACGCCATGTGGAAACTGGAGGACATTACCCTCGTCCTCAATGCCCGCAGCGGCAGCGGCGGCGGTACTTATCCCAATCAGCAGTTCGGCAGCTATTTCCCCATCACGCCACCAGTCCGCACGGGCTATACCTTCGACGGCTACTATGATGAGGCGGGCTATGATGGCGGCAAGTTCACCGGCACACCTATCGTCAAAGTCAATGACAAGGACGAGCCGGTTTATCTCCAGTCGGACGGCACCACCTACGGCGCGAGCAGCGACGGCGCAGAGGGTAAGAGCGGCTTAAAGCTGACCAAGAGCTACACGCTTTACGCCAAGTGGAAGCCGCTGGAATACACTGTCCGCCTGTGGTCGCAGGACGATGAGGGCAACCAAACCTACATCGGTCAGCTGACAAAGGTGGAATCCGGCGCACTGCTGCTGCCCGGCAACGGCGCAACGGCAGATTTCAGCAACGACGGCCACGGCAAGCTGGAGCTGGCCAACGGCGCGACCAAGCTGACGCTGGAGCGCAACCACTATGACTTCGTTGGCTGGAACCTCTATTCCGATCAGGATTGGGCGATGTTCACCGCCAACAAGGAATCGAAGTTCGTTCCCAACAGCCCCACCGTTGGCTCTGATGGTCTGGATGTTTATGTTGCTTGGAAGATCAAGGACAACTATGACATTCAGTACAACGGCAACGAGGGCAACACCAACGGCATCAAGATGGGTAATGTGTTCAAGGGCGAGGATTATACCATTCCCACGACGCTGCCCACCCGCGCAGGCTACTCTTTCGTTGAGTGGAACACCGCGCTGAACGGCTCCGGCGTTTCCTATCAGCCCGGCGGCAAGATTGAGAAAGTCACCAAGGCGATGACGCTGTACGCACAGTGGCAGGAGAACAACTCCATCAGCTACAACGCGAACAACGGCACCTTCAATGTGACGCTGAATACCCTCAAGCCCGCCAAGGGCGAGCAGGTAGAACTGACCATTCCGGCAAGCACGGACCTGTACCGCACGGGCTATGAGTTCCTCGGCTGGTCTACCGACAAGGACGCTGCCGAAGCGACCTACACCACGACGAATAACACCTACACTATGGGTGACAGCTCTGTGGTGCTGTACGCTGTTTGGAAGCCGGTGCAGGTGGAGATCACCTACACGGCGGAAAGCGGGCAGGACGGTTACTTCTCTTGGGGCGATAAGCCCACGACCTTCACCTATGGCGAAGAAGTGACCTTCACCATCAAGGTTGACACCACCAAGGCGGGTGCGAACAATCTTCATGTGTCCGTCAACGGCATTTCCAAGAGCGTTGGTGCGCCTACGGTGGATGCAACGGACTCCAACATTCACATCTATACCTTTAAGGTAGGCGGCAATGTCACCGATGTGCAGAATGTTGTGGTGGGCGGTCTGACTGCCCGCAGCTTCAATGTTTCCCTGAACCTCGGTCAGGGCGGCACTATCGAAGCGGACAAGAATGTGACCTTCTATGTCTACGGCGTGGGCGCTACGCTCCCGACGACCGGCATGGCGAAGAAGGGCTACACTTTCGACGGCTGGTATGCGGATGCAGACTACAGCGGCACAAAGGTCACGAACATCAGCTCCACCGAGAGCGGCGACAAGACCTTCTACGCCAAGTGGAAAGCCAACGAGTACACCGTAAAGTACGATAACAACGGCGGTACTGGTGCGCCTACCGATGGCAAGGCGACCTATGATCAGCGCTACACCATTGCAAACGGCGAAGGCATGACCTATGGCACCACCGGCGTGGAATTCCTCGGCTGGTCCACAGACCAGAACGCTGTTACGCCGCAGTACAAGGCTGGCGACATGGTTCTGAATCTGGCTACCGGCGCAGATGGCGATAAGGAAATCACGCTGTACGCCGTCTGGAAGGTACCCAGCTTTACCATCAACTATGTGCTGATGGGCGGCACCGCGAATGGCAGCAGCTCTATCGAGTCGGATGTGATCAAGTCCGGCGCACCTGCCGAAGTACATTTCCCGACGATGATGTACCGCAAGGGCTATAACTTCACCGGCTGGGCGACTTCGTATAACGGTGATGCGGAATACACCGAGGGCGGCAACAAACAGATTGATTCTGTTGAGCAGAATATAACCCTGTTCGCCGTCTGGGAGCCGATCACCTACAGCATCGTGTTCAAGGCTGATGAAAATGATACCGGTAGCACGCAGGAAAATATCAAGTATGGTGATCAGGTCAAGCTTTCCGTAAAGGGCAGCGACTTGACCGCACCGACAGATACGCCTGTATTCCTCGGCTGGTCTACCATCGCCGGTGCAACTACGCCGCAGTATCTGGATGAGCAACTGGTTAGAAACCTCTGCGACAAGCAGGATGGCACCTACACCTTATACGCTGTCTGGGGTACAGAGGCTGTAACATATTTGAGCTATGATGCTAACGGCGGTACTTATTCTGCCGAAGATGGCGGTGCACCAAATCCTTCTCCTGTAAACAGCGAGGATAAAACGGTTGAGATTCAATTTAGTCAGAAACCGTATATGGAGGGATATATCTTTGAGGGTTGGCAGTTAGCAAACGGCCAAACCATTTATAAAGAGTCTGATCAATCGCATACACTTCAGAATGTTACCGAAAACACGACTCTCTACGCCAAGTGGAAAGCCAATACTTACACGATTAAGTTCAATGGCAACGGTAACACCAGCGGCGAGATGACCGATCAGGATGTCGAATATGATAAGTCTGAACAACTGAAACAAAACCTGTTTGAAAGACTGTATTATAACTTCCTCGGCTGGTCTGAACGGGATGATGCTGATGCTCCGACCTATCAGGATCAGCAGTATATCCTGAATCTGCCTACTACGAATGGTATCCTTAACCTCTTCGCAATTTGGCAGCAGCAAGACCCCATTTACATCACCTACAACGCCAACGGCGGCTCCGGTGAGCCTGCAACCACGAGTGCGGTAAAGAGCACAGCGGTAAAGCTCTCCGAACAGACTCCCACCCGCGATGGCTACACCTTCAAAGGCTGGGCTACGACCTCTAATGCGGATGAAAAGCGGTACGATGCCGGTGAAGAAATCGAAAACGGTTTCGATAACAGCACCACGCTGTATGCCGTTTGGGAGCTGAAGCAGACCCACAAGGTCAGCTATGACGCCGACGGCGGCTATGGCAGCTTCCCGGTAGACTCCAACAGCTACTATGAGGACGACACCGTAAATGTCCGCTTTGACCTGATCCCGGCCAAGAGCGGCTACACCTTCGCAGGCTGGACGAACGGCGATGTCACCTACAGCAATCAGGACGGCGAGAGCTTCAAGATGGGCAACGCCGATGTGAAGCTGACCGCAAAGTGGACGCCGAACAGCTATACCATCAAGTTCAATGCCAATAACGGCAGCGGCTCGATGGATGATCTGTCCATGACCTACGGCACGGCAAAGAACCTGACGAAGAACAGCTTCACTGCGCCGAACGGTTATGCGTTCGCAGGCTGGGCTGTAGCGGCTTCCAGCGGCGTTACCTACGAGGACGAGGAAAGCGTTCAGGACCTGACCAGCGCGGCAGACGGCGAAGTAACGCTGTATGCGGTATGGAAACCTCTGACCGTTACTGTGACGCTGGACAAGGGCTATGAGGGCGGCACGACGGAAACCAAGGAGGCCATCTACGGTCAGCAGCTGCCCAGTGCCAACGCACCTTCCCGCGACGGCTACACCTTCGGCGGCTACTACACCGAGCAGAATGGCGGCGGTAAGCAGTATTACAGCGAAACCATGAGCGCCGAGAAGTCTGACTTCACCGAGGACACTACCCTGCACGCCAAGTGGACAGCTAAGACCTATGAGATTGTCTACATGGAAGACGGCAGCAAGGAAGCCGGACGCCAGACTGTGACCTATGGCACTACGCCTACTATTTATGGTAAGGACAGCCAAGGCATGAGCCTGACGATTCCCGATGGCTACAAGCTGGCCGGTTGGGCGAAGAGCGAGAATGGCTCCATCGTCTACAAGGTCGGCGATACCCCCGATGACCTTTGGAATGGCGGTAACAGCGTGGTGCTGTACGCCGTACTGAAGAAGGATGTCACCTATACGGTGAAGTACGACAAGAACGGCGGCACCGGCGCAGTTCCTGTGGACAGCAAGAAGTATGAGGACGGCGATTTTGCCGATGTGCAGTTCCCCGCAGAGGGCGCGCTGTATAACAACGGCAGCCAGTTCCTTGGCTGGTCCACTGATGAGAACGCTTCTGCTGCGACCTATACGGCAGATGGCGACAACAACAAGATCCAGATGATCGACAATGTGACCCTGTACGCTATCTGGGTCAAGGGTACTTATAATGTCCAGTATAACGGCAATGGCGGTACTCTGATCGCCGGTAAGAACGAGAGCATCCCGAATGTGGAAATGCTCCGCGCATCTTACAGCAACCTTGGCGAAATCTATGAGCGCTCCGGTTACACCTTTGAGGGCTGGAACCGCAATCAGACCACCGCCAGCAAGGGCGTGATCGAGTACGGTCCGACCGATGTGCTGTTCCCGGCATTGACCGATGTGGCCGGCAGCACCGTGACGCTGTATGCGGCATGGACTGCCAACAACTATACCGTTACTTTCAATGCAGACGGCGGCAATGTGTACGAAACCGAGCGCACTGTGACCTATGATAAGAACTACGGTACGCTGCCTGTTCCGACCCGCGAGGGCTACACCTTCATGGGCTGGTTCAACGGCGAGGACGAGGTCAAGGGCACTACGATCGTCAAGACTGCAAACGACCACACGCTGACTGCCAAGTGGCAGGGTCAGCAGTACACTGTGACCGCGAAGGATAACAGCGTCGGCACCATTGCTATGATGGCCAATGATGCTGAACTCTCCAGCGGCGGCAAGGCGGACGCCGGTACGGAGATCACCGTTACCGTTACTCCCCGCGATAACTACACCATTGATAATGTGACCCTTTTTGTGAACGGCAGCCCCGTTCAGATGACGGGTGACGAGAGCAACACCTTCGCCTTCAAGCTGGACAAGAATACCGAGATCGTGCTGAAATCCAACGGCAACACCGGTGCGAAGTACACTGTGAAGTACGACAAGAACGCAGAGGACGCCACCGGCGAGATCGGTTCTGATCACTTCGTCGTTGGCAAGTCCGCAACACTCAGCGACGGCAACGGCTTTACCCGCACCGGTTATAATCTGACCGGTTGGAACACCAATGAGAACGGCAACGGCACTTCCTACGGCCTCGGCACCGAGCAGACCACTGCTCTGACGCAGAGCGCCGGCGGCACCGTTACCCTGTACGCTCAGTGGAGCGCCACCAACTGCACGGTCAACTTCGATGCCAAGGGCGGCACTTTGACTGATGACAGTAAGGATGTGACCTTCGGCAAGGCTTACGGCACACTGCCTACTCCGACCAAGGACGGCTCCGTGTTCGAGGGCTGGTATCTTGACGAGGACTGCACCGGTGAGAAGATCACCAGCAGCACCATCGTTGCCAATGCTGACGCTCACACCCTCTACGCCAAGTGGGTATCCGCCCAGTACACCGTTACCGTTAAGGACAACGATGTGGGTACTGTTACTCTGAACGGCGTGGACGAAAGCAACAAGGCGGCGGCTGACACGGAGATCACCGTGACTGTTACCCCGCGCACGAACTACACCATCGCAAATGTCAAGCTCTATGTGAACGGCAACCCCGTTTCCATGACGGGCGACGGCAAGAACACCTACACATTTACCATTAAAGCCAATACTGTGATCTCTCTGGAAGAGAACAGCAATATCGGCGCACAGTACACTGTGGCGTATGACGCCAACACCGGCGACGGTACGATTGAAGAGCAGGCTTGCGTGACCGGCAAGAACTTCGCGCTGGCCAACGGCGGCTTCACCAAGGACGGTTCCACCCTCACGGGCTGGAATACCAAGGCTGACGGTACCGGCAAGGCGTATAGTCTGGGCGAAACCGTCAAGGACCTGACGCTCACGGCTGGCGAAACCGTCACGCTGTATGCACAGTGGAAGGAAAATGACCCCGCAGGCTATGCCTACACCATCCGCTACGAGGCCAACGGCGGCAACGGCACTGCTTACGAGCAGACCATGCACCAGAACCGCCTGAATGTGCCGCTGTATGACGGCGCTGACTTCTCCCGCGCGAACTATGCCCTCATCGGCTGGGCCAACACGCCTGGCGGTGCAGTAGACTATCAGCTGGGCGGCAAGCTCACTCGTCCTCTGGCTTCTCAGGCAGGCGCAGTAAAGACTCTGTACGCCGTTTGGGAAAAGGATGCCATCCGCGTTACTCTGGTAGATGAACAGAGCGTCAACACCGTTCCTTCTCTGGTCCTCAAGACCGGCGATACCTACAGCAAGCTGCCCACCCTCTCCAAGACCGGCTATACCTTTGACGGCTGGTTCACGGCAGCGGACGGCGGCAATCGTGTGGACAACCGCACCGAAGTCACAGCAACCACTGATCACACCCTTTACGCGCACTGGACGGAGAAGGCCGCTCAGACCTACACCGTTACCGTGCTGAACACCGATCTTGGCACCATCACCCTTGCTCCGGAAGGCGGCAAGTATGCTGCCGGTACCGAGATCACCGTCACCGTTACTCCTGCCGCGGGCAAGGATGTGAAGCTCATCAGCAGCGTGGACGGTGAGATCACCCTGACCGAGAATGTCGGTTCCTTCACTGTTACGGCGGATACCACCCTTGTTCTGGTGGAAGCCCCCACTGTGGACCCCGATGATCCCGATGCACAGGATACCGCTTGGTATCTGTTCTTCAACGGCAACGGCGGCACGGGCAGCATGGATATGCTGACTGTGACTGACGGCAATGCCACCGCTCCTGCGTCCGAGTTCACCCGCGAGGGCTACACCTTCACCGGCTGGAACACGCAGGCTGATGGCAAGGGTACTCCCTACGCAAAGGACGACGCGATCACGAAGCCTGACGGAAGCAAGATCATGACGCTCTACGCACAGTGGGAAGCTACCGAAGAGAACACCTACACCGTCACCTTTGACGCGCAGGGCGGCACGATGACGGAGGACAACACCCGCACCTATCACGCAGGCGACAAGTACGGCAAGCTGCCCGAACCCACCAAGTCCGGTGACTGGAACTTCGGCGGCTGGTACAGCGACTCCGCACTCACGACCCGCGTGTACGACACAACTACCGTTCCGACCCGCAGCCACACCCTGTACGCCAAGTGGGTTTCCCGCACGGCAATCGCGGTAACGGCTGTTGGTTATGACGGCGAGTACGACGGCGCAGCTCATGCGCTGACCGCAACTCCCAGCAAGACCCTGACTGGCGCGACCTATCAGTGGTTCAAGGACGGCAATGCCATCGTCGGCGCTACCGGCAAGACCTATTATGTGAAGAATGTCGCTGACAGCGGCAACTACACTTGCCTTGTTTCCGGCAGCTACAACGGCGTTGGCTACACCAACCTCGAAAGCACCACGGCAATCGTCAAGATCACCCGCAAGCAGCTCACCGTGACCGCAGCCAACGCTGCTGTGATCTACGGCTCCGAGGCTCCCGCTTATGCGCTGTCCTACAGCGGTTTCGCCGCTGCGGATGATGCAAGCGTCCTCAAGGGTGCTGCAAAGGCAAACTGCACTTATGCTAAGGGCAGCAATGCTGGCGAGTACGACATCACGGTGGACATCAGCGGTCTGACGGCTGCCAACTACAGCATCAAGACCGTAGATGGCAAGCTGACCGTCAAGCAGCTCCCTGTTTCTCTGGAATGGAGCGGCACGAAGCTGGAAGCTAACGGCAGCGAGCAGTCCATCACCGCAACGGTGAAGAACGCCGTGGGCAGCGACACCTTTACCATCGAGTACACCGGCAACACCGGTACGGAAGTCGGCAATTACAGTGCGGAAGTCACCGCGCTGGGTAACGACAACTATACGCTGATTGGAGCTACCGGCGTCAAGCACAACTGGGTCATCTATGAGCAGGGCAAGAACCCCGGCGAGGTGACCGATCCCACGCAGCCGGAAGAGCCTGAAAAGACTGTGACCGGCATTAAGCTCGATCCTACCAGCAAGACCCTGAAGGTGGATGAAGAGTTCACCCTCACTTACACCTTCCAGCCCGACGGTGCTACTGACACCGTGACCTATAGCAGCAGCGACAACAGCATTGCATCTGTTGACAGCGACGGCAAGGTAACGGCTAAGGCGTCCGGTACGGCAGTTATCACAGTCACCACCTCTGGCGGTCTGACTGCGACCTGCACCGTGACCGTAAGCGCTAAGGCTCCTGAAGGCCCGATCCCCGTAACTGGTATTACTGTCCAGTACACCAGCTACAAGATGACCAAGTCCGGTCAGACCTTCAATGTTGGCGCTAAGGTCCAGCCGAATGATGCGACCAACCAGAAGATCAACTACTCCTCCAGCAACAATGCAGTCGCTACTGTGGACGCTACCGGCAAGGTAACGGCAATCTCCAGCGGCACCGCTGTGATCTACGCACAGACGGACGACGGCGGCTACACTCTGATCTGCACCGTTACGGTTGAGATCAGCAGCTCCGGCACTGGCGGTTCTACCGGCGGTGGCGGTACCAGCGGCGGTGGTTCTTCCTCTGGCGGCGGCAGCTCTTCCGGTGGTTCTTCCAGTGGCTCTAACAGTGGCAACACTGGTAACAGCATCAACGGCGGCAGCATTTCTGCTGGCGGCACCGGCAACACCGCTTACAGCGGCTGCAAGCACAACAGCAGCTGCCCGATCTATCCGTATGTGGATGCCTTCACTGACGCTTGGTATCACGATGGCGTTCACTACTGCATCGACAATGGCTTGATGGGCGGCTACGGCAACGGCCTGTTTGGTCCGAATGACAAGATTACCCGTGCTCAGATCGTTATGATCCTGTGGCGTATCGCGGGCAGTCCGACAGCCAACTACGCCATGAACTTTACGGATGTTTCCGACGGTGCATGGTATGCCGAGGCCATCCGCTGGGCAACCAGCGTTGGTGTAGCTTCCGGCTACGGCGCAGGTCAGTTCGGTCCGAATGACTCCATTACCCGCGAGCAGTTCGCTGCGATGCTCTATCGCTTCGCACAGCTTCAGGGCAAGGATGTCAGCCGTGGAGAAACCAACACGCTGAACGGCTTCACCGACGCAGGCAGCATCAGCAGCTATGCGCTGACTGCTATGAAGTGGGCCAACGGCATGGGCATTATCAGCGGTACTGACAACAGCACCCTGATGCCCAAGGGTAATGCGACCCGCGCACAGGCGGCTTGCATGATCCAGCGCTACATCATCAATCTGGCGAAGTAAGCCAATCACAGCAAAGGAGAGTGGGGGGCGAAAGCCCCCACTTTTCTCCAAATATTCGACTTTGGTGGAGTATTTGGAGAAGAGTCAAGGAATCTCCATTCGGAATCAGAGATAAGAACATAGGAACAGATAAGGTGATCAATATATGCCACGAGCAGAATCGTTACAGGACTACTGTGTACGACTGGGAAAAAACGACCTATTGTCCGAGTGGGACAAGGAGAAGAACACGGAATATTCCCCTCAAAGTATTCCACATAGCAGTAAAAAGCGAGTGTGGTGGCGCTGCAAGCTGGGGCATTCATGGCAGGCATCTGTAGCCAGCCGCACCAATCAGAATACCGCCTGCCCCTATTGCAGCCATTACATGATTTGGCCGGGGTTCAATGACTTGCGGACAAAGCGCCCGGAGCTTGCCGCAGAATGGGATGTGGAAAAGAACGCTCCGCTGACTCCGGATATGGTTGGGATCGGTTCCGGCAAAAGAGTGTGGTGGCTTTGCCCCAAGGGACACAGCTATCGTTCCCTGATTACAGATCGCACACGGGAAAAGGGCTCCGGCTGTCCGTATTGCGGAAAGGTATCCATCGTGCCGGGGATCAATGATCCCAAAACACTCTATCCAGAACTGGCCGCGCAGTGGGATGAGGAACGAAACGCACCCGTAAAGATGGAAAACCTATTGCATGCCAGCACTTATAGGGCGTGGTGGATCTGTGAACGCGGGCATCCTTTTCAAGCCCGTGTAAACGACCGTATTTACGGTAAGCAGGGTTGCCCGTACTGTGCTGGGAAAAGAGCATATCCGGGCTTTAATGATCTGGCCTCGCAGATGCCGAAGTTGGCAAAGGAATGGGATGACGCGCTGAACGCACCGCTGACCGCCGAGATGGTAACGCTGGGAAGTGGGAAGCAGGTGTGGTGGCGCTGTGATCAAGGCCATGTGTGGCGTGCACGGGTATTCAATCGAACGGCTCATGGAAACGGATGTCCGGAATGTCAGAGAATCCGCAAAAGAAAGGCTCAACTGCGTTATGACCGCATTATGGAAGAAGCCAAAGCCCAAAACGCACAGAAGAAACGGACCGCGTTGAAAGCTGATAAAGAAAGCAAAGCCGAACCGGATTAGCGTATATAAAGAGCTGCGGTACGAGGGAGTGATAGCAAACCGCTGGATATGTTGCCCTTGGATAAAAAGATCAAACACGCAGAAACCGGGAGCTTCGGCTCCCGGTTTTCTTATATGTAATTTCATACGCCAGTTAAAGGCACGACTCCGGTTATCTCTATCCGCAGTAGTGCCTTTTGTTTATGAATAAAAAATCGAAATTTATCTCGGTAAAATTGGCATTTTGCTTTTTTAGATCGTATTGGTCAGTATCAGGACAGAAAGCAGGACCTCTCCAGAAACGCCATGCGCGGAGGGGAGGTGCGAATTATGCAGTGGTCTACGGACGATATTTCTCGCATCGAAGGAAAATTTGACAGTTTCTGCAAAACAGTTCTGCGGAATTTTGCGAGAGATTGGTACAGAGCAAAACGCCGACATCATGCAACCGAACTTCTATTTTCAGAACTGTCTGACGGTCAATTATTCGAGCCGATATATAACGATTCGATTAGTCCTGTTGAGCAATATTTGTTCGATGATTTAGAACAGCCAATCAGCATTAACAATGATGCGTTGGCACAAGCGCTACACACACTGTCCAAACGCAAACGGCAAATCGTTCTGCTTTCCTATTTTTGCGGTTGGACTGACTAGCAAATCGGAGAGCGATTTCATGTTGTGAGAAGTACAATACAGGCAGCCAGAACTAAAGCACTGAAAGAAATGAGGAAATTACTTGAAAAATAAGCAAAAACATAACCGGGCGGTCATTCGCCGTGTACCGTTGGACACCATCGTAAAGGCAAAAAGCGGCGATCATACGGCGCTTGAAAAAATCTTGCGGCACTATCAGGGATATATGCTGAAACTCAGTCAGTTTGAATTATACGATGCTAGTGGCACAGTCTATACCTGTCTTGACGAGGAACTCTACCAAGAACTTCAGTTCAAGTTGGTAACGGCCATTCTTGATCGCTTTGAGCTGCGATAAGCAGCCTTGCCAATCCTTCACAGAGGATAACATTTGTTGTCCTCTGTGAAAGGCTGGTAAGGGCTATTTTCGGTCTGCCCGCCTTTGCACCTTGAAAACCGAATGAGCGTCCGTATTAGATACTGCACAGGGGAAGCAGGCCACGACCTCCAGAGAGGAGGTTTCGGAGCGAGCGTGCCAATGTGCCGAATACGATGTCCTGTCACAACAGGCAGTCCATCAGGAACAGGATACGGGTACAAACGCCGACAATAGAATAAATGGTGGAGCCGCTGTGCAGGCACGGCGGCTCCGCTTGATTGATAGGAGTATCAATATGTCATTATCAGAACAACACCAGCGAAATAACGAACTGGCAAAAGAGGTCATAGAGTGCCGGGATATTCTATACTCTGTGCCGGAAGCGGCAAAGCTGCTTCATGTAAACAAAAACATGGTCTATGACCTGATCCGCTGCGGCTATCTCCGCTCTATCAAGCTGGGAAGCCGTAAAGTCAGCCGCAAGGCTCTGTTGGATTTCGTGGAGCAATTTGAGGGACAGACCGTGGAACTGCCGGGTGTGCGGTCAGAGTAAAAAGTTCAAAAAACACAGCTTGAACCATTGGTATTTCCATGTTATATTATAAATGAGATAGGATGTGAAATAATGTCCGATTTAGATTTTGAGCGCAAGCACGCAGAGGATTTACAGCGTTTACGCGGTCTGCGTCTGCTGGACGATGACTTTATGAACAAGGTGTTTGAGGACAAAGCCTGTGCCGAGTTCCTGCTCCAAATTATTTTGCAGCGCACCGATCTGCGCGTACAGCGCGTACACGGCCAACACGATATTAAGAATTTGCAGGGACGCTCCGTGCGGCTGGATATTCTGGCTGTCGATGAGGCAGACCGCGTTTACAATATCGAGGTTCAGCGCAGCGATAAAGGCGCTGGTGTCAAGCGTGCCCGGTATAACAGCAGTCTGATCGACGCCAATGTGACCGAACCCGGTGATGAATATGAGAAGCTGAACGAAACCTATGTCATCTTCATCACAGAGCATGATGTACTGGGCGGCGGTTATCCGATCTACCACATTGACCGGACGATCAAGGAAACCGGCGCATTGTTTGGGGACGAATCGCATATCCTGTATGTGAACGCCCAGATCAAGGACGATACGGCGCTCGGGCAGCTGATGCACGACTTTTCCTGCACCAGCGCCGAAGAGATGCACTATCAAATTCTGGCGGACAGAGTTCGCTATTTCAAAGAAGATACGGAAGGAGTTGCGACTATGTGCAAGGCTATGGAAGATATGAGAAATGAAGCTGCAAAAGAAAAATCCATTGAAATTGCCCTTCGGATGTTGAAGGCGGGCAAATATGCCTATGAAGATATTGCTGATATTTTGCAAATGACCGTTGATGAAGTTAAGGCTCTGGACGAGAGCAAGCCCGCCTAATGTGATTTTTTGCGAACTGCTCCCGCACCCTCTATAATTTCCGCAGGAGGTGCATGAGCATGAAAGCAATGAATGAGCAGACCAGTGCTGCGGTAGAAGAAGTCCGCCAGACCAACTGTGAGTTTCTGACGGTTCAGCAAGTGGCGAAGATTTTGAAGGTCAACAAGAATACGGTGTATGACCTTATCAGCGCCAAACTGCTGCGGGCGGTAAAGCTGGGCAGTACCAAAGTAGCGACCATCGCCGTGGAGGACTTTATCCGCGAGATGGATGCCGGACTCATCGAGTATGACACGGTAACGAAGAAAGCCACGCGGCACCGCGCCAAAGCAAAATCAGCAGCAGGTCAGAATAAGTAAGCATTTCGCTTATAGAACCTGACTCGGTACTGGATTTGCAGAGTGTGTTTTTTGTGGGCAAAGCGTGGGCAAAAAACTTTTCGATTACAATAAAGGACTTATATAGCTTGGTAATTACGCTGAGGTACGCCCGTCACTGGACGAGGCCCGACACGGCAAGGCTTTCGAGGGCCTGTTGAACAGATACTTCGGGAAGTAATTTAAGCGAATATCATAAGCTTTTGGGGCTGTCTCACTAGGAGGCAGCCCCTTTTTGAGAAATCATATTCGGTACGAGGGGTTTCGACTTGTTCCTGATTATAATACCTGCTATAATGAGAATAGTTTATATAACAGAACGAAAAAAGTTGGGAATAAGAAGTCGTGTTCTTATGAGTGTTTTTCATTGCTACTTGTAAGTACTTGAAAGTCGATTTTTAAGAGTTCTATATGTAAACGCCCAGATCAAGGACGATACGGCTTTGGGGCAGCTGATGCACGACTTTTCCTGCACCAGCGCCGAAGAGATGCACTATCAAATTCTGGCGGACAGAGTTCGCTATTTCAAAGAAGATACGGAAGGAGTTGCGACTATGTGCAAGGCTATGGAAGATATGAGAAATGAAGCAGCGCGTGAAGCTGATAAAGCCAGAATGGTCAAGATTGCGCGGCGTATGTTGAACTCCGGCAAATATACCTATGAAGATATTGCCGACGCGCTGGAAATCAGTGTGGATGAGGTCAAGGCTCTGACTGAGAACAAGCCTGCCTGACTGCCAAGAAAGTGCGATGAATGGAGCGTACTTTCCGTGCAAGAGGTGGTAACATGATTGCGGAGAGAATCAAGTGTTTGCGGGAGCGCAAGGGGCTGACGCAGGCGGAGCTGGCCAAGCAGCTGGGCATTACCCGCTCCAGCGTCAATGCGTGGGAGATGGGGATCTCGGTGCCGTCTACCCAGTATGTGGTGGAGCTTGCCCATCTTTTCCGGGGCTCGACAGACTATATTTTAGGCGTGGACAGTTCTGCCAGCGTCAGCATTGCTGGATTAACGGAAAAGGATATCCAGGTGGTGCATTCGCTGGTACATCATCTGAAATCCAAGAACGCGGGGGACGAGGAATAAGACCCCAAAACAGAACACAGCACAACGCCCGGTCGCGCGGCCGGGCGTTGTGCTGTTTGATTTTCTTTGAGATCAGGAAAGCGGGTAATTGGTATCGTTGATGGTGATGGACTGGACATTCTCCAGGTCAAAGGCCTGGGCTAGCACATACACCCCGGTGTCATACCGATCGGCTTTCCCGCTGTCAAAGCCCAGGGAATACAGGCTGTGGTCGATATCGGCGTTTTCCTCCAGCACAAGATACTCTGTGCCGTCCTTCATCTGGACGCGGATCGTGTTCACATCATCCACGACGCAGCGCAGCGCAGCGGAGCGGATGCGCAGACCGATCTGGGACAGGGTCACATCGCCGTCCGCACTCCGGAGCATGGGGCTTTGCTGGAATTCCGGCAGATCGACCGACAGAAGGGACTTTGCAGTGTCCTGCCCATCGGCGCGATGGGTCGTTCCGCCCGGATCCAGGGCTTCCAGTCGCAGCGGATCGCCCATTTGATAATCCGAGGAGACGGCAAAGGCACCCTCCAGATAGTAGTTGTTTTCGGTGGAGCGGGCGGTATCCAGATAGAATTTGCTGCCGCAGAAGCCGCTGTCGCCATACATGACCGCAAAGTCCAGCTGACCCTCCTCCACAACAGAGCAGGCGGACAGGGTGGACCAGGTGATGTCCGGCTTGTTCTGGTAATCGTCGATCAGCTCCAGCAGCGCAAAGGGCTTTACGCCGTTCTGCTTTTTGTTCTCCAGATGCAGGCTGACGACGCCTGTGCCCGCGCTTTCGTCAAACAGCACGGAGTCCACAGTCAGGCGGTAATCCGCCGTCTCGTCGGACAGCTTGGCTGGATCAGCGGTCTGCACATAGCCTGAGAGCTCGGCGTCGCCGCCGTTGGGAAACAGCAGGGGGAACCAGCCCTGTCCGTTGGCGGCAAAGGCGGTACCGCCGATGCACAGGGTGGCGGCCAATCCGGCGCAGACCGCGCGCTTGAGGGGAAAGCGGTGGCGAGCGGGCTGCTGCGCCTTTTCGGGCAGGCTGTCCAGCGCGGCGCGGACGCTGCGGTCAAAAGTTTCGGTCATATCGGGAAAATCCTTGTGCTGCATCATGCAAAACACACTCCTTTCAAATCCTCTCGCAAATGTTCCCGGGCGCTGCGCAGCCGGGTCTTGACGGTACCCTCCGGTACGCCGAGCATGGCGGCGATCTCGCGGGTTTTGAAGCCCTCCAAATAGTACAGCACCACAGGCAGGCGCAGCTTTTCCTCCAGCGCGGTGATGGCGTCATACAGCTCGCTGTGATCGACTGCCGCCGGGGCGGGGATGGCCTCCGCCAGCGCGGAATCATAGGGGGCAAGACGCTGCTGCCGCCGCAGGAGCGTGGTGCATTCGTTGATCAGAATGCGCACCAGCCAGGTTTTGAAAAAACGGGGGCTGCGTAGGGTGTCCAACTGCTCCCAGGCGCGCAGAATGGCCTGCTGTGCCGCGTCCGCACAGTCGTATTCGCTGCGCAGCATGGTCTTGGCCACGCGGTACAGTGTCGGCTCGGCGGCCAGCACCGCTGCGGTAAATTGTTCTTTATCCATGAGCGGCTGTTCTCCTTTCCGAAAGCGTCCGGACGAGGGCGGCAGCGCCGGGGGGGCAGCTTGCCGCGGCTTTCGTATATTAGACGCGCCGGCGGGGGAAATGGTTTTCCAAACGGGAAAATTTTTGGCATATCCGCCGGCGCGGGGCTTTGGTTTAATGTTTGTTTAAGATCGACTTGCGCTTTGTGGTATAATGAAAAGGATTACAATGGGAGGTGGAAGCGATGACCCTCAAAAAACGGCTGGCGCGCTCCAATGTTGCCATGCTTGTGGTTCCCCTTGTGGTGGCGGCGGGCTTGCTGCTGCTTGGCATGGCCATTGCCCTGGTACTGCTGGAGCGGGTGTATCTTCCCCAGATCGGCATTTCGCTGCGGGATCTGCACCAGACCGGGGAGCTGATTGAAAGCCTGCTTCCGGGTGCCCGGCGGTTGCTGTATATCTACGCCGGGGCGGTGGTGGCGGCGCTGCTGCTGACCATTGTCTGGACAAATTTGTACTTGACACGCAGCCTGTTCCGGCACATCTCCCGGCCGCTGGATATTTTGACGGCGGGGGTCGCCCGGATCCGGGACGGCGATCTGGACACGCCCATTGCCTACCCGGAGCAGGATGAGTTTCGCCCCGCCTGCGACGCCGTGGACGAGATGGCGGCAAGGCTGCGGGACTCGCTGGAGCAGCAGCAGCGGGAGCGGCAGAAAAAACAGGAGCTGATCGCGGGGATGTCCCACGATCTGAAAAGCCCGCTGACCTCTATCCGCGCCTATACGGAGGCGCTGCTGGAGGGCGTTGCCCGGGACGAGGCGGCAAAGCGGCGGTATTTGCAGACCATTCACGCCAAGGAGCTGGAGATCGAGGCCATGGTGGAGCGCCTGTTTGCCTTTGCCAAGCTGGATGTCAGCGCCTACCCGGTGCAGGCGGAAAGCCTGCCGCTGGCGGAGACGATGGAGGAGCTGGCCGGCGCCTGGGACGCGGAGGGGCTGGAGATCCGGCTGGAGATCCCCCGGCAGCTGCGGGTGTGGGCAGACCGGGAGCTGCTGTACCGCATTGCGGCCAATCTGCTGGGAAACAGCCGCAAATACGGCGGGCGGGAGACGGTGCGTGTCTGCATCTCCGCCCGGCAGGACGGAGAAATGGCAGTCCTTTCCTTTGCCGATGATGGCATTGGCGTTCCGGCGGAGCAGCTGCCCCGGCTTTTTGATGTGTTTTACCGGGGCGACGCCGCCCGCACCGCGCCGGGAGAGGGCAGCGGTCTGGGGCTTGCCGTGGTGAAAAAAGCGGTGGAGGCCATGCACGGCAGCGTTTGGGCGCGGCACAGCGCGGCAGAGGGGCTGGAGATCTGCTTTACCCTGCCCATGACAAAGGAGGAGCACAATGGCGAAAATACTGATCATTGAAGACGACGCGGACATTGCCGCCATTGAGCGGGACTATCTGGAGTTGAGCGGCTACGAGGTGCGGCACTGTGCCGACGGCACCCAGGGGCTTGCCGTGGCGCTGCAGGAGGACTATGACCTGCTGCTGCTGGATCTGATGCTGCCGGGAACGGACGGCTTTGCCATCTGCCGGGCGGTGCGGGAAAAACGGGATATTCCCATTCTCATGGTCACGGCGCTGGGCAAGGATGTGGACAAAATTCGCGGCCTGGGCTTCGGTGCGGACGATTACATCGAAAAGCCCTTTTCCCCCAGCGTGCTGGTGGCGCGGGTCAAGGCGCATCTTGCCCAGTACCGGCGGCTCAAGCCCGCGCCGGAGGCAAAGCCCCGGCAGCTGACGGTGGGCGCACTGACGGCGGATCCGGAGCAGCGGCGCATTTTCAAAAACGGCGTGGAGCTGCCGCTGAAAAACAAGGAATACGAATTGCTGCTGTTTCTCATGCGGCACCCGGAGCAGGTGTTCAGCCGGGAGGATCTTTACGAAATGATCTGGGGGCTGGAGTCTATGGGAGATAATATCACGGTGGCGGTACACATCAACCGCCTGCGGGAAAAAATGGAGGACGACCCCGCCCATCCCCAGCTGCTGCAAACGGTCTGGGGCGTGGGGTATCGTCTGCGCAAAGGGGAGTGAGGGTATATGTGGATCCTGTTTGCCTTTGGCTCGGCGCTGTTTGCCGGCCTGACGGCGATTTTGGCAAAATGCGGCATCCGGAAAACGGATTCCACCGTGGCCACCGCGATCCGGACGATCGTGGTGCTGGCCTTTTCCTGGCTGATGGTGTTTGTGGTCGGCTCCCAGGGGACGATCACGGCGATCAGCGGCAAAAGCCTGCTGTTTCTGGTGCTTTCCGGCCTGGCCACCGGCGGCAGCTGGCTGTGCTACTTCAAGGCGCTGCAGCTGGGGGATGTCAACAAGGTCGTACCCATCGACAAATCCAGCACCGTACTTACGATTTTGCTGGCGGCGATTTTCTTGCAGGAGGGCGTGAGCCTGGGCAAGGGCATCGGCGTGGTTTTGATCGCCGTGGGTACCTTTTTGATGATCGAGAAAAAGAAAAGCAGCGGCGAGACCAAAAGCCGAAGCTGGCTCTGGTACGCCCTTGGTTCGGCGGTGTTTGCCAGCCTGACCGCCATTTTGGGCAAGGTGGGCATTTCCGGGGTGGAGTCCAACCTGGGAACGGCCGTGCGCACCGGCGTGGTGCTGGTGATGTCCTGGGTGATGGTTTTTGTCACAGGCAAAAAAAGCGCCTGCCGGGGCATTCCCAAAAACGAGCTGGGTTTTATCTGCCTTTCCGGCCTGGCCACCGGCGGCAGCTGGCTGTGCTACTATAAGGCGCTCCAGGAGGGCCCGGCCAGCGTGGTGGTACCCATCGACAAGCTGAGCATTCTGGTAACGGTGATCTTCTCCTTTGTGGTGTTCCACGAAAGATTGACAAAAAAATCCGCTCTGGGACTTGTCGGGATCGTGGTCGGCACGCTGCTGATGCTGGTGTAAGCGCTGGCTGTTTTTGGGCTTACACCAGAGGGTGCAGGTTTTTTATCAGGCTGTTTAAGTTCTGTTTAACAAATGTTTATACCGGGTTATAGGAACGCCTTTACAATGCAATTGTACGGAAAAAGGCGTTCCCTTTTTGTGTGAAAACGGAGGTGTTACCATGCGGGAAGCGATTCTGAACAAAGACTATGCCAAGGCCTTCAAACGGGTAGTGATTCTGGCAGTGCTGCTGACGCTGTGCAGTGCGGTGGTTTTGCCGCTGCGCTTTTCCGGACAGTTTCGGGCGTGGCGGGCACAGGAGCAGATCACCCAGGAGCAGACGGTGCAGCAGGATGCGGAGGCTCGCAGCCACGGAGACCAGGCTCTCCGGACGCGGGAGGATCACAAGCAGGCCTGGAAAGCGCAGCTGGCTGCCCTTTCCGCCGGGGACTATGCCATTCTTGGCGGACTCTCGGGGCTGTGGCTGGTGCTGCTGGTCTATTACTGGCTGCTGGTGGTGGCCTGGCTTTATCGGAGCGCGGTGAACGAGGGAATGAACAAATCCCTTTGGCCGATTCTGGGCTTGTTCACAAATCTGTTGGCAGTGTTTGCCTTTTTGATCGTCCGGGATCGTCCCAAGCGCAGTAAGCCCCAGGCGGCGCAGTAAACTGAACGCAGCCGTATTGCATCGAATATGCGGCAATGACAGGAGTTGTTTATCATGAAGATCTTGCTCACAACAGATTGGTACCGGCCGGTCGTGAACGGCGTGGTCACTTCTGTTGTCAATTTGACAGAGGGACTGCGGGCAAGGGGACACGAGGTGCGTATCCTGACCCTGTCCGACAGCCTTTGCTCCTATCGGGAGGGAGCGGTGACCCGGATCGGTTCCATCGGCGTGGGTGTGTTTTACCCGGACGCCCGCATACGCGCGGCATGGGGCGGCGAGCTGGTGCAGGAGCTGATCGACTGGAAACCGGACATTGTCCACAGCCAGTGCGAGTTTTCCACCTTTTCCTTTGCCAAACGCATTGCCCGCGCCTGTCATTGCCCGCTGCTTCATACCTACCACACGGTATATGAGAATTTTACGCACTATTTCTCCCCAAATCTGCGGGTCGGCAGGTTTTTGGCCGCCCGGTTTTCCCGCCGCATTCTGGCGCAGACCGATGGGGTGATCGTACCAACGGAAAAGATCCGCACCATGCTGCAGGGCTATGGCGTGACCGCGCCCATATCTACCGTGCCGTCCGGCTTGCAGCTGCAGCCTTTTCTGGAGCCGATGCCGCCGGATGCCCGCACGGCGCTGCGGCAGCAGCTGGGATTCCGAGAGCAAGACCTGGTGCTGGTTTCCGTGGGGCGTTTGGCGAAAGAGAAAAATCTGGAAGAGCTGCTTGCGCTGCTGTTTGCCGCGCCGGAGAATGTAAAGCTGCTGCTGGTGGGCGATGGGCCGTACCGGCAGCGCCTGGAAAATATGGTGCATCGATACGGCATGGAAGCCCGCGTGGTCTTTACCGGCATGGTTGCGCCGGAGCAGGTCGCCGCGTACTACAAGGCGGGAGATGTGTTCGTCAACGCCTCCCGCAGCGAGACCCAGGGGCTGACCTATATTGAGGCGATGGCCTGCGGGCTGCCGTTGCTGTGCCGGCGGGACGCCTGCCTGCGTGGGGTTCTCCGGCCGGGAGAGACCGGGTATTCCTATCAGACGATCCTGGAATTCATGGCCTTTCTCCGGGCGCTGGAGCTGCCGTTCCGGCGGGAGCGCCTTGGTAAAACGGCGCGGCAGACTGCGCGGGAGCGCTTCTCGGAGGCGGGCTTTGCCCAGGCGATCTTACAGGTTTACCAACAGGCGCTGTGCCGCGCGGAGAGGAGAGGAGCTGTGGCGTGAATAAATACAAGACCCTTGCCACCAATACCATTTTGATGAGCATCGGCACCTTTGGCTCCAAACTGCTGGTGTTTTTGATGGTGCGGTTTTATACCGGCTGTCTGACCCCGGCGGAATACGGCACGGCCGATCTGATCACGCAAACGGCAAACCTGCTGATCCCGCTGGTGTCCCTTGGCATCACGGACGGCGTGTTTCGCTTTGCGGCGGATCGCCGGGGCGGCAACGCGGATGTGTTTTCCGTGGGGCTGCGGCTGGTGACCTTGGGGTCTGCGGTGCTGATGCTGGTCATCGCCATGCTGCAAAGGGTGCCGCAGCTGCACGATTACGGCTTCCTGCTGGCTTCCTTTGTCATCGCGTCCTGCTACCATGCCCTCTGCGCCCAGTTTGTGCGCGCCCGGGGCAACACGGCGCTGTTCGCGGTGCAGGGGCTGGTCAATACGGCGCTGTTTCTCGGCTTCAATGTACTGTTTCTGGCGGGCTTTCGCTGGGGGATCCGGGGCTATGTCCTCTCCACCACGGTGGCCAACTGCATTACAACGCTGTTTCTGATCCGCAAGGAAAAGCTGTGGCGCTATGTCAAGTGGGGGACTGCCCCCAGTTTACAACGACAAATGCTGCATTATTGCATCCCGCTGATCCCCACCGCCATTTTCTGGTGGATCATGAGCGTATCCGATCGGTACATGGTGAACTATTTTCTGGGCAGCGGCGCCAACGGTATTTATGCCGTGGCCAACAAGATCCCCACCATTCTTACGATCGTTTCCACGGTGTTTCTGGACGCCTGGAACCTCTCCGCCATTGCGGAGGCCGATGGCGACCGGCAGGCGCACCTGCATTTTTACAGCAGGATCTGGGACGCCTTTGCCGCGGCGGTGTTTTTGTGCGCCGGGGGGATCATTGCCCTGTCGCCCCTGCTGATCCGGATCCTGGCGGATGAGCCGTACTACGCGGCGTGGCAGTATATCCCCATGCTGACCTTTTCCATGGTGGCGGCGGCCTTTTCCAATTTCCTGGGCAGTGTGTATGTGGTGACGAAAAAGAGCACCGCCTCCCTTTGGACCTCTCTGGTGGGCGCTTTGGCCAATATCGGCCTGAACCTGTGGCTCATTCCGAAAATCGGGATGCAGGGCGCGGCAATCGCCACCTGCGTCAGCTGTCTGGCGGTGTTTGCCCTCCGGTTGATCCATGCGCGGCGGCTGATGCCCTTTTCCCTTTCCGGCGGCAAGCTGGCCTTGGGCGTGGCGGTGCTGCTGGCGCAAACGGTGTTTTTGCTGTTCCGCTGGCCGGGCTGGCTTTGGGTGCAGGGCGCGGGACTTGTCATTTTGTTTTTGCTGGGATTTCCCGCAGTGGTATCCACAGCTCGTGTGATCCTGCATAGAAAATAGGGAGGGATAGATATGATACTCAATGCATTTTATGGCCTTTGTATGGCGCTGGCGGACAGCGTTCCCGGGGTCTCCGGTGGAACGATCGCCTTTATCCTGGGCTTTTACGAGCGCTTTCTGGATGCGCTCCACCAGCTGTTTCGGGGTACCTGGCCGGAGCGGAAGCGGGCGCTGCTCTACCTGATCAAGCTGGGGCTTGGCTGGGGCGTGGGCATGGTGGCCTGCGTGGTGCTGCTGTCCGGCCTGTTTGAAAAGCACATTTATTTTATGAGCTCTCTGTTTCTGGGGCTGACGGCCAGCTCCATCCCCTTTGTGGTCATGGCGGAGCGCAAGACCCTGCGGCAGTCGAAGCGGCACATGGGCTTTGCCCTGCTGGGTGTTGCCATCGTCGTGGGGCTGACGCTGCTGCGCACCGGCTCCGGGCTTTTGGGCAGCGTCAATTATGCCCATTTGCAGCCCCTGCAGTTTGTTTATCTGTTCCTGTCCGGGGCGGTAGCCATTACCGCCATGGTGCTGCCGGGCATTTCCGGCTCGTCCATTCTGCTGATCGCGGGAATTTACCTGCCCACCATTCAGGCGATCCACAGCTTTTTGCGGATGCAGTTTGTGGTGGTGCCGGGGCTGTTTGCGCTGGGCATTGGCATTCTGGTGGGCGTGGGTGTTTCCATTCGCGCCATTCGCAGCGCCCTGCGGAAGCACCGCGGCCAAACAGTCTGGTTGATCCTGGGGCTGATGCTTGGTTCCCTGTATGCCATTGTGAACGGCCCGGCCAGCCTGGACAAGCCTGTGCCGCCGTTGGGACTTTCCAGCTTCCATTTTCCGGCATTTTTACTGGGCATTGTCGTGCTGCTGGCGCTGGAGTTTTTGAAGCGCGCCATTGCGCAGCGCGGCCGGAAAGCGCGGCCGGCGCGGAAAGGAGACAGTCTGTCATGAGCTTGGATTGGAGTATTTTACACGGCATTCAAAATGTGCTGGCCTGTCCCTTTCTGGACTTCCTGATGCCCAAGATCACCGCCCTGGGCAATGGCGGCGCGATTTGGCTGCTGGCGGCGGGCGGTCTGCTGTGTACGAAAAAATATCGCCGGCAGGGGCTTTTGCTGCTGGGCGGACTGGCAGTAGGCGTGCTGGTGGGCAACGGCCTGCTCAAGCACCTGATCGCCCGGCCGCGTCCCTGTTGGCTGGACAGCAGCGTATCCTTGCTGATCGCCACGCCCACGGATTATTCCTTCCCCTCCGGACATACGATGATATCGGTCATCGGGGCGACGGCCTTGACGAAAATCAACCGGCGCTTTGGTTTTGCGGCCATTCCGCTGGCGGCGCTGATCGCCTTTTCCCGGCTGTATCTCTATGTGCATTTTCCCAGCGATGTACTAGCGGCCGCCGTGCTGGGGCTTGTCATCGGCCTTGCGGCCATGCATCCGGGGGATAAGCTGCTGGAACAGCTGCTTCGGCTGCGCCGCAAAAAAGAGGAAAAATAAGTTTTCCACAATACAACACACAAATGTGCAAAAGTATAACCGGAGTGCGCGAAACTGCCCACTCCGGTTGTCTATAAAATGAGAATTCTTCACTTGGAAAACAGAAAATGTCTGTAATATATCCGCATTCAGCTTTCTTGTGCGGCTTCCAGCGTTTGGCACAGAAACCGCTGTATCTCCCGGGCGGTCTCCAGAGAATAGCTGCTCACGGGAACGGCGCTGCTGTCCTTTGCCAGCTCCGGCGCGGGCTGGTCGGTGTTTTTCTTATGGACGATCCGCAAAAAGCCCGGCGTGTTTTTCTCCGGCTCCTGCAGCTGCACGCTGCGGATATCGGAGAATTTGATTTTCTTGCAGCTGGGCTTGTTGCCGTTGCGGAGGTTGGCCAGCCCGCTGGCCTCCATAAAGCGGATGAGAACATGGTCGTCATAGACCTCCAGCATGGTGCCGGTGTAGCCCATGATCCGATAGCGGAAGGGCAGGGGCTTGCCGGGGTATTCGATCCGGTCGTTGGCGAACTGAAAGGCATAGGCCGCCCGATCCCGATCCTTGTAGGTATAGGTCAGAGTGATGGCCTCGCCAAAGGAACTGGTGGCGGCCAGACCGTTTGTCATGCGGGAGGGGGGCGAGGTGATGGCGATGGGGGTCATGCCGGTATAGGCCAGGGTGCGGCGGTCATAGATCAGGCCATCGTCCGTGATTTGAAAGCGCTTGACGCCGGGGGTCGGCATTCGGGGCTTGAATTCTTCGTTCATCGCGCGTTTCCTTTCTGTGCGGCGCTGCCTGATTTGTCAGGGCGGCGCCGTTTTTCTTCATTATACCGGAAGCCGCCCGGAGAAGCAAATACAAAAAGCTGCGCTCTCGCGAGGAGACCGCAGCTTTTTGTGATTGTTGCCAGAGAGTATGTTTTTCTTACAGGATGGAGCTCCAGGCCTGTGCATAGACCTCGTCAACATTATCCGTAGAGGTGATCAGACCCAGGCGGATGTAACGGTCGATGAGATCCTTCAGCGTGTCGCCGGTGAACTCGTCAGACAGGCCGAACTGCAGAGACTCGTTGATCATGACATTCATGTCGTAGTTGCCGCCGTTCCAGCCCTTTTCCATGAGCACCTTGGTGGCTTCCTCGGGATTCTCACGCATCCAGCTGTGCGCCTTCTGGACAGCCTGGGCGACCTTCTTGGCAATGGTGGGATTTTCCTTGACGAAGGTGCCGTTCATGGCCATAACACAGCAGACGCGATCGGCAAAGTCGCTGTCCAGCAGAGAGCGGATGCACTTGAGCTTGCCTTCCTTGACCATGGAGTAGGCAAAGGTGTCGCTGAGCAGAGCAGCGGAGATCTCGCCGTTTTCCATAGCGGTGACGCAGGCGTCAGCAGAGACCTGCACCAGCTCCACATCGCTGCTGTAGTTGATGTTATCCGCATCCAGGAGCAGCGCGGTGATGTTGTAGTCGGACTTACCGATGCCGTTGGGGGCGGAGATCTTGGTGCCCTTCAGATCCTCGGTGGTGTTGTAGTCGCTGTCGGCCAGAACATACAGGGACTTGCAGCCGATGTGGGCGCCGCCGACGAAGGTGATGTCAACGCCGTTGGTGATGGGAACGAGCATCTTGGCGATCATACCGGTTGCCACATCGACCTGATCGGTACCCAGGGCTTCCACATCGCTGCTGCCCTTCACGCCCTCGGCGGTCAGGCCGGCTTCCTCATAATAGCCCAGGTGATCCGCCATGGTGGGGCCGGAGGTGCAGCCATCGGACATGAAGTACTTGATCGCTCTGCCGTAAGCAGGCTCCTTCTTCATGGCTTCCAGCTCTTCCGCGGTGGGAGTCAGGTCAAAGTCGGCCATGTCGATGGCGCGGCCTTCGATGTCAATGGGGGTGAACAGGGCTTCCCACTTGCCGGTGGCAGAGGCTTCCGCAGCATCGAGATGCTCGCTGGTCTTGTTGACCTCCACATCGTCCTTGGTACCGACCTCGATCTGGCCGTCATTGTTGGAGTCTGCGATTGCGGTGGACTTGGTGGGCTCCGCCGTGGCGGGGGTGCTGTTGTTGCTGGAGCAGGCGCCCAGAGACAGCGCCATGACCGAGGCAAGCCCCAGTGCGATGATCTTTTTCTTCATGTTTTTTCCTCCTGAATGTTGTTTTTTATTTTATAAGGCCAGAGCCATATAAAACTCATTCGTGCTGTTTTCCGCCGAAATGCAGCTTGTTGAGAATTTCGTTGCGGTATTCCACAAAGCTGGCCGAAGCGCGATCTCGGGGAAAATCCTCTTCAATTTTAATATCGGCCACGATCCGGCCGGGACGCGCCTCCATGACCAGCACCCGGGTGCCCATGTAAATGGCCTCGTCGATGCTGTGGGTCACCATCAGCGCCAACTGCTTTCGCTGCGTCCAGATGTTGAGGATCTCGTCCTGCATATTCATGCGGGTAAAGGCGTCCAGTGCGCCCAGCGGCTCGTCCAAAAGCAGGATCTCCGGCTCGTTGATTAGGGTGCGCACCAGCGCAACACGCTGCGCCATACCGCCGGAAAGCTGGGCGGGATAATCGTTTTTGAAGCGTTCCAGACCGGTGATCTCCAGCATATGCCGGACTTTTTCGGCCTTTCCCTCCTGCAAGCCCAGCATATCCAGGCTGAAGGAGATGTTTTTTTCCACCGTGAGCCAGGGGAAAAGCGTGGGATTCTGGAACACCAGCCCCCGCTCCGGGGCGGGGCCGTCTATCTCTGCGCCATCGACCTTTACCTGGCCGAGGGTGGGGGTGATCAGCCCGGCGACCAGACGCAGAACGGTGGATTTTCCGCAGCCGGAGGGGCCGACCAGGGAGATGAACTCGCCGCTTTCCATGGTCACGCTCACATCGTGGAGCGCGTGGGTGACCTCGTCGCTTTCCACCTTGGCAAAGACCTTGCTGACATTTTCCAGCGTGAGGCACACTTTTTTCTTGTTGTCGGACATTATTTATCGGCTCCGTTCTGCCATCTGAGCAGATAGCTCTTGATTCGTTTCAGCACATTTGTGACCAGCGTAAAGATCAGGCAGATCACAAACAGCGCGGCAAAGGATTTGTCATAGCTTGCCCAGCCGGTCTGCCAGGTCATGTACCAGCCAAGGCCGGACTTCACGCCCAGCATTTCGGCGATCATGATCGCCACGCAGGAGGAACTCATGGCCTGGGTGCAGCCCTGCAGGATAGAGGGCATGGCATGGGGGATCGCCACATGGAATACCAGCTGACGGGTGTTTGCGCCAAGGGTCTTGGCCGCGTCGAAGTAGTCCCGTCCCACATTGGAAATACCTGTGATGGAGGCCACCGTGACGGCAAACCAGGAGCCAAGCGCAATGATGAACACCGCGCCGCCGAACAGGGAGGTGGCGATGACCATGATAATGGGGATCCAGGTGGAGGTGGGGATGGGGCCTAAAAACTTGATGATGGGGTCTAACCAATAGCGCGCCCGCTTGGAGTAGCCGCAGGCAATGCCCGTTACCAGACCCAGCCCAACGCCGATGCCATAGCCCAACAGCAGCAGCTTCAGCGTGTTCAGGGTGCAGTCCAGGAGGATTTTATAATCGACCAGGAAGGCATTGATAATATAGTTCATGCAGGGCACGAACGGCTGTTTTAGAACGCCGGTTTTCAGCGTGAGGATATCATACAGCGCCAGGAACAGGAACAGCGCCGCCAGATGAGGCGCCCGGTAGTGCAGCTTTTCGTAAAACTGCTTTTCCCCCATGTGCTTTTTGCCCAGGGCGACCAGAAAACATACCAGATAGATCGCCATGCCGGCGCCAAGCACCCAGATATAATGCCAGGGCTTGGGGTTGCTGCTGTGGTTGGGCAGCAGCACATATTCCGCAATTGACACACAGCCGCACAGCAGCGGCAGGATCATGAGGATTGCCTCCGCCGTTTTTTGGGCGGGGGTTTTTTGCTTTTCCTCCAGCTCCTTCAGCTGGCGGCGGTTCAGACTGGCCAGCTGGGCGGGATCGGCGACGGTTTCCTTTTTTACCTTGACAGGATCTGACATAATATCGCGTTCTCTTTCCTTTAGTATAAAGCATATCTATTATATTGACGACGCCGGATTTAGTCAAATTGGACTTTATAATCATAATTGTATTCCATCGGTTTTACCGATAATAAAGGGGGCTTTTCTCCGGGAAAAGTCCATGAAAAATCCCCTGCTGCAAAAGCCTTGCAGCAGGGGAAAATCGAAAAAGCGAAAACTATGGGTCAACGGGGGCGTTTTTAGCCGGCAGGACGCCGCCGGAGGCTCTGGCCAGGTAATACTGGGCATAGCGCAGCTGCTGGAGCTTTTCCTTGGTGGACTTGCGCAGCTTGTCCTCATGCACCAGCTTGGAGCCGTCCAGATACCAGTCGTTGCTGGTGACAATGGGGGCGATCTCCCGCAGGGTGTTGCTCAGCTTCAGGAAGGACGGGCCGTCCCAGCCGAGCTGGGAGAACAGCTCGTTCATCATAAAGCAGGCGCTGATATCCGGTCCCTTGCCCACCAGGTCGGTTCCCAGGGCTTCCTTGGCGGCGTCATTGGCCCAGAAGAGATATTCGGTGGAATAGTAGTTATAAAAGCCGTCTTCCGTGTCCAGATCCAGGTCGATGCCCAGGGCGGCATAGGTGCTGTTCTGGTCGCCCAGCCAGGGCTTGTGGTCGCCGTAGATCACCAGCACGACCGGTTCTTCATAGTCCCGAAAGGCATCCGCCAACGCCTGGAGCTGATAGCCGGTGTCCTCGATGCCGGTGAGATAGGAGTTGACCACGCTGTAGTCGTAGTCGGAAAGTCCCTCGTGGGGGACATATTCCCGGTCAAAGCTCTTGGTGTCCGTGGCGTAGGGGCCGTGGTTCTGATAGGTGACATTAAAGGAGAACACCGGGGACTGCTCCTGCTCGATCTGCTTTTTGCAGTAATCGGCAACATCCGCCAGGAATTCCGCATCGGCGGGGATCCACTCCGAGCCAAGCTCGGTGTTGTAGTAATTGTCTTGGAAACGGCTTTCGCCCAGACCCAGGTTGCGGTTGATGTTCAGCCGGTTATAGAAGTCCTTGTATCCGGCGTGGGCGGCGTTGATGGCATAGCCCTGGTCGGAGAAGTAGCGGGCATAGCTCCAGGCGGGGGTGCGGAAGCTTTGCAGCTCACAGGCGCCGGTGAGGAAGCTGCGCTCCGTGTTCACCGTGCCGCCGGAGAAGATGTTGGTCACCAGCCGGCCGGTGTAGGATTCCTCCTGAAGTTGGTGGTAGCAGCTGTAGGGATCGACCCCGGTGATGCAGTCGCTGATCTTGGAAAGATCCACATAGGCCTCCAGCATGACGGAGATCACGCTGACCTTTTTCTCCTCCGGGATATCGTCCGTGTCGTACTGCTCCAGCAGCGCAACGGCCTCCTGCTCGTCATAGCCCTCCGGCGGCGGGGTGCGCATGGACTGGAAGCTGTACAGGAAGGGATAAAAGCCGCCCCGGGAGATATACTGGTTTACCTCGATCCAGCTGTTGAGCTCCGACCAGCAGGGCAGGGAGTTATACAGGCTGGTGCTGGTGTAGGTTCCTATGAGCACGGTCAGGAACAGATACAGCATGATCAGCGGCATCAGCAGACGGGGGGCGATATGAGAAAAGCGCCCGCGGAAAAAGCGGAATAAAATGACCGCCAGCGCCACGGTGATGACAATGGTCAAGATATGCGCCCGGGTGAAGCTGGCATAGCGCTGGCTCATCTGCGCCGCTTCTTTATACAGCGCCAGATCCTTGGCATAGATCGCATCGCTGCGTGCCAGCAGCATCCAGCCCTGGGCAAAAGAGAAAATCAGGCAGATCAGGCTGCTGAAGGCGAAGCCGAACCAGGCGCGGTTGGAGATGAACCAGAAAAACAGGCTGATGAGCACAAAGGGAAGCAGATTGAGTGCCAGCAGCTTGGGACTGCTCAGGTAAAACTTGAGCAGCGGAAAACCGTAGGTGCCGGTGCAGAAATACAGTCCCAGAATGCCCACCACGCAGGAGAACAGGCACAGCACCAGACCGGTACACAGCAGCTGGGAAACACTTTTCCGCAGGCTCAGGACAGGCTTTTCGGCGGAAGCTTTTTTTCTTATTTTGTTTTTGGCGTGAGACATATGCAGGGCTCCCGAAAATGGTAAAGTAATGTGCAGATGATGCAAAAAATTGTCGAAACAATGCGATTATAACACTTTTCGGCAGCGCTGTAAATTGGAAAATGCAAGCAGCGGCGGGACATTTTCGATCTTTATCCCGGGGAAAGGTATGAAAAAATGCCGCTCCGAAAAGGGAGCGACATTTTTAATTCCACAGGGCAATGCACAGGTTTAGATATCCGGCGAAGCTCAGCCAGACCAGATAGGGTACCAGCAGAAAGCCCGCCGGGCGGGAGATCCACCGGAACTGCCGCCAGGTAAGCAGCACCAGCACCCACAGCAGAAGCAACCAGATAAAAGCGGGGGTATACAGCTTCCACTTGAAAAACAGCAGCGGCCAGAAAAAATTCACCAGCAGCTGCGCCAGATAAAAGCCCCAGGCGTGTTCCTGATCCCGGGGCGGCACCGGCGCGGCAAGCACCTTGTAGGAGGCCAGACCTATGCACAGAAACAGGATCGTCCACACCACCGGAAACAGCGCCGCCGGCGGCGAAAGGGGCGGCAGCTTCAGGGCGTGGAACAGGGACATATCTCCCCGGGTCAGCAGGGCGGAAAGTCCGCCCACCGCCAGCGGCAGCGCCAGGCAGGGGATCAGCTTTTTCCATTGGACACGCAAAAAAATCACCTCCGGGACAAAAAGCGTGTTTGCTTTAGTGTATGTCCCGGAGGTGATTGTATGCGCGCTTGCCGCGATTATTTTTTGCCGAAATACAGCAGCTGGGTGCAGCGCTCGATGCCGTCCCGCGCCACCTGCGCCACAATGGCCTCGGCCTCCGCCTTGAGCTTGGCGTAATCGGGGTGATCCTTCAGCTTTTCCACCTTTTCCGGCAGCTTGGGCGTTTTGGCCGCCAGCTTGGCATCGGTGGCGGCGTCCTCCCGGAACTCCAGCACCTGGACATCCTTCAGGGGCAGACGGTCGCAGATGGCGATGATCTCCGCCTTTTTCCAGGTGGGGACCTGGTAGCCGCCGGTGAGCATATCCAGTTTGGCCTCAAAGCTGTGCTGGGCAAAATGCGCCTGCTGGGCGCGGTTCTGGTTGTCGGAGAACATCTCGTTGACCACAAAATAGCCGCCGGGCTTGAGCACGCGGAGCATTTCGTCAAGCACCTTGTTGTAATCGGCAATGTGGTGCAGGGTATTGCTGATGGCGACCAGCGCAAAGCTGTTGTCGGCATAGGGGATGGCCGCGCCGTCTCCCAGAACGAACTCCACACCGTCGTCCGGATGCTTTTCCTTTGCCTGGGCAAGCACCTTTTCGCTGCACTCCAGGCCAATGACCTTTTCCGCGGCGGGAACGGCCTGGCGCAGGCGCAGGGCGAACTCGCCAAAGCGGGTACCCACATCCAGGGCGGGGCCGGCGGGCAGATCCGGAAACAGGGTTTTCCAATCCAACATGATAGCAGGTCTCCTTTTCTTAGCTTAGGTATATGGTAGAGTATGAAAAAATCTGTGCCCACAGAAGTGGGCACAGACCTTTTTACAATTCCAATAAGGCAAATGCCCTATAAGATTTATGCGGTTTTTGAATTACTCCGCGTCCACCAGGACGATGCCCAGGCGCTTGGCAGCTTCCTGTGCAGCGGGCAGATCGGAGGCGTTGCGCAGCACCAGACGGCCGCCGCCGCGGTTGAGGGAGTCCACAAAGACCTTGTTGCCCTTGTCGGTGACGATGGTCACGCGCTGGATGGAGGGCTCGTGATCCTCCACGATGTTGACCTTGATGCCGTCGGCCTTAACGCGGTCAACGGACTTCTCATAGGCCTCGTAGTCGGAGGTAGAGCAGCCGTAGCAGGCGCCCATCAGCACGCCGGGGATATTGATGGTGCGGCGAGCGAACAGTTCAGGATACAGCTCGATGGTGATCTCCTTGACCTTCTCATCCTTGCCCATGAGCTCGTGGGCGATACGGCCGCAGTTGGTGGGGCTGCCCACAGCCTGGCTGGATCCGCCGACAACGGCGTCGCCCAGGGTGTTGAGGATGGGAGCGGAGCCGACAGCCAGCTTCTTGGCGATTTCCTTGGACTTCTCCAGGGTATCGGCGATCTGCTTCTTCTCGGCATCGCGAACCTCCTGGGTGACCAGGGATTCCACATTCTCGGTGCGCTGGAAGAAGGGCTCCATGTACTCCACAACGATGGGAACGATGTTCTTGGCAGAGCTCTTGTGAACCAGAGAAGCCATGGACAGCATGACATCGAAGGGAACATTGACGGTCATCTCCACGGTGGTGCACAGACGGCCGGCATACATACCGCCCAGGATGGCGCCGCCCACATGAGCGGTACACAGAGCGGGAACCAGAACACGGGGGGTGCAGGGCACGCCGACGGTGGGAGACATGGCCAGAACCATGGCCTTTTCCATCTGCTCGGCGTTGCCGCCCTTCAGGTGGACGGTAGCGGCGGCGATGCAGGCGGAACCGGCGCCATAGCCCTCCAGGTTGCAGCCGGTGGTGACCTTGGCAACGCGGAACAGGGAGCCGATCTTCAGCATCAGGGCAGCGACCTCGGCCACAGTGGTCTCATCGGTGCCCACATCCATCAGGGCGCGGATGAAACCGGTGTAGGGACAGGGATCGCCGGTGCCGGCGCAGGGGCGAACACCGATGCAGTGGTTGCCGACCTCGGCCGCGACGGTGTACATCAGCGCCTTGTCCAGCAGGATATCGTCAAAGATCTTGCCGGGGCCCATCTCCTTGAGCTGGGTGGGAACAGTACCCAGCAGGAAGCTGTTGCCGCCGGTCACGCCGATCTCCACAGCCTTCAGGTTGTGGGAATAGACATCCATAACGGACTTGAGCAGAGCGTCGCGATCCAGACCGGTGCGCAGCTCGCTTTCGGTCAGGACAACATCCATCACGCGGACATTGTATTCCTTGGACAGGGCAAAGACCTCGCCCATCGTCAGGGGGAGTTTTTCCTGGATGACAGATCTCATATCGGACATGGGAATTACCTCCTAAGTAATTATATATATGGTTGGAATGAAAAACGGGAGTACCACCTGAGAGGTGGCACTCCCGTCAGGTTGCCAGGGATAAAATCAGAACAGGACGGACTTAGATGTTGGTTGCAACATCACGGCCGGTGGCGTACTTGGACTCGATCTCACGGATGCGAGGCAGACCCATCAGCTCGTTGAACTTGGGGAAGTCGATCATCATGTCGATCATGTTGGCGGTGGTACCGTCACGCTTCAGACCCTCCCACAGGTCGACCATGGCCTTGGTGACAACATAGACGGAAGCAGTGGGATAGATGACCAGGTTGAAGCCCAGGCTCTTCAGCTCGTCGTTGACCATCAGAGGAGTACGGCCGCCCTCGACCATGTTGGCGATGGTCAGGCAGTTCAGGGTGTCGTTGATCTTCTTCATCTCGTCCTTGCCCTCGGGAGACTCGACGAACAGGATGTCGGCGCCGGCTTCCTTGTAAGCCTGGGCGCGATCCAGAGCCTCGTCAATGCCGTAAACGGTACGGGCATCGGTACGAGCCATGATCATCATGTTGCCCTCGCGGGTATCGACGGCAGCCTTGATCTTACCGACCATCTCCTCCTTGGAGATGACCTGACGGCCGATCATGTGGCCGCACTTCTTGGGCATGACCTGATCCTCCAGCTGGATGACAGCGACGCCGGCCTTCTCGTACTCACGAATGGTACGGGTGACATTGACGGCGTTGCCGAAACCGGTGTCGGCGTCGGCGATGACGGGCACGCCAGCGGCCTCGACCATGTTGCCGGCACGCATGACCATTTCGCTCATGGTCATCAGGCCGACATCGGGCTGACCCAGGTGGCTGGCGCTCTGGCCATAGCCGGTCATGTAGACGGCGTCAAAGCCCAGCTTGCCGATGATCTTACCGGTCATCATGTCGTGTGCGCCGGGGGCGACAACAAAACCGTTGGTTGCGAACAGCTCGCGAATCTTCTTAGCTCCAGTGCTCATTGGTAACACTCTCCTAAATAAAATTTTTGGAATATATAAAGGGTATTTGCGCAAAAATCAGTTGCCAGGGGCTGCGGACATTCTTTCGATGTAATCCTTCAGGAAAGAAAGCGCTGCATCCGGGTAATGCTTACCCAGAACGCCCATGGAATACAGCAGGTAATCTCTGTCCAGAATGATCTGCGGATCCTCCGGCGGCAGCAGGGAAATACCAGGTTCGGCAAAGCAGGCCTGCACCATCGCCTTGGTCTTGACAGGATCGGAATGGACAAAAATACCACCCACACACAGCACGCGGCGCACGCCGCGCAGATCACGACCCACAGCGGAGCCGGCCATAACGCCCATAACGGCGTCGGTCTCGGTCACATAGTAACCGGCATGGCGGCGCAAGGCCACATTGATGGCACACTGCGCCAGGGCGCGATCCAGGCAGGCCTCTTTTTCGTTTTCGGGAACATGGTCGGTGTGGGCTTCCAGTTCCTCGGTATACTCCAGGACTTCCTCCGGTGTGATATCGAATTTTTCGTCCATGGCACGAATCACGGCCTTGGGGCCGACCGCCTCCGGGATGCCGGTCGCGCTCACGCGCAGACCCAGGTTGCCTTCCACAGTGCGGTAAGAGAACTGCTTTTCATTGTTGATGATCAGGCCACGCTCTTCGATGGCCAAATCCTCCAGCTCCGGCAATGCGGAGTGGATATCGGTAGTTGCGCCGCCCAGGTCGATCAGGATCAAACTGCCGATGCCGTCCTGCTCATAGGTACCCTTGGCCAGCAGCTCGCTGGCAAGGAGGACGGCGCCGGGGGTGGGAACTACGGTTTTATCCGCCAGACTGTTGCAATATTCCATCAGTCCGGAGGCTTTGGTAATTTGCTTGATAAACTGCTCGTGAATGGCTTCCCGGGCGGGCTTGATGTTCAGGTCGTGAATGGTGGGCATGATGTTGGGGACGCGGACATAGGGAATGCCGGCCGCCTTGAACTTCTGCGCACACTCACGCTGGGCATACTTGTTGCAGGCGACGATGACCGTTGCGTGGCAATGTTCCAGTTCGCAGATCATGTCTGCGTTTTCGATTGCACAGGTCTCGTCTCCGCCGTCCGTTCCGCCGGAGAGCAGGATGATGTCGGGGTTGATTTCCCGGAGTACCTCACGGCGAAAATCCAGAGGTTCATCCGCAGAGACCACCTGCATCACGCGGGCGCCGGCTGTCATGGAAACTTCCTTGGCAGCCTTGGCTGTGACCCGGGGCATGAAGCCCAGGGCGACCATACGCAGTCCGCCGGCGGCAGAGCAGGAGCTGTACCGGGCGGCGTCCGGGAAAATCTCCACGCCCTTGGCGCGGATGGCTTCCTCCGCATTTCTGGCCCCTGTGCCGATATCGAACAGGGTGGTGGGGGATTGTCCCCGCCCCAGAAAATGGAAGGTCTCGTTTTCCAGACAAAATGCGCAGGCTTTGGTGTAAGTGCTGCCTACATCGTAGACAACAATATTTGCAGTCATGTGACTGGCCTCCTTTTTCCAGACATCGGGTCAGAGGAACGCGCCGCCGACCCGATGGTACGGATCAAGATGGTTCCGGGATTTACTTCTCGTCGGGGATGAGAGCATAGCCCTCCATCAGGCGGCGAGCAGTACGGAACAGGGCAGTCTTTTTGACAGTGGTGCCTTCCACGATGGAGGCAACGGGGATCACGCCGGCGGGATGGCCGATGCGGACGACCTCGCTCTCGTCAACATTGGGGATGACCTGGTTGACGATGGTGCCCTTGATCTTGGCGCAGGCGCCGGTGCAGGCGGTAGCGGTACCGGCATAGGTCTTATGCAGCTTCTGCATGAACATCAGACGGGAGACAAAGCTGACATCTTCCTTCTTGATGGTGTTGCCGGTGGTGAAGTCGGTGTAATCGGCCGCCTCGGTCACGAAAGCGATCATGGGGAACGCGGGAGATTCCTTGGTGGCGGTCTCCACGGAGCTGGACTTGCCGATCATGTGGCAAACGATGGAGCGGATCTCCTCCAGCTTCTTGAGCAGCTCGGGATTGCCGTCGATCAGATCGGGGGTCTCGGTGCCCTTCATGTCCACAGAGGAAGCGCGGATGAAGACAACGGGGTTGGCGACATCGACGATGGAAGCCTCGATGGGACCAAAGCTGGTCTGCAACACATCCACGGGGTTGCCGGTGGGCAGAACCTTACCGGTGGCAGCACCGGCAGTGCCGGCGAAGTCCAGCTGGATGGGAGAGGCCGTACCGGGCACGCCGGCGATGGCGCAGTCGCCCTGGGTCTTGGCCTTGCCGTTCTCCACCTCGACCTCTGCATACAGCATCTTCTGGGTGTTGGTGTTCAGGATGCGAACGCGGGTGATGCCCTCCTTGGCGGGAACCATGCCCTCGTCAATGGCGAAGGGGCCGACGCCGGCGGAGATGTTGCCGCAGTTTCCGCCGTAGTCCACGATGGGCTCGGTCAGGGAGATCTGGGCAAAGGTGTACTCCACATCCACATTGGGGTCATCGGAAGGAGCAACGATGGCCAGCTTGCTGGTCAGCGCATCGGCGCCGCCCAGACCGTCGATCTGACGGATGTCGGGGGAGCCGAACAGGCGCAGGATGGCGGCGTCCTTCTCGGCCTGATCGATGGGCAGATCGTTGGCCTTGATGTAAAGACCCTTGCTGGTGCCGCCACGCATGATAACAAGGGGGATTCTCTTCTGATCCATGGTGATTACCTCCAATTGAAATAAGATGTAATAAGTGATAAGCGATATTCGATCCCCGAAAAAACGGGGAGGGACAATTGCTGATCTCAACAAAAACAGGATCTTTTTTTGCTGAGATCAACCATTGTGACATGGCGGCATGGCGGGGAACACCCGGAGGAAAGCGCGAGGCTTTCCTCCGGGAAAACAGAGAAGCTTACTTCATCTGCTCTTTCTTCTTGGTGTTCTCCTCGATCAGCTTGGTGATCTCCTTCAGGCACTCCTCGGGAGTGGACTCCGGTCCGAAGTAGGCGTCCACGCCCATGAAGCCGACGCCCTCGTTGGCGATCTTCTCCTGGTACATGGCGTGCTCCTCTTCCTTCTCAGCGATACGGCCGCCGGCCCAGACGACAGTCTTGTCGCGCAGACCCAGCTCCTCCAGACGCTGACCGACACGGGGGAACAGGGTGACACCCAGACCCAGCAGGTTGGAAACGCCAACGGCGTCTGCCTTGATCTCCGCGGCGACCTCGGCCACGGTCTCGGGCAGGTTCATGCCGCGCAGGAAGGTGACATCGAAGCCGGCATCCTGGAAGGTCTCGCGGATGGTGTTGATGCCGTTAACATGGGCATCGGCGCCAACGGTAGCCAGAACGATCTTCTCGGGACGCGTGGGCGGCTTCTCGATGTGAACGGTGACATGCTCCTTGGTGATGGGGCAACGGGAGGCATCGACGCCCAGGGGAGTGTAGCCCTCCACATAGCGGGTGATGCCGTCGGGGTCACGGTTGGTCTTAACATAACGCTTCAGATCCCAACCACCGGCACGAGGCGTATCCATCATACCGGACTTACCGCCCTCGACGATCAGGTCGATCAGCTCTTCGTCAGTCCACTGCTTCCAGAACTCCTCTGTGAGGCAGCCGGGCTTCAGAGAATGGGCGGGCAGGTGCAGAACGGCCTCCAGAACAGCGAAGGCTTCGTCCATCATCATGTTCTCGTACTCGTCGATCTTGGGAGACTCGATACCGGGGTTGTACATCCGGCGGAAGACATCTTCCATAGCCCAGACGGCCTGACCCATGGAGTCACCGGTGGGGATACCCACGGACTCAGCAGCCTTGGGACGGAAGAAGTTGGCGCCGCCCAGCTTGGCGGAAACGGCCATACGGGTGTAGTGAGCCTGCTCCGCGATCAGGTTGGCAGGGGGATGCTGGAAGGTCTCGGGAACCACGATCAGGCTCTTGGAGAGCATGTTGTGACGGAAAGCGCGCATGATGGCCAGGTCACGATACAGGTTCACGCCGCCCACATTCATCTGAATGGAGCTCAGCTCCCAGGGCAGACCGCCGTGGACAGCCAGACCCTCGGACAGCAGGCACATGGCGATGGCCATACCGTCGGTACCGCCGATGTTGTTGATGTGCTTGTGGGTATCCAGCTGGGCAAAGATCTTGTTCTCGCCGCAGATCTGGATGGCCTTGTAGCCGTTGACGACCTTGGTGCGGAAGTCATGGATACCACGGCCGCCGAAGTGCACATGGATGACGGGGCCGATATCGGTGCCGTCGAAGCCGGCGATCAGCGCGTTGAGGATGTTGATGTGCGCGGTGTCGCCGGTGGCGTTGATACGCACGGGGTGCTTGGCGCCGCCGCCCATCTGGATGAACTCACGCTCGCCCTTGGGGGTGATACCGCCCTTACCGCGGGACTGCTCGATCAGCTCACGGCCCTTCAGGGGGTCGATGTGACGGGTAGCCTCGGAGTGGACGAACTGGAACAGGGTGTCGTCGTACATATCCGCGTACTTGTAGATGTCGCAGGACTCCTTGTAGGTTTCCTCGGCGCTGTTACGACCCAGAATGGGGTTCAGGCAGGGAACGCCGGTCTCCAGCGCCTTCTGACCCAGCTCATAGATACGATAACCGCTGCGGACAACGCCGGCTACCTCACGGGGGTAGGGACCGGGCAGACCGACGACTTCGCCGTTCTCGTCCAGATCGGGCATCTCCACACCGAAGCAATCGGCATAGGCACGAATGGACTCAATGTCCTCTTTGATGATTTTTTTTGTTCTTTCCTGGGGATCTTTCACAGGGAAGTGCCTCCTCTCAGAGCGTAAATATTTTGGGCTTGTCTCCCGTCTTCTCTTCCGGGAGCAAACCAGCGGCAGAGCCGCAGTTATATAGGGTTACTGGATGCCCAGCTCAGCGCGGACACGGGGGATCAGACCACCACAATCCAGGGTCTTGAGAACATTCTCAGACATGGCCTTGAACTGCTTCACGGTGCCGTTCACGGTGATGGTTCCCTTTTCCAGATCAACCTCGATCTCGTCGCCGGTCTTCAGCTCATCGGCGATATCGGCGACCCAGACGGGCAGGCCGATGTTGATGGAATTGCGGCGGAAAATACGGGCAAAGCCCTTGGCAATGATCAGTGCGACCTCGGCCTGGTGCAGGGCGATGGGCGCCTGCTCGCGGGAAGAACCGCAGCCGAAGTTACGGCCGGCAACGATGATGTCGCCGGGGGTGTGCATATCCTTGAAGGGCGTGTCGCCGGCCAGACCGGCCAGAGCGAAGTTGCCCAGAGTGTCGTAGGGTTCTGCCATGGCATAGCCGGGCAGGATCTGATCGGTGTCAACATCGTCGCCCAGGACGATGACCTTACCTTTGATGATATCCATTGTTGTTTTCCTCCTTGCTTATGCCTCGGGCACGGTGATCTTACCGGTCAGCGCGGTGATGGCGGCAGTGGCGGGAGAGGCCAGGTAGATGTTGGCCTTCACGCTGCCCATACGACCGGGGAAGTTACGGTTGGTGGTGCTGACGACCACATCGCGGGCGCTGGTCAGACCCTCGTGGGCGCCAAAGCAGGAGCCGCAGCCGGGGTTCATGACAGTTGCGCCGGCGTCGCGGATGATCTTGCACCAGCCGCGCTTTTCCATCTCGTCGAGGATATCCACGGAAGCGGGGACGACCAGGGTGTTGACCTCGGGGTGAACATGCTTGCCCTCAAACAGCTTTGCGACCTGCTCCATGTCGTTGAGACGACCGTTGGTGCAGGAGCCGACCACGACCTGGGTGACCGGGGTGCCGGCGACCTCGCGGACGGGGACAACATTGGCCGGGGAGAAAGGACGGGCGATCTGGGGCTCCATGGTGGACAGGTCGATCTCCAGATTCTCAGCGGTGTCGGGCTCGCGCTCGGTGGTACCGAACATGGTGATCATACTACCCAGCTCGATGCCCATATTACATACGGTCATACGCTCGGCGATGCTCAGATCCTCGATACCGGGGCCGGTGAACATCAGGGCGCGGTCGACCAGGTGGTCGGTGCCGAACTTGCTGCCCAGATACAGGATCAGGTCCTTACCGAAAACATTGCCGGGGCGCTTGCCGGTCAGATACACCTGCACGACCTCGGGTACTTCCAGATCCAGCTTGCCGGTTGCCATGGCGGCAGCCAGCTCCGTGGAGCCAACGCCGATGCCGATGGCGCCATAGCCGCCGGCGGTGCCGGTGTGGCTGTCCGCACCCACGACCAGCTCGCCGGGAGCAGCCTGGTGCTTTTCGTACATGACCTGGTGGATCACGCCCTGACCGCGGTGGTACAGGTGCACGCCGAACTCCTTGGCGAAATCGTCCATGATCCAAACATTGTCACGCGCCTTTTCGGAAGCGGCGGGGTAGATGTGGTCAACGACCAGGACAACACGGTCGGGGTCAAAGACCTTGTCCACGCCGATCTGGCGGAACATCTTGATGGCGATGGGGGAGGTAACATCGTGCGCAGTAACATAGCTGACACGGCAGCTCAGGTCCTGACCGGGGACGACATGATCCTTGCCGGCGGCCTTTGCCAGGTATTTTTCGATCAGATTCAAAGAACTTCATCCTTTCTTCCTGTTGTGGGAAAACAAAGCGGGACAGACCCGCGGTGACGGCGCAATTCGACCGACACAATTTGCTATTATTACTTTATCACTATACCGCATTTGGCACAAATACTTTAATTGCGATTAAAAATCTTGAATTCATACTTTTTGCAAATGAACTTTTGTGCAAAAGATGTAAATTGCACAGAAAAAACGCTGTATTTTCAGCCGCTTATGGCCTGCGCACCGGAAAAGCCGGAAGAGAGGAGGAAAAGAACATACAAATATAATTGCAAATTGACAGGATGGCCGCTCCGCGAGACTGTCGAAAACAAGCCGCCAGCCGATTCCGCAAATATCCCGTGACAAGGCGGGGGAGATTTGCTACAATGAAAGGGCAAGCCCCCCCATATGTGGGGCAGGAAACAGTATAGCAACAAAATCATGGAAAAGAGGTCGAAAGATTCATGAAAGTACTGCTTGTCAACGGCAGCCCCCGGGCAAAGGGATGTACCTATACGGCGCTGTCCGTGATCGCGGACACGCTGCGGGAATGCGGCGTGGAAAGCGAGATCTTCCAGCTGGGCGCGGCGCCGGTGGGAGATTGCATGGCATGTCCCACCTGCAAGGGCAAAACGGAGGGAAAGTGCGTCATTGACTCCGATCCCGTCAATGCCCTGATCGAGAAAGCGGCGGAGGCGGACGCCTTTGTGTTCGGCTCCCCGGTGTATTATGCCCACCCCACCGGCCGCCTGCTCTCCGCGCTGGACAGAGCGTTTTGTTCCGGCGGAAAGCACTTTGCCGGCAAGCCCGGCGCAGCCATCGTCTCCGGCCGCCGCGCCGGCACCACCGCGGCGCTGGATGTGATCAACAAATATTTCAGCATTTCCCAGATGCCGATCGTCACCTCCAACTACTGGAACATGGTACACGGCAACAAGCCGGAGGAGGTGCTGCAGGATGCGGAGGGCGTCCAGATCATGCGGGTGCTGGCGCGGAACATGGCGTGGATGCTGCAATGTATGGAGGCTGCGGAAAAGGCCGGCGTCCAGCGTCCCGCGCCGGAAGCGAAGATCAAGATGAATTTCATCCGCTGAGCGGGACTGCGGGGATTGCAACAATACGATAGCGTAAAATACGAAAACCGCTGCAAGGATTTTCCTGTGCAGCGGTTTTGCCATAATTACTACATATGTATGACGGCGCTCAGTTTGCCAGGGCGTTTGCCAGCGCGTCCAAATCGGCCAGCTGGTTTTCCTCCAGCGCGGCCTTGATGGTGAGGATATTGTCCAGAATGGTCAGGTTTTTGCAGTGCTCCAGACGCTTGGCCATCAGCTTGCCGCAGGTGGGCGCCCAGGAGCCGTTTTGCAGCAGCGCCACGGTGCGGTTTTGGATGTTGTGGGAGGCCAGATCGTGGAGCAGCTCGTCCATTTTCAGGAAGATACCGCCGTTATAGGTCGTGGAGGCAAAAACCAGATGGCTGTACTGGAAGCAGGCGGCGACGATGTGGTCGGAGCTGGTCACGGACACATCAAACAGCTTGACCTTCATCCCCCGCTCCCGCAGCTGAAAGGCCAGGATCTCCGCGGCGTTGGCCGTGTGGCCATAGACGGAGCAGTATGCGATGACCACGCCGGTTTCCTCCGGGGTGTAGCTTGCCCAGCGGGCATATTTATCCAGCAGATAGCCCAGATCCTGCCGCCAGACAAAGCCGTGCAGAGGGCAGAGCATTTTGATCTCCAGCCCGTCCGCCTTTTTCAGCAGGTCGCACACCTGCTTGCCGTATTGTCCCACGATGTTGGTGTAATACCGGCGTGCCTCGTCCAGGTGATCCCGGTCAAAGTCCACCTCATCGGCGAACAGTGTGCCGTCCAGCGCGCCGAAGCAGCCGAATGCATCGGCGGAAAAGAGAATTTTGTCCGTTTCGTCCCAGGAGACCATGACCTCCGGCCAGTGTACCATGGGCGCCATGACAAAATGCAGCTTGTGGCGGCCGGTCTCCAGCACATCTCCCTCCTTGACCTCCCGGGTGCGGCCGGAGAGATCCTCGGAGAAGTAAGCCCGGAGCATGGCGGAGGTCTTGGCGTTGCAGACCAGCTGCACCTTGGGATAGCGGCGCACCAGTTCCTCCACGGTGGCGGAGTGATCCGGCTCCATGTGGTGGATCACCAGATAGTCCAGCGCCCGTCCCTGCAGGGCGGCGGAAAGGTTTTCAAAAAACTGCGCGGAAACGGAGAGATCTACCGTATCCAGCAGCACGGTTTTTTCATCCAACAGCAAATAGGCGTTGTAGGAAACGCCTCGGGGCACCTGATAGATGCCCTCAAAGACAGAAAGCCGCCGGTCGTTGGCGCCGACCCAGTACAGGTCTTCTGTCACTTCGCGGTAATTGTACATGACCAGTCACAACTCCTTTTTTTGCAAGCAGCAAATCAATAATAGATAGTGGATACCAATGAATAGCAGGGGGCGGATTTCGCCCCCTGCTGCACACTTATTTCTTTCTGGCCAGCACCTTTTCGATGCCGGCGCGGACGCCGGCGGCGTCCACACCGTATTTGGCCAGCAGTTCCTGATAGGGGCCGGATTCGGTAAAGGTATCCTGAATGCCCACAAACTCCGTGGGCGCAGCGCAGCCGCCCCAGGCCAGCACCTCGGAAACGGCGGAGCCGAGACCGCCCAGCACATTGTGCTCCTCGGCGGTGACGATGGCGCCTGTCTCTTCCGCGCAGCGCAGGATCAGCTCCTTGTCAATGGGCTTGATGGAGTACATATCCACCACGCGGACGGAAACGCCCTTTTCCTTTCCCAGCGCCTCGGCGGCCTCGATCGCCTTATGCACCAGCAGGCCGCAGGCGATGACGGTCACATCCTTGCCGTCCCGGACGATGGCGCCCTTGCCCACCTGGAACGGATATTCCTCCGGATACAGGTCGGGATACACATCCCGGCTCAGGCGCAGGTACACCGGGCCGTTGATGTCCGCCGCCTGCCAGGTTGCCCAACGGGTGGCGTTGGCGTCCGCCGGGGCGATCAGAGTCATGTTGGGCAGGGAACGCATGACGGCGATGTCCTCCGTGGCATGGTGGGAAGCGCCGTCCAGCGCATCGGACATGCCGCAGTAAGCACCGCCGAATTTGACATTCAGGTTGCCGTAGCAGACCTGGGCGCGAGTGGCGATCAGTCCCAGGGTGGTCAGGAACACCGTGAAGGTGTTCACAAAGGGGATCTTGCCGGTGGTGGCCAGTCCGGCGGCAGTGGAGACCATGTTGCTCTCCGCAATGCCCATGTTGAAAAAGCGCTCCGGATGCGCCTGACCGAACATTTTGCTCTTGGTGGAGCCGGACAGGTCGGCGTCCAGCACCACGATGTTCTCGTTGGTGTTGCCCAGCTCCGCCAGCGCGGCGCCGTACACCTCACGAATTGCCTTAGACATTTTCGTCACCTCCCAGTTCTTCCAGTGCCAGCTTCAGGTTTTCATCGGAGATCGCCTTGCCGTGCCAGGCGGCCAGACCCTCCATGAAGGAAACGCCCTTGCCCTTGATGGTGTGCGCCACGATCACGGTGGGCAGACCCTTGCAGGCCTCCGCTCCGTCAAAGGCTTCCGTCAGGGCGCGGATGTCGTGGCCGTCGCACTCGATCACATTCCAGCCAAAGGCGCGCCACTTGGCGGCCATGTCCCGCAGGGGCATGATCTCGTCCGTGGTGCCGTCCAGCTGTACCTTGTTGTAGTCCACAATGGCGCAGAGATTATCCAGCTGGAACTTGGGGGCGGACATGGCGGCTTCCCAGACCGCGCCCTCCTCCGTTTCGCCGTCGCCCAGCACGGCATAGACCCGGGCGGGGCTGCCGGAGAGCTTCAGACCCAGCGCCATGCCCTGGGCGGCGCCCAGGCCGATGCCCAGAGGGCCGGCGGACATATCCACACCGGGAGTGTGGATGCAGGCGTGACCCTGCAGCTGACTGTTGATGCGGCGCAGGGTGCTCAGGGATTCCTTGGGCAGAAAGCCCTTGCCCACCAGATTGCAGTACAGCATGGGTGCGGCGTGACCCTTGGACAGCACCAGCCGGTCGCGGTCGGGGTCGTCGGGCTTCTTGGGGTCGATGTGCATACGCTCCTGATACAGAAGCGTGAGGATCTCACAGACGGAGAGACTGCCGCCGGGGTGACCGGACTGGGCGCCGTGGATAGAACGGAGCGCATCCCGGCGGAACTGGCGGCAAAGCTGCTCCAGCTGCGCTGCGCGCTCATTGGTGATGGGCATATGGTTTCCTCCTCATTATTCAGGCGTTTTTCACAGGAAAATGACAGGTTTTTTATAGTATAGTTCAGTTTATCGCAGGTCAGACGGGATGTCAAGGGAAACGGGGAGCGGGAGTTCCGGCACTTTGCAAGAAAAAGAAATGCTTGCACCGTATAGATTTTGGGATTATAATGGTATCATTATTCCAAGACGGCAAAAATACGCTGGATGGAAAGGAAGCTAAATATATGAACCGGGAAAACCTGACCCTTTTGTGCGACTACTACGAGCTGACCATGGGAAATGGCTATTTCCTCTGCGGAAACAAGGATAAGATCACTTATTTCGACCTATTCTTCCGGAATGTGCCGGATGGCGGCGGATTCGCCGTGGCTGCGGGTCTGCAGCAGGTGATCGACTATATCCAGGATCTGCATTTTGACGAAGAAGACATCGCCTTTCTTCGCAGCAAGGGCACCTTTGCCCCCGAATTTCTGGAGTATCTGCGGGACTTCCGCTTTACAGGCGATATCTGGGCCGTGCCGGAGGGAACGCCGGTTTTCCCACGGGAGCCGCTGCTGGTGGTGCGCGCACCGGCGATCCAGGCGCAGTTGATCGAAACCTACCTGCTGTTGGCTGTCAACCACCAAAGCCTGATCGCCACCAAGGCCAACCGCATCTGCCGGGCGGCAAAGGGGCGCACGGTGCTGGAGTTTGGTTCCCGCCGGGCGCAGGGCGCAAGCGGCGCCATTCAGGGCGCACGGGCGGCGTATATCGGCGGCTGCAAGGGCTCGGCCTGTACCATCAGCGACAAATACTTCGGCGTGCCCGCCGGCGGCACCACCGCCCACTCTTGGGTGCAGATGTTTGACTCGGAATACGAGGCCTTTAAGACCTATTGCGAGATCTATCCGGACAACGCCGTGCTGCTGGTGGATACCTATAACACCATCAAGTCCGGCGTACCCAACGCCATCCGCGTGTTTAACGAGGTGCTCAAGCCCCGGGGCATTACCCGCTGCGGCATCCGGCTGGACAGCGGCGACATCACCTATCTCAGCCGCCAGGCCAGAAAAATGCTGGACGACGCCGGCTGGACGGAGTGCCAGATCACCGTTTCCAACTCTCTGGATGAGTTTCTGATCCGGGATCTGCTGGAGCAGGGCGCCTGCATCGACTCCTTTGGCGTGGGCGAACGGCTCATCACCGCCAAGAGCGACCCGGTGTTCGGCGGGGTGTACAAGCTGGTGGCGGTGGAAAATGACAAAGGGGAGATCATTCCCAAGATCAAGGTCAGCGAAAATGTGACCAAGATCACCAACCCCCATTTCAAAAAGGTATACCGCTTCTATAACCGGGACAGCGGCAAGGCCATCGCCGACTATGTGTGCCTCCACGACGAGCAGGTGGACGACAGCGGCAGCATCACTATTTTCGACCCGGAAAACACCTGGAAGCGAAAAACGGTTTCCAATTTCGTGGCCAAGGAGCTGCTGGTGCCGGTGTTCCAGGGGGGAAAGCTGGTATACCAGTCTCCCAGCCTGCCGGATATCCAGCAGCACTGCGCCCAGCAGGTGGAAACGCTTTGGGAAGAGGTGTGCCGCTTTGACAATCCCCACCGGTACTATGTGGACTTGAGCGACCGGCTCTATCAGGTCAAGCATGAGCTGCTGTTCCATGTCCGGGACTAAGGAAAAATGTCCGCCGCGAGAACTGCGGGATAGCGCATAATACACAAATGCAAAGCGCCTGTTTCGTCCATTACCTCCAAAAAAGAGGGGGATTTTTGGGGCGAAACGGGCGTTTTCTGCGTCATTTCCCCGGGCATTGTGAACAGAAAAGCCGGAGTGTGCGCCGGGAAAATTGCGAGATAGTGAAAAGATAAACAAATCTCAGCTTTGTCCGTGACAAAGCCGGGGAAGTGTGGTATACTCAAAGCAATTTTCAGGAAAGGACATATGTACGCATGAAAAAGACACGCACAATTTGCTTCTGCGCCCTTTTCACCGCCCTGACGGCGGTGGGGGCATTCATCCGTATTCCTGTCCCGGTGGTACCGTTTACCCTGCAGTTTCTGTTCACCATGCTGGCGGGACTGTTGTTGGGCGGCCGGCGCGGCGGGATCTCGGTTTTGGTGTATCTGGCGCTGGGGCTGGTGGGCTTGCCCATCTTCACGGAGGGCGGCGGGCCCTGGTATATCTTCAAGCCCACCTTTGGCTATCTGATCGGCTTTGCGGTGGCGGCCTTTGTGACCGGCCGCATGGCGGAGCGCAACCGGGAAAACCGCCTGAGCGCCTATCTGGCGGCCAATTTTGTGGGACTTGCCATTGTGTATGCCGCAGGCATGATCTACTGCTATGTCATCAGCAATTTTGTACTGGGAACGCCCCTGGGGCTGTGGCCGCTGGTGCTGTACTGCTTTATTCTGGCGGTGCCGGGGGATATCTGCCTGTGCATTCTGGCGGCGTTTCTGGCCAGACGGCTTTGCCCGCTGATGCGGCGGTAGCTGCAATGACCGGCGCGGAAGCGCAGAAGCTATTTTATTATAGTTTATAGACTGTACAAGATTTTACATTACGGAAGGCGGAAGGAAGCAATATGGATATGATACAACTTGCCCGGGAGATCATCGCCGGCCGGCGTTTGACCAGACAGGATGACCTTTCTGTTTTTCTCACCTGCGATCTGGATGCCCTGTGTCAGGGCGCGGATCAGATCCGGGAGCATTTTATGGGTGATAAGGTGGACCTGTGCGCCATCATCAACGGCCGCAGCGGCAAATGTCCCGAGGACTGCAAATACTGCGCCCAATCGGCGCACAACCACACGGACTGCGCGGTATATGACTTTCTGCCGGAGGCGGAGCTGCTGGAAAACTGCAAGCTCCACGAGCAGGAGGGGGTACACCGCTTTTCCATCGTCACCGCCGGACACAGTCTGGAGGGCGAGGATTTTGCCAAGGCCATTCACGCCTATGAGACCATGCACCGGGAGTGCAAGATCGACCTGTGTGCTTCCATGGGCTTTCTCACAGCGGAGCAATTTGCGCAGCTGCGGGAGGCGGGCGTGACCAGCTATCATCATAATATCGAGACCTCTCGCCGGAATTTTCCCAACATCTGCACCACCCATACCTATGACCAGAAGATCGAGACCCTCCGTCTGGTCAAGGAGGCCGGGCTGTGCGCCTGCTCCGGCGGTATCATCGGCATGGGCGAGACCTGGGAGGATCGGCTGGATATGGCGATCAGCCTGGCGGAGCTGGAGGTGGATTCCATTCCCATCAATGCCCTCATGCCCATTCCCGGCACGCCCCTGGAGCATCTGCCCTCCCTGCCGGAGGCGGACATTCTGCGCACCATCGCCTTTTTCCGTTATATCAACCCCTGCGCCAATATTCGCCTGGCGGCGGGACGCGCCCTGCTGCACAAGGACGGAGAGCGGGCCTTCTGCGCCGGCGCTTCGGCCACCATTACCGGGAATATGCTCACCACGGCGGCCTGCGCCACCATCCGCAGCGACAAGAAAATGCTGCGGGAGCTGGGACGGGACGCCGAGCCGGACTATGTAAAGGAAGCGAAGCACCATGGCTAAGGCATTGTTTGTTGTGGGAACGGGAACGGATGTAGGCAAGACCTATGTCTCGGCTCTTCTGCTGCGCTGGCTCCGGGAGCGGGGAAACGACCCCGGATATTACAAAGCCGCCATGAGCGGCAACCTCCGTCGGGCGGACGGCAGTCTGATCCCCGGGGACGCGCAGTTTGTCCGGGATTTTGCCGGTCTGCGCCAGCCGCTGGAGGAGATGTGTCCCTATGTATACGAAAACGCCTGGTCGCCCCATCTGGCAGCGCGGGTAGAGGGAGATCCCGTGGAGATGGAGGTCGTGTTACAGGGCTTTCACCGGGCGCTGGCTACCCATGATCCGGTGATCGTGGAGGGTAGCGGCGGAATCTGCTGTCCCATCCGCGTGGAGCGGGAGAAGGAAATCTGGCTGGAGGATGTGATCCGCGCCATGGCGCTGCCCAGTGTGCTGGTGGCGGATGCCGGGCTGGGGACGATCAACAGCGTGATGCTCACGGCGGCGTATATGCGCCAACAGGGCTTGCTGCTGGCGGGGCTGATCTTCAACCGCTGTCAGCCCGGCGAGCGGATGCAGGAGGATAACATTGCCATGTGCGCACGAATGACCGGTCTGCCGGTGCTGGCCAGAGTCTGCCTCGGCGATACCCGCCTGCAGGCGGAGGAGGCCGGGCTTCTGGCGGCGTTTGCCGCCCTGTGATCTCAGCAAAGCTTTTTCAGATGTAAAACGCCCTCTGCAACAAAAAAGAAATTGACGGCGCAATAACTTTTGAGTATAATAGTGATAGAGAGGGGAAAGCTGAATTTGTATAAATACAAAATACATTTTTACAGAGATAAAAATGGCAACGAACCAGTGGCAGAATATATAGCAGGACTGGCTCAGAAAAAGGACAAAGATAGTCGTATAAAGCTAAACAAAATAAGAGATTATATAAAAGTTTTGAGCGAATATGGGATACAGGCAGGAGAGCCGTATATCAAACACCTTGACGGCGAAATCTGGGAACTGCGGCCGATTCGTGATAGAATTCTTTTTGTGGGCTGGATAAATGGGAGCTATGTTCTGCTGCACCAGTTTATGAAAAAAACGCAGAAAACACCCGCAAGGGAAATAGAAAGGGCAAAGCGAGAGCTTGCAGACTTGATAGAAAGGGGTGTACAGTATGAATAATGCCGAAAAAGCCGCAAAAGAAAATTCGGCAATTGGGAGAGATGCATTGGCGTTTATGGATTCGCTTTTGAGTCCGGAGGAAATCGCGGCGAGTGATTTGCGCGTTGCGCTGATCGGAGAGCTGATTCAGGCCAGACAGGAAAAGGGGATCAGCCAGAAAAAGCTGGAGGAACTCAGCGGCGTGAAGCAGCCGGTGATCGCGCGGATGGAAAAGGGCTACACCAGCCCCCAGTTGGACACGATCCTGAAAGTTTTGGCACCCTTGGGCAAGACCCTTGCCATTGTCTCCCTGCAGGAAAAATAAACCGGGACAAATACTGCGCGCTCCCAGCAAAGGGGCGCGCTTTTTTGTAACAATCTCAGGCCGGTGCGGCTGCCGGTTTCGATTCACACCGAAGGAGGAATTCCATGATCTGGTATCCCTATGAACAAATGAAAACCATGGCCCCCCATTTCAAAGTGCTGGATGCACAGGGGGTCTTTTTGCACACGGAAAACAAGACGCTGATCGATTCCGTCTCGTCCTGGTGGTGCATGATGCACGGTTACAAGCACCCGGAGCTGACCGCGGCCATTCAGGAGCAGGCGGGGCGCTTCTGCCATGTGATGCTGGGTGGACTGACCCATGAACCGGCGCTGCGGCTGGCGGATACACTGGCGGAATTTCTGCCGGGGGATCTGAACCACTGCTTTTTTTCGGACTCCGGCAGCGTGGCGGTAGAGGTGTCCCTGAAAATGGCGCTGCAATACAACACCAACCGGGGCAAAAACCGGCCGCTGGTGCTGGCGCTGGAACATGCCTATCACGGGGACACCTTTAAGACCATGGAGGTGGGGGACGATGCGGACTATCACTTTGCCTTTGCGGAAAAAACCGGCGTGATCCACATCCCTACGGAGATTCCCGCACTGGAGCAGGCCTTTGCCCAGTACCATGAAAAGCTCAACTGCTTTATTGTGGAGCCGCTTTTGCAGGGTGCAGGCGGGATGCGGATGTATGACATTGCGTTTCTGGAGCGGGCAAGGCAGCTTTGCGACCAGTACGATGTGCTGCTGATCTTTGACGAGGTGGCAACGGGCTTTGGCCGGACGGGACACCGCTTTGTGGCAGATCTGGTGCTGCCGGATATTCTGGTGCTGGGAAAGGCGCTGACCGGCGGTTACATCGGCCACGCCGCCACGGTGGCCAACGAAAAGGTCTTTGCCGCCTTTTACAGCGACGACGACCGCCACGCCCTGATGCACGGCCCCACCTTTATGGGTAATGCGTTGGCCTGCGCCGCGGCGCTGAAGAGCATTGAGATTTTCCAGCGGGAGGACTATATGGGCAAGGTCGCCCGTATTGAGGAGATCTCTCGCCGGGAGATGGCGGGCTTTACCGCTAAGGGCGTAAAGGAGGTGCGCACCCTGGGCGCCTGCACCTGCATCGAGGTGGAGTCCCCGGAATATCTGGCGGGCTATCGGCAGTATGCCTATGAGCAGGGGGTTTTTGCCCGGCCGTTCCTGAATTATGTGTACACCATGCCGCCCCATGTGATCGGGGAAAGAGAGCTGGTGAAAATTTTTGACACAATGAAAAACTGGTTTGCCCGGGAGTTGTGGCGGGAAAGTTAACAAATTATGCCTTGTCTCCGGTGGGAGAATGTGATAGACTGCAAGCGAATCCGGAAAGCGGAAATCCCCGCTTGGCTCTCTCTGGGAGAAGGCGACTGAGAGGGTTTGGCAGAGAATCAAGCCCCCGGAGTTCGTATGGTATGGTCATTGCTTACCCTCTCCGTCTTCGCTGCGCTCAGCCACCTCTCCCAAGGGGAGAGGCAAGGCCGTCAAAAACAGCAGGCAGCATCGTTTCCCACAGCAGCGGGGGAGTTTGGGGGGCGAGACCCGCCTCAATGAGATGAACCGCCGTGCCAAAAAAGTCTCGGACTTTTTTGACACGCTGAAAGGAGTGTTTACTATGAAAAAAGAGAAAATTGCCGCGCTGGCGCTGGCCGGCGCAATGGTATTGGGTATGACCGCCTGCGCAAACGGCGGCGGAAGCAGCACCAATCAGGGCAGCGCCAACCTGCAGCAAAACCAGCCGCAGCAGACGGTGTCCCCGGCGGAAACGGAAACGCCTGATCCGGGCGCGACGGATCACAGCCAGCCCACCAGCACGCCGGAGGAGAACACTACCACCCGAACGGAGGAGCAGGCCTATGACGATGTGATCGACCAGTACATTACCGCAGTGCGGGACGGCTGGAGTGAGGACAAGCTGCTCCAGAACGACCTGTGCGTAATGTGCAGCTTTTACTCCGGTGAGGACGGCCTGCGGAAGCTGGGCTATTCGATCACCGATGTGGACGGCGACGGCGTGAAGGAGTTGCTGATCGGCGAGGTGGGGCAGCAGGAGCTGTTTGCCCTGTACACCCTCCAGAACGGCGACCCGGTGCAGCTGGCGCTGGGACAGGAGCGCAGCAGCTACTACCTGTGCATGGGCAGCAACGGCGGCAGTCTGGTGGCCAATGTGGGTTCCACCTCGGACACGAATACGGAGTGGAGCTACTACACGCTGGTCGGCGGCCAGCTGCAGCAGTTCCAGACGGTGGTCTATGACGAGCAGGCAAACGCCGAAAATCCCTGGTCGGTGGACGGAACTTCCACAGACGAGGACAGCGCCCGGGAAGTGATCAACGGCTATGAAAGCAGCTATATCGCGCCCCAGTTCACGGCCTTTGCAGACCGCAGCGTGGGCTGATCCGGTACAGAATTTGCGAAAAAAGAATAAAAATGCCGTGGCAGGAAGCGTTTCCTGTCACGGCGTTTTTTGCATCGTCAAGTGAATTATTTCATGCCATCTTTGAGCACATCGGCGTTTTTGATGAAGTACTCCAGGCCGGAATACAGCGTGGTGACCACGATGATGGCAACGCAGATGAGCACCAGCAGATGGGGGATGGGGAAGAACATGAGCATCAGGCAGATCATGGTGGCAAAGGTCTTGACCTTGCCGCTCCAGCCGGCGGCGATGACGCGCCCCTTGTCCGAGGCCACCATGCGCAGACCGCTGACGGCGAATTCCCGCAGCAGCACGATCAGCAGCGCCCAGCCGGGCATGAGACCGATGTCCACAAACCAGCACATGGCGGCGCAGACCAGCGCTTTGTCCGCCAGGGGGTCCATGAATTTGCCGAAATCGGTGATCTGGTTATAGTGCCGGGCGATGTAGCCGTCGGCAAAGTCCGTGACCGAGGCCAGAATGAAGATGACCAGGGCGATGGCGTTGGCGTGGGCAGGGCCGATATACAGCACTGCCAGAAACAGCGGGATCATAATGACCCGCAAGATGGTGAGCTTGTTTGCAGTTGTCATTGTCTTTCTCCTATCAGGTCGCCGTCCAGACAGCCGGTGATCTCTACTTCTACGAATTCTCCCGGTTCGCCGCCGCCGCGGAACAGCACGCGACCGTCGATATCTGGGGAGTCAAAGGCGCTGCGGCCCCAGTGACATTCGCTTTCCTCGTCCCAGCCCTCGCACAGGACGGGCAGCGTCTGTCCCACCTTGCTTTCGCACCACTGATCCATGATCTCCGCCTGCATTTCCAGAATGCGGTCGGCACGGCGGGCGGCCTCGTCGGCATCACAGCGGTCGGTCATTTTGGCGGCGGGGGTACCCTCCTCCGGGGAGAAGGGGAACACGCCGACGCGCTCCAGCCGGTACTCCGCCAGGAAATCGCACAGCTGCTCGTACTCCGCTTCGCCCTCGCCGGGCAGGCCGACGATCAGGCTGGTGCGCAGCACCAGCTCCGGAATGCGATCCCGTAACTGGGTCAGCAGCGTGCGGATCTCCCCACCGGTGCCCCGGCGGTTCATGCGGCGGAGGATATCGTCATTGATATGCTGGATGGGAATATCCAGATATTTTACCACCTTTTCCTCCTGGGCGATGGTGTCGATCAGCTCCGGGGTGAAGGCGTCCGGGTACAGATAATGCAGGCGTACCCAGCGCACACCGGGGATCTTGCACAGCTCCCGGATCAGCTCTGCCAGACGGGGGCGGCCATAGTTGTCGGTGCCGTAGCGGGTGATGTCCTGGGCGATGACGATCAGCTCGCCAATGCCGGCCTCCGCCAGCGCCTCCGCCTCCTCCAGAATGTTTTCAAAGGGGCGGCTGCGGTACCGGCCGCGGATGGCGGGGATGGCGCAGAAGGCGCAGCAGTTGTCGCAGCCCTCCGCGATTTTCAGATATGCCCAGCCGGGGCCGGTGGAGACAACGCGGGGGGTCTCCTCCACGCTGCGGTTCTTGTCGCCGAAGTCCTGCACCGTGTCGTCGGCGCCGTTCAGACATCGGCTGACCACCTCCACAATGTCGTCATAGCTGCCCACGCCCAAAAGCGCGTCCACCTCCGGCAGGTCGGAGAGGATCTCCTCCCGGTAGCGCTGCGCCAGACAGCCGGTGACGATCAGCTTGCCCAGGCGACCCTCCGCCTTGAGCTGTCCCAGGCGGAGAATGTGGTCGATGGCCTCGGCCTTGGCGCTGTCGATAAAGCCGCAGGTGTTGACAATGGCGGCGTCCGCGCCGTCCGGGTCGGGGACGGTGACAAAGCCGGCCTCGTCCAGCAGATAGAGCATCTGTTCACTGTTGACCAGATTTTTTGCACAGCCCAGAGAAATCAGGGCGATCGTTTTTGCCATAAATATCCCTTCTTATTGATAAGTTGCGAAACAGAATTTGTCAAGAAAAGTTCGCCGCGCGTTCCAGCAGTCCGGCGTAGTACCGGTCGCTGACCGGGGTGGGGATGCCAAGCTTGCGTCCCAGGCGGGTGACTTCGCCGCAGAAGACCTCCAGCTCTCCTTTGCGCCCCCGGCGGAAATCCCTGCCCAGGCTGCTGTCACTGTCGTCCGTGCAGCCGAGAAAGGTTTCCATGTTGCGCTCCAGCAGATCGGCGGGGAAGACCATGCCCAGCCCCTGCGCCAGAGAAAGCGCCTCCTGCATCAGCGCCAGATAGTCCGCCCGCAGCTGGGGCGATGCCTTGACCTCGCCGATCAGCACGCCATAGCGGGCGGTGATGACATTATAGGCGCAGTTGAAGATGTATTTTTTCCAGATGGCGGCGCGCACATCGTCTGCCAGATGGCAGTTCAGCCCGGTGGCCGCCAGCAGGCGGAAGCATTCCGCGGCAGCGGCGGCGCCCTGCGCCGTTCCGGTGACATCGCCCAGGTGCAGCGCGGTGAAATCTCCCTGCTGGAGAATGCTGCCGTCTGGTGCGATGGAGGAGACGGTGTAAATCACGCTTTCCAACACCAACGCCTTGGGAAAGGCGCTGGCAAGTACCCCGCCGGCGGTCACGCCGTTCATGACAGGCATGAGCCAGGTGTGGTCGCCCACCAGGGGGCGGATCTGGGCGGCGGTGGCCTCCAGGTCGTTATTTTTGACGCAGACAAAGACGATGTCCTGTATGCCCAGCGCGGCAGGATCCTCGCTGACATGGGAGACTGGGGCGGTAAAGCTGCCGTAGGCATCGGAGCGCAGGCAAAGCCCCTGGGTCTGCAATTGCGCCACCCGGGCGCCCCGGGCCAGCAGGCTGACCGATTCGCCATAGCGGCGCAGCAGCAGTCCGGCCAGCAGACCGCCCACGCCGCCGATCCCTACAACGCAGATTTTTTTGTGGTGCATGGCGGTTCCTTTCCCGTTGGTGTATTCTTATTCGTTATTTTCCTCCATGCGGTAACGCGCCAGCGCGGTGCGCACGGCATCCCAGGAAAAGCCCCGGCGCAGGAGAAAGCCCTCCGCCCGGCGGCGCTCCGCCAGGTCGGACAGATCCTTTCCCCGCAGCTTGCTTTGCAGCAGGCGCTGGAGCTTATCCTCGTCCGTTTCGGCTTCCTCCATGGCCGCGTCCCACAGCTCCCGGGGGATGCGGCGGCGCTGGAATTCCTGCCGGATGCGGGCGGGGCCATAGGCCTTTTGGCCGTATTGCCGCACCACCAGGGCGGCATAGCGGGCATCGTTAATCAGGTGCATGGCCTCCAGCCGCTCCAGCGTTTGTGCAACGGCCTCCGGCGGCTCCTGCTTTTCCAGCAGCTTATGCTCCAGCTCGCCCCGGGAGTAGTCCCGGCGCTCCAGCAGCCGCAGCGCGCGCTGCAGGCATTTGTTTTCCATGGTGTGTTCTTAGCCCTCGAAGTCGTCCGCTTCCACATCCACCGCGCGGCCGGCGGCCTTGGCGGCCTTTCTGGCCTGGGGAGACATGAGCTTGTAGGCGTTGGCGCGGATGGCAGCTTCCAGCTCGGCGGCGTCCTCCTCGTGTTCCCGGAGGTATTCCTTGATGCCGTCCTTACCCTGCACCCGGGTGTCCTTGAAGCTGTACCAGGCGCCGGCCTTGTCCACCAGATCCAGCTTTACGCCCAGATCTACCAGTTCGCCGGTTTTGCTGATGCCCTCGCCATAGATGATGTCGAACTCCGCCTCCTTAAAGG
>CAVBJJ010000008.1:0-3531 GCA_963595735.1 bacterium
GAGATAAACCGCCGCGGAAAGCCCTTTTCTGGGCTTTCCCACAGTATTTTGGCTGCGCCAAAATACTCGGCGGATAAGCGAAGTCAAAAAAGTCTCAGACTTTTTTGACAAGCTGATGTGATATGTTCCGTGTTTTTCGGAAAAATAAAAAAAAACACTGGAGTAAAGCGAACTCTACTTCAGCGTATCGAGGATTTACAGAAAAGCTGTTCCTTTCGCGAAACACCTCGTTCTCACCAAATCGAAGCCCAGCGCGCGGGTTCGATTTGGAAAGGAGGAGCAAGGGAGCGGGCGGATGGCGTTCTTTTGCAAAAAAAGAACGCCGGAGCAAAGCGGACTTTGCTCCGACGTGGCACGCCCCAAGGGATTCGAACCCCTGACCTTCTGGTCCGTAGCCAGACGCTCTATCCAGCTGAGCTAGGAGCGCACACCGTGCTTAAGTATAGTAGCACGGTTCGTTCGGAAATGCAAGTCTTTTTTTCAGAAAATAAAAATTTTTTTGGCCTTACCAGCCGATCGCGTTGGAAACGCCGTCGATCACATCGCCGATGTTGCGCAGCGTCTTGCCCAGAATGTGCCGGGACTTGCGGGACGGCATGAGTATCATGCTGGCCACGCTGCCTGCCGCCGCGCCCAACAGCGCGCCGCCAATAAAGGAAATACAACGCATTTTTATCACCTCGCGCTTAGTATGCGCCGCCGCTTTCCCGCCATACCTGCCGGCAGCGAAAATTTTTCGCCAAAAAACGCCAGAAAAAAGTGCTTGACGGGGATACCGACTTTGTGGTATAGTAATTAAGCACTGAACAGTGCAGCAAATATCGCGGGGTAGAGCAGCTTGGTAGCTCGTCGGGCTCATAACCCGGAGGTCGTCGGTTCAAATCCGGCCCCCGCAACCATAAAACCACCGTATTTCAATCGGAATACGGTGGTTTTCTTACTTGCTTTTGAATCGCAACAAATGCAACAGAATTCGTGCGTTTTTTAATACACGCATGTGTTTAATAACATATTTTTACACAGCGAATTCTCAAGGGGCGTAATGGACAACTACGCTTTTTTGCAATAACAAAACACTACTATTTCCATTGACAAAATAAGATTTATGTCTTATACTCATGCCTAATCAATAAACATATCATTTTGATAGGCTTACAATTTTTCCTTTTGTGTCTGTCAAGAATCCCCGTCAACATGAATTCTACTGGCAAACAGAAAGGAGTGTCATGATGAGAAAAAACAGAATCGGAATTTTGGTGATCGCGGCCTTTTTTGTCGGGCTGGTCGTCAGCGGACAGGTCACTTCCGCGCATCTGACCCAAGCAGGCAACGAAAGCGCCGTCACCTATACCATCGGCTATCTTCCGATCACCCATGCCCTGCCGGTATTTGAGGAAAAGGAACTGCTGGAAGCAGAAGATTCCGGTATTCAGATCAATCTTCAAAAATTCAGCTCCTGGTCCGATCTGACCGATGCGCTGCACGCCGGAAAAATCGACGGCGCTTCCGAGCTGATTGAGCTTGCCATGAGCGCCAAGGCAAAGGGCGTTGAGCTGAAAGCCGTCGCGCTCGGTCACAAAGACGGTAATGTCATCATTGTCAACGACAGCATTACATCCCCCGCTGACATGAAGGGAAAAACCTTTGCGATCCCCTCCACCCAGTCCTCCCATTACATTCTCCTGCTGGAAGAACTGCAAAAGGCCGGACTCACCCTGGACGACATTCAGGTGACCCAGCTGGCGCCCTCCGAAATGCCCTCTTCTCTGGCAAGCGGTGCGATCGATGGCTATTGCGTTGCGGAACCCTTTGGCGCCCAGGCTGTGACAAACGGATTCGGCAATGTGCTTGCCCGCTCCGATGAACTCTGGAACGACTCCGTCTGCTGCGGTTTGATCTTCCGCACCGATGTCATAGAGCAGAATCCCGAAGCCTTCCAGACCTTCCTGGAAAAATATCAGGAAGCCGGAAACAAGCTGGATCAAGAAGAAGCGCTCCGCATTGCGGAAAATTATCTGGGACAGGACGCCGAAACACTGGAAACCTCTCTGGACTGGATCAGCTATCAGGATCTGACCATCACCAGAGAGGCCTATGATGAATTATACGAAAAGGTGCTTTCCGATCATATGATCGAGAACCCGCCGACTTATGACGACTTCGTCTATACGATCGCCGGAAAGGAGTGAGACAATGAAACAGCTTAGAAGAGGAATTATTGCATTTGCTGTCGTTGTGGCGCTCTGGCAGCTGCTGGTCGTTGTGACCCATGTCAGTTCCGCGCTTTTCCCGTCGCCCCTTGATGTGGTACACGCATTTCGCGAACTGGCAACAGAAGGCTTACAGGGAAGCACTTCCCCGCTCCCGCTGATCTCCCATATCAGCATCAGTCTGCTCCGCTTCTTTGCCGGATATCTGGCCGCGCTGGTTCTGGGTATCGGACTGGGACTTCTGCTGGGGAGCTTTTCCTCCGCCTTTTCTTATGTCAATCCCATCCTGCAGGTGCTCCGTCCGGTCGCCCCTGTTGCATGGATGCCGTTTATCGTTCTCTGGGTCGGCATCGGAAATATCCCGGCTATCGTCATTATCTTTATCGCCGGCTTCTTCCCCATCCTTTTGTCCACCGTATCGGCCATCCAGAACCTGGATCCCATCTATCATAAGGTGGCGCAAAACTTTGGCATCCACAAGGGCACCTATATGGTAAAAATCGCGCTGCCGGCCGCCTTTTCTCAGATCATTACCAGCCTGCGGCTGGCGCTGGGAACCTCCTGGATCTTTCTCGTGTCCGGCGAAATGGTCGGTTCGCAGTCCGGACTTGGTTTTCTCGTCATGGACAGCAAAAACTGCCTGCGACCCGATGCGCTCCTGGCCGTTATTCTTGTGATCGGCGTACTGGGTCTGTTGCTGGATACCCTGATCCGCCTGATAGAAGGAGAAGTAAAATGCAGATAGAAGTAGAAAACCTGTCCATCACATTCACGCAGGATCAGTCTGAAATGACTGCACTCCAGGATGTATCTCTCGGAATCGAAAAAGGAGAATTCATCTGCCTTCTCGGGCCTTCGGGCTGCGGAAAATCTACCCTGCTCAACGCCATGGCCGGATTTCTCAAGCCGTCCAAGGGTTCCATAAAAATCGATGGGAAGCCCGTACAGCACCCCTGCATTTCGTATGTGACGATCTTCCAGAACTACGGGCTGCTTCCGTGGAGAAATGTCGAAAAAAATGTTGCGCTTGGCTTGGAAGCCAAAAAGGTTCCCAAAGAGGAGCAAAAAAAGATCGTTCAAAAATATATTGATCTGGTCGGACTGACCGGCTCCGAGAAAAAACGGCCGAGCCAGCTTTCCGGCGGTATGCAGCAGCGCGTTGCCATTGCCCGCGCACTCGCTGTTGATCCGGAGATCCTGTTCATGGACGAGCCGTTCGGGGCGCTGGACGCCATCACCCGGATGAAGCTGCAGGATGATATTTTAGACATCTGCCACCGCACCCAGAAAACCATCGTATTCGTCACCCATGACATAGAGG
>CAVBJJ010000008.1:3541-76415 GCA_963595735.1 bacterium
CCGGGTCGTCATCATGGATGCAAACCCGGGCAGGATCAAGGCCATTGTCAAGATTTCTCTCGGCAAAGAGCGCGATCGTACCCGCGAGGACTTTCTTCTGATTCGGGATCGAATTTTTGAACTGTTCCACATGAAGAAAGAGGTTATGATCGAATATTACATTTAGAGAAAGGAGCCCAGTGATGAAACACACACACGAACATGAACATAACCACGAGCACACGCACGAACACCCCCATCCTCACACCCACGGCGCGGCAGAGGATCCCCTTGCGATCGCGCCCCACAACCACCGCGCGATCATTGGATTTGACAAGAACGGTGTTCCGAAAGTGCTTCTCCCGGTCAGCGGAGAAACGCATACCCATGTAGACGCAGAGGGACATACCTACACCCACACCCACGACGGCGATTTCACCGAGGACTATATGAAAGCCGTTGCCGCCTACCGAAAAACATTCCCCTCCAAGCAGGATGTGCTGGAAAACACCCCCGACCCTGCCGTCCGTGAAATGATCCTGCGCATGGAGCAGATCGGCATGGACACCACCTTTGACCGCTTTGACAAGCAGCAGCCGCAGTGCAGCTTCGGGCTGAGCGGCACCTGCTGCCGCATTTGTAATATGGGTCCATGTAAGATCACCGCCAAAGCCCCCCGGGGCGTCTGCGGCGCGGACGCCGATCTGATCGCCGCAAGAAATCTTCTCCGGGGCGCGGCTGCCGGTGCTGCCCAGCACGGTATGCACGCAAGAGAAGTCATCCTCATGCTCAAATGGGCCGCAGAGGGAAAGCTCGATCTTCCCATCATCGGCGAATACAAGGTTCGTCAGATGGCGGAGGCTTACGGCATCCAAACCAAAAACAGGCAGCTGAAGCATATCACAAAAGATCTGACGGACATTCTTCTGGCCGATCTGTCCCGCACCGAGCCGGATGTGTATCAGACGATCCAGGCCTGCGCACCGCCGGAGCGCCGGAAAACCTGGGAGGAGATGGACATTCTGCCCATCAGCGCCTACCACGAGGTATTTGAAGCGTATCACAAAAGCGGCTGCGCCACAGACGGCGACTGGGAAAGCGTTATGAAGCAGTTCCTGCGCTGCGGTCTGGCGTTCACCTTCAGCGGCGTTGTATCCACCTCCATCGCTACCGATGCGCTGCTCGGCGTGGGCGATCGCGTTACATCCAAGGTCAATATCGGCGCGCTGAAAAAGGGCTATGTCAATATCGCTGTCCACGGACACCTGCCGGTGCTCGTCAAAGAGATCGTCAAAGCCGGACAGAGCGAAAAATTCGTGAAGCTGGCAAAGGAAAAAGGCGCAAAGGGTATCCAGTTCTACGGCATCTGCTGCTCCGGCCTGTCCGCCATGTACCGCTATGACGGGGTGATCCCGCTTTCCAACGCCGTGACCGCGGAGCTGGTTCTGGGAACCGGCGCACTGGACCTGTGGGTAGCCGATGTGCAGGAGGTCTATCCCTCCATTATGGATGTGGCCCGCTGTTTCAAAACAACGGTCGTAACGACCAGCGATTCCGCCCGACTGCCCGGCGCGGAGCATATCGGTTTCGACCACCACCACAGCAATGTGGATCAGATCCACGATATCGCCGAGCGCATCGTGACAAGGGCGATCGAGAGCTTTGAGGCCCGCAAGGGCACGCCTGTCTTCATTCCGCCTTACGAGGTCGAAGCGGAGGTCGGCTTCTCGGTGGAATATGTCCACAAGCATTACGGCGGCTTCGCCCGCCTCGCCAACGCCGTCCGCGAGGGAAAAATTCTGGGCGTTGTGAACATGGTCGGATGTAATAATCCCAAGATCATGTACGAGAAAGCCGTTCTGGATGTCTGCGATGTTCTGCTGAAAAACAATGTGCTTATCATCACAAACGGCTGCGCATCCTTCCCCCTGATGAAAATGGGCTACTGTCAGACCTCCGCGTTTGCCTACGGCAAATGTGGAAATGGCCTGCGGGAGTTCCTGCAGCCGGACAATATGCCGCCTGTGTGGCATGTGGGCGAATGTATTGATAACGCCAGAAGCTCCGGCATTTTCGCGGGCATCGCCGGAGAATTTCAGAAAAATCTGTATGAGATGCCCTTTGCCTTCTCCTCTCCGGAGTGGTCCAACGAGAAGGGCATTGACGCCTCGCTCGGCTTCCGCCTGATGGGCATCACCTCATATCACTGCGTAGAAGCGTCCATCCACGGCGCGCCCAAGGTGATCAAGTTCCTCAAGGAGGACACCAAGGAAACGCTGCGTTCCTCTATGGTAGTGGATGTGGATCCGGTCTCTCTTGGCGAAAAGATCGTTGCGGATATGAAGAAAAAGCGGAAAGCGCTTGGGATCTGACTTCCGGAAAACAGCAGAAAAGAAAACGCCTGACAATGCGCGGGAAACAAGCGCATTGTCAGGTTTCTTTTCTATCCGCTTTCGGGAATATCATCCCCCAGGGAGGCTTACATCCTTGCCGAAAGCCCGCTATAATAGTGCCATCGTCCGCATCACGCATTGCGGAAAACAGCTTGCACAGAGGGAGAACACAGTATGCAAGAAAAAGAAACATCCGCGCTGCTGAATACGCTGACATCCTATTGGTCGGATCGCGCCCATAGCTACAGCGCACAGAACATTGCGGAAATGAACGATTGGCGACGCAAAGCCTGGCGGGAGCTGATCTTATCCCACGCCCCGCAAAAAAACCGGCTGCGCATCTTGGATGTGGGAACAGGTCCGGGCTTCTTTGCGATCAACCTATCGCTGGCCGGACACGAGGTGACCGCCGTAGACATCACGGCGCATATGCTCCAATACGCAAAGGAAAGCGCGGAAAGCTACGGGGCACAGGTAAATTTTGTACTGCACCGAGGGGAGTTCCTGCCGTTTGCGGACAACAGCTTTGATCTGGTCGTCAGCCGCAATGTGGTCTGGAATCTGGAGTACCCGAAACAGGCGCTTTCCGAATGGATGCGCGTACTCGCCCCCGGCGGTCGGATGGTCTATTTCGACGCCAACTGGTATCTGTACCTGTACGATGATAAGCTGCGCGCGGAGAAAGAAGCCGCCCACGCGGCTTTCCACGCCAGGCACATCCTGCACCATCACGCGGGCGATCTTCCGCCGCAGCGGGTGGCGGAGCTGGAGCAGGCCGCTTATGCGCTCCCGCTTTCCCAAGAGCGGCGGCCGGCGTGGGACTGCGCCGTTTTGCAGGGACTGGGTATGGACATGAAAAAGATCATGAACGACATCGGCCCCGGTGTGCAGGCTCCGCTGGATCGGGAACGAGACGCGCCGATCCGCACCTTTATGATCTGTGCGGAAAAGCCTCTGCCGGAACAACAGCCCCATACACGCCATCAAAGTCTTCACGCCGAACCGGCCGCAGTTGGGGGAATTTGATAGATGTGCAAGACGAAAACACCCGCTATTGACAGGTACCGCGGCAACCGCTATCCGGTCGCGCACTATATATTGCGGAGACTGCTTTCTTTGCTCCCGGTCCTGCTTGGTGTAACACTCCTGACCTATGGCTTGCTGTATTTGTCGCCGCAGGACCCGGTGGAGATGCTGCTGCAGGGACAGGGAACCGCACCGAACCCGGATGTTGTGGATGCCATGCGCAGCCGGCTGGGACTGGATCGCCCCTTCCTCGTGCAGTATGGCAACTGGCTTTGGAATTGTATCCGCGGGGATATGGGAGTGTCCTATATCGACGGTGCGCCCGTTGCCGGAAAACTCCTGACCGCCCTTCCCAACACCCTGAAGCTGACCGCCGCATCGGTCATCGTCACCGTTCTGCTGTCCGTTCCGCTGGGGATCCTTACGGCCGTGAAGCAGGGAAAGCCCCTGGACTGTATCATCCGCTTTCTGAGCTTTGTCGGCAACAGCCTGCCCAGCTTTCTCGCATCCCTGCTGCTTTTGTATGTCTTTGCGCTGAAACTGGGATGGTTTCCCGTCCTTTCCTCCGGCTCGTGGGTCAGTCTCGTTCTGCCGACATTGGCGCTGGCGATCCCCATGACCGGAAAATACATCCGGCAGGTGCGCGCCGCCGTATTAGAGCAGCTTGGCAAAACCTATGTGGCCGGCGCAGTATCCCGTGGACTGCCCGGCAGGGTCGTGCTGTTTCATTCTGTACTGCCCAATACGATGACGACGCTTCTTACGCTGCTGTCTATGTCGATCGGTTCACTTCTGGGCGGAACGGCAGCGGTGGAGATGATTTTTTCTCTCCCGGGCATGGGATATATGGTCACAAGCGCCGTACTCTCCCGCGACTATCCGACCATCCAGGCCTTTGTGGTCTGGAGCAGCGTGATCTATATCGGCATCCATCTGCTGACGGATATTTTCTGCTTCTATACGGATCCTCGGCTCCACGCCGGACTGGGGGTGGCGTGATGGATCGAACCACCCGTTCCAAACGCAGGCTGTTCCTGCTGCTGACGATTTTTCTTGCGCTGTGTCTGCTGAGCCTGTTCTCCGGCGCGCTTGCTCCCCATGACCCGAAGCTGGCTGACCTCTCCGCGGCCAAGCTGCCGCCCGGCGGCGCATACCCCATGGGCACAGACGGACTGGGTCGGTGCATCTGGTCGCGTATCCTCTCCGGCGCCGGCAGTTCGATCTTCGCCTCCCTGAGCATTGCGGGACTGAGCATGCTGATTGGCTGCGCCATCGGCCTTGTCAGCGGATACATCGGCGGTCTTTTCGACGAAGTCCTCATGCGTGTTGTAGATATCTTTCTGGCATTTCCCGGTATTGTGCTGTCCATCGCGGTAGCAGGTATGCTGGGACCGAGCCTGAAAAACGGCGTTCTCGCGCTGGCCGCGACAGGCTGGCCGCAATATGCCCGCCTGATCCGCAGCTATGTGCTCTCTATCCGGCAGGAGAACTTTGTCAAGGCAGCCATTTTGAACGGACAGAGCAGCTTTTCCATTTTGCTGCGGCACATCCTGCCCAACGCCATCCGCCCCGTGGTCGTGACCGGCGCGCTGCATCTGAGCAGCGCCATGCTCAGCATTTCGGGCCTGAGCTTTCTTGGCTTGAGCGCCTCCACGGCGGAATGGGGCAATATGCTCTCCGAGGGCCGCAGCTTGATGCAGCAGTGTCCCTGGGTGGTGCTGTATCCAGCCCTTGCCATCTTTCTGGTAAGCATTCTGTTCGGTCTTCTGGGCGACAGCGTGCGCGATGTGCTCGACCCCCAAAGAAAGGTACAATCTATCATGAAGGAGAAAAAAGCGTGAAGAAGATCTCTGCATTTCTTTTAACGCTGCTTGTGCTGCTCGGCCTGACCGCCTGCGGCGCCACGGCGGAGATCAACAACAGCGCAGACCCCCGCGGCACCTTCGTTTTCGGCGGGCAGGTCGGCAATGTGGACCCGGCTTGCGGCGCTTATGCATGGGTGGGTATGCGCAGCGGTGTGATGGAATCCCTGTTCCGGCTGGACGACAGCATGCAGGTGCAGAAAAATCTGGTGGACGCCTATTCTGTTTCCGAGGATGGCCTTGTCTGGACGATCGTGCTGCGCAGCGGCGTGCTGTTCCAAAGCGGCAATCCGATGGATGCCGCTGCGGTACAGGCTTCTCTGGAACGCGTATGTTCCCTGCAAAGCCGCGCGGAGAAGGAGCTGAACATCGCCTCGATCGAAGCGGACGGCAACACCCTGACGATCACCACCCATGCGCCGAACCCCGTCCTGCCCAATTGCCTGTGCGATCCCTATTCCGGGATCGTGGATGTCAAGAGCCTGGATGCAAACGGCAATGCCACGGTGGGTACCGGACCATTTCAGCTGACAGAATATGTAGAAAATGTGCGTCTGGAACTGGACGCTTTTGACGATTACTGGGGCGGCAAGCCCGCCAGTAAGCATGTGACCATCCGGTCTGCCAGCGACCTTGACGCCTGCACCCTCGCGCTGCAAACGGGCGAACTGGACGCCTGCTACGGCCTTCCCTATGACGCCCGCGACCTGTTTGACGGGACAAGCGGCTTCAAAATCTCGCAAGCCGCGACCTCCCGCGTATACAAGGTGTATTTCAATCTGGAGCACGAATTTACGGGAGATCCCAACTTCCGCAAGGCGGTCTGCATGGCGATCGACCGCGTGAACTATGCCGATGTTCTTGTCAATGGCGCAGGCACGCCCACAAAAACCACCTTTCCGGCAGCAACGGCGTTCGGCGACGCGGCCGCCCTGACGAATGTACCGGATTTCGATATGGACGGCGCAAAGGCGCTGCTGGCGCAGAGCGGCTATACGGATTCCGACGGTGATGGCTTTCTGGATAAGGACGGCAAAAAGGTCTCTCTGCAAATCATCACCTATGGCCGCACAGGGCTGCCGCAGGTAAGTCAGGCGCTGCAATCCGCGCTGCGCCAGCTGGGTGTGGATGTCAGTCTGGAGCAACTGGACAGCACGGAGGAACGCGGACACGCGGGCACCTTTGATCTGAGCGTGTACGCCGAGGTCACACTGCCGACCGGAGATCCGTATTCCTATATGATAAACAGCTACGGTACCGGCGGCACAAACAACTTCGGCCGGTATTCCAACGCCGCGGTGGACACCCTGCTGGCGCAGCTTGCCGTGGCCTTTGATCCCGCGCAGCGTGCAGAGATCACCCGGCAAATCGACGAGATCGTGCTGTCCGAAAACGCATACTGCAACATTTTCCACCTGAATATGTACATCGCCATGAAGGACACCGTGGAGGGGTTGGAACAGTCTCCGGTGGATTACTATCATATCACTTACAAAACCTGCATTAAGTAAGTCCAGTCGGCGGAAGGAGGCACATCCTATGCAGGAGACCCATTTGCTTGCCATCCGAAATCTGTCTGTACGCTATCCGGATGCGCAGACAAGCGTTTTACACAATATAAATCTGACACTCGGCGCAGGAGAGATCGTCTGTGTGATCGGGGAAAGCGGGTCCGGCAAGAGCACGCTGCTCCATGCTGTGCTGCAGCTGCCGGGACGGATCGCAATCACCGGCGGGCAGGTACTGTTCCGGGGAAATGATTTGCAGCGGCTGGCGCCGCGGCAGCTGCGTTCGATACGCGGCAGGGAAATCGGTCTTGTCTTTCAGGAGCCGGGGGCGTCTCTGGATCCCATTCGCAAAATTCATAAACAGTTTTATGACACATTACACGCCCATGACCGGTCTGTTACCAGAGCCGCCGCCAGACAAAAAGCGACTACCCTCCTGCAGAGCATGGGATTTCGGGACCCGGCGCGGATCTTGGAAAGCTACCCCGCACTGCTTTCCGGCGGCATGAATCAGCGCGTGGCGATTGCGGCAGCAATGGCACTCGAACCTGCCATCCTGCTGGCAGATGAACCCACCAGCGCACTGGATACGACTGTGCAGACACAGGTCGTCGCGCAGCTGCTGCGCCTGCGCGCCCAATACGGAACTTCCATCCTGCTCATCACCCACGATATGGGTATTGCGGCAAGGCTGGCCGATCAGATCGCTGTCCTGTATGGCGGGCACATGATGGAGTGCGGTCCCCGGGACGCTGTACTCCATCATCCGGCACATCCGTATACCCGCGCCCTGCTTGCGGCGGTTCCCCGTCTGGACGGCACGCTGCCCCAGGGCATCCCCGGCCGCAAGCCGGAGATATTCTCTGCGCAGGGCTGTGCTTTCGCATCCCGATGTCCCCATGCAGAGCCATCCTGCACACAGGCAGTTTTGCGTCCGCGCACGGCAGGCGGAAAGCACTGGACGCTTTGCGGAAAGGAGGCGCTCCCGCATGCAGACGATCCTTGCCGTTGATCATGTGACAAAGACCTTTCGTGCGCGCGGTGGGCAAACGATTCTGGCAGTGGACGACATTTCACTGACCATAGAAGCCGGGGAATGTGTCGGCGTCATCGGAGAAAGCGGCGCAGGAAAATCCACGCTGGCGCACATCATCGCCCGGCTGCTCCTGCCGGACAGCGGCAGCGTCACGCTGTGCGGCACCGAGTTGACGACTGCCAGGGGAAAAGCCCTGCGGGCGGCGTACCGGAATATGCAGATGATCTTTCAGGAGCCGCGCTCCTCCTTTGACCCGCGGCTGACGCTGGGAGAAAGCATGGATGCGGCATGCAGACCCATTCTACCGGAGCGGTCACAGCGCACGGCAAAGGCGAGGGCGCTTTGGGAAAAGGTCGGTCTGGATGCACACCTTGGGGATCTCTATCCTGAACAGGTCAGCGGCGGCGAATGCCAGCGGGCCGCGATTGCAAGGGCTCTTGCCCAAAAGCCGCGCCTGCTGATTTGTGATGAGGCGACCTCGGCGCTGGATGTGTCCGTACAGGCGCAGATTCTCGGCCTGCTGCACGAAATACGGCAGGAAAGCGGTCTGTCCCTTTTGTTCATCACCCACGACCTTGCACTGGCCAGCAGCTTTTGCGACCGAATCTATGTGCTCTATGACGGAAAGGTCGTAGAGCATGGTGCAACGGAACAGATCATCCATGCCCCCGCCCTGCCCTACACCAGACGGCTTGTAGACGCGGTACGGATATAAACGCAAAACGCCTCCGGTCGTTTCCGAAACTTTACAGAAGTCCAAATTTGTGCTAAGCTACATACGATCCTGTACTGTGGAAGGGAGAGGTCGTATGTCCGCAGAAACGCATGAACACGCACATTCTCACACGCATGATCCACAGGCGAAAAAGCGTCAGATAAACCGCATCTCCCGTATGGTCGGCCATATGGAGCATGTCAAAAAGATGATCGCTGCCGATGAAGACTGCGCACAGGTTCTTATCCAGCTCTCGGCGATCCGCTCGGCGCTGAACGGACTTGGCAAGGAGATCATCCGGGAGCATCTGGATCACTGCATTACGCACGCCATCGAAAACGGCGACATGACCGCTGTAGAGGATTTTGAAAAAGCCCTGCAGCAATATCTATGATGGATACAGGCCATCTGACCCAGGCATTTCCCGGTCAGGCGATCTGGCACGATGACAAAAATTCGTCGCGCGGCAACCCATGCACATCGCGATACAGCTATACAAAACGACGGCTCTGAAATACCAAAGCCGTCGTTTTTTTCATTGGATTGACAGGGGTATCTAACATCACCCCTTTTTTAAGAAAACCGTACTGTCCCCGCTTTGCAGTCTCACTCAGCCCAGCGCCTGGCCGGACTGCTTGAGCCGCAGGCTCAGACAGTCCGCGATCATGGCGATAAACTCGCTGTTAGTGGGCTTGCCTTTGATATTGGAAACGGTGTAGCCGAAGAATTTTTGCAGCGTTTCCAAATCGCCGCGATCCCATGCCACCTCAATGGCATGGCGAATGGCGCGCTCCACACGAGAGGGCGTAGTGCTGAACTTTTTCGCCACCGTAGGATACAGCACCTTGGTCACGGCGTTGATCACATCCATATCGTTGACCGTGAGCACAATGGCCTCCCGCAGGTATTGATAGCCCTTGATATGCGCCGGAACGCCGATTTCGTGAATGATCTCCGTGACCATGTGCTCCAAGGGCACATTCTGCAATTGCACGGGGCTTCGCGTCAGCAGCACCGGCGCGCTGCTGGGCACGGCTTCCATCGTCAAGCGCACCCGCTGGAGCAGATTCTCCAGGTCACAGGGCTTGGGTACAAAGTAGGCCACGCCCCTGTCTACACATTCCCGGATCACAGCCTCGGTACAAAAGCCGGAGCTGACAAACACCCGGGTGGGATATTCCTGTTCCTTTATCGCCGCCAAAATGGAAAAGCCATCTCGCTTCGGCAGCAGTATATCCATGATCAGAGCATCCGGGCGGGTTTCCGCCAGCTGCTCCAGTGCAAGTGCGCCATCCCCCACACTTGCCACAAGCTCCATATCCGGTTCTGCCTGGATCAGGCTTTCCAGAGATTGCCGATAATCCTCCGCAGCATCTGCGATCATGATTCTGATTGTTCCCATTTGATTTCCTCCTCTATCTGCCAGATGATCTTGCTGGACTGTATTCAATATTCCAGGCACAGCCCGGGACCTCCCCGTCCCATGTGGGGTGTGCGTTTTTTTGAATCACTCCTACAATTTACCACATTTTGGCGAGACAGTTTGTCAAACCATGTCGAATCGGATGGAGTTTCGCTCCCGTGATTCCCCGAAAAATCGACAAATTTTCCTTGTGATCTCAACACTTTTCAACATTTCTTTCGACATCTGTCGAAAGCTGCGAAAAACTGGCTGCGGGAGGTTTCAACTGTCCTCGCCATAAATAAAGTCCAGCCCCCAATACCGCGCCATGGCCACATTTTTCCAGTCGTCCGGATCCGGCTCCAGCTCCGGAGCCATGGAAAAGCAATTATACCGGTTCTGGGAGGTGATCCGGTGCAAATGCATTTCGTGCTGTCCGGCAGCAACAGCGGCGGAGATCGTCGCTGCCCGCTGGTCAAATTCCTTTCGGGTTCGGGCAAGATCCTGCAGCGCCGTGTTCGCGCTGACGGCAACACCGGCCAGCAACGCCACGGCCACGACCCCGATCAATCGCCGGGCAAGCGTGCCCCTCCGCCGGCGCTTGTGCGCCTTGTCCCCCGCCTGCCGGCCATACAGCACCGGCACCACGCAGGCCACCGGCACGATCAGATCCAGCGCCAGAATGCCGCTCCAGACCCGCAGGGGAAACTGGGGGCTGAGCGCCATGGCCAGGGTAGCGCCGGCTGCGGCGATCACAAACAGAATGGGCGGCGCCAGAGCCCGCGCCGGACAACGGCGAAACAATACCGCCAACACCAGCACCAGCGCACACAGCACCGTGATCCACACCAGCGGCCGGAACAGACTGTAGCCCTCCTGGAGGATGCGCTCCGCCCGCGTCAGGCAGTCCTGCAGGCTGCCCATTCCGCCCGCACCGGCCAGGCGGTTTTGCTGGGCGGGGGATTTCAGCATCAGTAGCACGCCGGCACAAACGCCGAGAAAACCGGTAATCATCCAGGGGCGGATGCGCTTTTTCTGCGCCCGGAACACCACCATCGTACACAGCACCAGCAGCGCCAGCGCCGCGCCGGTGTTTTCGTTTGTCCAGCCCGCGATGCCGCCGCCGAGGAGCATGAGAACCGCACACAACGCCTCTCGTCCGGCGCTGCGGGGTCTGCGGTCTTCCCAGCGGAGCACCCGGCGGTAGGGGATATAAAACAGCAGCACGATCAGGATACCGAACAGGTAGTTTGCCGCGCCGATGGTCCAAAGAAAGCTGCTGCCAAACTCCGGCGTGAGGAACCAAAGCCCGGCAAACACCAGCGCGATGCCGCCGGCGCTGATCCGTCCCAAACTGCCCGCGCCATGATAGGCGATCACCAGACACAACAGGGAAAAGCCCAGGGCATTGACCACATCATTGCCCGGCTCGCCCAGCCACAGCTGCAGCTGCCCGATGCAGTGTACCACAGCGCGGCCGTTGAGCTGCAGGTAGTGCAGCTTTTGGCTTTCCAACAGCTGTCCAAGACTGCGCACCGGCTGCTTGGTAACAAAATCCATCACATAGGCGTAATCGTCGCTGTACAGCGGCGTGCGCAAATTCATCACCAGCAGCAGCACAAAAATACCAACCAATACAATAAAAGGCGTCGTCCGTAACCGGCGACGCCCAAAATCTCTTGCTTCTTTCAATCTTTCAACTCCTTTTTCGGCGGGCGTTTCAGAGTGGGAAGCTGCTGATCCTTGCCGGGCAGTTTGTGCTGCCGAAAGGTAAAGATCCGCTGTCCGTTGTAGTTGAACAGCACAAACAGCACCATACCTGCCAGCATGGTCAGGTTTCCCTGCGCCCGGGCGCTGAAGGAGGAGTTCCGCAGCAGCCATTCCACCAACGGCCGCGCCAGGCCATAGGCCAGCACATAGCACACGGCAATATTGATGGCAAAGCGCACCGCCAGCTTTCTCTTGTCCTGCCCCTCCACCTGGAAGGTGAAGCGGGAGTTCAGATAAAAGCTGAGCAGGCTGCTGAAGATATAGTTACAGGCCGTGGAGGGCCAGTAGCCGGCGTGAACCACATTGTACAGGATGGCCATGATGCCATAGCCCACCAGCGTGTTCACCGCGCCGACCATGCCAAAACGGATAAAGGCACTGCTGAGCATTTTCTTCACCAGACGGGTGTTGAGCAGCGCCTGCATCCAGCGGGTATCTATAATATAATAGCCAAGGCGTTGGGCGGGGGTAAGTCCCGTGGACGCCGTGGTCATGGATTTCTGTTTCTTATCCATTATTTGTTCTCCTCATCCGTCTCTCGCACAAAGTACAGGGGACGCGCCTTTGTCTCCAAATAGGTCTTTCCCAGATAGTGTCCCAGCAGCGCCATACACAGCAATATCACGCCGCCCACCAGGCTGATCATCCCACAAAGCACCGGCGTCATGTCGCTGCCGGGGTGGATCCCCGCGGCGATCCAGAGGATCAGCGCAAGTGCCAAAAGCCCGCCGCCCATCAGAGCCGGCAGGCGCAGGGGAAACAGCGAAAGGGAACAGATCCCCTCCAGGGAATACCGCAGCAGGCCGGAAAAGGACCATTTGCTTTCCCCGGCGGCGCGGTTGACATTTTCATAGGGGATCCAGCGCGTGTGAAAGCCCACCAGGGCAAACAGCCCCTTGGTAAAGCGGCCATGCTCCGGCAACGCCAAGATCGCATCGGCCACCACCCGGCGCATCAGACGAAAATCCGTTGCGCCCTGGGGCAAATCAAAATGGGACATGGCATTGACCGCCCCATAAAACCGCTGGGAGAGAAAGCTGCGCACCGGCGCTTCTCCGCTGCGATCCTGGCGGCAGGCGCCCACCACATCCACATCCGGGTCAGACCGGAGGATATCGTACATTTGTCCCAGCAGCGCCGGCGGATGCTGCAAGTCCGCGTCCACAAAGGCGACAAAATCGCCCGTGGACATTTTCAGGCCGCAGAGCATGGCGGCCTCCTTGCCGAAGTTCCGGGAAAAGCTGGCATAGCGCACACGCCTGTCCGCACGCGCCGCCCGGCGCAGCAGCGAAAGGGTCTTGTCCACAGAACCATCGTCGATAAAAATCAGTTCCCATTCCGGCTCCGGCCATTCGTGCATGACGCGGACGATCTCTTCCAGAAACAGGGGCAACACTTCCGCCTCGTTCCAGCAGGGCACGATAACCGAGATTTTCTTCCGGAGAGAACTGGGGTGTTCTTCTCGTTGAAATTCCTGTGTCATATGATATTCCTGCCTTCTCCTACTCACCGCAAAGGAACAATATTGTCTCTCATTCAGCTTATTATAGCCGGAAACTCCAGAGATTGCAAGCAAAAAATGCACCACCGATACGCCGAAAAGAAAATCTGGCGCAATTTACGGAAAAATCGCGCCGCGCTAAGCACAAGCCTGTCGCTATGAACAGGGCGCCTTGTGCCCCCGCTTCTTCGCCAAACAGTTTCTTTATCACAAGCAACAAACAGGCTCCGACGAAAAAAATCCGTCAGAGCCTGTTTGCAGAAAAAGGAATATAGAGGAGTAAGAATGAAAGCTATTTCCAAGGGAAAGTTACGATGCCGTAGATATAGATCACTGCGATGATCGCCGGGACGATGTACCGAAACAGCGGCTTCATCCACCCGCGGATCTTCAGGCCGCTTCCCGTGTTGGCCTCCTGGAGGAAATTGTCCCAGCCCCAGCCGAACTTATTGCAGCAAAACAGGACAAGCACCAGAGAGCCAAGCGGCAGAATATTGGTCGAAACCACAAAGTCCCAGAAATCCAGCCAGGTCGTCCCCTTGGCAAAGGGCTGGAAATGAAATATATTGAAGCCCAGTGCCGTGGTCAGCGCAATAGCGAACACGCCGATGCCGCACACCAGACTGCCCTTGGGACGGGACCAGCCGGTCAGCTCCCGCACCATGGCCAGAATGTTCTCACAAACGCCCAGAACCGTGGACATGGCGGCAAAAATCATGAACAGAAAGAACAGAGAACCCCACAGCTGCCCGCCGGACATATTGCGGAACACCGCCGCCATCGTATCAAACAGCAGGCTGGGTCCGGCGTTGACCTCCAATCCATAGGTAAAGCAGGCGGGGAAAATGATAATGCCCGCCAGCACGGCGACCAGCGTGTCCAGCGCGACCACATGGACGGCTTCGCCCATCAGGGAGCGCTCCTTGCCGATATAGCTGCCGAAGATCGCCATGCCGCCCATGCCGGTGGAAAGGGTGAAAAAGGCCTGATTCATCGCGCCGACGATGACGGAGCCGTTGATTTTGGAAAAATCCGGCTTCAGGTAAAAGGCCATTCCCTTGCCGGCGCCGTCCAGGCGGAGACTGTGGATGGCCAGAACGAGCATCAGGATCAACAGCGCGGACATCGTGATCTTGGTGACCCGCTCCAGACCGCCCTGGAGATGAAACGAGAGAATGACAAAGGCGACCACCACCGTGATGAGCAAAAAGCCCACATTCACGCCGGGGCTGGCCAGCATGGCCGCAAAGCCCAGAGACCCGCTCTGGCCGGTCAGGAACTTGAAAAAGTAATAGATGATCCAGCCGCAGACCACGGTGTAAAAGGCCATCAGGGCGACATTGCCCGCCAGACACACCCAGCCGAAGCCGCCCCATTTCTGTCCGGGCTTTTGCAGCTTCCGGTACATATACAGGGGGCTGGTCTGCGCCGCTCTTCCAACGGAAAACTCCATGATCAGCGCCGGAATGCCCAAAACGATCAGGCAGATAATATACACCAGCATGAAGCTGCCTCCGCCGTTTTGTCCGCACATCCACGGGAATTTCCAGACATTGCCGCAGCCGATCGCGCAGCCGGCGGACAGCATGATAAAGCCCATGCGGCTGCCGAGCTGCTCACGCTTCACAGGGCTTGCCCTCCTCCATTATACCGCGGATGCGGGAGACCACCTCGGCATACACCGGGGCGATATCCGGAAAGGGAAAATCGCTGTTTTCGATCCGGGTCACCCGGGTTTCCAGCTCGGTCACATATGCATATAGCTGCGCGCGCAGGCGCTTGTTTTCTTCCAAAGCCATGTCAGAACCTCCTGTGTGTCGTACCATGTATTATAGAGAACGCAACAGTATTTGTAAAACGAACGATTTCGTGATATACTAACGAAAAATTCGTTTCTACAGGAGCGTTTCTATGGATACCCATGTACTAAAAACCTTTATCGCCGTGTGCGAGCACGGCGGTTTTTCCGCCGCAGCGGCAAAGCTGGGCTACACCCAGTCCACCGTTTCCTCCCAGATCCGGCAGCTGGAAAGGGAGCTGGACACGGTGCTGTTCGACCGCCTGTATCACAAAATCGACCTCACCGCAGATGGGGAGATCGTCCTCAAGCACGCCCGGTGCATTCTGGAGTCCTATGAAAAAATGACCGCCGAACTCAAGCAGCCGGAGCAGATCGCAGGCACGATCCGCCTTGCCATGTCCAGCTCCGTGTGCAGTCGGTACTTTCAGGAGGATTTTCTGCGCTTTCGGAAGCAGTTTCCCGCCGTGCGCCTGATCGTTGCCGAAAGCGGCACCGAGGGGATGTTCGATATGCTGCAAAAGAACGAGGCCGACCTGGTCTTTACCCTGGACAGCCACATCTACAACTCCAAATACACCATCTGCGCCGAGCGGGAGGAGTCTGTACACTTCATCGCCGCGGCGGATCACCCGATTTTGCGGCGCGGCCCCCTCTCCCTCCGGGATTTCTGCCGGGAGGAATTCGTCCTGACGGAAAACATGAGCTACCGCAAGCTGCTGAACCGGGAGCTTGCCGCCCGGTCGATCGAGCTGCGCCCCGTGCTGGAGATTGGCAATCCTCCCCAGATCTGCGAGATCGTCAAAAGCAGCCGCCTGCTCTCCTTTCTTCCGGATTTCATCTCCGCGGACTATGTCCGCGCCGGGCATCTGCAAACGCTGGAGGTCGTGGACTGCCCGGTCAAGGTCTGGACCCAGCTGCTGATCCACCGGAACAAGTGGCGGTCGGCGGCGCTGAACGCCTTTCTTGCCTTTTATACGGAGGTGATGCGGAAATAAGCAGCCTGCCAAACGAAAAACCCTGCCCCCGCACAGGCACAAGCTCTGTATGGGGGCAGGGTCATATTCTATTATAGTTCCGATTCCGGTTTTAGCCTCTGTAATCGTTGATCAGGCAGCCGGACAGCAGGATGCGGCGCTCCGCATCGGTCAGTCCGCCCAGACGCAGGCTGATTTTTTTCGGGGTCTCGCCCAGGACATAGCCGGTGATCTCGTCCGCGCCGGACTCCACCGCCTTACGGATGCCGGGCAGGTAGATCAGGTCGTCCAGACCAAAGACCGGCTCGGCCTCCATGGTAAAGGGCAGCATACCCCAGTTGATGAGGTTGGAGCGATAGCGCTTGGTGGCGTATTCCTTGCAGATGTTGGCGCTGCCGCCCAGCACACGCTGGCAGGAAGCGGCCTGCTCGCGGGCGGAACCGTCGCCGGGCTTCACGGCATAGACCACACTGCCCACGCCCAGCTGGTGGATGTCCACATCCGCAAACTCCGGCAGTGTGGTGCGCAACAGTCCCAGCGCGCGGCTGACGGTGGCGTCCGCCTGTCCCGCCTGACGGGCGGCTTCTGAGGCGGCGATGGCCTTGGCTCTGCCCACATAGGCCGGGTCCTTGCGGCTGAGGGTGAACTCTGCCAGACGCATGGGGTTGGAGCGATAGGAACTGGTCTCGCCGGAGGGGATCAGCTCGTCTGTGGTGGTCACCGGGTCGGTGATAAAGCTGGCCACCTGCAGCAGCAGGTTCTCCGGCAGGGCGGGGATCTCCGGCCAGTCCACAATGTTGGGACCGTAAGCCAGAGGCGTTTCCGGCTTGGGGTCGCCCCAGCCCTGATACAGACGGCTGTTGTAGGCGCTGTTGTCATAGACATAGGCCGGGGTGCTGTCGTCATAGTCGAAGGCCGTTGCCGGCGTGAGCACGCCGCCCATTCTGGCGGTGGCGGCGATGCTGCGGGCATCCATCAGCGCGACCGCCGCGCTCTGACCGTCGCCGGGACGGCTGCCCTCCCGGTTGGGGAAGTTGCGGGTGGTGTGGCGAATGCTCAGGCCGCCGTTAAAGGGCACATCGCCCGCGCCGAAGCAGGGGCCGCAGAAGCTGCTGCGCACAGTGGCGCCGCTGCGGGTCAGGCTGGTGATCACGCCCATATCCAGCAGGCGCAGGTTCACCGGCTGGCTGGCGGGATAGACCGACAGAGCAAAGTCGCCGCAGCCGATGGGCGCGCCGGACAGGATGCGCTCGGCCTGCACCAGATTTTCGTAGCCGCCGCCGGCGCAGCCGGCGATCACGCCCTGATCCACATGGATCTTGCCGTCCTTGACCTTGCCGCACAGATCCAGCTGCAAGCCCAGCTTTTCCTTTGCGTTTTTCTCCACCGTGCGGAGGATATCCCCCGGCTCGGCACACAGCTGCTCCAGAGAATAGACATTGCTGGGGTGGAAGGGCAGGGCGATCATGGGACGCACCTTGCTCAGGTCGATCTCCACCATGCTGTCATAGTAAGCCCACTCGGCAGGGGCCATGGGCTTGTAGTCGCCCTCCCGGCCATGAATGGCCAGCCACTGGCGGGTGGCCTCGTCCGTCTGCCAGATGGAGCTCAGGCAGGTGGTCTCCGTAGTCATAACATCCACGCCGATGCGGAAATCCATGCTCAGCTCCGCCACGCCGGGGCCGACAAACTCCAGCACCTTGTTCTTCACAAAGCCGTTTGCAAACACCGCGCCGATCAGCGCCAGCGCCACATCCTGGGGGCCAACGCCGTGTACCGGCTTGCCGGTGAGGTAGACACATACCACCTCGGGGCGCTTGACATCATAGGTCTTGCACAGCAGCTGCTTGACCAGCTCGCCGCCGCCCTCGCCGATGGCCATGGTGCCCAGAGCGCCATAGCGGGTGTGGCTGTCGGTGCCCAGGATCATCTTGCCGCAGCCGGCATACAGCTCGCGCATGACCTGGTGGATGACCGCCACATGGGGCGGCACGAACACGCCGCCGTATTTCTTCGCGGCGGACAAACCAAAGCGGTGGTCGTCCTCGTTGATGGTGCCGCCGACCGCGCACAGGCTGTTATGACAGTTGGTGAGTACATAGGGAACGGGGAAGCGCTCCAGGCCGCTGGCCTTTGCGGTCTGGATGACGCTGACATATGTGATATCGTGGCTGGTCAGAGCGTCAAAGCGCAGCCGCAGGATGCCGTCCTGGGTCTGGCTCTGGTCATGGGCAGCCAGAATGCCGGCCGCCATGGTTCCTGCCGCTGCCAGCGCGGGCGCCGGTGCGCCCGTGTCGGAAACCGGCTTGCCCTGGTGCAGATACACGCCCTTGTCCGTGAGTTTTACCATTTGTGTGACCTCCTTGCGCCGCCGGACGGCGCAGAAATAATATTATAAGATGAGACTGTCAAAAAACAGGCAGCCAGTAGAAATCTCCGCAGCAGCGTGGGAGTTTGATGAGGTCAAGACCCGCCTCAATCAGATAAACCGCCGAGGAAAGCCCTGCTTGGCTCTCCCTTTGGGAGAGCTGTCGCCGCAGGCGACTGAGAGGGCTCGGCAGATAATCAAGCCCCACGGGGTTCCTATGGTCTGGTCATTGTTTGCCCTCTCCGTCTTCGCTGCGCTCAGCCACCTCTCCCAAGGGGAGAGGCAAGACTGTCAAAAAAATCTTGGACTTTTTTGACAAGCTGAATATTATAAGATGCATTCCGCCTTGCCCGGCAAGAAAAGCCGCAGCTCTCTCCGCCGCTTACAGCTTGGCGATGGTCTCCATAACATAGTCGCCGAAGTCCCGGCAGCTGGCGTCCTGCTTTTTGCCGGTGACGACCACCTTTTTCTCCTCCACCGCGCAGATATCCAGCGCCCGCTCCAGCTTCCGCGCCTGCTCCATGCGGCCGATGTGCTCCAGCAGCATCACCGCCGCGCGGAGGATCGCCGTGGGGTTGGCGTGGTCGGCCAGCCCGGCCGCCACCAGATCGGGGGCGGAGCCGTGAATGGCCTCGAACATGGCATAGCGCTTGCCGATATTGGCGCTGCCGGCGGTGCCGACGCCGCCCTGGATCTCCGCGGCTTCGTCGGTGATGATGTCGCCATACAGGTTGGGCAGCACCACCACCTGGAAATCCTTTGCCACATCGCTGATGAGCTTGGCGGTCATGATGTCGATATAATAATCGTCCAGGGTGATCTCGGGGTATTCCTTGGCGATCTCCTGGCAGGTCTTGAGGAACTTGCCGTCCGTGCGCTTGATGATGTTGGCCTTGGTCACGCAGGTCACCCGGGTCTTTCCGGTCTTGCGGGCATAATCAAAGGCCATGCGGGCGATCCGCTCGCTGCCCTGGGAGGTGGTCACGGTAAAGTCGATGGCCAGATCCTCGGACACATCCACGCCCTGGCTGCCCACGGCGTAGCCGCCCTCGGTATTTTCCCGGTAAAAGGTCCAGTCAATGCCCTTTTCCGGAATCTTCACCGGGCGCACATTGGCAAACAGATCCAGCCCCTTGCGCATAGCCACATTGGCCGACTCCACATTCTTGCGGCCATCGCCTGCGCGGGGCGTGGTGGTGGGTCCCTTGAGGATCACATGGCAGGCCTTCAGCTGCTCCATAACCTCGTCGGGAATGGCCTGGCCGTGGGCGAGACGGTTTTCCAGCGTCAGCCCCTCGATCAGCTTCATCTCCACCTTGCCGGCGGACAGCTCATCCGCCAGCAGGAACTCCAGCACGCGCTTGGCCTCCTTGGCGATTACCGGGCCGATGCCGTCGCCGCCGCAGAAGCCGATCACAACCTTGTCCAGCTTGGCATAGTCGATAAAATCGCCCTGGGCCTTCATGCCCTCCACGCGGGCAAGCTGCTTTTCCATCAGGCCGCGAAAATGCGCGCAGGCCTCATCCAGCCGGGCAGTATAATCTTGGTTCATTTTGAATTCTCCTCTTTGATGGTTTGGAACAGATATTCCTTTGCGTTGCGAATATGCTCCTGGGTATAAAACGCGGCCTTTTCCGGGTCACGGTTTTCCAGGGCTTCCAAAATCAGCCGGTGTTCCCGAATGGCGGTCACGGCCCGCTCCTCGGTGTTAAAGCTCCGGCGGCGATACAGGGTGATCTGGTGGTGCAGGTCGGTGAGCATATGCTGCAAGGGGCGGCTGCCGCAGCACTCATAAATGGCCTGGTGGAAGCGGGAGTCCAGATCGTTGATCCGCCCGGGGGCGTTTTTCTGGAAATAAAACTCCTGCAAATCCACCATCTCCCGGAGGTTGGCCAGTTCCGCATCCGTTGCGCGCTCTGCCGCCCAGCGGGAGGCCAGGCTTTCCGTGGCCTCCCGAATGGTATAGATATCCCAGAGATCGTCGGCAGTAATGCTCTGCACCAGCGCGCCGCGATTGGGGATCAGTTCGCACAGTCCCTTTTGCTCCAGCATACGCAGCGCTTCCCGGACAGGCGTGCGGCTGACGCCGAACTGCTGACACAGCTTCAGCTCTGTCAGGCTCTCGCCCGCCTTGCGGCGGCCGGCGAGGATATCGTCGGACAGCGCGTTGAACACCTGCTCACTCAGGGAATAGCGGCTTTTGTTTTCCATAATACCATTTCCTCTCCGCTGCTTACTGCTGGAAGCGGCCGGGCGCCAGCTGTGCCAGCAGCTTCTCCATTTCGCCGTCCGAGATCACCGTCTGACGGCCGGCGGCGTACTGGGCGTCCACCCACTGCTTGATCTCCTGCACCAGAGGATCGCTCTTTTCCACGCACTCCTCATCCGGCAGATTAAAGCGGCCGTTGATCCAGTAGGCGATGCCCGCCAGGCCGGAGGTGTTGCTGATGGCCACCAGAGCGGGGCGGTTGAGGATCCGACGGGTATCGAAGATATTATAGATCTCCTCGTCCTTTTGCAGACCGTCGGCGTGGATGCCGGCGCGGGTCACATTGAAGTTGCGTCCCACGAAGGGGGTCATGCTGGGGATGTCGTATCCCAGCTCCTTTTCGTAGTACCGGGCGATCTCCGTAATGACCGTGGGATCCATGCCGTCAAAGCCGCCGCGCAGGGAGGCATATTCAAAGACCATGGCCTCCAGCGGGATGTTGCCGGTGCGCTCGCCAATGCCCAGCAAAGAGCAGTTGACCGCGCTGCAGCCATACAGCCAGGCGGCAACGGCGTTGGACACCGCCATATAGAAATCATTGTGACCATGCCACTCCAGCAGCTGGGAGGGAACCCCGGAATAGTGCTGGAGACCGTAGACGATGCCGGGCACGCTGCGGGGCAGGGCAACGCCGGTATAGGGCACGCCATAGCCCATGGTGTCGCAAATGCGCATCTTGATGGGAATGCCGGACTGCTGGCTAAGCCGCTGCAGCTCGTTGACAAAGGGCACCACGAAGCCGTATAGGTCGGCGCGGGTCACATCCTCCAGATGGCAGCGGGGGCGAATGCCCATTTCCAGCGCCTCGGAGACCACGCCCAGATAATCGTCCATGGCCTGCTGTCTGGTTTTACCCAGCTTTTTGAAAATGTGGTAGTCCGAGCAGCTGACCAGAATGCCGGTCTCCCGGATGCCGATGTCCTTGACCAGACGGAAATCCTTTGCGCTGGCGCGGATCCAGGTGGTCGGCTCGGGATAGCGCAGCCCCAGCTCCATGCAGCGGGCCAGCGCCTGGCGATCCTTTTCGCTGTAGACGAAAAACTCCGTCTGCCGGATCAGACCCCGGGGGCCGCCCAGGCGGGAGAGCATTTTGTACAGATCCACGATCTGCTGCACGGTATAAGGCTCCCGGCTCTGCTGGCCGTCCCGGAAGGTCGTGTCGGTGATCCAGATGTTCTCCGGCATACCAATGGGTACGCGGCGGTGGTTAAAGGGGATCTTGGGCACTTCGGTATAGGGAAAGATTTCACGGAATAGAACCGGATCGGTCACATCCTGCAGTTGGTACTGATACGGATCCTGCTCCAGCAGGTGACTGTTGGCATTGGGTGAGATCATAAGCGCTTGCGCCTCCTTATTTATGAATTTTCAAACAGACACGGGGAATATACAGCCGATACAGTGTATACCGTGATATGCCTGTGTGATTGTTTTTGTGTATACATATAAATATGTCTGTATATTATATCCCGTTTCTTCCTGTTTCGCAAGTGAAAGTTTTTGACTTTTTGCATTTCCCCGTTCTCCTCCAAATTCGACAAAAATTTTTCTTGACAGCGTCTGCTATTTGGTGGTAAAGTGAAAATACACATCCAAAAAGTGATGATGGGAAAATAAGCCGTCCCGGGAAGCCAAGAGAGATGCCGGCCGCTGTAAGGCATCGTGACCAGACGGTGAAAGCCATCCCGGAGCTGTGGCGTGAACCGACCCCTGCGGGTCTCAGTAGCTGTCATCGGCCGCCCGCCGTTACCGGGCAGCGACCTGCGCCTTGGGCAAGGGTCGGAAGAGTGCGGGCAGTCTTGCCCGAACCCGGGTGGTAACACGGACAAAGTTCGCCCCGGACAGTGATCCCACTGTCCGGGGCTTTTTCTATATCTTCCGATCGGGAAGCAGACAAAACAAAGGAGGGAAATGCATAATGAAAGAAATCACCAAATCCAGAAAACTGGATCATGTTGCATATGATGTACGAGGCCCGGTGGTGGACGCCGCCGCAGCCATGGAAGCCCAGGGCGAGAAGATCCTCAAGCTGAACATCGGCAATCCCGCCCCCTTCGGTTTCACCGCGCCGCCGGAGCTGGTCGCCGTCATGGAGGAGGAGCTGGCGCGCTCTCAGGGCTATTCCGAATCCCGGGGACTGCTGGCCGCCCGGGAAGCCATCGTGGCCTATCACGAAAGCAAGGGCATCCAGAACATCTCTCCTGGAGATGTATACACCGGCAACGGCGTCAGCGAGCTGATCAACCTCTGCATGCAGGCGCTGCTGGACTTCGGGGACGAAATTCTCATCCCCAGCCCGGACTATCCCCTCTGGACGGCCACTGCCACCCTGGCCGGCGGCACCGTTGTCCACTACCGCTGCGACGAATCCAACGACTGGCAGCCGGATCTGGAGGACATCCGCAGCAAGATCACCCCCCGTACCCGCGCCATTGTCATCATCAACCCCAACAACCCCACCGGCGCGCTGTACAGCCGGGAGCTGCTGCTGGAGGTGGCGCAGATCGCCCGGGAAAACGATCTGATCCTCTTTGCCGACGAGATCTATGACCGGCTGGTCATGGACGGCGCAGAGCATGTCTCCCTTGCCAGTCTCTGCCCCGATGTGTTCTGCGTGACCTTCAACGGGCTGAGCAAGAGCCACATGATCGCCGGATACCGCGCCGGCTGGATGGTGCTTTCCGGCGACCGCAAGCGCGCCGCCCAGTACATCGAGGGCATTAACATGCTGTCCAATATGCGCCTGTGCGCCAATGTTCCCGCCCAGCACACCATCCCCGCCGCCATGCAGTGTCTGGACGCGGTAAAGCCCCTTCTGCAGCCCGGCGGGCGGGTGTATGAGCAGCGCAACACCATCTGCAACGCCATCAACGCCATCCCCGGTATGTCCGTCGTCATGCCCAAGGCCGCGTTTTACTGCTTCCCCAAAATCGACATCCAGCGCTTCGGCATCACCAACGACGAGCAGTTCGTGCTGGACTTCCTGAAAAAAGAAAAGGTGCTGCTGATCGCAGGCTGCGGCTTCCACTGGCCGGAGCCGGATCACTTCCGCATCGTCTATCTGCCGGATGTACAGGTGCTGTCCGAAAGCGCGGAAAAGCTGCGCAAATTCCTGGAAACCTATCACCAGAACTGAGAATTTCACAGATTATTCACCCCCTCCGCCTCCGGAGGGGGTATACTTTTGTGTGGAACCCTTGCGCCGGAACCCGGAAACGGGTATACTATTATATAAATCACGCGGAATTACCCCGTCACTATACTATATAAATATGTACATACCGCGCGCCAATGGCGCGCCGGTACAGGAAAGGAGCCCTCTATGTCTAAAAAAGCGCTTGTTGTAGAGGACGATGTCAACATTGCCGAGCTGCTGCGGCTGTATCTGGAAAAGGATGGCTTTGATGTCACCACCGCCGTGGACGGCGGGCAGGGGCTGGCACTGGCCGAGAGCATCTCTCCGGACATCGTACTGCTGGATATCATGCTGCCGGTCATGGACGGCTGGCAGGTCTGCGCCGCCCTGCGCAAAAGCTCCAAGGTGCCCATTATCATGCTCACCGCCAAGGGCGAGACCTTTGACAAGATCAACGGTCTGGAGCTGGGCGCGGACGACTATGTGACAAAACCCTTTGATGTAAAGGAGCTGTTGGCGCGGATCCACGCGGTCATGCGCCGCACGGACGGCGGCGAGAGCGCCCCCAGCGCCAAGCGGCTGGAGTTCCCCGGACTGGTGGTGGATCTGGACGCCTACGAGCTGCTGGTCAACGGCAAAAAGGTGGACACCCCACCCAAGGAGCTGGAGCTGCTGTATCATCTTGCCGCCTCCCCCAACCGGGTCTACACCCGTAACCAGCTGCTGGACGAGGTCTGGGGCTTTGACTACTTCGGCGACAGCCGCACGGTAGATGTGCACATCAAGCGCCTGCGGGAAAAGCTGGAGGGCACCTCGGACAAGTGGTCCCTGAAGACCGTCTGGGGCGTGGGCTATAAGTTTGAAGTGGCGGACGCCTGATGCCCATGAACAGCGTATCCTTCAAAAACTTCGTCACCATGGCCATGCTGGTGCTGCTAAGTTTTCTGATCCTGGGCGTGAGCGTGGTGCTGCTGGGGCGCAACTTTTTGCTCCAATCCCAGCAGCAGGAGCTGATCGCCTGCGCCCAGGAGACCTCCCGCTCCGTCCGCGCCCTGGGGTCGGAGGAATATTCCAGCTGGAACTTACAGCTGAGCCTTTCCGGCCTGGCCAATGTCAGCGGCGCTCGCATTCTGCTGGCCAACAGCGAGGGCTATGTGGCCATCTGCTCGGACAGCGATCTGATCTGTGAGCATCTCGGCCGGCAGATCTCCGCCAAAACCCTGACGGAGCTGGAGGCCGACGGCACCCAGCTGCACCCCACCACCCTGGATGGACTGTTCGACACGCCCCACTATGTGGCGCTGCAAACCATTGCCGATGATTCCGGCAACACGCTGGCCTATGTGCTGGCCGCCGGGGACACTCGCGATGCCTTTTCCCTGTACACGCCCTTTATCACTATGATGCTGGTGGTGGCGGTCGGCGTGCTTTTGTTTGCCATCTGCATGAGCTTTTATACCTCCCGCCGCCGGGCCGTTCCCCTGCGCGCCATGGCGGACGCCGCCCAGCGCTTTGCTCACGGGGATTTCTCCGTGCGGGTGGATGTGGACACGGAAACCGGAGACGAAATGGCCGCGCTGACCCAGAGCTTTAACGACATGGCGGACGCCATCGAGCAGAACGAGACCACCCGCAGCAATTTCATCTCCAATGTCTCCCACGAGCTGAAAACCCCCATGACCACCATTGCCGGCTTTGCCGACGGCATTCTGGACGGCACCATCCCCGCGGAGCAGCAGTCCCGCTATCTCCAGGTCATCTCCGCCGAGACCAAACGCCTGAACCGGCTGGTGCGGCAGATGCTGGATATGTCCCAGCTGCAGCGGAAAGACCCGGAGCAGCTGCTTTCCAAAAGCTTTGACCTGAGCGAAACACTGGTCAGCACCCTGCTCAACTTTGAAAAGAAGATCACGGACAAGGATCTGGACATGGATCTGCAGCTGCCGGAAAGCGCCATGTGGGTGCTGGGCGACAAGGACTCCATCACCCAGGTCATCTATAATCTGGTGGACAACGCCGTTAAGTTCTCTCCTCCGGGGGCTGTTTTGCAGCTGCGGCTTTGGAAAGAAAACGGTAAGGCCTATGTGGCCGTGCGCAATCAGGGCGACACCATCCCGCCGGAGGATCTGCCCCTGATCTTCGACCGCTTCCACAAAACCGACCGCAGCCGCAGCAAGGACAAGGACGGCGTGGGACTGGGGCTGTACATCGTCAAGACCATTCTGGATAACCACCGGCAGGATATCACCGTGACCAGCGAAAACGGCTGCACGGAGTTCACCTTTACCATGCTCCTGCGCCCGGCCAAGGCGGAAAAGCAGGAGCACGAAAAGCAGGCCAAGGCCGCCCAGAAGCCCAAGGCAGAGAAAAAGCCCAAGCAGCCCAAAGCGCCGAAACCGCCCAAGCAGTCAAAGCCGGAAAAGGCACAAAAGCCGCCCAAGCAGGCCAAACAGGCCAAAAAACCCCGGAACGGCAAGGAAAAGCCGGGATCGGAAACCGCCGAGTCCCAGGACAAAAGCTAGCATTTTCCCGCCATTACGGGCTTTGGTCAAACTCTGTTCACAAACTACGGGCTTTTCTCCCCGCTGTTTACAATTCTTTCATATTATATTCATACGGAAGTTATTTTCCCTGTTTATACTCTAATCAAGCTCAAGGAGGAATTACGATATGCACAGCGACCACGGCAAGCATCGTAACAACTGGTATAGCTGCAGCTCCGAACCCCAAGGAGGCGCGCAGCCGCCTACCCCCCCTGTAGACGAAAACAAACCGGACTCCGGAGCTTCTTTCTCCGACCCGGCGGCGGCTCCTGCTTCGCAGGATTCCTCCCCCTTCTCCGCCGCCGGCCACCGGGATGAAACCAAGGATGCCTATTCCGGCACCGAGACCTACTGGCAGATCGTGGAAGACAACAAGCAGATCCGCACCAAGCGCCGTGTGGCGCTGGTGATCCTGTTTTCTGTCATCGCCGCGGCCATTCTGTTCAGCCTGATGTGGAACTTCTGGCTGGATCGGAACGCAGCCGGTCAGGCCGGGGGAACGCAGGCAACGCCTTACCGCAACATCGACGATTTCATTTCGGAATACTACACCGATGTCAGCGGCAAGAACGGTCTGGCTCGCACAGAAGCACGCAGTGATTTAAGCATCACCGTTTCCGAGCCGGGCAGCGAGCTGAGTTTGCAGGAGATCTACGAGCGCATCGCGCCCTGTGTGGTGGGTCTGACCGCCACCAGCGATCGCGGCAGCGCCTGGGGCTCCGGTGTGGTGATCGCGCCGGATGGCTACATCCTGACAAACGACCACATCATCGACACCCGGGATTCCGCCACCGTCAGCTTCTCTGACGGCACCGAGCTGGAAGCCAAGCTGGTAGCCCACGACAGCCAAAGCGATTTGGCGCTGTTAAAGGTGGAGGCCGAAAACCTCGCCTACGCCCCGTTTGGAGACAGCGATCTGCTCCGCGCCGGCGACCAGGTCGTGGCCATCGGCAATCCCCTGGGAAAGGATTTCCAGGGCACCATGACCAACGGCATCATCTCGGCCATCAGCCGGGAGGTTCCCTATAACGGTCACACCATGACGCTGTTACAAACCAATGCCGCCATCAACGAAGGCAACTCCGGCGGCCCCCTGGTCAATATGTATGGCCAGGTCATTGGTATCACCAATATGAAAATGATGTCCTCGGATCTTTCCATTGAGGGAATCGGCTTTGCCATCCCCACCAACATGATCCAGGATATCGTGGATCAGCTGTTGGAAAGCGGCTACATCCCCGGCAGACCCTCCGTTGGCATCACGGTGGGCGCCATCCCCTCCAATGTGGCAGAGTATTATGACCTGCCGGAGGGCGTGTATATCACCGAGGTGGCGAAAGACTCCGGCGCGGAAAAAGCCGGCCTGCAGCCCGGCGATATCATCACAAAGGCAGAGGGCGAAGCGGTGGACAGCACCCAGGCTCTCAACGCCGTCAAGGACACCCTGCAGGTGGGCGACACCATCCACCTGACCATCTATCGGGATGGCCAAACGCTGGAAAAAGCGATCAAGCTGACCGAGACGGAAGCCGATTAAGATGCCCCCAAATTTACTGTTTCACCATCTAAAAATTTGATGTCTCACTTTTCCTCTCTATTTTTGCAGCGCCGGATCTACACCACCCGGCTGCTGCACCACTCCTCTCTTTTTTGACAGAAGCCCGGCTGAAAAGCCGGGTTTTTGTCATGTTAAAAACTGCTTTCATACACAAAACGGCGCTGCGGGAATTTTGCATTCCCACAGCGCCGTGTGATTTTTTCAATATGCTCTTTTATGCTTTCGCGTCCGTGACGATCTCCAGCGGGGCGTGGATATTCTCCAGCACCAGATCCTGATGCATTCCGCCGGCTTCGCCGTCCCGGGTCCAGGCCACAGGCTCCTCAAAGGTGAAGCGCACCCGCTTGCTGCGCAGCAGCATAATGTTGGAATTGTTATAATTGCGCGCCACGATCTGAGAGGCGATGATCGCCATGTCCGCAATATGTGCAGGCGGGCGAACCAGCAGCACCTCAAACACGCCGTCGCCCACTTCCACACGGGCGCCGTCAATGTCGTCCAGCTTTACCACGCCGCCCAGGCGGGTGGAGTTGTTCACGCTGCCGAAACACAGCTCCGTGTCCAATTCGCCGTCGTCGTATTCGATGTGTACCCGATGGCTGGGCAGCTTGGGCAGCTTGGGCATGATCTGCGCCAGATAGGCCAGATGTCCAAAGGCCTGCTTGACATCCTGGGGCGTTTCGTAGCTGATTTCCGTAAAGGCGCCAAAGGCCGCAATATAGCTGAAATAGCCGCAGTCTCCAAAGCGCCCCACATCGTAGGGCACCGGGTTGCCGTTGAGCGCCGTGCGCGCCGCCTTGATCGGGTTTCGGCTGATCCCCAGGCTGCTGGCCACATCGTTGGCCGTGCCGGTGGGGATATAGGCCAGACGGGGGCGCTTTTCGTTTTCCATCAGCCCGCCCATCACATCCGAAAGGGTGCCGTCGCCGCCAAGACATAGCAGCATGTCGTATTGATTGCCGTATTTTGCGGCGATCTCTCTGGCATGGCCGGAGTATTGGGTAAAATACACCGTTGGCAGATAACCGCCCTCGTAAAGCTCCTGGGCAATATCCCCCAGGGCGTTGCGGAACATTCCATGACCGGCTACCGGATTGACCAGCAAAAGCAACGGTTTTTTCATTGGCATTTCCTCCCTCACAAGCTGCAAATTGGCGAAAATTTTTGTAAAAAAATACCCGCCGACATTTCGCTTCAGGTGTGTTTATCATAGCGCAGCGCCCCAGAAAAGTCAAGTTTGGCTTTACAATTCTGTAATATTATTTACATTCTCTTAAATTTTATTTTCGCCAGTCTGCTCCCCCGGAAAAGCCGCATCCCGCAGTAGCAGCGGCTGGATCTGCCGGCCGTTGAGCGCAGCGCGCACCGCCGCCCCCATCCGGCGGAAATCCGCCACCAGACTACAGGGCTTTTTAACCCAGTCGTCCTGACAGAAGGGCACAAAATACACCTGCTTGCGCCCCAGCAGAAGCCCGATGTTCGGCGCGGCGGTGGCAAGGCCATCGTTGGTGGACACCGCCAAAATCACCGGTCGGTGGTTGCGAAGCTGGCTCTTGGCCGCCATGGTCACACTGCTGTCCGCCACGCCGTGGGCCAGCTTTGCCAGGGTGTTTCCGGTGCAGGGGGCGATCAGCAGCGCATCCAGCAGCTTTTTCGGCCCGATCGGCTCCGCCTGCTGGATGGTGCAGATCGCCGGACGGCCACAGATCTCCTCCAGCTGCTTTTTGTGTACCTCCGCCGTGCCAAAGCGGCTGTCCGTTTTCGCCGCGTTGTCGGAGAGGATCGGGATCAGCTCGTATTCCCGCGCCAGCTCCGGCAGCTGGGAAAACACCTGCGCATAAGTACAGTAAGAGCCGCACATGGCAAAGCCCAGCCGAAGTTTTTCCTTATCCTTTTCCATCTTCCCGCTCCTTTACAATATGATAAATCGTGTCCCGTATCATCGCGCCGACACTGGCCGGGGCAACCTCCCCCGGCAGATGCAGCGCCCACACCGTGTGCAACCCCAGCTCCCCGGCTGCGGCAAAATCCACACCACCGGGACGGGAGGCCAGATCCAGACACAGCGCCCCGGTCTTGCACTCCGCCAGCCGCGCCCGCCCCAAAACCGGCGCCGGCACGGTGTTCACGATCGCATCGAATTCCCCCAGCCGCCCCTCCAGCCGCCGGGTGTCCAGGGCGGTATAGCCCATGGCGCGGATCTGCGCCAGGTCGCTCCACTTCCGGGCGGAAACGCTCACCCGGGCGCCCATCCCACGCAGACGATGCGCCAGCAGCTTGCCGATGCGGCCATAGCCCAGCACCAGCACCCGGGCGTCCCAGAGCGTAATGTCCATGTCCCGCAGCAGAATGGCCACCGCGCCCTCCGCCGTGGCAAGGGCGTTCATCACCGCCAGCTCCTCCCGGCGGAGATAGTCCACCAGCGTAAGCCCCCGCGCCGCCGCCAGGGCCTCCATCCCGGCATCCACCCGCCCGGCGCAGACCAGCTGCCCCGGACGCAGGACGGCAAACAGCGCCTCCATGGTCAGCTGCCGCTCCGACAGGGGCAAAAACAGCCCGCCGGTAGCATCCCGCGCCGGAAGCGGCAGAATAACGCAGTCCGCCTCCGCCACTGCCTCCCCCGGGGAATCCACCTGCTCCAGCGCCGCACCGCCGGGGGCTTTTTCCAATCCGTAGCAGCGCAGCATTTGCCCGTCCGCCGCCAAAAGATGGCACAGCCGCATGATTCGGGCGTCTCCGCCCAGTACCGCATACCGCACACCTATGACCTCCTGTCATTTTTTGTACCATCCTATGCCGCCGGATGGCGCAGTGTGCCTAAATCCTGCTCCCCCGTTGCGCATTTTCCGTTTCTGTGGTAAACTGCTGGGTAAGAACACACAAGGAGAGTTGCCCTATGAGCCGTGCCGACACGATCTTCAAACAAAACTGCCGGGATATTCTGGAAAACGGATTCTGGGATACGGATCTGGAAGTGCGCCCCCGCTGGGACGACGGCGCCCCGGCGCACACCGTCAAGCGCTTTGGCATTGTCAACCGCTATGACCTGCGGGAGGAATTTCCCATCCTGACCCTGCGCCGCACCTTTCTCAAGTCCTGCATTGACGAACTGCTGTGGATCTGGCAGGCCAAAAGCAACAATGTCAACCAGCTGCGCACCCGAGTCTGGGACGCCTGGGCGGATGAGACCGGCTCCATCGGCAAGGCCTATGGCTATCAGCTGGCGCAAAAGCACCACTATAAGGAGGGCGACTTTGACCAGGTAGACCGGGTGCTGTTCGACCTCAAGCACAATCCCGCCTCCCGGCGCATTATGACAAATCTGTATAACTTCAGCGACCTGTCCGAAATGGCGCTGTATCCCTGCGCCTACTCCATGACCTTTAATGTCACCGGGAACACCCTGAACACCATCCTCAACCAGCGCAGTCAGGATATGCTGGCCGCCAACAACTGGAATGTCTGCCAGTACGCCATCCTGACCCATATGTTCGCCCAGGCCTGCGGTCTGGAGGCCGGAGAGCTGGTGCATGTGATCGCGGACGCCCACATTTACGACCGCCATGTTCCCATTATCGAAAAGCTGCTGGAGCAGCCGGAGCTGCCCGCGCCCAAGCTGCACATCGACCCCGAGATAAAGGATTTTTACGCCTTTACCCGGGACAGCTTCCGCCTGGAAAACTATCAGTACCACGAATTTACAGATAAAATCCCCGTTGCCGTATAAGGCCGTATCAAAGGAGAACAAACCATGGAAGCCATTGTTGCTGTTTATGAAAACTGGGGTATCGGCAAAGACGGTACCCAGCCGCTGGTGCTTTCCGCCGACCGGAAGCGCTTTCGCCAGCTCACCGGAAACCACGCCGTGATCGTCGGGCGCAAGACCCTGGCCGACTTTCCCGGCGGCAAGCCCCTGCCCGGCCGGCGCAATATCGTGCTGAGCCGCAATGCCGAGTTGGAAATTCCCGGCGCGGAGGTCTGCTCCTCCCCCGCCATGGCGCTGCTGACCGTGTATAACGAGGAGAAGATTTTCCTGATCGGCGGCGCGTCCGTATATCAGATGATGCTGCCCTTTTGCCGCAAGGTCCATGTGACAAAAATCTTTTCCGCACCGGAGTGCGACAGCTTTTTCCCCGATCTGGACGCCGCCCCGGGCTGGAAATGCACCGAGACCGGCGAAATGCAGGAGGAAAACGGCGTTTCCTTCCGGTTCCTGACCTACGAACGGGAGTAAACCGAAAAGTGATTGCAGCCAACCGGGCATTCTGTTTTTACGGAACGCCCGGTCGTTGTCTGATCACGCTGCCCTTGCCGCATAAATTTCCCCTTTTTCCACATACTACCTCCAAAACCACAAGCGGGACTTGTGGTATCAGGAGGAACAAGAATGATGAAAGCAACCGGTATTGTGCGGCGCATCGACGACCTGGGCAGAGTGGTGATCCCCAAGGAGATCCGCCGCACGCTGCGTATTCGGGAGGGCGACCCGCTGGAGATCTACACCGAAAAGGACGGCGAGGTCATTTTTAAGAAATATTCCCCCGTTGGCGAGCTGCGGCAGTTTGCCGGACAGATCTGCGAGTCCATGGCAAAAACCACCGCCCAGACCGCCATTGTCTGCGACCGGGACAGCGTGATCGCCGCCGCCGGGGAGCAGAAGCGGCTGCTGCTGGAAAAATCCCTCAGTGCGGAGCTGTCCCAATGGATGACCCGGCGGAATCCTTACTGTCAGGCGGAACATACCGGGGCGCTGCCGGTCATGGCCGAGGACAGCAAGCCGGTGCTCAGCGCCGCCGCGCCGATCCTCTCCGCCGGGGATGTGCTGGGCTGTGTGGGGCTGATCGCCGGGGCGGACGAGACCGCCGGGCAGGCGGAGTCCACGCTGGTGCAGACCATCGCCGGATTTTTAGGGCGGCAGATGGAAAGCTGAATCTCCGCAATTTCACTCTTTACAAACCCGGTTTTCTATGCTAAGATGAAACAGTATGTTCCCCCGGACTCGGTTTCTGGCAGATTCCTTTCTCCCTTTTACTGCGCCGGTGGGTAATTGCAAAACCGGCAGCCCTGCTGCCCCAATTCAGAAAGGAGAATCCCCTATGATCACCAAGGATCAGAAGACCACCGTTATTTCCGCCAACCGCACCCACGAGACCGACACCGGCTCCCCCGAGGTGCAGGTTGCCATCCTCACCGAGCGCATTCGTCAGCTGACCGAGCACCTGAAGCAGCATCCCAAGGACAACCACAGCCGTCTGGGTATGTACAAGATGGTCGGTAAGCGCCGTCGTCTGCTGGACTACCTGGCAAAGAAGGACATCGAGCGTTATCGTGCGCTGATCGCCAAGCTGGGCATCCGCAAGTAATTGCGGCCTGTGCCTGTTTTTTGAGGGTTATAGAAGGTTTTGTAAGGGAGAGACAAGTGAATCTGTCTCTCCCTTTTTTCTTCCCGCCCTCTCCGGCACGGCCAAGCCTCCCGAGCTTTTCTTTTTCGTATTTGAAGCTGCTTCCCACCGCCGGTGGGGCGTACCTTCAAGTGCGAAAAGAGAGTTTCGGGAACACATACCGAAAGGAGTTTCCCCATGATCATCAAACAGAAAACCTTCCCCAACAAAAGAACCTTTGAAATGGACTTCTGCGGCCGCCCCCTGAAGATGGAGGTGGGGCGTCTGGCGGAGCTGGCCAACGCCGCCGTGCTGGTGCAGTACGGCCAGACCAGCGTGCTGGTCGCCGTAACGGCCTCCCCCCGCCCCCGGGACGGCATCGACTATTTCCCCCTGAGCGTGGACTTTAACGAAAAGCTGTACGCCGTGGGCCGCATCCCCGGCAGCTTCATGCGCCGGGAGGGTCGCCCCAGCCTGCCCGCCGTGCTGGCCTCCCGCCTGATCGACCGCCCCATGCGCCCCCTGTTCCCCAGCGACCTGCGCAATGATGTGGCCATCCAGTGCGAGGTGATGAGCGTGGATCGGGACTGCTCTCCCGAGATCGCCGCCATGATCGGTGCTTCCGCCGCGGTGAGCATTTCCGACATCCCCTTCAACGGCCCCATCGCCGGTATCTCTCTGGGCTGGGATGGCGAGAACTACCTGTTCAACCCCGCCAAGGCAGAACGGGAAAACAACCACATGACCGTTACCGTGGCCGCCACCCACGAAAAGATCGTCATGATTGAGGCCGCCGCCGACCAGATCCCCGAGGACATCATGTACGAGGGCATCGTCCAGGCCCACGAAAAGCTCCAGCCCGTGCTGGATTTGATTGATAAGATGGTCGCCGAGATCGGCAAGCCCAAGTTTGAATACGAGCACGCCGCCTTTGACCAGGCGCTGTTCGACAAGATCCAGGCCGACTTCCGCCAGGAGGCCGAGCACGCCATGGACACCGACGACAAAAATGTGCGGGAAGAGCGCTGGAACGCCATGATCGAACACTGGCATGAGAAGTATCTGGAGGAGCATCCCGATATGGATCAGTACCTGGACGAGATCACCTACAAGTTCCAGAAAAAAATCGTCAAGGCCTGGCTGCTGGCCGGCAAGCGTGTGGACGGCCGCGCCATGAACGAGATCCGTCCCCTGGGCGCCGAGGTTGGCGTGCTGCCGCTGGTACACGGCTCCGGTCTGTTCACCCGCGGTCAGACCCAGGTGCTGAGCGTTGCCACCCTGAACACCATCTCCGCCGCCCAGAAGCTGGATACCATCTGGGAAGAGGAAACCAAGCGCTTCATGCACCACTATAACTTCCCCGGCTACTCCGTTGGCGAGGCCAAGCCCCAGCGCAGCACCGGCCGCCGGGAATATGGCCACGGCGCGCTGGCGGAAAAGGCGCTGGAGCCGGTCATCCCCGCCATGGAGGACTTCCCCTATGCCATCCGCGTGGTCAGCGAGGTGCTGTCCTCCAACGGCTCCACCTCCCAGGGCTCCATCTGCGGCAGCACGCTGGCGCTGATGGACGCCGGTGTGCCCATCAAGGCGCCCGTGGCCGGCATCTCCTGCGGCCTGATCCAGGACGGCGACAACTGGACAACCTTCATCGACATCCAGGGCGTGGAGGACTTCCACGGCGAAATGGACTTTAAAGTGGCCGGCACCAAGACCGGCATCACCGCCATCCAGATGGATCTGAAAAACGACGGCCTGAAGCACGAGATCGTCAAGAATGCTCTGGAGATCACCCGGGAGGCCCGGTACCAGATTCTGGACGAGATCATGCTGCGCGCCATCCCCGAGCCCCGCAAGGAGCTGGCCGCTTCCGCCCCCAAGATGATCCAGCTGAAGATCGACCCCGAGAAGATCCGCGAGGTCATCGGCTCCGGCGGCAAGACCATCCAGAAGATCACCGCCGACACCGGCTGCAAGATCGACATCGAGGACGACGGCAATGTCTTCATCGCCAGCGAGAATATCGAGGCCTGCCGGGAAGCCCGCCAGATCATCGAGAACATCGTCTTTGTCCCCGAGGTCGGCAAGATCTACAAGGGCAAGGTCGTGCGCATCATCCCCATCGGCGCCTTTATCGAGCTGGTGCCCGGCAAGGACGGTATGTGCCACATCAAGGATCTGGAGTTCAAGCGCACCGAAAAGGTGGAGGATGTCCTCAACATCGGTGACGAGACCTGGGTCAAGGTCATCGAAATCGACGACCGCGGCCGCGTGAACCTGTCCCGCAAGGACGCCCTGCGGGAGCGGGAGCAGATGGGTCTGACGGACTAAGTGCCTCCAGTTGGATATTTTCCGCTATCCCCCCCACCAAAAGCAAAGCTTTCCCAAGACCGTCTTGAAAAAGGCGGTCTTTTTTGATGCTTCTTGATATTTCTTGATTGACAGAAGTTCCTGTGTGCGGTAGAATAAAATGAATGATTGTTGGGAGTCCGGGGAAACTCCTTGATTTTTCAAAACGCTGACGCGGCACTCCTGCGGGAGTGCCGGTCGTTTCATAACAAAATACGGAGAAAGAGGAGGTGTGTTTCCGCACATGACGATTGTATGGATTATTATCGGCTTGGCAATCGGCATTGCCGCCGGCATCCTGATCGGCCACAGAATGAAGGTCAAGAACGCCGAGGGCAAGATTTACGACGCCGAGGAAGAAGCCAAGCAGATTTTGAACGACGCCATCAAATCCGCCGAGGCAAAAAAGCGCGAAGCGCTGCTGGAAGCGAAAGAAGAAATACACAAAAACCGCACCGACCTGGATAACGAGGTCAAAGAACGCCGCAACGAGCTGCAAAAGCAGGAGCACCGCCTGCAGCAGAAGGAAGAAAATCTGGATCGCAAGACCGATGCGCTGGAGAAAAAGGACGAGTCTCTCACCCGAAAGCTCAACGACCTGGATCGCCAGCAGGAGGCTGTGGAAAAAATCAAGCACAGCCAAATGGAAACCCTGGAAAAGATCTCCGGCTTTACCGCCGAGGAAGCCAAGGCGCACCTGATCCACAACCTGGAGTCCGAGGTCACCCACGAGATGGCCATGAAGGTCAAGGAGATCGAGACCCAGTACAAGGATGAGGCCGACGCCATCGCCAAGGATCTGATCTCCACCGCCATCCAGCGCTGTGCCGCCGACCACGCCAGTGAGATCACCGTCTCCGTCGTTCCCCTCCCCAACGACGAGATGAAGGGCCGCATCATCGGCCGCGAGGGCCGCAACATTCGCGCCATCGAGACCATCACCGGCTGCGATCTCATCATTGACGACACGCCGGAGGCCATCACCATTTCCAGCTTCGATCCCGTCCGCCGCGAGGTGGCGCGTCTGGCGCTGGAAAAGCTGATCCAGGACGGCCGCATCCATCCCGCGCGGGTGGAGGAAATGGTCGCCAAGGCGCAGCGTGAGGTCAACGCCGTTATCAAGGCCGAGGGCGAGCGCGCCACCTTTGAGACCGGCGTACACGGTCTCCATCCGGATATTATCCGTATGCTGGGCCGGCAGAAGTTCCGCACCAGCTATGGTCAGAATGTGCTCAACCACAGCATCGAGGTCTCCCACATCGCCGGTCTGTTGGCCGCTGAGCTGGGCGTGGATGTCGCCACCGCCAAGCGCGCCGGTCTGCTCCACGATCTGGGTAAGTCCATCGACCACGAGGTGGAAGGCAGCCATGTGACCATCGGTGTGGACATCGCCAGAAAGTACAAGGAATCGGAAGAAGTCATCCACGCCATCCACGCCCACCACGGCGATGTGGAGCCCAAGACGGTGGTGGCCTGCCTGGTGCAGGCGGCCGACACCATCTCCGCTGCCCGTCCCGGCGCCCGGCGCGAGAATGTGGAAAGCTATGTCAAGCGTCTGGAAAAGCTGGAGGAGGTCTCCAAGAGCTTCCCCGGCATCGCCTCTTCCTATGCCATTCAGGCCGGTCGCGAGATCCGCGTCATGGTCAAGCCCGAGGAAGTCAGCGAGGATCAGATGGTACTTCTGGCTCGGGATATCGCCAAGAAGATTGAGGATGAACTGACCTATCCCGGTCAGATCAAGGTTCATGTTCTGCGCGAGACCAAAGCCATCGAATACGCAAAATAATCATACCGTATCACCGCCCGCAGGCAGGATTCCCCCTCCCGTCTGCGGGCGGTATTCTTTTTGTGCTGTTTTTGTCTCACGCCCCCTCGCTTTCCTTGACTTTTCCGCACTTTCATGCTATTCTCCAAACAACTACGACACAACTTTTGAGAAAGGATGGACACAATGAAAAAGACACTTGCACTTGCTCTTCTTCTGGTGCTGGCTTTGTGCAGCCTGACCGCCTGCCGCGGCAAGACTGTTACGACCGCAGAGCCGACCACTGCGCCCCAGGCGGCCGAAGCTCCCGCCCCCTCCGCCGCTGCGGATTGCCCGGTCACGCTGGAGGATATGTACGCGACCAACGAGCTTTCCGCCGTGCTGCGGCGCTATCCCGACGGCGTTGGCATGACGCTGGAGCTGCTCAACGAGGACGGCTCTTCCGCTCCGGTCAGCAGCAGCTGGTTTACCGCCCAGGAAGCCGGCCTGGCCTGCGACAGCACCTCCTCCAGCACCGCCGGCTACACCCTTTACACCTCCCTGCGCCCCCAGGACAACGCCAGCTTTGCCGCCGCGGATGACGGCAGCATCAAGCTGCTGACCCTGTACACGCCGGAGGAATTCCGCGCCCAGGTGGTCAAGGACTGGCTTGCGCCCCCCACCAACGCGGAGGAGACCATTACCGACTGGGAGGAGACGGACGCCGGGCTGGTGATCCACACCCAGATCACCCCCACCGACAGCGCCGGCTTCAGCTCCCAGGCCAGCTACACGCTGGATGCGGACACCCTTCAGCTGCGGAGCTACACCATCACCTACTATGAGGGCGAGACCCAGGCCATGTCCTCCCGCTACACCCCCGATTACGCCGGTCAGGCGCCGGAAAACAGCGACTTTGCCGTCAACACCCTGACCCAGGGCGCAGAGCTGTGTACGGTGAATGTCAGCTTTGAGATCCACGATGGCGACGCCGTGACCAACGCCTCCGGCAGCTATTCCGTGGACAAGGATACCAGCGTGTGCCTGTCCACTCTGTACCAGCTGGAGCTGTATATGGACGCGGAGCACACCACACCCATGGAGAGCAATTATCTGGACACGCTGACGGAAAACCCGACCTCGATCTACGCGGTCGTGACCAAATAAGCCTCCCCCCTCCCCGCAAAACGACAAACTCCCAAAGCGGCAACTGCCGCTTTGGGAGTTTGTGCTTGTCTGCTTGTGAAATTATCAAAAATCCAATCGCGCTCAGCCCTCCAGCGGGAACAGCTGGTTCATATCCAGTTTGGAAAAGGCCTTGCTGTATTCCACCTTGCAGTTTTCCAGCGCCTCGCTGATGGTATTATCATCCAGCCAGGCGGCAGTCAGGTAGCGCAGATCCAGCGACGCGCCGGCGGCGTCATTACCCACCACCGTGTCCGGCTGCAGGGGCAGGCGCAGCACCAGATGCAGCCCGTCCGTGTCCTCCACAATGGCCGTGTGGTAGTCTTCCAGCTCCTGCAGCGCCTGGGAAAGCTCCTGGGAGACCGCCTCCGGGTCAAACAGCGTTGCGCTGATCTCCCCGTATTCGTTTTCCTCCGCCAGCGCCGCAAAGCGCTCGCCGATGGCGGCAGTTCCCTCCTCTGCGGTAAGGCTGTCCCGCAGCTGCTCCAGCTTTGCCCGTTGGGCCGTTGTGTCCTCGTCCTGGCCGGTCTGGCTCAGCAGCTGCATGCCGTATACATAGCCCCGCCCCTCGGCAAAGGACATGACATCTTCGTCCGTCAGGTTCTCCCCCATCTCCCCATAGGTCTGGGTAAAGCGCTTGCTGTTGCGCAGCACACTGCGGTTGACAGCGGTGTAGTAATCCTCCGGCATACGCAGGGAAGCCAAATAGCTTTGCAGCCCCTCCTCCGTGCCGTCGCCATAGGTCTCCATGTCCTGCTTGCGATTTGCCTCCAGGGCGGCCTCGTCCTCCTCGTTCAGAGTAATGCCCGCCGCGTCCGCCAAGTCATCCATGATGCAGAATTGGGCGGCGTTCTGCTGGGCAAGGTTGAGGAAGTATTCCCCGTATTCCGTATCTGTGCCATCGCCGATTGCCCCGCTCCAGGAGGTAATGTTCTCGGGCGGAATGGACTGGAGCAGGCTGGAAAGCCAGTAAAAATAGGCATCCCAGCGCAGGGACTGACCGTTGATGGTCATGACCTCCGTGTCCGGCTCCAGGGCGGCATAGGCCGCGTCAAAGTCCCAGTTCCCCGCGATGGCCGCTGCCTCTGTAGCGGCGGGGGTCTCTGTGGCGGCGGGAACAGCTTTGGTGCTGCATCCGGAAAACAGGCTCAGCGCCAGCGCCAGGCTCAGTCCGATGAGGATTGGTTTTTTCATAAGTTTTCTCCCTATACACAGTTTGTTTGTTTATTATACTGCATCCTGCCTTAAATAGAAAGAAAAATTTGTTGAACCCCGTCCGGCGTCCGCCGCCGGAGCCGATGCGTGGCAAAAAATTTGCCGTTCGACAAAAGCAGTGTCCCTTCGCTCTTTACAAAAGCTCCCCCGGGGGCTATACTCAAAGCACAGCTTATCCAATTGGGGAAGCTCAGCAATATCTTTATCCCACAACCCTGTTTGGCGGGCAGTCATCGTCTTGACTGCCCGCGTTTTTTGTGCTTACCCCCCCGCCCTTTCCCAAAAAACATACGATCCCCGGCGTGAGTGCATTCTCACGCCGGGGATCTCACATTTCCTCTTTCTTTTGCCGCGCTGCGCAATTCCCCCGCGCGGCGCGGCAGCGGTGCAACCGCAATGCTGCACGATCCGCAGCGCTTTTCCCCCGTTTATCCAAAGGGAGCGGAGCGCGCCCCCCTTTGGTCAAACAAAGCGCCGCTTACTGCATACTGCGGTACAGGAAGCTAACAATCTGTGCTCTGGTGCAGGTTTCCTCCGGGCCAAACAGCCCCTCGGCCACACCTTTGGTGATGCCCTTTTCCGCCGCCCAGGCGACTGCCTTGGCATAATAGGCGTCCGCAGACACATCCCGGAAGCTGGCTGCGCCGGCCGCCGGCTGGCCATTGGCACGGTACAGGAAGGTCACGCTCTGGGCGCGGGTGCAGGTCTCCTCCGGGCTGAAATGGGTGGCGTCCGTGCCGATAGTAATGCCCTTCTCCACTGCCCAGGCAACCGCCTTGGCATAGTAGGCATCCGCGGGCACATCGGAAAAGCTGCGCAGGCTGCTTGGCTCCGGAGAACCCGCCGTGCGCCACAGGAAGGTGACGATCTGGGCACGGGTGCAGGCGGCATCCGGCGCAAACAGGCCATCGCCCACACCGGAGGTCACGCCCTTGTCCGCCGCCCAGCGGACGGCGTCATAGTAGTAATCGTCCTGGGAGACATCGGCAAAGTCCTTGTCCTCCCGCTGCTTGACAAAGCTTGCCTTGACCTCTGTCTTGCCATCGGGCATGACAAAGCTGTAGTCGCCGTCGCCCTTATCCGTGAGCGGCAGCTTTTCGCCGTTCTTGTCCGTGACGACAAGATCCTCCAGGGTGTATCCGCTGTCCGGCGTGACGGTGATGGTCACGGTGCTGCCCTTGGCGGCCTCCTTGGGCTGGGCGGTTACAGTGCCGTTTTCGCTCTGCTCCGGGATGACCACGGGATAGGTGACTGTTCCTCCGCCACCGCCGCCGGAGGAGCGTCTGACAATGGACAGGGTGCCGGGGACATAGGTAATGGCATAGTTGCCGCCGGCATCCGCCCCATCGGCCAAGATCTTTGCGCTGCCGGGCTGGGTCATATCCGGCGCGGCGGGGTCATAGGACAGGCGCGGCGCCGTCAGCAGGGCATCCTCGCCCAGGAGTCCCTCGACCGTGTAATCCACATCCCGCTCCGGCTTGCTCAGGTCAGGCGCCGTGCCGTTGACATGGCTGCGCTTGTCCTTGACCGTGATGGTCACCGGCGCGGGCGCAAGCGTGAAGTCATAACGCTTGGCTTCGTCCGTGCCATCGCTCCAGACAAAGTTCTTCGCATCCAGAAGCGCCACCGTTACCGTGTACTCTCCGGCGTTCTTCTGGATATTCCCGGTGACGCTGTAATTGGCGTTCTCAGCAATGTTATAGGTCTGCTCCTCGCCGGTGTAGGTGAACGCCGTATCGTCCTTTGCCGGGACGGCCACCACCTGCCGGGCGATGGTGAAGTCATAGCCCTTGGCTTCGTCCGTGCCATCGCTCCAGACAAAGTTCTTCGCATCCAGAAGCGCCACCGTTACCGTGTACTCTCCGGCGTTCTTCTGGATATTCCCGGTGACGCTGTAATTGGCGTTCTCAGCAATGTTATAGGTCTGCTCCTCGCCGGTGTAGGTGAACGCCGTATCGTCCTTTGCCGGGACGGCCACCACCTGCCGGGCGATGGTGAAGTCATAGCCCTTGGCTTCGTCCGTGCCATCGCTCCAGACAAAGTTCTTCGCATCCAGAAGCGCCACCGTTACCGTGTACTCTCCGGCGTTCTTCTGGATATTCCCGGTGACGCTGTAATTGGCGTTCTCAGCAATGTTATAGGTCTGCTCCTCGCCGGTGTAGGTGAACACTGTATCGTCCTTTGCCGGGACGGCCACCGCCTGCCGGGCGATGGTGAAATCGTAACTCTTGGCATCATCGGTACCATCGCTCCAGATGAAGTTCTTCGCATCCCGCAGTTCCACTGTTACCGTGTACTTGCCGGCGTTCTTTTGGGTATTTCCGGTAACACTGTAATTGGCGTTCTCAGCAATGTTATAGGTCTGCTCCTCGCCGGTATAGGTGAACGCCGTGTCATCCTTTGCCGGGACGGCCACCACCTGCCGGGCGATGGTCACGGTGACGCTGGCTTCCGCTGTGTCCTCGTGGTTGCCGTCACCAAGGGACTTGTAATACACCGTGTAGGTTCCCGCCTGGGTGGCGGTGGGCAGCGCCGCGCTGTAGACGCCCTTTGCACCCAGCTTATACTGGACTTCACCGGTGGCGCTGGTCGCCGCAGACTCCAGCAGCGCCTGGGCCTGCCCGGTGTAAACCAGGCCGGTCTTGCCTTCCGGCGCACTGATCTCGCCGGGAGCCTTGGCAATATACACGCCGGTTTTGGTGAACTGCGTGGTATACCCGTCGGCAAAGCGGTAATTCTTTCCTACCGGCGTGTACAGCAGCATCAGCTTTACCACAACTTCCTTGGCGTCCTGCACATTTGCGCTGTTGAACTCTGCCGACGCAATGGTATAATCCGTCCGGGTCAGCTGCTCTCCGTCTACCAGCCCCGCAAAGCGCACGCCGGCCACGAGCGCCATGCGGTTGCCGGTATAGGTCTTTTCCAGGATCTCCACATCCTGAATGGTGACCTCCCTGCTGTGGATGCTCGCCAGCGCCCGGGTCTGAGAGCTTTCCCGATCCAGCGTGTAGTTCTTCGCCGCCGCGCCCTGCAGGCCAAGCGTCAGATCGACCGGCCGATCCGCTCCCGCGTCTTTCTCCATAAAGGCCGCGGCAATGGTCAGGCTCACATCATCGCCGGACACCACCCCGGCAAGGCTGCCGCGGTCTTTCACCGTGGCGGAAACGGTGCCGTCATAGGTCTTGCTCTGCACGGTGATCCCCGTGGCGGTCAGACTTCTGGGCTTCACTGTGAATGCCGCCGGGGCTGTGGTAAAGGCCTCGTAGTTCTCCGTTGCGCCGATCACGGCGTACAGATAATAGCTGCCGGCATCCAGCCTGGTCTCGCTCGTCCAAAGCGTGCCGTTCCGGCTGCTGTTTTCGGTGCTGTAATAATACTGCACCGTTCCGGCTTCCGGATTGCGGGAAACGCCGGGGGTAAACGGCGCGTTGCCATAAGTATAGTCGGAAACATCCGTCACCTCGGCGGTAAATTGCGCCTTGTTCACGGTTACCGTGACCGAAATGTCTTTCACCGTCTCATAGTTCTGGGTGTCACTGGGGGTAAAGGTCGCCGGGAACTGGTGCTCGCCCGCACTGCCCACGGACTGGCTGCTGTCCTGCCATGTCCAGCCCTCGGGCAGGCGCACCTGCGCCAGCGTGTCGCCATAGGTGGCGGTCAGGTTCTGGGGCACGGTGTAGACCGGCTTGGCCTTGTAAATGGTAAAGTAGGCCTCGCCTTCAAATTGCAGGCTGTAGTTTGCCGCCAGAAAGCCGGTTTCCGTGTTGTCCACCAGCGCAGCCTTGTCCGTGATGAACGGATACTGTCCCACGGTCTCGCCCACTTTCCGGGTCAGACCGGTCAGCTTCGGCACCTGGCCGGAAACCACATTGTTAAAGGTGTATTCATACTCCCGGGGGTTCGGGTTGCCATAAATTTTGCTCTGGGGCTGGAGAATGGTGCAAACCAATGTCCGGGGGCGGATGGTAAAGGAGACATCCTTTTCCGCCGCCTGATAGTTGGGCGCTGCCGGCGCGGTGATACGCAGGGTGTAGCTGCCGGCATTGACCGGCCCTGCGTCCGCACCGCTGCCCAGCGCCGTCTCGCCCTGATACCAGGTATACTCCAGCGTGCCGGAGTAGCCCGCCGTTGTTTTCACGCCGGTCACGGCGGTCTTTTTGCCGTCATAGTCCCGGTTCAGCTGGCTGATCTGGTCGGTGTCGATGACCACCGTCTTGGGCAGGATGGAAAAGTTCGCCGTGCCGATATAGATCGCGGTGTCCGTCTCGCAGCGGACGGTCACGGTGTAGTCCCCGGCGTCCGTGGGTCGGGCTTCCAGCTTGCCGCCATCCCGTGTGGCGTAGGTGACCTGCGTTGTGCTGTCCTCCGGCGTAGTGAACATCGGGTTTTGCGCCGTTTCGCCGTAGGTCCAGCTTTCCATGGTGACCGCCAGAGGTTTCTCCTGCTTGGCTATCACATTCACCGTGACGATCAGCGGCAGCTGCTCATAGTTTTTGCTGCTCAACCCCACGGTGACCGTGGCCACGCCCTGAGCCGGCGGGGTGATGTCGGAAAGCGGTTTCATGGTAATGCGCAGCTTGCCGTTTACCACCGTGGCGGACTGCACTCTGTCGGAGGTATAGTTGACGCCATAGCGGTTGACCGCCAGATCGCCGCCGTGGCGCACGCCCTGGGTCACCTCGGCCAAATCGACCGTATAGCTTCGCTCCGCTGCCGCAGGGTAGGCGTCCACGCTGGCATTCACCGGGGTCTCGCCGGCATCGGCGGACTTTTTGCCCACGGTCAAACCCTGGGTGCAAACCGCTTCGTTGGTGTTGTCGGTGGCGGAGATCGTCGCCTCGATGATATAGGCTCCCGCGTCGATGGGATCGCCATCCAGGGGAGTCTCGCTGGTTTTGGTGTAGCTGTCGTCCGCATTCTTGGTGGCCGGATACCAGCGGAAGCTGGTCTGGTCGTACAGATCCAGCTTCACGCGCTTACCGTCGTGAATCAGGATCTCACCGTCCGTGGGCGGGGCGAACGCGCTGCCATTGAAGAATTTTCCATGGGGATAGCCGTTCCAGGCAATTTCCGGCGTGGCCTTGGCGATCGTGACCGTCACGGAGCCCTCCAGCGCCAGGTGATCCGCGTCCTCCGGAATGCGATAGTAAACGGTATAGGTCCCAGCTACGATCCCGGTGGGGATTTTGTCGGCATAGGCGTCCGTTTTAGACAACCGGTACTGCATGGTCAGCCCGGCGGTATCCGCCGCGCCCGCCGTGATCAGCTCCTGCTCCTTGCCGTTGTAAACCAGCCCCTCGATGGCCGCGGGCGGAGTACCAGTCTGGGCGCTTTTGGTGATCGTCAGCTTCCGTTTGCTGCTCTGGCTGGTGTAGTTGTCCTTGGTGGCCACTGTCCAGACCCAATAGATGCCGGGCTTTGCGAAGCTGTGGCGATGGGTGTAGTACCAGTTGGTGTCGATTTCCTCATAGGTGACCTCATCCCCGCTCCAGGTGATCAGATCCCCGGCATTTTTGCCGCTTGCGTCAATGGGCTGCAAATAAAATGTGACATCCGCGCCGGTGGTGTTGCAGCTGCGGCGGAAGATCAGCTCCTCCCCTGCGGCGGCTTCTCCGATGGTTCCGGTCAAACTGGAGACTTTATTGATCCACATACCTGCATAGTTGATGGGCAGGCTCTCTATGCTGACATTTTGCAGGGTGTCTCCCTCCGGTATGGAGTCGCTGTCGTACCAATAGTAACTGCTGCCATCGGCCGGATGGATCTTATAGCCGATTCCGTCTCTTGCCAGCACATTTTTCAGCGTGGCTCCATCGCTTACGGTCAGAGTTCCGATGACCGCGCCCACATTGTTGCTGGTGAGCTTTGCATCGGCGCCCTCGACCACCACCTTGTCGATGGTGCCGCCGGCGTACTCGAACTGATTTTCTCCCACAACCTTTATGCTGTTAAACGACACGGTTCCGCTCTTTACGGTCAAGGTACCGTGGATGGCATGATCCGCAAGGGTAATGCAGAACGCCCTGGGAGCAGTAATGGTATAGTCGCCGGTGATATCCTGCAGCAGGCAGAAGCTTCTGCTCGGATCCTCTACCGCGGCATGGATGCCCTCCTGAAAATCGGTGTAGAAAAACAGGTTGCCCAGGGTCGCCACGGCCTGTGCGCCGCAGAATGTGCACTTGCCATCAGAGTCAAAATCGTGCTGGCAGGCCGCCACCGCCAGATAGCGCCCCATGCTTACCGCATTGGGTACATCCTCAGTGGCCACCAGACTTCCCAAATCGGAGCCGCTGCCGCTGTAGTTGTAGTAGCAGTAGCCCTCCGGCAGGAGATCGGCATAGCTGACATTGTTCTGCAGGTAAAAACTCCGGATATTGCCGCCATAGAACTGCACCTTTCCGCCGTATACATCCAGCTGGAGGCAGCTCGTTGCCGTGCTGCCGCGGAACTCCACATCGCCGCCCGACCGCACGGCCAGGCCAATCGCGCCGCTGCCGCCGCTGCTGTCCTTGACCGTCAGCTTGCCGCTGCGGTTGTAGCCGCCGATGTTCAGCGCATATCCGTCCAGGCTGTGGCCGTTCAGGTCAAGGGTCAGGGTCTTGTCCACATAAATACCGTCCGACAGCGGAAGCTGTTTTTTCGCCGCGATCACGGTCACGGTGCTGCCGTCCGGCGCGTCTTTGATGGCGCTTTTGATGTCGGCATAGAAATTGCCCGCATCGTCCTGGGCAACCGCCGCCTGCACGGTGACCTTCGCCGAGGCATTCAGGAGCGTGTTCCCGACCGGGTGCACATACAGCGTATAGACGCCTGCATCGAGATCCGCCGTGGTGGTCACGGTGACAATGTACTCGTGCTCCGCCGTTCCCGGCTCCACCGCTGCGTCAATGCGCTCGTCTAATGCGTTATTTTGTATATACGCATTGAGTGCGTCCGTGCCGTCATAGCTCACGGTAAAGCGCGCGGACTGGCCGGCGCAGATCTCCGCCGTTTCCGGCGTAAGGCGCAGGGTCGGGGCGGGCGGGGTCTCCCCGCTGCCCACATTGGTGAGCTTTTTGGCCACCGCGTCGCCTACATAATAGGTATCATCGGCAAAGGTGACGGTCGTTGCCGCATCGTCTTCGGAAGCCGCGCCATACAGTGTGCTGCCGGTGGCCGCCGCGCGCAGCTCCACTGCTTTCTCGGAGCCGGAAATCGACACGGCATCGTCGGTGTCGACCTGCAGGCTGCCTTTCACGCCGACCTTCCCGCCGCTGACGGTGGCAGCGCCCTGGGTAAGGGTCAGGCTGCCTGTAATGGCCGCTTCTGCATCCGCCGGGGCGGTCATGCGAAAGGCCTCTTCCGAACAATCCACCTTTACATTGCCGACAATGGTGCCATTTTGCAATGTTAAGGCACCATAGACCTCCACCGCTCCGGTGATGGTATATCCGGCCATGTCGATCGTCAGTGCTGAATAGCTTATGATCTCATCCTCCGTCACATTGTCCAGCAATGTGATGGTGGCGTCTTCCCCCTCGTCCAGAGCATCTTGCAGGGTCTCGTACTTTGTGTCTCCCATCTGCGCCACATAGTGCGGCTCTTCCTCCGCCAGCGCCACGGTGGGCAGCAGGCTCAGGCAAAGCGCCAGGCACAGGCACAGACTCCCAATTCTTTTTTTCATGGGTCTCCTCCTTGCTTGTTCTCTCTTATCTTCTCGACAGCTTGCCGCTTGTTTCCTCGTCAGAGATCAGCCGCAGCTTTTTCGCGGCGGTTCTGGCCTTGCTGCGCTGGTTGACCCCCAGCTTTTCCAGAATGTGGCTGACATGGGTCTTGACCGTGGGCAGCTTGACATCCATGATCCGGGCGATCTCGGCATTGCTCCTGTCCGCACAGATCAGGTGCAGAATTTGCAGCTCCGTTGCCGTCAGCGTCTCGCCGGGGGCAAGGGGCGGCTGCAAGAAGCCGGGGTAAAAGGCCGCCTGGGCGCGGACATCCGCCAAAAGGCGCTTGTACCAGCGGCTGTTGTCCGGGCGCTCCAGCGCCTCCAGCAGGGGCAGAATCGCCGTGCCGTACATACTGACGGTGCGGATAAACTGGTATTCCGCCGCGGTGTCCAGCGCCCGGCGCAGCGGCTCCCGCCAGGCCGGTTCTTTTTTCTGGTACAGGGCAATGGCCGACAGCACCTGCACATGGATGCCGTCAATATGCCGGGCGCAGCTTTCGCAATACAGCGCCAGGGGCGAAAGGGTCATCAGCGCCGTGTCCGGCTTGCCGTTTGCCAGCTCTACCATGGCCTGGGTCAGGTATTGGTAGCGCTTCATCACATCCAGATGCATGGGATCCCGGGGGGCTTTTGCCCGGTACCAGGCGTCCGCCGCGTCCAGATCGTCCATGTGCAGCGCCACCCGACAGAGCATGGCGTCCATATTGGGCAAAAAGCGGGTCTGGCCGGATGCGGCAAAGCGTTCCCGCAGCGCCAAAATCGTCCGGCGGGCGTCCTCCGGCTGGCTGGCCGCCAGTTGACTGCGGGCAAACAGCCCATTGACCGCGAATTCAATATCCGGCGTGCCCCGCTGGCGGATTTCATGCATCAGCGGCACCAGAGAGAGCATTCTGCCGGAGATATCCTCGCCCTTTTCAAACTTGCTCTCGGCAATGGCGCAGCCGGGCAAGCCCACGCCGTCCCGTCCCAAAACCGCCTCCACCGGATGGCGGATGGTCTGGTAGAGCAGATCGTCTATCTTGCTCCAGGCGGAAAAGTCCTTGCCGCCGTTCATAATGCTGGGCAGGCCGCTGGTCACGGAAAAGGGCGGCAGCGCCACCTCCTTATTGGTCAGCAGGCGGAACACGGCGGGAATGGTCTCCGTTAATCCCTCCACCCCCCGCTGGGGCAGGGAGATATCCAGCCAGGCCAGACGGCTGCGCGCCTGTTTTCCGGCGGCGTCCTGCCTGCCGCAGCGCCGGGCAAAGGCCTGCAAATGCCCATACCAGCGCTCGGAGCCTTCATAGTCCATCTCCAGAGCACAGAGCATACTCATGCTTTGCATCAGCGAGGGGGAGGCCAGAATTTCCGCCTCCGGCAGGGCGCGGTAGTATTTCTCCATCTCGCTGTAATGTCCCATGCCCGGGTGCAGCTCCGCGCTGCGCACCAGCAGCTCGGAAACCTTGGAGTGGTCGCCGCTGCGGGTGTAGCACTCCAGCGCATGAGGGTAATCCTCTTTTAACTCGTAATATAATCCGCCCCGGCCAAACAGCGCCCGGCGCTTTTCCTCGGTGTACTCCCGCTCCATTTCCCAAAGCAGAAAGGCACGGAACTGCGGCCAGAAGTGAAAGCGCTGCACCCCGTCATAGCGGAGCATGGTGGTCTTGCGCTGGAGCCAGTCCAGCAGCTCCCCGGCGTGGGGATCGCCGCTGACCACCCGCGCCATTTCCAGATCAAAGGTCTCAAAGGGCGCAAGCTCCAGCAAAAAGCGCCGCACGGACAGCTCAAAGCGCTGATAGATCGCCGTTTCAAAGTACAGAAACACCTGGCGGAAGGACTGGGTCACGATCTCCGGACTGAAAGGCCGGCCGCCGGCCATGTTCTGGATCGTGATCGCCACGCCCAGAGGATAGCCGATGGACTCCTTCAGGATCCCGCTCAGCTCGCTTTCCGTGACCGCCACCTCGCAGGCGCGGAACAGATTGCGGATATCCTCCCGGTCAAACAGCAGATCGTCCGCCGACAGAACGGTCATCAGCCCCGCGTATTGAAAGGCCATCAGATATCCGGGCGGCACGCCCCGGGACAGGAACACAAAGCGCCGCCGGGTATCCGTGCGGATGCGCTCGCACAGCGCCTGCCAGTTTCCCTCCTCCGGCATGCACTGGAAATCGTCGATCAGCAGCACATCCCAGCCCCGCTCCGGCAGCGCACAGGAAAAGTCCGCCGTTTCCGCCTCTATCCGGAGTACGCGTCGGCCATCCAGCAGGGCGTTCGCCACCGCGCTTTTGCCAAAGCCGCAGGGCGCGCTGAGAAACAGCACTCTGCCATGGAGCATGAATTTTTCAAATTGCCTGGCCACCCAGGGCTTGATAATAATACTTTCCGGCACGGACTTCCCTCCTTTTCCGCCGCGAAGCCGGCTTTCTCTTTCCGTTTTTTGTCATATGCTTGGAAAACATCCCGTTTTTCGACATATTTCCCCAGGTTTTTTTATTTCGTCCTCATCTTATAACACTCTTCCGAAAATGTAAATCATACCAAAGTATGAGATGAACGCCTTTTTGCCCCCGAAAAGGCTCTTCCTGTTGCGTAAAAGACTTCCTTTTTCTGCTCCCCTCTCACAGCGCACACTTGTCTTTTCATCGCGCACAGCTCTCCCTAAAAAAATTCCGAAAAGCCCGAAAGTTGCGCGATAGTTGCTGGCGCAACCGCAAATTTTTTGCTATATTGGCCTCAACGATCGGGAAAGGAGGCTTTGGGAATGGTTATTTCCATTGGGTATTGCATTCTCGCCCTGCTCATTTTGGCGGTTTTGGCGTATCTGGTCTATCTGCTGATCCGGGCGCTGCGAAAATATCTCCGGGCAGAGCCGGTGCGAAGCGAAAAGAAAGAAACGGCAAAAAACCTGGGCGAGGTGCTCAAGCGTCACCGGGTGGCCTGTCACATGACCCAGGAATTCGTTGCGGAGCGGCTGGGCGTGAGCCGGCAGGCGGTTTCCAAATGGGAAAGCGGCGCATCGGACCCCAGCACTTCCAACCTGCTGGCGCTGGCCAAGCTGTTCGGCGTTTCCGCCGAGGAGCTGCTGCAGGAAATTCGGCAATGATCTCCGCAAGCAAAAAGCCCTTCCCCGGTTCGCATCGGGGAAGGGCTTTTTTCATGCCTTTTATTGTTCCTTTGCCGCACGGGCGAGGGCGGCGATCTCTCCCACGCCGGAGAGCACCGCGCTGGGACGATAGGCATAGGTCTCCACCGTCGCCCGGGTGGACACACCGGAGAGCACCAGCACCGTGGACATACCGCTTTCCAGCCCGGAGATGATATCCGTATCCATCCGATCGCCCACCATCACGGCCTCCGCCGAGTGGCACTGCAGCAGGCGCAGGCCGGTGCGCATCATCAGAGGATTGGGCTTGCCACAGAAATAGGCCTGCTTGCCTGTCGCCATTTCGATAGGCGCCACCAGCGCCCGGCAGGCCGGGGCAATACCGTTTTCGATGGGACCAGATACATCGGAGTTCGCCCCGATAAGCTTGGCCCCGCCCATGACCAGATTGGTGGCCTTGGTCAGGGTGTCCAGCGAATAAGAGCGCCCCTCGCCCACCACCACATAGTCCGGGTTCACATCGTTCATGGTAATGCCCGCGTCATACAGGGCGTTGAGCAGCCCCGCTTCCCCAATGGCGAACACCGAGCAGCCCGGCGCCTGCTCCCGCAGGAAGGCCGCCGTTGCCAGGGCGCTGGTATAAAAGCGCTCCTGGGGCACCTCCAGCCCCATCCGCGCCAGCTTCTGGTGCAGCTCCCGGGGGGTATAGCCGCTGTTGTTGGTCAGGAACAGGTATTCCTTTTCCTCCTCCTGGAGCCATTGGATGAACTCCGGCACGCCGGGCAGAATCCGGTTGCCGTGATAGATCACACCGTCCATATCGCAGATAAAGCCTTTTTTCTCGTTAAAATCCAGCGTGCGCAGCATCTCCATGATACAACCGCCCTCCTGTAAAATTCCTTGTTGTGTTTACTATATCATGTCCCGCCGTCCAGTTCCATAGCCCGGGCGCAAATTTTACAAAACTTTACATTCGCCCGGAGACAGACGAAAAATTCCCCCGCATGGCCGCAGCCATGCAAGGGAGGCAAGACTGACAAAAAAACCGGTAGCCGGCAACGACTTTCGCAGCAGCGGGGGAGTTTGAGGGGGTCAAGACCCACCTCAATGAGATAAACCGCCGCGGAAAGCCATTTTCTGGGCTTTCCCACAGTATTTTGGCTGTGCCAAAATACTCGGCGGATAAGAGAAGTCAAAAAAGTCTCAGACTTTTTTGACAAGCTGAAATTCCCCCGTATGGCCGCAGCCATACGGGGGAATCGGTTTTGGGGCTTCTGCCGTTTCTGCTTACTTGCGCAGGTTTTTCCACACCTCGTCATTTTTGTTATAACGGAAGTCGTGGGCGTTGGAAGCCTCCAGGATCGCGTAGTAGGCCCAGTGGGTCTCCGGGGTGTCGGCATAGGTGACCATCTGATCCTTATGCGCCTGGATGTAGTCCTTATCGGCCTCGCGCTCCAGCACGCGGTTGACCAGGGTCACGGCCTCGGCGCGGCGGATCTTCTGCTCGGGGCCGAAGCTGCCGTCGGTATAGCCCAACACAAAGCCATAGGCGTGCGCCTCGTTGATGTAGTCATAGGCCCAGTAGTCGCTGTCCACATCCGAGAAGATGGGATCGCCCTGGTACTTCTCCACCACGAAGAAGCGCATCATCATCGCGGCAAACTCCGCGCGGGTGATGGAGCGCTCCGGCTCAAAGCGGCCGTCGCCCACGCCCTGGATGAGCTTGTACTGCTCCAGATAGGCCACCGCGTCATAGTACCAGGCGTCGGCGGATACATCCGTGAAGCTGCTGGTCTTGCCGCCGGGAACCTCCAGTCCGCCGCAGATCAGGCGGGTCAGGATGGTGGCGACCTCTGCGCGGGAGATCTCCCCGTTAGGCTCGAAGTTGCCCTCCGGCGTGCCCTGGATATAGGCGAAGTGGTCGTCTGTGACCAGCTCCGGCATATCCGGATTGGGCTTGGGACGGGGCTTCTCATCCGGCACCACGACCGTGCCGCCGCCACCACCGCCGCTGTTGGCGCGGAAGGTGGCCAGGATCACATGATCCTCTGTCACGGTGTCAAAGGTGTAGGTATAGGTGTCGCCGTTCTTGACCAAGGCAGTGGGCTCCTTTTCGGTGCTCACGGCAACGGCCTTGCCGTCCACCGTAACGCCGCTGAAGCTATAGCCCTTGTCGGCGCGGATGGTATAGATAACCTTTTCCTGTCCCCAGGTGTAGCCGGTCTTGCCGTCGGGGCTGATGCTGCCGCCGACGCCGGCGCTTGCGGTGATCTCCGGCGTTTCGGCATAGTCGGGTCTGCCGTTGTTGTCGGCATCCTTTGCCCACAGGGCATACAGCTTGGTGTTTGCCGTGATGACAAAGCTGCCGCCGGCGCGATACAGGGTTGTGTAAGCCGCCTGGGCTTCCTTGCTGTCCACGATCTCCGCCGGGGCGGTATCAGGCACCCAGCCCAGGAACACGGCGTTCTCCCGCGTGGGAACCCCGGCTAGGATGGTCACGGTGCTGCCCTTGTAGTGGGAGTCCGTATCACTGGGCACCTCGCCGCCGGTGCTGCCGTTGCCGTCATAGATGACGGTAAACAGGCTGTTCTCTCCGGTGATGGCGAATTCCACCGTCCGGATGCAGCCGGCATAGTTGCCCATACCGGTAACAGTCACGGTCGCCGTACCCACGGCCACATTGTCCCGATAGGACAGGACATAGTCCGTGCCCTCCTCCAGCACGGTGTCGCCGTGCTTCACGGTGGGCTTGGGCGTCAGCGCCGCGCCGGTGTAATCCTGCTGGTCGATCTCTCCGGCGGTAAAGACGGCAGGGCGGATGGTAAAGACCACACTGCCCTTTGCGCCCTCATAGTCGCCGGTACCGGCCACCCGGATCACATACACGCCGGCCGCCACAAAGGCGCTGTCCGGGGTGAATTCCCCCTTTTCCTCGCCGTTGTAGGAGTAGGTGGCGGTGTAGGTCACATCTCTGCTGCCGGACTTGACCTGCAGCGCCGGCTTCTGATCCTTGCCGTTGTAGGTCACGGTGTCGTCCGGCTGCACCGTAACGGTCAGGCTGCTTGCGTTTTCCGTGATGGTAAAGTGCCGCTCCGGCGTACCGGTGTAGTTGCCCTTACCGGTCACAGTCACGGTGGCCCGTCCCTTGCCGGTGTTGTCGGCATAGGTCAGCTCGTAATCCACACCTTCCACCAGCTGCACCTGGCCGTCCTTAACGGTCACCGCCGGGGTCAGGGCGCTGCCGGTATGGGTCAGGCTGTCGGGCGTTACCGTGATCCAGCCTTTTTGGATCTCCCGGGGGGTGATCCGATAGCTGTCCGCGGCCAGCTCTCCGCTGTAGTTACCCATGCCGATGACCGTGACGGTCACGCCGTCCTCGGTAACATTGACCGTGTCGCCCGCGTAGGCAAGGCGGTAGTCCACGCCCTCAATCAGGGACACTTCCTCCTCGCCGCGCCGCAGGGTGACGGTCGGCTTCTGCAGCTGTGCCATGCCGTTGTACTCCACATCCGGCAGCTGGCTCATTTCTGCCTCGTCTCCGGCCAGTTCCTTCGCCAGGATATTAAAGGTCTTGGTGACACTGCCGGTATAGTTGCCCTGGCCGGTGACGGTCACGGTGGCGGCGCCCACCTGGGTGTTCTCGCCATAGCTGACGGTGTAGTCAGCCTCCGTGACGACCGCCGGGGCGGTATCCTGCACGGTCACCTCCGGCTGCTGGCTGCTGCCGGTATAGGCCGCGTCTGCGGGGGTACTGACCATGCTGTCCTCCAGCTGCTTGGGCAGCACCACAAAGTCCAGCTTGGCACTGGTCTGGTAGTTGTCCGCGCGCACCTCCAGCGTGTAGCGGCCGGCGTTGACGATCTCCGTCACTTCCTCGCCGTCCGCGTCATAGTAGGTGATCTGGACATTGGCCGGGGCGCCGTCCACGCCGGTGACCTGCACCTGGCCGGGTTGATCGCCCAGGGTGGGCTTCTGATCCTCGCCGTTGTAGGTAACCTGGTTGCCGCCCTGGATCTCCACGCCCAGCACGCTCTCCGTGATGGTCAGGGTGAAGACGAAGCTGCCCTTGTAGTTGCCGATACCGGTGACGGTCACCGTGTAGGTTCCCACTGCCTTGGCCTCGGCCACTGCCTCGCCGTCTGCATCCGCAAAGCGCAGCTCGTAGTCCGTGCCCTTGCTCAGCAGCAGGCTGCCCTGGGCTGCCTGATACAGCAGCGCCGGGGACTGGTCATAGGCCTGTCCCGTGTAGCCCACAATCACGCCGTCCTTCGTCACGCTCTCGAGGATCTTCTCGTCGGAGTCCTCCCCGTCGCCGATGGACTTGGGCGCGATGGTGAACTTGCTGTCTTTCTCCAGCTCCAGCGTGTAGTTGCCGCTGGTCTCGTGGAGGGTATCGCACACGAAGTCGTACGCGCCCACCGTCTCGCCGGCCTTACGGCTCAGCGCCCCGGTGATGGCCGGCTTCGCGCCCTTGGCGGGCTGGCCGGTGACTGCATAAGTCAGCTCACCGTCCGCATCGCCGTAGGTCTTTTCCGTATTCTCGGGAACGATGGTCAAAACCGCAGGCTGGATCTCGTAGGGCTTGAGCGCCGTGCTGGCGTAGTTGCCCTTGCCGATGACCTTCACCATGGCGGTGCCGGCATTGATATTGCCGCTGTACTCCAGCTCGTAATCCACGCCCTCTGTCAGGATCTCGTCGTTGAGACCCTTGACGGTGACGGCGGCGTTCTTCTCCGTGCCGTCGTAGGTGAACTCGCCCTCCAAGGTCACATCGCCAAAGGCGATCGCCTGGATGGTATAGCTGGCGGTGCCGGCAAAGCCCTCGTAGTTGCCCAGGCCGGTCACGGTCACCGTGTAGGTTCCCGCTGCCAGCGGCTTGCCGTTCTCGCCCAGCTTGCCGCTCACGGCGGTGTAGCTGATCTCGTAATCCTTACCCTCCGTCAGGGCGGTCTTCTCGTCCTTGACGGTGACGGTCGGGGTCTGCTCCGCGCCGTTATACAGGCTCGAAGCAGGCGCAGCCTCCACGGTCAGGTTCTTGCCCTCCGCCGGGCGGATGGTGAATGTCTCAGTAATGCTCTCGCTGTAGTTGCCCTTACCGGTGATCTGCACCTTGCCGGTGCCGGCGTTGGTGTTGTCGCTGTACTCCAGCTCGTAATCCGTGCCGGCCTGCAGCAGCAGCGTTCTGCCGTCTGCCGTCTGGTAGCTCACGGTCACCTTGGGCTCCTGCGCCTTGCCGGTGTAGCTTGCCTCGGCAACCTCCACCCGGATCGTGCCGCTGTCTGCCTGGCTGTTGTCCAAGGCCTTCGGCTGGATCCGGTAGCTGGCGCTTCCCTCTTTACCGGCATAGTTGCCCACGCCGGTGATCTGGATGGTCACGGTACCGGCATTGACCGTATCGCCCGTATAGCTCAGGCGGTAGTCGGTAATGTTGGTCAGCACCGCGTCGCTTGTCTGATCCTTGACCTCCACAGTGGGCTGGTACGGCATGCCGTCGTACACCTTATCTGCCACTGTGCCTGCCTGCAGCTCATTGGCGGAGATGGTAAAGCCGATCTCCTTGCTGCCGGTATAGTTACCCTTACCGGTGATGATCATGGTATAGCTGCCGGAGGCCTTGGGGGCGCTGTCGCGGACATTGCCCTCGGCGTCCTTATAGCTGACGGTGTAATCCTCGCCCTCTGTCAGGGCGGCTTCCACGCCTGCGGCGGTGACCTTGGTGATCTCCGGCGCCTGCGCCTTGCCGGTGTAACTCAGATTTGTATCCCCGGTCTCCACCGTATCCAGTGCCGCAGGCTTGACCGTTACGGTCACCTGGACACTGCTGCCGGCATAGTTGCCCTGGCCAGTCACTTCCACCGTGTAGCTGCCCACATCCGTCACCTCCGTGAGGCTCAGGCTGTAGTCCTTGCCGTAGGTCAGGGTCTCCTCGCCGCTCTTGACCTGGATCAGGGCGGTCAGGTCATAGGCCGTACCGCGATAGGGCTTCTCCACGGGGCTGTTGGTCTTCAGTCCCGCCGCGGCGGCCTGGATCGTAAAGGACAGCTCCCGGGTGCCGGTGTAGTTGCCCTGGCCGGTCAGCACCGCCACATAGCTGCCTGCCTGCTTGGGCTCCACAGGCGTGGTTCGCGCTGTGTCGTCCGCTGCGTAGTAGGCAACGGTGAAGCTGGCGTCTGCCCGCAGCTTCAGGGGCAGGCCGTTGGGGTTCGTGTAGCTGACGCCGGGAACCGGGCAGATGGCCTTTCCGGTGTAGGTCTGGTCGCCGATCTCCTCCGCGCTCACATCCGCATCCGCAATGTTCTTGGGCAGGATCTGGTAACGGGTCTCCTGGGTGCCGGTGTAGTTGCCCTGACCGGTCACGGTCACGGTGACCTCCCCTGCGTTGACGGTATCCGCGCTGTAGCTGAGGCTGTAATCTCTGCCCTCGGTCAGGACGGTCTCGCCGAACTTGACGGTAGACTTCTGCTTCTGCTGCTCACCGGTGTAGGTCACATCTGTCAGTCCCTCCACCTGCAGCTCCCCGGCGCTTATATCCTTCGCCAGGATGTTAAAGGTCTTGGTAACGCTGCCGGTATAGTTGCCCTTACCGGCGATGACCAGACTGGCTTCGCCGGCCTGTACATTATCATAATAAGAAACGCCAAAGTCCGTACCCTTAACAAGGGTCATGCCGTTGTAGGTCAGTTCCGGCTCCGGCGTGACCGCCTTGCCGGTGAAGATCTGGTTTGCAATGTCTTTCAGCACAACATCGGCATCGGCGATGTTCTTGGGCTGGATGACATAGGTCACGCGGGTCTCGGTGCCGGCATAGTCCCCGGTACCGGTGATGGTGATCTCATAGCTGCCGGCATTGGTAAACTCCGCTGCCGCGAAGTCCACAGCCGCCGCGCCGTTGTAGGAAGCGGCGGCGGTGTAGCTGCTCTGGGGCAGCGCCGCGCCGGTAAGCACATCCTGCACCGTCAGGGTGGGCTCCTGCTTTGCGCCGGTGTAGGTCACGGCAGCAGGCTGCTGGGCGGTGAAGCTGGCGCGCTTAAAGGAGACGCTGACCAGCTGGTCGCCCTGAATGTCGGAAAGCTTCAGCTTGCCGTCCGCAACGGAAGCGGTCTTGTCCTCGCCGTTGACATAGACCGTATCCAGCACATAGCCCCGGCTGGGTGTGATGGTAATAACGGCGCTTTCGCCGGCGATGACGCTTGTCTTGTCGCTTGCCGCGCTGCCGCCGGTACCGGCGGTGACAGTAATCGCAAATTCTCCGGCGTTATAATCCGCCGCGCCCCAGACCGCATACAGGGTCACATCCTGCTCGCCCACGGTGTAGGGATCGCCGACCAGGCTGCCGCAGGTCTTGCCCCGGGCATAGACCGTTTGGGCGGCGGTCTTCTTTTCCGTCCATCCCAGGAACACGGCCTGCTTGCCGCCATCCAGCGTGCCGGTGGGGGCGCCGGCCAGCGCAAGGCTGGCGCCGGGCAGGATCCCGGTGACGGTTTCGGGCAGATCGTCTGCCGTCACATCTTCTGCAACGCTTGCATAGGTGAGGCTGACCGGTTCTTCCTCATAGTCCGGCTTGCCGTTGTTGTTGGCATCCTTTGCCCACAGGGCATAGATGATGGCCGGGTTGTCGCTGGGGGTAAAGCCATAGGTATCGCCCCAGCTGCAATAGGTATACTGGACGCCGCCCAGTGTCAGGATGCCGTTGTTTATATCCAGCTGACCCTTTTCGGTCACGACGCCGGGGGCGCTGTTGCCGCCACGGTTGGTCGTCCAGCCGATCTGGACAAAGCCCTCCCGCGTCAGGCGGACATCGGAAATCTGCGTGGACTGCACGCCGGCCTCCAGAATGGCGGGGGCGGGCAGATTTTCGCCGCTGCCGCCGTTGGCGTCATAGATCAGGACATACTGGTTGTTTTCCTTCCAGTCTTCCTTACCGTTGTTGTTGCTATCCACACCCCAAACGGCGTGCAGGGTCACATTTTCTTCTCCCATCAGGAAGGTGCCACCCTGCTGGATGATCTGGGAGACATACTCCACATACTCATTGCTGGTGTTCAGGGTCTTGTCCACATCCTCCCGCGTCCAGCCCAACAGCTTATAGCCGCTGCGGGTGACCAGCGTCTCACCGCTGAGGGCGGTGACAACGCTGCCGGGGATGTAGCTGTTCTTGTCCTCGGGCATGGCGCCGGTGTAGTTGGTGGAGATATAGGTCACGGTGTAGCGGCCCTCGTCGAAGTCCGGCGTTTTGTTGCCGTTTTCGTCCGCCGCCCAGATGGCGTACAGGTTCATGTTGCCCGTCATGGTGATGAGCTGGCCTGCCTTGTACCAGTTGCCTGTCAGCTGCTGGCGGCTGGTAACAACGCCCGTGATCTGCTCCTCGCTCCAGCCATAGAACAGGCTACCGTCGCTGCGGCTCATGCTGTCGCCCGCTGCGGCCAGGGCGGTCGCGCCGTTTTCATACAGGGCGCTGTCCACCGGGACGGTGCCGCCGGTGTTGCCGTTGCCGTGGTAGCTCAGGGAATAGCGGGTCTCGCCGATGGTAAAGGTAAATTCTCTGCTGCCGGTGTAGTTGCCCTTACCGTGCATGATCAGGGTCGCCTTGCCCGGCTCCACACTGTTGGAATAGCTGACGACAAAATCCTTACCCAGCGTCAGCTGCTCTCCGTTCCAGGACAGGAGCGCGTTCAGCTCCTCCTGGGGAATTTCCACGCTCTGGCCGGTGTAGCCATAAACGCCGGTGAGTTCGCCGGCGGTCATATCCTTTTGGGAAATGTCCTTGGGCTGCACCACCACTGTGGCGGTGCCGAAGGTGGTCTTGGCGGACTCACCGCTGCCGGTATGGCCGGCGGCCTCCACCAGATAGATGCCCGCCGTCGTGGCGACAAATTTCTTGTCGGCGGTCACGGTAACGGAAATGGTATTGCCATCTGTGGAAATGCCTCTCACGATAAAGGCAGTGTCTGCGGTAACATCCGTATTGCCCAGCATGGCAGTCAGGGTAACGGTCTGGCCGGTCTGGCCGTTATAGGTCATGACAGCGGGATCTGCCGTGATGGTCATCAGGCTGCCCTCGTCCACGACCTGGAAGCTCTGCCGGATCTGGCCGGTATAGTTGCCGCCGTCTTCGGCGGTGATCAGCGCATAGCACTCCGTTCCCGCATCGGGTACTTCGGTGATCTCGTTGCCGTCCTTGGTGTAATAGGTAACGGTGAAGTCCTTACCCTCTGTCAGCGTCATGGTGCCGATGCCCGCCCAATAGGTCAGGCGCACCGTGGGCAGATTGCCCTTGGTCATCACAGCCGCCGGCATAGTCACGCTGATCTTTGCCGCCGCGGCCAGATCGTCCGTGCCGATGGCCTTCGGCGTGATGGTCAGCTTCTGTTCATCCTTCAGGCTGACAGAGAAGTTCTTACCGGAGGCCAGAGAACCGACAGTCAGGTCGTATTCGCCGACATCCTCGCCCGCTTCGCGCTCGATGCTGCCGGTCAGCAGCACGCCGGTCATCTCCTTGTCATCCGCGTCATATACTTTATAAGTATAGGTGGGATCCAGATCGCCATAGGTCTTTGTGGCGTTGCCCACGGCCACCTGCACCGGCTTGACCGCGATGGAGTAGGACACCTCCCGGGTGCCGGTATAGTTGCCCTGGCCGCGGATGGTCACCTTTGCGGTCTTGTCGCCTGCGTTAACATGGTTGGAATAGCTCAGGCTGTAATCCGTGCCCTGGGTCAGGGTGTTCGGCGTTTTCTTGTCCACGCCGCTGTACTCGGCCTTGACGGCAGCCTCCTTGGGATTGCCGTCATAGGTAAAGTGGTCTGCATCCACGGTGATGCTCACCGCCTGGGTGCTGTCCGCTGTGTCATCGGCGGCCAGATCCTTGGGCAGGATGGTGAACTTCGTCTCACCGGTGGAGCCGGCATAGTTGCCGGTGCCGACGGCATAAATGGTGTACACGCCGGCGTTGGTAAACTTCGTCTCGCCGGGGACAAATTCCGCCGTTTTCGTGGCGGAGCCATCGGCGGGGGCAAAGCTGTAGGTCATCTTATAGCTGTCCGTGGGCAGGGAGAAGCCGCTGCGGCGCACCTCCACGCTGGGGGTATAGGCCGCCGCCTTATAGGTGTGGGTGGCCTCGCCCATCACGGCCATTTCCAGCGTGCCGCCGGTAACGGCGATCTGATAGACCAGCTGGCGGGTGCCGGTGTAGTTGTCGTTGGTACCCTTACCGCCGCCATTGACGGTCAGGCGGTACCAGCCCACATCCACAGGCGTGACGCTCATGGCCTCCCAGGTGCCGTCCTTGCAGGTCTTGGGGCTGCACTCCTCGCCCTCGGGGTGATTGCCACAGGGAACCCAGCCCTCGTAATCTTCCTCATAGTGGGCGCCGAATACCAGCTGATAGCTGCCCAGCTGCGCATCATAGCGGACGCTGTCCACCGGGGACAGGCCATAGCCGGTATAGGGCATGGCGCTCTCGGAATCAATAATAACGCTGTTCTGGTCGGCAACATCCTTTGCTTCGATGGTAAAGCGGCGGGTGCTGTCCACCGTCAGGCGGTAGTTGGGGCCGGCGCTGAAGCTGCCCAGGCTGTAGGGGTAGCCGCCGGAAACCACATCCTCGCCCTGTTCCCGGGTGAAGCTGCCGCTGATGTAGCCCTTATCGCGGGTATAGAAGCCGTTGGTGATGGTGTCCTGCGCCGCGTCCTTAGCCTCCAGCAGGTCGGTGGTATATTCTGTCAGCACTGGATCCTTTTCGCCATAGGTCTTGCTCTCGTTGACCGGGGAGACCGTGACCGGGCTTGCCCAGATGTACATGGTGCTCAGACCATAGACTTCCTCGTCCGCATCCAGACCCAGGCGTTCCTTTTCCTCCGCATCGGTGATGGTGACCTTTACAAAGTACATTCCCGCGTCCAGAATGGTATCTTCAGACACCGCATTCGTGCCGGCGATATCCCGGAAAAGGCTGCTCTCGCACTTGCTGATATCCACGGGCTTGCCCTGATAGCTCAGCTCGATGCTGTTGATCCAGTCATAGCTGTCAAAGTTGCCGGCGTGGTAGATGTAGCTGTCGGCGTTGGTCACGGTCAGCGCACCGGTGGTCTCCGCCCCGCCATAGACATGGAGGGGGAACTCCCGAACGCCCATGTAGTTGTTTACGCCGCTGACCCGGACGGTGTACTCGCCGGGTTCGCTGACGGATTCGCCAACGGACACCTCGGTACCCGCCTTATAAATGACATAGGTGTAATCCTCGCCGGAGCCTTCCTCCAGAACCATACCGTTATAGTACAGGCGGAAGATGGGCGTTACCGCTTCGTTGCCCATCAGGACAATATCCTGGGTGGCTTCCAGCGTGACCTCACCGGCGCCGTGGGTGTCGCCCTCCTGGATATTCTTGGCGCGCACATAGTAGGTCAGTTCCCTGTCGGCGGTGCTGACATAGTTATGGATGCCGTTGATGATATAGGTATAGGTGCCCTTGTTCACCGGCGCAACGATCGTGGCTCCGGTGCTGTCCTTGACGGCAACGGTGTAATCCTTGGTGTTGGTCAAGAGGCCGTTTTTGCTGTTTCTGACCTCCAGCACCGGGCTGTGGTTCTCGCCGGTATAGGTCTCGTAAGACGGCGTCAGTCCGGCGGTGGTGATCTCCGCGCCGGAGATGTTCAGATAGCCCACGCCCCGGTATTTGCCGCTGCCATCGGTGACGAACATGGTGTAGCTGCCGGTCGCCTGCGGGATGTGCTGGGCGGTACCGATCTCCAGACGGTACTCCCCAACGGAAAGCTGCTTGCGATCCTTGCCCTGCGTCGGAATATCTTTGTTGTTCGGGAGGGCATTGCCACTTTCGTCAATGGGCTGCCCCTCGTCGTTGACTGCACAGACCCAAACGGTATAGCCGCCGGATTCCACGCCGTCCAGCGCCTTGATCTTGCTGTCGGTGTAGACCTCGCCGGTGTAAGGCACAGTCAGAATATTAGGTACCAGGAACACATTCAGCGGCTGCGCCGTCAGGAGCATGGCGTTATATCCCACGCAGTAGTCGGCGTAGTTGCTGTCGTTCTGGTCGGTGATACCGTCCAGCTTCAGGGTGCCTTCGCTGTGCTTGCCGCTGGAAACAACGCTCACATTGTACAGACCCTCGCTCTTCGGCCAGCCCGCGTCATTCCGGCTTGCGCCGCCGCTGATGGACTTGAAGTCCAGCTGGCAGCCCGCCAGATCCAGCTTGTTGCCATACTGGTCGGTGACGGTAATGGACAACGCCGTCAGTTCCTTTTCGATGGCCGCCTGGAATTCCGCTTCCCCGCTGGCGTTGCTTGCCAGAATGTGGTTCGGCACGGTCAGATACAGGGAGCCGGTATAGGGCTTGATCTCAAACAGCGCACCCTTCCAGCCGGAAAGATCGGTGTAGTTTTCACTGTCATCCACGGCGACCAGTTCCACGGAGTACAGACCCACATCCGCGCCGTTGATGTTTTTGGCGTTTTTGACTTCATAGCCGCTGCCGTCGCCGGTGCCGTCCGCACGGCGATAGCCGTTTTCGGCGTAGTAATACTTCACGCCGTCCACTTCACCGGCGTATTCGTCGGTTTCCTCCGTGGTCAGCAGGCGGTACATCTGCAAATAGTCCTTACCATAGACCAGCAGGCTGTCGGTCGTGGCGTCGTTCACGGTGATGTTCGCCCAGCTGGTGTAGCCCTGCTTCGCGCCTGCGGGGCCGATGTACTCGGCGGTCTTGTTGCTCACGGAAATGGAGATATCGTCGCTTTCCAAGCTCTTCTTATTCACGATCAGCAGATCCCGGCCGCTGACGGTGGTGCCGTTCACGCCCAGTTGGTCGTTGTAGCCTTCTGTGCCGGTGACATAGTTATTGTTCCAATAGCTGGCGTAGCGGGGGGCGTATTCGCCCTCGCCCCGCCAGGTGGCCGTGATCTGGTAATCCGTACCCGTGCGCAGATTTGCCAGCGCGTGGAATTCCGCACGGAAGGTGTCGCCGTTTCTCTGGGCCGGGGTGGTGAACACGCGGCGTCCGCCGCTGGTCACAACGAATTCAACTGTTCCAACCGCGCCGATCTGATCGGCGTCCGCGCCGATCAAGGTGGCGTTGAGGTGAATCGTGTTCAGGTCGGAATTGTAGCCGTACTCACTTGCGTACTCCCAGTAAATGGGGTAACCGTCCACCCAGCGATCTTCCTGTTCCTGGCTGACGAGCGCCTCTTCCGGGTCGGCGGACAGGCTGGTCACCAGCGCGGCGACCTTTTCATAAATGCGACCGTCCGTACCCAGGAACCAGGCATTGAGCATATTCGCCCGGGTGGAAGCGTCCTGCAGGATGACATTGCTGCGCATCTCGTTGCCGTCCAGGCCCTCGGCAATGTCCAGGATCTTTCGCTGGCCGTTGCCAGTCAGACTGTCAATGTCCACGCAGATGGTGGTCTTGGTTTTCGGCAGCTTGGTGCCTTCCAGCACCTGCACCAGAGTATTCTGGCCGCACAGATGCACTTTGCCCAGCACGACCCGGCCGTTCACGGCCAGCTTGCCGCCCTCCTGCACCTCCACATCATAGGTCTGCTTTTTCGGGGCATAGAGCATGGCGTTTTCCACCGTCAGGCTACTGCCGCTGCTGACCTGATAGCCCGAGCCCTGGGCAGCGGAGGTATACAGCACGCCGTTTTTGACCACATGGTTTTGATTGTCCAGCTTAATGGTGCCATCGCCCAGATCGCTCATGTCCAGCGTAAAGCCGTTGAGATCCATCGTCAGATCCAGGGCTTCCTCCGAGGTGTCCGGCTCGCGCATGGCGGCTTCCTCGCCGCCATTGAACTTGACCACGCCGTAGGTATCGTCGCCCGGGATCGCGTCGCCGTCGATCTTGTCGGTGGTGTTGGCCACCAGCGGGGTGATGGTGTAGCTGCGGTGCAGGTCTGCTTCGTGGTCGTCCAGCGCGGCGTTGTAAGCGTCGTTGACCACATCGTACCACGCCGTGCGGACGATGTCGCCGCTTTCGTCGTCTGTGATGTCCAGCCGCACCATGGCCTGCTTGAACTGGGTTCTGACCAGAATGTTCTGCGCCGGGGTGGTGCAGACAAGGCCGGAGCCGTCCGCGCTGGCCTTGGCGTTCAGGCCGGCATGGTTCTTGTCCACGCCGGTGATCTCGCCGCTGTTGGTATCCACCTCGGCCACCGCCGTTTTCTGCCAGAAATAGGTGGTGTTCATGTTGGTGTTTGTCCAGCGCTCCGCCTCGGGCAGATTGTCATAGGTCTTTTTGTCCACCTGGACATAGACCTCCAGCTTTTGCAGCACGCCCAGACCCTTTTCATCGTCCCGGGGCGTGGGCTGGAGGATGATCTCCTTGTCGTTGGCATAGAAGTAGCGCTGCTGGTCGGCGTTGTAGTTCACGCCCTCCACCATCAGCTTACCGAACTGGTTTTCCCGCTGGGTGGCGCTGCCCATAGCGCCGCGCTCGTCGCCCTCGTAGTACATGACGAAGTAGTCGGCGTCCGTGTACACCGCCACCAGGGCAATGTCATTGCTGGTCAGCGGCAGGGTGCTGCCGGGGACATACTGGATGGCCTGCGTTTCGTCCTCCGCCAGCTCACCGCTTTCAGTCAGGTACTTCCAGCTGCCGTCCTCGTCCTTTTTCATCACAGCCCAGTGGCTGAGGTTCTTACCGGTGGGCATGGTAAAGCCCGGGACGGCCTCGCCCTCGGAATCCGTTCCCGCCGCGTCAAAGTTCATGGCGAAAACGCCCTTCTGGTAAGGCTCGTAAGCCCAGCTGGAAGCAACCGTGTTTTCTTCGCCGGGCATACCATTATAATAAGTAACACGGACGGAGTTAAGCTCGATCATGCTCTGGTTGCCGTCTTCCCGGCTCATGGGACCGCTCAGGCAGCTGATGCGCTTGGCGTCCAAAAGGCTTTCCGCATGGCTGGCGCTGGCCGCCTGGATGATGTCCGTGCCGTTTTCCTCGACCTGGGACTTGATAGTGAGCATATCGTTGGTTTTCTGGCGGGTGGGGGCGTAGCTTGCCTCCGCGGTGATGATGTGTCCCGCCGCCAGATAGATCACATCGTTATAGGAAACATAGGGCTGGCTGCCGGAAGCTGCCGTCAGGGTCAGATCGCCCTTGACATACACGCCGGTGCCCTCTTTGTCCTCGCTGATCTTGTTGTTGTTGACCCATGCGCCGTCCAGCGTCAGGGCGCTTTCCTCGTCTACATAGGCCGCGCCGCCCTCGTCGGCGCTGTTGTCGATGACCCGGCCGGTGGCGGTGATCCTGGCGCGCTGGGTGGCGTAAAGGCCGCCGCCCTGACCGGTGGCGGTGTTGCTGGCCACCTCGTTGTGCAGGGTCACGCTGGGTCCCTCGCTTGCGGCAACGCCGCCGCCGTTTTTGGCCGTGTTGTTGGCACAGGTCACGCCCGCGGCAACGACCAGCGTTTCCTCATCGCCCCAGACGAACAGGCCGCCGCCCATTTCCCCGGCGGTGTTGCCGGAAATGCTCAGGCTGCCGCTCAGGTTCACATGACCCTCTTTGCCGATCCCGCCGCCGGCCGTGTTTGCGCTCTGATAGGTGGGCACCTTTGCCGTCACGCGCTGGGCGGCGCCGGAAACGACCTTGTTTTCCTCCGCGCCGGAAACCTCGGTATAGCCCGTTACGACCTTTGCCAGACCGCTGGACTCACCCAGGGCGATACCGCCGCCGTTGCGCTGGGCATAGTTGCCGGAAATGCTGCCCTTGTTGACCGTGGCCTGGCAGCCGGCGATGTACAGGCCGCCGCCGGTACCCGCGCCGGGGCTGTAATCCGCGTCAGCATCCCCGGTCTCCGCGGGGATGGCGGGCAGTGCGCCCTCGGTGTAGCCGGTGATATCCAGACGGTAATCATCCGGCACGCCTGCCGCCGCGCCGATGCCGGTCACGGCGGCGTTGTTGGTGACGCTGCCGCCGGTCATTTCCAGCGTGCCGGAGATACCGGCCACGCCGCCGTACTCGCCGGCGTTGCTGTCGATCGTACCGCCGGACATGGCGAAGTCGCCCATGGAGTACACCGCGCCCGCGCCGTAATAGTACTTGGGCTGACCCCAGTAAGCGGTGTCGTAGCCGGTGAACTTGGTGGTGGAGTTTGCCGCAATAAAGCCATAGCGGGGCATTGCGCCGGTGTTGGCCTCCATCGTGCCGCCATACATATTAAATGTAGCCGCGCTGCCCACATACACCGCGCCGGCGATGGGGGAAACATTCTTCCGCAGGGTCACGCCGGACTGCATATTCAGCGTGCCGCCGTGCTGCACCTCGATCGCGCCGGGGTGGGCTTCGGAGTAGTTGGTGTGGTTCTTCACCGTCACGCCGGACTGGAGATCCATGGTGCCCTTGACCTGGAACATGGGTCCCTCCAGGGGGTAGGAGTAGTTGCCGTCAAAGGTCAGCGCGCCTGCGCCCATGCCGCTGGCGCTGGGCTGGCCGATCTTCAGCTCCGCATTCTCCTCCACGATCACTGCCGCCTCCTGGGCGCCGTAACCGTCCTTCAGGTCCTCGTCGCCCAAAGACAGGGCGGAGGACAGGGTGATGGTGTAGTCATTGCGGATGTTGTATTCCAGATCACCCACATCGTAATAACCGGTCGTGCTGTTATACTTCCGGAACGAACCGGTCATGACATAGTAGCCGTGGTCGGTGTTCTTGAAGCTGCAATTGCCGCCGCTGGTGGCCGCCGCCACACCGGCGGAGGAGGTACTTTCCGCCAGCAGGGTGATGTGCTTGCCGCCTGCCACCACAGCTGTGGTGTCGATGGTGGTGTTATAGAAGATGTAAAGGCTGTCGCCGTCCTTGGCTTCCGCAAACGCGTCCTTCAGGTTTGTATAGACGCGATAGTAGCCATCGTCCGACAGGGTGCCGTTTCGGATGGTGTACTGGGGGGTGTTGGTAAACTGGTGCAGCTCCATCCGGTTGTCGTCCGTGTTCGCTTTCAGGTACCAATCCGTGCTGTCCAGGGCGAATTTGTTTTCCTGCACATCCTTACCGTTGGCAAACTGGATGATCTCCCGGCCGTCCGTGACGGCGTTCCAGATCGCATCGGACATTTCCAGCACCGCCGCCGTACCGGCGGTGGTCAGCTTGTCGTTCACCTGTACGGGGATCTGGCCATCCAGCAGGTTATCGAAGTACACAGGGTTGTTGGTGTCGATGGTCGCCGCGCCCTCCATGTACAGCAGGGGGTGGGCGTAGTTGATAGACTCGTCCGCGTGGACATATGCGCCGTTGCCGAATTCATAGGCCGCGTTGTCCACAATACTGGCGTCGCCGGACATCTTCAGGGCGGTCACGCTGCCGGCGTAAGCGCCGATGCCGCCGCCGTAGCGCGCCTTGTTCTGCCGAATCAGACCGCCGCGCAGATCCAGCACGCTGCCGTTGGGGCGGCCATTGGTGCCGGCACAGATGCCGCCGCCCACGCCGCCGGCAGTGTCGTCGCCCAGCTGCAGCGCCTCGTTATAGGCAATCGTGCCGCCCTCCATCCGGAAGGTGGAGAAGGTCGCCGTTTTGTTGTCCCACGACTTGTTGCTGCTGCTGCAGCCGGCAATGGCCACGCCGGCGCCGTAGCTGGCGCGGTTTTCCGTGATGGAAGTGCCATAGAGATAGCCGGTGGAGTTCCACAGGCAGACGCCGCCGCCGAAGCCCGCCGTCCAGTTGTGGTCAATGCTGCCGCCGTACAGATTCAGCACCGCGCCGACACGGCCGCCGATGCCGCCGCCGTCCGCAGCCTCGCCATGGGTGATACAGGTCGTATCGCCGCAGTTATAGCTGACCGAACCGCCATACAGGTTCAAAACCGCCTTATCCAGGGCGATACCGGTGCCGTCACCGGCGTGGTAGCCGCTGCCGCCACGGTAGTTGCCGTTTTCCCGCACCGCACCGGCATAAAAATTGATGGTACCATAGCTGGTGCTGGTATCACAGGTCGTCCAGGTGTCGGCATAACCGCAGTAGATCGCGCCGGTGCCATCCTCCTGCAGGCCTGTTGTGGCACAGCGCCGGATCACGCCGCCATACAGGTTCAGGGTCGGCTTTTTGTTGACATCCAGGTTGAGCATATTGATGGCGCTGCCCTGGTCCATATATTTGTGGTTGTTCTGAAGGGTCACGCCCTGCCAGATGTCCAGCGTGCCGTGACTGTTGTAGATCAGGCTGCCGTCCCACTTGCCATCTTTCTGGCTGGTGTTTGTCTGGGCAATGCCCTTGTTGTCATAGTTGACCCGCTGGCCGGATTCGTTGAGGAAGTACACGGTCGTATCGCTTGCCGCGCACTCCTCCCAGACCGCGCCGCCGTCCAGGATCAGCTCGCCGCCGGTCTGCTTGACCTCGTAGTCCCCGGCCTTGGCGGCGTCCTCCAGCTCGCCGGTATAGCCCAACTCGCCGTCGCCCAGGATCAGCCTTGCCCCCTCCGCAACAGAGAGCAGGTCGCCCTTCATGTTCTTTTCGGGAGCACCCTCTCTGGGTCCGCGGGAAAGGGTATAGCTCTTTCCTGCCTTTGTGTACAGATGCTTTGTACCGTTGACGGTGATACCCGCCTCAATGGGAATATCCGCCGTTACGATCACATCTGTGTCATCCGCACTTTGCAGCGCGGTTCGCAAGTCCGCAAAGGTATCCACCTCCACGCTTGCCGCAGCGTCGCAATCATGCGCCGATCGCGCCTGGTCGAAGGCTTCATCCGCCGCCAGTGCGCTCATGGGCAACAGGCTCACAAGCATACACAGCGTCAGAATCGCCGCGATCAATCGTTTTTTCAAATTCGCCACCTCCAAAAATAGTAAGCAAAAACCATAACGGGGCGTGTGTTTCCACCCCGGAAAATTCACAATATATATATATATATATATATATATTGCATAGCTTCTCAGTGTAAAATCTTAGCATAATTCCTGTAAATTCTCAACACCTATCGACATATTTCCGCATGGTTTTCCGCCAGTATTTTGATAGATTTTTTCGATGAAATTTATCGGTATTTTAGATGTTTTCTCCGACCGGCTTCTTTTTTTGTCATTTTTTGTCGAATTTTCCACAGTTGTGTAACAAGAGCAATCCAAACGGGCGTAAAAGCTCCAAAAAGACACAGCTGTCAAAAAAACAGGAAGCCAGCAGAAGCCACTGCAGCAGCGGGGGAGCTTGAGGGGGGCAAGACCCGCCTCAAGCAGATAAACCGCCGCGGAAAGCCCTGCTGGGCTTTCCCACAGTATTTTTGCCGCGCCAAAATACTCGGCGGATAAGCGAAGTCAAAAAAGTCCCAGACTTTTTTGACAAACTGACAAGCCCTGCCCGGACAGCGCGTCCGAGCAGGGCTTGGGGGAAAATTCTTTCGGTTTTTCGTCTTGGATTTGGCTTATTTCTTTTTATCCTGACCGTAGGTGCGCGCCCGCTCCATGGAAGCGGCCATTTCCGCGTCCGTCAGGATGCGGGGGTTGCCGATGCTGGCGGTGCGGTACTGCATTTCCGCAACGAACTCCAGATTCACCGCCAAATCAAAGGCCTCCCGCAGATCAGCGCCCAGCGCCACCATGCCATGGTTGCCCAGCAGCACGGCGCGGCCCTCGCCGCAGGTGCGGATGGCCGCTTCCGCCAGCTCCGGCGTGCCAAAGGTGCGGTAAGGGGCAACGGGAACCTCCGTCACGCCCGCCCCGCCGATCACATAATGCACCGCCCGCAGGGGCTTTCCCAAACAGGCAAAGGTGGTGCAGAAGGTGGAATGGGTGTGGACGACCGCGCCGATCCAGGGCTTTGCTTTGTAAAAGGCCGCGTGCATACTCCACTCGCTGGAGGGCTTGCGCTTGCCCTCCACGATCTTGCCCTCCAGATCCATGACCACAATGTCCTCCGGGTGGGTGTCAAAGTAGCCGATGCCGGAGGGGCTGATGGCCATCAGCCCCGCTTGGGCGTTGTAAATGCTCAGGTTGCCGCTGGTGCCGCGGGTCAGTCCCTGCCCGCTCATCTTTTTGCCATAGGCCACGATCAATACTTTTTCGTTTTCCAACATAGGGGGTCCTCTCCTTTTTGCTTTTGTCGCCGGGGGAGTATTTTTTTCGGCTTGCCCGCCCCGCCGGGGAGCAGGAAGAAAGCCGCATTTTTCCTCTTTTTGTGTTTGTATTTTACCATATATCGTGTTTTGATACAAGGAATTTTTGTCGGTTTTTACAGAAAGGGCGGAGGGAAGAAAAAAGGGCGCGCCGCAAAACAGGCATTTGCAGCACGCCCTTCATTGACATTTGGTGATCCTGACTTTGGGCGCGCCGCAATTGACATTTTCGCCCAAAGCGCTTATACTAACTCCCGTGGAAATCCACCGTCCACAGTTTTATACATTTGTAGACGGTGTACGGTTAATAGACGGTTGCCTGTCATCCCGCGAGCGCGGAATGGAGGCGTGTGTATAAGCCCTCGCGGGAAATTCTTCCCTGGAGGTGATATACATACTTCAAGAAGTTTTTTGGACCGTGTCCATTTGCTGGATCCTCATCCAGATACTGGACAAGTTCTTGAACAGAAAGAAGTGAGCCGTCTGCCACCAACAGACGACTCACGGGTTTGAGGGAGTTTTACCTCATTCGTGTAGTAATGTATGTGGCAACCGTCTTGGATTTCCACACCTTTATTATATGCATCTTTTCCCCGCTTGTCAATCCTGTTTTTCACTCACCCCGCCGGCGAACTGCCAAGTCTTGCTTTTTGCAAAAAACAAGAGTAGAATGGGGGTAAAATTTCTCATTTTACAGAAAGGGGCATCATGCCATGAGCTTTGGCAAGGCGCGGCGCGAAAAAAAACACGATGTGGACATGACCGTAGGCAATTCGTTCCGCCATCTGCTGCTGTTTTCCCTGCCGCTGGTGATGGGCAATCTGTTCCAGCAGCTGTATAATATGGTAGACACCTGGGTGGTGGGCAACTATGTCAGCAACGAGGCCTTTTCCGCCGTTGGCACCGTCGGCCCGGTGCTCAACACGCTGGTGGGTCTGTTTCTGGGTCTGGCCAGCGGCGCGGGCGTGGTCATCAGCCAATACTATGGTGCCAAGCGCTTTGACCGGGTGCAGACGGCGGTGCATACCTCCATCGTCCTGACCCTGATCCTGGGCGTTGCCTTTACCATTATCGGTATTTTTATCACGCCGTTCATGGTCTCCGTCATGAACACCCCGCCGGAGGTGGTGCCGGAGTCCCGGCGCTATCTGACCATCTGCTTTGCCGGCATCATGGGAATGCTGCTGTACAATATGGGCGCGGGAATTCTGCGCGCCGTGGGCGATTCCCGCCGGCCGTTTTACTATCTGGTAGTGGCAACGCTGGTCAACATCGGGCTGGATCTGCTGTTCGTGCTGCGCTTTCACATGGGCGTGGAGGGCGTTGCCTACGCCACCATTATCGCCCAGGGCGCTTCCGCCGCCCTGACTCTGATCACTCTGGCGCGCAGCACCGGCTGCATCCGGCTGCATCTCCGGCTGCTGCGCATTGATTTTCCCATGCTCCGGCGAATTCTGGAGGTGGGCATCCCCTCCGCCTTGCAGCTGGCGGTCACCTTCTTTTCCAATGTGTTCGTGCAGTCGTATATCAACCGCTTCGGCGCAGACTGTATGTCCGGCTGGACGGCTTACAGCAAGCTGGATCAGCTGGTGTACCTGCCCATGCAGTCCGTCGCCCTGGCCGCCACCACCTTTGTGGGGCAAAATCTGGGCGTGGGGCAGATGGACAGAGCCAAAAAGGGCGTGCGCATCGCGCTTTTGATGTCCATGGTCTGCACCGTGGTCATCATCCTGTTCATGGTACATTTTGCCGCTCCGCTGGTGGCATTCTTTAATCACAAGGCGGAGGTCATCGAATACGGCACTCTGTTCGTCCGGTACATGATCCCCTTTTTCGTCATCTGCTGCCTGAACCAGATCTACGCCGGGGCGCTACGGGGCGCCGGCGACAGCCGCGCACCCATGATCATCATGCTTCTGAGCTTCGTGGCATTCCGGCAGTGCTATCTGTTCGCCATGTCCCGGGTGGTCATGGATTCCGTCCTGCCCCTTGCCATGGGCTATCCCCTGGGCTGGCTGGTTTGCAGCGCCGCGCTGCTGATCTATTACCGCAAGATCGGCCTACGCCCGCCGAAATATTTGACCTGATCGGGAGCCATGATTCCCATATCATACATATATGAATATAGCAAAAGCCGCCCGGCCGGGCGGCTTTTGCTATATTCAGCTTGTCAAAAAAGTCCCGGACTTCCGGGACTTTTTTGACTTCGCTTATCCGCCGAGTATTTTGGCGCAGCCAAAATACTGTGGGAAAGCCCAGAAAAGGGCTTTCCGCGGCGGTTTATCTCATTGAGGCGGGTCTTGACCCCCTCAAACTCC
>CAVBJJ010000009.1:0-7414 GCA_963595735.1 bacterium
GGGGTTCTGATGCTATGACTTTTTTATTCGTGTCTACTTTTACTTGACAGATGCAATCAGAGATATCGGAGGCCTCCGTTTTTTATGATGTCATTTTTTCGCGTCAGGGGGTAGGAGAGCCCGGCGCGGGAACTTCCGGTTCGTCCCTTGTCAGAATGTACACCCAGCGGTAGCGGTTGCAGACAATGGCGTTGGGAATGCACTTGAGCAGCTGATCGACCTTCAAAAACCAGAAGGTCACGACCGGGGGAAATTGAAAGACAAAGGCGCTTACAAACGCGGCGGGAATGGTGAATAGCCACATGAACAGATTGTCCACCAGAGCGCTGTACTTGGTGGCGCCGCCGCCGGCGATGATGCCGCCCTCCACCGGGTATTCATAGCAGGTGCCGAAGGTGGTAATGCTCAGCACGGTCAAAAAGCGAATGGCCAGCGCCTTGGTTTCCTCCGAGACGGTATACAGCCCCACAATGGCGTCCTTGCAAACAAACAGCAGCACGGCGGAGGCCAGTGCGATCAGCAGCAAAATGCCCTGCATGGTCTTGGTATAGGGGCGGATTTTGTCCAGGCGGCCCTCACCGATGGTCTTACCCATGGTCACGGAGCAGACATTGGCGCAGGAGCGTCCCACGGTGGAGAAAATCTGGAAAATGACAATGGCGATGCTGTTGGCGGCGATGATGGTCGCGCCGATATGCCCCAGTACAGCGGTCTGGGCGGCCTGGGCAATGCCCCAAAGCAGCCCGGTCACGACCATGGGCGTGGCGATGTGGATATAATCCCGCAGATAGGTAAAATCAAAGCGCAGCAGCTCCTGTAGCTTCATATGCAGCTTTTTGTCCACAAACAGCACATAGACCAGAATGATCACCAGCTCCACCGAACGACTGACCAGCGTGGCGATGGCGGCGCCGCGGATTCCCAGCTCCGGTGCGCCGAAGTTGCCGTAAATCAGGAAGAAGTTCAGGCAGACATTGATGACAATGGTGCTCACAGACATGATGGTGCCAATGGTAACGGTCTCCACGCTCTGCAAGGAATACATCAGCGAATTGGAAACGGAAAAAAGAATGTAGGTAAAGCAGATGATACGCAGATAGCGCACGCCCTCCGCCACTACCGCCGGGTCGCTGGTGAACAGAGACATGATTTGCTCCGGCAGCAGCAGCGACAGCGCCAGGAAGATCACCCCCACCAGAAAGCCGAATTTCATGCCCAGAGAGATGATTTGTTTGATTGGCTCCAGCCGGCGCTGCCCCCAGTATTGGGAGGCCAGCACCACAATGCCCATGCCGATGCCGGCGGCGATCATTTGCAGGGTGAACTGGAGCTGATTGACCAGCGTTGCGCCGGAAAGCGCCAGCTCCGAATAGCGCCCCAGCATCATGTTATCCGCCAGATTGACCGCCAGCGCTGCCAGCTGCTGCAGCACGATAATGCCAAGCAGCGGGAAAAAGCTGCGGTAAAAGCTGCGATCTCGGGTGAAGATGCCAAACAGCTTTCTGTCCCGATCCGGCGGCGGGATCACGCGGGTGTGTGTTTTCATAAAAAATTGCCCCCCAATGGTGTGCGATTACCAGAATTATCGCACAAGTGGGGGACAATTTCCAGAGGAAAACAGAATTTTCCTCTATCCGCCGAGTATTTTGGCGTAGCCAAAATACTGTGGGAAAGCCAAGAGGGGGCTTTCCGCGGCGGTTTATCTGATTGAGGCGGGTCTTGACCCCCTCAAACTCCCCCGCTGCTGCGGAGGATTCTGATGGCTGCTCTTTTTGACAGCCTTAGGAAAACAGGGTTTTCCGCAAAAAGTGAGGAAAGAAGGAGGGTCAGCGATTTTTTGCCTGCTCCAGTGCGGCCTGGATAAAGCCGGAGAACAGGGGATGGGGCTTGTTGGGGCGGCTTTTGAATTCCGGGTGATACTGCACGCCCACAAAGAACGGTGCATCCGCCAGCTCCACTGCCTCAACCAGCTGGCCATCGGGAGAGGTGCCGCTGAGAACCAGACCGGCTGCTTCCAACACGGCGCGGTAGTCGTTGTTGAACTCATAGCGGTGGCGGTGGCGCTCCCGGATCAGCGCCTGGCCATAGCAGCGCTCCATCTGGGTGCCGGCCTTGATCTGGCAGGGATAGCTGCCCAGCCGCAGCGTGCCGCCCTTGTCGATGTCCTCATGCTGGCCGGGCATAAAATCAATGACCTTGTGGGGGCAAAGTTCGCTGAATTCGCCGGAGTCGGCGTCGGCCAGACCGGCCACATGGCGGGCAAATTCGATCACCGCGATCTGCATTCCCAGGCAGATGCCCAGATAGGGCAGCTTTTGCTCTCTGGCATAGCGGGCGGCCAGGATCATGCCGTCAATGCCCCGGCTGCCGAAGCCGCCGGGTACCAGAATGCCGTCCAGCCCCGCCAGCTCCCGGGCGTAATTTTCCGGGGTGAGGCTTTCCGAATCGATCCACTGGATCTCTACCTTGGTGTTTCGGGGATAGCCCGCGTGGCGCAGCGCCTCCGCAACGGAGAGATAGGCGTCATGCAGTTGGACATACTTTCCTACAAGGCCGATGGTGACCGTGTGTTCGCGGTTTTTGATCTGGGCGACCATCTGCGTCCACTCGGTCAGGTCGGCAGGGGGCGCGTCAATGTGCAGCTCCCGGCAGACGATTTCGGAGAAATTGGCTTGCTCCAGCATCAGCGGCGCTTCGTACAGCACCGGCAGGGTGATGTTTTCGATCACGCACTCCGGCTTGACATTGCAAAACAGGGAGATCTTCTGGAAAATCGCGGCTTCCAGCGGCTGATCGCAGCGCAGCACGATGATGTTGGGGTTGATGCCCATGCCCCGCAGCTCCTTGACAGAATGCTGGGTGGGCTTGGACTTGTGTTCATCGGAGCCGCGCAGATAGGGAACCAGCGTCACATGGATAAACAGACTGTTTTCCTGGCCTACCTCCAGACCGATCTGCCGCACGGCCTCCAGAAAGGGTTGGGATTCAATGTCGCCGATGGTGCCGCCGATCTCGGTAATGACCACATCCGCGTCGGTCTGCTTGCCAACCCGGTAGATGAATTCCTTGATCTCGTTGGTGATGTGGGGAATGACCTGCACGGTGGAGCCAAGGTATTCTCCCCGGCGCTCCTTGTTGAGCACATTCCAATAGACCTTACCGGTGGTCAGGTTGGAGTATTTGTTCAGATCCTCGTCAATAAAGCGCTCGTAGTGTCCCAGGTCCAGGTCGGTCTCGGCGCCGTCCTCGGTGACATAGACCTCTCCGTGCTGGTAGGGGCTCATGGTGCCGGGGTCTACATTGATATAGGGATCCAGCTTTTGGGCGGCGACCTTTAATCCGCGGGATTTGAGCAGCCGTCCCAGGGAAGCGGCGGTGATGCCCTTACCCAGGCCGGATACCACGCCGCCGGTGACAAAAATATATTTTGTTGGCATGGAAATTCCTCCTTAAAATATCTCCCTTGATACAGGCAGTGTATCGCAGGAAAAAGCAGCTGTCAAGAATCGAAGCACGCCCGGCTCAATCCTCCGCAATTTCCTGTAGTCGCTGGAGCTTTTCCCGCTTTTTCCAGCTGAAAAAGCCGTACAAATCGTTGACCAGGAAAATAGAAAAGGTTGCCAGGATCGGCAGATAGCCGCGATCCTCCCGGGTGGCAAGTCCCCACAGAACGATGAGGATGACATCATTGCTGGCATAGGCCAGCGCGTAGGCGGAGCTGCGCATGGCGGTAAGATACACCGCCAGAAAGCTGGCCGTAACGGAAAGGGTGCTGGGCAGCAGGTTTGGGGTTTGCAGATAGTGCAGGATGAAGAAAAATACAAGTGTAACGCCGGCTGTCAGAGGAAAGGCGAGAAAAATCTGCGATTTTTTCAGCTTGTTGATGGCTACCTCGCCCTCGGCATAGGGATTGCGCAGCCAGGAGACCAGCGCTACAATGGCCATGGGCAGGGTCATGCCCGCATAGGTGAACATCTCGCCCCAATAGCGGAAGCGGTAGGAGATCATGGCGTACAGCACGGCAAAGGCCGCGGTGGTGACCTGTCCCCAGAGATTGCCCCGCGCCAGCAGCACAAGACCGGTTGCCCCGATCATGGTGGCGCAGAGCATGAGCACATCCAGACCGGCCAAAAGATTGAAAAACAGGATAATAGACAGGGAAAAAAGCCAGAGGATCCATTCGGAACGCTGCATACGGGCAAAGGGGTTGTATCGCATAAGGCACCTCCAATCGCACTTCGGCAGCACAGGGAAAACGGGTTCTTTCGGGGGGCTTGCGGTCAAATGCCGCTGTCGCCATAGTTGGACAGCACGCGGGCGGAGGGGTCGTTGACATCGCAGCCGGCCCAGGTCTTGTTGGGCATCCAGAAATCCACGATCATCTGTGCCTGACCGGGGTAATATTTTTCAAACAGCTCCCGATAGAGCAGGGATTCCTTGGTAAAGGGGCGGGCGTGGGTGTATTGCTTGGCCTTTTCCGCAAATTCCGCGTCGGTGTAGCAGCCCTCGGCATAGGCCTTCAGATGATCCACCATGGAGTGACCCACGGCATCGGAGAAAGCGGCCTTTTCCCGGTAGAGAATGTTGTGGGGCAGGTAGTCTCCCTCAAAGGCGTGGCGCAGCAGATATTTGCCCTTGTGGTAGTGGTTGCGCTTTTTCTCCGGGTCGATGGACATGACATATTTAACAAAGTCCAGGTCGCCAAAGGGCACCCGCGCCTCCAGGGAGTTGACGGAAATGCAGCGATCCGCCCGGAGCACATCGTACATATGCAGCTCCCGGATGCGCTTTTCCGCCTCCTGCTGGAACGCCTCGGCGGAGGGGGCAAAGTCCGTGTATTTGTATCCGAACAGCTCATCGGAGATCTCGCCGGTGAGCAGCACGCGGATATCCGTTTTCTCGTGGATGGCCTTGCACACCAGATACATACCGATGCTGGCGCGAATGGTGGTGATATCAAAGGTGGCAAGCAGCTCCACCACCGGCTCCAGCGCCGCCAGCACATCCTCCTTGGAAATGATAACTTCTGTATGGTCGCTGCCGATGTATTCGGCCACCTCTCTGGCATATTTCAGGTCGATGGCGTCCTCACTCATGCCGATGGCAAAGGTGCGGATGGGCGTTTTGCTGGCTCTGGCGGCAACGGCACAGACCAGGGAGGAGTCCAGTCCGCCGCTGAGCAGAAAGCCCACCTTGGCATCCGCCACCAGACGCTTGGTAATGCCACGCACCAGCTTGTCATGGATGTTTTGGCAAACGGTTTCCAGATCGTCCTGGATGTACTGCTCCACATGGGTGATGTCGTTGTAGCAGATGAATTTTCCGTCCTTGTAATAGTGGCCGGGAGGGAAGGGGAAAATCTTTTCCACCAGTCCCATCAGGTTTTTCGGTTCGCTGGCAAAGACGATACAGCCCTTGGGGTCATAGCCGTAATACAGCGGGCGAATGCCGATGGGGTCACGGGCGGCGAGAAAGCTGCCGGTCTCGGCGTCATAGAGGATGCAGGCAAATTCCGCGTCCAGCATGGCAAACATATCTGTGCCGTATTCCCGGTACAGCGGCAGGAGGATCTCGCAGTCGGAGTCGCTGACAAAGCTGTATTTTTCCGCCAGCTGCGCCTTGAACTTTTCAAAGCCGTAAATTTCGCCGTTGCAGACCACATAGCTGCCGTCCAGAGAAAAGGGCTGCATTCCCTCCGGGTGCAGACCCATGATGGAAAGCCGGTGGAAGCCCAGCAGGCCTGCGCCGGTGTCCACGATGCGGCTGTCGTCCGGCCCGCGGGAAAGGGTGCGGTCAAAGCCTTTCTTAAATTCATCCAAAACAGCATCGCTGCTGCAATATCCCATGATAGAACACATAGCGGATACCTCCTAATGGTGTATTTTGAAAACGGAAAAAACGGTGATCAAATCCGTCCGCAGTAGCTATGGATGCATTTCATCATCGTTTTCGTAAAACAGCAACAGCAAATCCCGGAATCGTTTTCGGATGCTGGCAAAAGCGCATCGGCGCTTTTGCCAGCATCGCTTGTGGCTCTCACGATCCCACATTCGCTGTAAGCGGTATTCGGTTGTCAGTACGGAGCTTATTCCACCTCGTCCTGCAAAGCGGAGAAGCCTTCTTCGCCGGTGCGGACCTTGACAGCGTTTTCTACATCGTAGACAAAAATCTTGCCGTCGCCGATATGGCCGGTGTACAGGGCGCGCTTGGCGGTTTCGATCACATCCCGCACGGGAATGGCGCTGATGACCATGTCCACCTGCACCTTGGGCAGCAGGCTGGTTTCCACGGGAACGCCGCGGTAGTATTCGGGCTTGCCCTTCTGGGTACCATAGCCCATTACATGGCTGACGGTCATGCCGGTGATGCCCAGATCGCTCATGGCCTTTTTCAGGGTCTCGAAGCGGGCTTCCTTGCAGATGATCTCCACCTTGGTCAGCTTGGCCTCCCGCGGGGTGCCGGCGGAGGTCATGTCGGTGCGCTGCACGGGGATGGCCTCGGCCGGGGGAACGGAGCCGGTAACGGCAGTCACACCGGTGTCGGCGATCACGCCGGCATACTGGGGAACCGCCTGGACAAAGTCGGGGTAGGCGCTGGGCATACCGTGCTCGGTCAGATCCAGACCGGCCAGCTCATCCTCCGCAGAGGCACGCAGACCGTGGAGATGCTTGATGATCTGGAAAGTGATAATCATGGTGACGACTGCGAACGCGCCGACGGTGACAACACCCAGCAGCTGGATGCCCAGCAGATGGGCAGAACCGGTGTAGAACAGGCCGTTCAGACCGGCGGGGGCATCCGGCGTGGCCAGCAGGCCAACGGCGATGGTGCCCCAGATACCGTTGGCGCAGTGTACGCCAACCGCGCCCACAGGGTCATCAATGTGGAACTTCAGATCCAGCACTTCCACCACCAGCACCACCAGGATGCCGCTGACGGCGCCAACGATCACCGCGCCGAGACCGTTGAAGGCATCGCAGCCTGCGGTCACAGCGACCAGACCGGCCAGAGCCGCGTTCAGGCACATGGACACATCGGGCTTGCCGTTCTTGATCCAGGTAAAGCACATGGTAACGACCGTGGCGATGGCCGGGGCGATCGTTGTGGTCAGGAAAATCGAACCCAGTTCGGAGGGGGTGGTAGCGGCAGCGCCGTTGAAGCCGTACCAGCCCAGCCAGAGGATGAACACGCCCAACGCGCCGACCGTGATGTTATGGCCGGGAATGGCGTTGACCTTGACGACCTTGCCGGCGGCGTTCTTGACATACTTGCCGATACGGGGGCCCAGGATCGTTGCGCCCACCAGAGCGGCCAAACCGCCTACCATGTGGATCGCGCAGGAACCGGCATAGTCATGGAAGCCGAGCTGAGACAGCCAGCCGCCGCCCCAGATCCAGTGCGCCTCGATGGGATA
>CAVBJJ010000009.1:7424-60850 GCA_963595735.1 bacterium
GGGATAGATGATCACAGAGATCACAGCGGAATAAATGCAGTAAGCGGAAAACTTGGTGCGCTCTGCCATGGCGCCGGAGACGATCGTGGCGGTGGTAGCGCAGAACATCAGGTTAAACACAAAGGTGGAAGCACCGGTGAAGCTGCCGTCAGCAGGGCTGGCGATGAACTCCTTGAAGTGCAGCCACATTTCCATGTTGGGCTTACCCATAAAGCCCATCAGGGTATCCTCCCCCATCATGATGCCATAGCCGAGCAGAGAAAAGACCACGGTACCGATGCAGAAGTCCATCAGGTTTTTCATGATAATGTTGCCGGCGTTCTTTGCCCGGGTAAAACCGGTTTCCACCATGGCAAAACCGGCTTGCATCCAGAACACCAATGCTGCGCCGATCAAAAACCAAAACTCTACAGTCATTTTCAAAAACCCCTTTCTAAAACACGGCAGGACGACAAAGGGAGGAAAGAAGACCTGTGCCGGCCTGCCGGCTTACCCCGTGAATCCCTTCTCTGTGCGGATCAAACTTTTCTCACGATCACGGGGGATTTTTACCTATTAAGCATATATGCATAATAGGTTATCTAGAAAATACCATTCCGAGGGGAGCGAAGCCCTCTTTTTTTAAGGAAACGGATGTTGTCCTCCGCTCACGCCTCGGAACAGCAAATTCTATGCGATGAAATTAAATGTACAAAAGCTTACTTGACGCTGAACAGCAGGTCGCCGTAAGTGGGGAAGGGCCAATACTTCTTTGCCGTATAGACCTCCGCCTCGTCCGCTGCGGCACGCAGCGCATCCATACAGGGGATCACCTTGTCGCGGAAGTCGAAGGAGGCAAGCTCCATATCCTCCACGGCGGCGACTGCCTCAATCGCGGCGTCCAGTTCGTCTGCCTTGATGCCGATGACATCCACCAGGCCGGAGAGCTTGGTCAGCAGCTCCGTCTCGTAGCGGCAGGGCAGATCGGCAATGGCTGCCTTTTTAGTGGCGATCAGACCGGCGATCTCCACGCAGTAGTCTTCCACAGCGGGGAGGATCTCCCGGCGAGCCATCTCGACCATGGTGCGGGCTTCGATGTTCACCGTCTTGCAGTAGTTTTCCTGCAGCACCTCGCAGCGGGAGGTCAGCTCCGCATAGGAGAACACGCCCAGGGAGGTCAGCATATCCACATTCTTCTGATCCCGGAAATGGGGCAGGCAGTCCGGCGTGGTGGGATAGTTCAGCAGGCCGCGCTTGGTGGTGGCCTCCTCGATCCATGCATCGTCATAGCCGTTGCCGTTGAAGATGATGTTCTTGTGGTTTTTCACGGTCTCCTGCAGCGCCTTGCACAGGGCGGCGTCGAAGTCCTCCGCCTTTTCCAGCACATCGGCGTACTGGCGGAGCGCCTCGGCCACAGCGCTGTTGATCATGATGTTGGCACAGGAGATGCTGTTGGAGGAGCCGAGCATACGGAACTCGAACTTGTTGCCGGTGAAGGCAAAGGGCGAGGTGCGGTTTCTGTCCGTGGTGTCCTTCAGGAACTTTGGCAGACTGGGCACACCCAGCTTCATGCGCTCCTTTTCGGTGGCATTGTACGGCGTTCCGTTCTCGATGGCCTCCAGCACGGCGTTCAGCTCGTCACCCAGGAAGATGGAGATCACAGCCGGGGGCGCTTCGTTGGCGCCCAGACGATGGTCGTTGCCGGCAGTGGCAACGGAGATCCGCAGCAGATCCTGGTACTCGTCCACCGCTTTGATCACGGCGCACAGGAACAGCAGGAACTGGGCGTTTTCATAGGGCGTTTCGCCGGGGGAGAGCAGGTTCACACCGGTGTCGGTGGAAATGGACCAGTTGTTGTGCTTACCGGAGCCGTTCACGCCCTCAAAGGGCTTTTCGTGCAGCAGGCAGACCATGTTGTGCTTGGCGGCGACCGTTTGCATGATCTCCATGGTCAGCTGGTTGTGATCCGTTGCCACATTGGTGGTGGCGTAGATGGGAGCCAGCTCATGCTGTGCCGGAGCCACTTCGTTGTGCTCCGTCTTGGCCAGAATACCCAGCTTCCACAGCTCCTGGTTCAGATCGTCCATGTAAGCGGCGACCCGGGGCTTGATGGTGCCGAAGTAGTGGTCGTCCATTTCCTGTCCCTTGGGGGGCTTGGCGCCGAACAGAGTGCGGCCGGCATAGATCAGATCCTTGCGCTTTTCAAAAACGCTCTTGTCGATCAGGAAGTACTCCTGTTCCGCGCCGACGGAGGCATTCACGCGTTTGACATCTTCGTTGCCAAACAGCCGCAGCACCCGCAGCGCCTGGACATTCAGCGCTTCCATGGAGCGGAGCAAGGGGGTCTTCTTATCCAGCACCTCGCCGCCGTAAGCACAGAAGGCGGTGGGGATGCAAAGGGATTTACCCTTGATGAATGCATAGGAGGTGGGATCCCAGGTGGTATAGCCCCGGGCCTCAAAGGTGGTGCGCAGACCGCCGGAGGGGAAGGAGGAAGCGTCGGGCTCGCCCTTGATCAGCTCCTTACCGGAGAACTCCATGATCACGCCGCCGTCCGGGGAGGGACTGATGAAGCTGTCGTGCTTCTCGGCGGTGATGCCGGTCATCGGCTGGAACCAGTGGGTGTAGTGGGTCGCGCCCAGGCTGACAGCCCAATCTTTCATCGCAGCGGCAACTGCATTGGCAACGGAAAGATCGAGGGGCTCGCCCTCCTCCAGGGTTTTCTTCAGAGACTTATAGACTTTTTCAGGCAGTTTGGCTTTCATTACCCGATCGTCAAAGACATGGGAGCCAAAATACTCAGGGATCATGTTCATGTTTTCCGCCTCTTTCCATAATTGATATTTGATGCACAGAGCAATAAACTAAGAGCCTATTCAACTCATTATAATGTATCTGTGCGCCTTTTTCCATATGTTTGCCGCTTTTTGTTGTAAAAATTTTGGAAAAAGAAAAAGGCAACGGGGTCGGGAGATGACTTCACATCCCCAAGACACCATTGCCTTGATGTGGCGATTGTATCGCATTGTGATTCGTTTGTCAAGTAGTTTTTTGAAAAATAAATGCAAAAAAACAAGAATTTGGTTTTTATGCAATTTCAGTTGACAAATGTCATATAGATGTGATAAAGTGACTTCGATGAGCAAAGGCGTTCATCTGCAGCGGACTGTTGTCCGTTTGCAGAGGAGCGCCTTTTTTATTTTTGAAAGGACTTGAAAAACATGGGACAGTTAGAAGGACAGGTAAGAATTCCCTCCGGCTGTGCGATCGCGGCTGTCATCTCCAAAGAGGGACGGCGGATGACCGGAGAAAAAATCATCGAGAGCATGAAGCCCATGCACGACCGCTCCAACGGTCTGGGCGGCGGCTTTGCCGGGTATGGCATTTATCCGGACTATCGGGACTTCTATGCGCTGCACCTGTTTTATGATGATAACAGCTGCCGCGCCGCCTGCGAGGCCATGCTCAAGGAGCATTTTGAGATCGTACAGGCAGAGCCGATCCCGGTGCGGAAAATGCCGCAGATCACAGACGAGCCGCTGATGTGGCGCTATTTTGTTGCGCCGCTGCAATCCGTCCTGGCACGGATGCAGTTGGACGAGCGGGAGTTTGTCGCGCGCACGGTGATGCGGATCAACCGGGAGCTGTCGGGCGCTTATGTCTTTTCCTGCGGCAAGAACATGGGCGCGTTCAAGGCGGTCGGCTTTCCGGAGGATGTGGGTCTGTTCTACCGTTTGGATGAATACGGCGCTTATACCTGGACGGCTCATGGGCGATATCCCACCAACACCCCGGGCTGGTGGGGCGGCGCGCATCCCTTTGCCCTGCTGGACTATTCCGTTGTCCACAACGGCGAAATTTCCTCTTATGACGCCAACCGCCGGTTTATCGAGATGTTCGGATACAAATGTACCCTCCAGACCGATACGGAGGTCATTACCTATATTATGGACTACCTGCTTCGCCGGCAAAAGCTGACGCTGGAGGAGGTGGCCTCGGTGGTGGCAGCACCGTTCTGGTCCACGATCGAGCGCCTGCCCCAGGAGCAGCAGGCAAAGCTGCGCTATCTGCGCACGGTGTTTTCCAGTCTGCTGATCACAGGACCCTTTTCCATTGTCCTGGGCTTTGAGGGCGGCCTGATGGCGCTCAATGACAGACTGAAGCTCCGCTCCATGGTTGTGGGCGAGAAAGACGACAAGGTATTTATTGCCAGTGAAGAAGCTGCCATTCGCGTGATGGAGCCCGATGCGGAAAACATCTGGGCGCCGGAGGGCGGCGAGCCGGTGATCGTGCGTGTCAAGGAGGGTGCATTCTGATGGGAATCAATTATGTTTATCCGGAGTTTGAGGTCGTCCGGAGAGAGGAGCGCTGCACCCACTGCCGCATTTGCGAGCGCGAGTGCGCCAATGCAGTGCATACATTTGACCCCAAGCGGGGGATCATGCTGGCGGACGAGGCAAAATGCGTCAACTGCCACCGCTGCGTTGCCCTGTGTCCCACCCGGGCGCTAAAAATTATCCACAGCGACTGCAAGATCCGGGAAAATGCCAACTGGAGCATGGACACCGTCAACGAGATCTACAAGCAGGCGGGCAGCGGTGGCGTACTGCTGTCCTCCATGGGCAATCCCAAGCCACAGCCGGTGTATTGGGATAAAATTCTCATCAACGCCTCCCAGGTCACCAATCCCCCCATCGACCCCCTGCGGGAGCCGATGGAGACCCGGGTCATTCTGGGCAAAAAGCCCTCCCAAATTCGGCGGGATGCCCAGGGAAATATCATCAATGATTTGGAACCCCAGTGCGAGCTGTCCATGCCGCTGCTGTTTTCCGCCATGAGCTACGGCTCCATCAGCTATAACGCCCACGAGGCGCTGGCCAAGGCGGCGGAAAAGCTGGGGACTTACTATAATACCGGCGAGGGCGGTTTGCACGAGGACTTCTACCGGTACGGCAAAAACACCATTGTGCAGGTGGCCTCCGGCCGCTTCGGCGTTCACAAGGACTTTTTGGAAGCGGGCGTTGCCATTGAGATCAAAATGGGGCAGGGCGCAAAGCCCGGTATCGGCGGACATCTGCCCGGCAGTAAGATCGTGGGAGATGTGTCCCGTACCAGAATGTGCCCGGAGGGATCGGACGCTATCTCCCCGGCGCCCCACCACGACATTTATTCCATTGAGGATCTCCGCCAGCTGGTGTATTCGCTGAAAGAGGCAACGGAGTATAAAAAGCCCATCATCGTCAAGGTCGCGGCGGTGCATAATATCGCGGCCATCGCCAGCGGCATCGCCCGCAGCGGCGCGGATATCATCGCCATTGACGGCTTCCGCGGTGGTACCGGCGCAGCCCCCACCCGGATTCGGGACAATGTGGGCATTCCCATTGAACTGGCGCTGGCCAGCGTGGATCAGCGCCTGCGGGACGAGGGCATCCGCAACCATGTTTCTCTGATCGTGGGCGGCAGCATTCGCAGCTCTGCGGATGCGGTCAAGGCCATTGCCCTGGGCGCAGACGCCTGCTATGTGGGTACGGCCGCGCTGGTGGCTATGGGCTGCCATCTGTGCCGCAGCTGCCAGACCGGCAAGTGCAATTGGGGCATTGCCACCCAGCGTCCGGAGCTGGTCAAGCGGCTGGATCCGGATGTGGCCTGCCAGCAGCTGGTCAATCTGATGACGGCCTGGAACCATGAGATCAAGGAACTCATGGGTGGCATGGGCATCAACTCCATCGAAGCGCTGCGTGGCAACCGCCTGATGTTGCGGGGCGTGGGGCTGCATGAAAAAGAGCTGGAGATCCTTGGTATTTCCCACGCGGGCGAATAAGCCATGACATGACAGAGGCTGTCAAAAAAACAGACAGTCAGCAGAGGCCTCCGCAGTATTTCGGAAAGGAATGGGAAGATGAAGCAGTATCTGATTATCGGCAACGGCGTGGCGGCCGCCGCCTGCATCGAGGGCATCCGCCAGAAGGACAGTCAGGGGAGTATCACCGTCATATCCGGCGAAAAGTACCGAACCTACTGCCGTCCGCTGCTCTCTGGCTTTCTGGAGGGACGAACGGAGCTGAAAAAGCTGGCGTTCCGGCCGGATGACTTTTACAGAAAAAACGGCTGCCGCGTGATCTATGGGGATAAGGCCGTTTGCTTTGACCCGCAGGCACAGACCGTGACGCTGGAAAGCGGCGCGGTGCTGGAATATGACGCCCTGTGCCTGGCAACAGGTTCGCTGCCGCTGAACCGGCGCTATCCGGGGCTGAATACCGTGGAGCGGAAATGCTGCTTCCATGGCATGAACAACGCCCTGACGCTGGATCGCCTTGTCAAGCCCGGTACCGGCGTACTGATCCTGGGCGCGGGATTGGCCGGACTGCACTGCGCGGCAGGACTGGCTGGGCGCGTGGCGGAGGTCACGGTTTGCGACCGCAGCCCCCAGCTGCTTCCTCAGCTGCTGGATGCGGAGACAGCCGGGGCTTTGCAGAAGCACATGGAGCAGCACGGGGTAACATTCCGTTTGGGCGATGCGCCGGTGCGTTTTCAGGGCAATACCGTTGTGCTGCAAGACGGAAAGAGACTGCGCTTTGATCTGCTGGTCATGGCGCAGGGCGCGAAGGGCAACACAGCACTCATGGAGGCCGCCGGCGGCGAGGTGGGAAACGGCATTCTGGTCAGCGACCGGATGCATACCAGCCTGCCCCGGGTATATGCCGCAGGCGCCTGCACGGAGGGTCTGCAGTCCGTCGGCAGCGCGCGGCACAGCCTGATGCTTTTGCCGGATGCCTATATGCAGGGACACTGCGCCGGGGTCAATATGGCCGGCGGCAGCACGGTGTTCGATAAGAAAACGCTGCTGCATACGCTGGAATTTTTTGGCCGGCGCATGGTGCTGGCGGGGGACTGCGCCGCCCCGGAGGATGGACTGATTCTCGCGGAGAAAACCCCGCATGGCTTTCAAAAATTCTTTATAAAAGAAAATAAATTAGTTGGATTTATCCTATTTGGAGATACAGAGCGGGCGGGCATTTATACCGCGCTGCTTCGGGAGCAGGCATCGCTGGAGCAGTTGGACTTTGCGCCGCCCCGGCGGGAGGTAGCTTTGCGGCCGTCCGGGAAAAATTATCGTAGCGAAAAGCTTGGAGGTGTGGTATAAATGATAGTAGATGCAAAGGCGCTGGAATTTGACGCCTTGAATCAGGCGCTGCGGGGCAGCGCGGAGGACTGCGAGATCCTCCATTGCTCCGGGCAGCGCTTCGTCGCCGCAGGACTGGAGCGGCAGAAGCTGCAGATCCGGGACGGCGTGCCCGGAAACGCCCTGGGCGCTTATCTCAACGGCGCCACCATCGAGGTCTTTGGCAATGCCCAGGACGCGGTGGGGGACACCATGAACTCCGGAGAGATCATTGTCCACGGCGGGATCGGCGATGCCGCCGGCTATGCCATGCGCGGGGGCAGAATCTTTGTCCGGGGCAATGCCGGCTATCGCGCCGGTATCCACATGAAAGAATACCAGGAAAAGGTACCCGTTATGGTCATCGGCGGCCGCGCCGGCTGCTTCCTGGGCGAGTACCAGGCCGGAGGGTATATCATCGTTCTGGGACTGGAGCGGGGCGAGCGGGACATTGTCGGCGATTTCCCCTGCACCGGAATGCACGGCGGCAAGATGTTTCTCCGCTCGGATTGCGCCGGGATCCATTTCCCGGAGCAGGTACACACCCACCCCGCCACGGCGGAGGAGCTGGCGGAGATTCGCGGCTTTTTGGAGGAGTTCTGCCAGAAGTTCGACTATGATCTGGACGATATTTTGCAGCAGCCCTTTACCGTCGTGGTGCCGGACAGCAAAAATCCGTATCATCAGATGTATGTGGGAAACTGAAGAAAGCAGGTAAGGTCACATGAAGTATTCGGCAGCAGAAGTCATGCAGTTTGTCCGGGAGGAGGATGTCAAGTTCATCCGCCTGGCCTTTTGCGATGTGTATGGGAAACAGAAAAATGTGTCCATCATGCCCAGTGAGCTGGAGCGAGCCTTTTCCCAGGGCATTGGCTTTGATGCCTCTGCCATTCCCGGCTTTGGCGGCGAGGTGTATTCCGATCTGTTCCTGCACCCCGACCCCAGCCGGATCTTCGTGCTGCCCTGGCGGCCGGAGCACGGCAAGGTGATGCGGATGTTCTGCGATATTCGCCGTCCGGATGGGGAGAGCTTTGCCTGCGATGCCCGCAGCGTGCTGAAAAAGGCCGTGGCAGCGGCGGAGCAGGCGGGGTACAGCTTTTCCTTTGGCTCGGAAATGGAGTTTTATCTCTTCCAGACAGACGAGGAGGGACGGCCGACCCGCATCCCCTATGACATGGCGGGATATATGGACATTGCCCCGGATGACAAGGGAGAAAATGTCCGCCGGGAGATCTGCCTGTCTCTGGAGAGAATGGGCATCTTCCCGGAAAGCTCCCACCATGAGGAGGGGCCGGGACAAAATGAGATCGACTTCCGCTATTCCGACCCGCTGACTGCGGCGGATAATGCGGCGATTTTCCGTATGACCGTGCAGACGGTTGCCGCCCGCAACGGCCTGTATGCGGACTTTTCGCCTAAGCCCTTGGCCGGCCAGCCCGGCAGCGGCTTTCATATCAATATGTCCGTCCGGGACAAAAAGGGTGACAGTTGCTGGGAGGGACTGATCGCCGGGGTGATGGATAAGATTCGGGACATGACCCTGTTTCTCAACCCGGCGGAGGCGTCCTATTCCCGCCTGGGCGGCAACAAGGCGCCCCAGTATGTGACCTGGTCCTCGGAAAACCGCGCCCAGCTGATTCGCATTCCCGCGGCGACCGGGGAGTTCCGCCGGGTGGAGCTGCGTTCGCCGGATCCGCTGGCAAATCCCTATCTGGCCTTTGCGCTGCTGATCTATGCCGGACTGCACGGCATGGAGAACCATGTGCCGCTGCCGCCGGCTTCGGACTTTAACCCCTACAGCAAAGCGCCGGAGGAGCTGGCGGGGATCGAGCGCCTGCCGGGCAGTCTGACGGAGGCGGCGGAGCTTGCCAAGGCCAGTCCCTTTATTGCCACCCATCTGCCTCGGGAGATCATCCAGACCTTTTGCCGGCTGTCGTGACCGGCGCGGAACGCATTTTGAGGAAGGGGGAGGAGCAAATTGGTATTTCGTGAGCGCGTGTACAGCGTGCTGCTGGTGTCCGCTGCGGAAAAATTCAATAGCAGTCTGTCCTCTCTGCTTCCGGAGACCGATTTCTGGCCGGTGCGTATCGTGAAAAACGCCGGGGCAGCCCGGCGGGAGCTGCTGGAGCGCAGCTATGATCTGGTGCTGATCAACACGCCGCTGCCGGATGATTTTGGCACAAAGCTGGCCATTGACGCAGCGGAGGAAAACAGCAATGAAACGCTGCTGTTTGTCAAAAACGACCTGTATAACGAAATTTACGACAAGGTGATCGACTTCGGCGTTCTGGTGCTGCCAAAGCCCCTTTCCGGGCAGATGGTAAGCCAGTCTCTGCGACTGATGTGCGCCTCTCGGGAGCGCCTGCGGCGGATGGAGAAAAAGGCGGCCTCCATTGAGGAAAAAATGGAGGAGATTCGCCTAGTGAACCGGGCAAAATGGCTGCTGATCGACAAGCGCGGCATGACCGAGGAGGAAGCTCACCGCTACATCGTAAAGCAGGCCATGGATCGCTGCATCACCCGCCGGGAACTGGCAGAAAAGCTCATCCAGGCCGAGCAGATATAGCAGTCGGGAGAATAGAATACATAAAAAACAGGGGACGAAAACGCCCCCTGCTGGTACAACAGGAATATTCAAATTTTTGAAACAGGCATGACCGAAATCATGCCTGTTCCGCTTTTTTTCTTACAAAAACACGCTTATAAACTTCTGTTCCTGCGCTTTCATTTTGCAGGCAAACGCCGCATAATCCTGCGCATCTGCCGGGATCTTCAAGCCGTGTTTGGTAATGCTGATATCGTCACGCGGCATAACATTTGCCTCATAGGTCGAACCGCGATTCATCCATAATTTCAGATCATCAGCGTTTTCAGCTTCGGGATAGAGATAGTAGCCGGATTTGGCATCAAAACGGAACATATAGGCAAGCAGCTGCAAGTAATCCCGGTTGCTGATGTTGTCGATCGGCTTGTACTTGGCGTCAGCGATGATTCGCGTTTCGCGATTCCGGCTGATAAAATCGGGATAGATCAGCCCGATATTTCCGTGGAACAGTCTCTGTGCACCTTTGCCGCCTTTGTTCATCGGATGATAGAAGATATCCGCAATGAGCGAGTGGATATATTCCTCCCACAGCCATGCGCCGTCAAACAGGATGCCGTAGATTTGCTTCGATCCTGAACCGATTTGATGCTTTTGATGCTGAAGAATCAGGAGACACAATCTCTGCAAAGCAAGATACTCCCGAAAATAAGCGTGGCGGACAGGGCTTTTCTTGTTCTGCTCGATGATTTTCTGCCGGGCATAGGGTGCATACCCCGGCGTCGCATCGGTTATGCGCTTTACCTCGTCTTTCACCTTGGTGAGGAGCTTGCTTCCATAAGGCTTTCTCTTAATAAACTCTATAGTGTTCCGCACCAGCTCCATCAGGCTGTTATCAAAAGAAAACACACGCTGGCTGTATGCTATATTTCCGATAAACGGCGTGTTTTCATTTATGTGCCTTGCAACATCAATTGTACCTTTTATATTTCCATCATTGTATCTGTGGTGGATATACTCCTTGAACAAGCCCTTTCGCATAGCAGTTTTTAGGTAATAGGGAAACAAGAACAGCAAGAAGTTGAACAAGCGGTTGTCTTGATTGGCGTCGGACTCCAAATCCACAATGTTTGGAAAGTCCAGAACCTTGTCCAGAAGATACTGGAAAAAGTAATCCTCGCCCTCTCCGCAGAAGCGGGACTCGATCATAAGCCGCTCATCGCCGCAGCCCAGAAATCCCATCACATTGCCGGAGCGATAGCTGTCATTGACGCTTTGGAGGATCATCTGCTCCTGCGTAATATCCTCCGCGTCTTTTACGATCGCAGGAAATACAAACACGCCCTCCTGCTCAAGCTGCTCCAATGTTTTATCTGCAATTTTGCACGTCAGCTTTCCGATTGGGGAAAAGGCGACCTTTTTTTGCCGGGTGTTATCCTTGATCTTGAGCAGTTCCATTTGCATCCCCTCGGTCGGGCTTCTGGTAGCCGTATGCCTTTGCAAAGCGATTCATAAGTTCTTCCTCACCATACATTCCCTGAATGTATTCCTGTAGAAGCGGCTGTAGATAATCCGTCCAAAGTTGGTCGAAATCAAGCGTTTTCAGTTTCAGGAAGTAAGCTGCGCCAATCTGATAATTTTCGTTCAAATCCTCAACCGCAATGATCGCCTTGTTGAGTGCAGCCATTCTTCGGATCGCCTCAGCCTCCAGTTCCTCATTTTCCAAGGATGCAAGCATTTCAAGACGCGCATCTGCTTTCAGTTCCACAAAACGGAAACGACGGCGCATGGCAAAATCAAAGCTGTCCACAGAGCGGTCGATATCGTTCATGGTGCCGATGATATAGACATTCTCGGGAATGTAGAACTTTTCGTTGGGATCAGGGTGCAGGTTGGAATACTGTGTGGAGATCGCTCCGGCTTTGCCGCGATAACCGGGGTCTATTGCAAAGAACAGTTCGCCGAAAATCTTTGAAATTTCGCCGCGATTGATCTCATCAATGATAAAAATGTATTTTTTCAGTTCCTCCAGCTTTGCCTTGGAAGCCGTGATTTTTTTAGCTTTGATGGCTTTATAGATGGCAAAGTCATAGGAATATCCCTGCGTGGCAAAAGTCTTTCCGAAAAAGCTTGTAATATCCTTTATTTTCTCAAATGTCTGTCCGGACTCCAGCATCTTTCTTATTTCGTCCAGATTCAGAGTAAGTTTGTTGACGGTTGCGTTTCCGGGAATGGAGATGTCAATATGCCTGCCATCTACGCCGGTGATGGTAAATTCATTGCCGTTGATTGTCTTAAATGTGTCAACGCCAAACACAAGGTCGGAGAAAAACTCTGTCATGGCTTCCTGAACCGAGGCTTCCTTTTCCACCGTTTCTTTGGGCTTTTGCGAGTTCTCATAGTTCGTTCTGGCGCGAGAAACAAACTTCTTGAAAATGCCATCCTGCAGGTCAAAGCCCATTGTCCCATTGCTGTTGAGCTTCGGCCGCAGACCTTCCACAAAATCGGTGTAGTCATAGCTTGGATGAAACTGGACAAACTCTACCTGTTGTTTCTGCTCGTCAGTCAGGAGGGTGTAATCGTCAAAGTACCCATTGCTGATGATGTCCGCAGCGATTTCTTTGGCAAGATAGGATTTCCCAGTGCCGGGCGCACCTCTGAAAATCAGGTTCTTTGATTCGATCAGCATGGAAGAAAATGGGTTTCGATATCCCGTGGACTGCTGAACAAGCTCATCCTGCACAGCAGCTTCCGCTTCTGCCGCAGAGGTCTCTTTTTCCTCTTTTTCGCGGTATGTCAGAATAAACTGATCTCCCGGCTCGCCGAAACGCTTCAGGCACTCCTGAACGAAGAAAATGGTGGAGAAAATATTCCAGCAATAGATCACGAATTGGCGGCCGTTGTCGTAGCCATATGTCAGATATTCTATCGTATTGCGGTGCTGCTTGAATTCGGCAACACTTGTAAAGATCCCTCGGATCATATCGCGCCCCGGTTTGTATTTGCAGATGGGGAAATTTTCCCTGTCCTCAACAGACAAAGCGGCAAGCTGTTTTTCAAATACCTGGCAGGCAATGCGCGGCATGGTTTGATTGGAAGTTCTTCTTTCGCCTTTGCTGTAGGCTCGCTTGATGATATCTCCGTTTGCTCTCTTAAAATAGGCATCCAGAGGCGTATAGTTGTCTCCGAGATCCAGATTATCCATTGTAAAGCGGTTATCCGTTGACGCTACGCTCTCGGCAGTAATAGACAACTGGAATTTTTCCTGCTGCTTTTCCGGCTTTGGTATAGCCATGTGGCACCCCCTTGATGATGTGTACAGACATTATAATGTATGGAGTGGGTGCTTGCAAGAGTTTGCGAAAATGTATGAAATCACAACAGAGTGATAGGGAGCGACAAAACAAGGGATTTTCGCTGCCTAAGTGCAAAAAACAGACGGCACGCAACCGAAGTTGCATGCCGTCTGTTCTGTTGTTCGATTTTGCGATTTACTTGGTTTGTTCCGCTGTGATCACGCGCTGAAAGGGCTTGTCCTCCCGGACGGAGAGGCCGGTGGCCAGTCCGCAGACCAGAAAGAACGCAAACAGCACGCGGGGGTAGTACCAGACATACTCCACGCAGAAGCTGAACGCAATGCCGCAGATGGCCGCCAGCGCCGCGCAAAGGCACAGCCGCCGGGCGGGCACATGGGAACGCACGGCTTTTACCGCCGCGTTTTTGATGGTGCGCAGGAAGAACCACATGAAGCTCAAAAATCCGAACAGACCGGTTTCCACGATCAGCTCCATGTACACCATGTGGCAGTGGGGCGCACCGGTTTTAGCGCCCACACGGGCATACTCGGGATAAACCTCCGCAAAGCTGCCGGGGCCAAGGCCGATGCCCGTCAGTCCGTGATCCTTCAGCATCAGCAGCACGCCGGTCCACAGGTGGATGCGGTGGCTGTTGGAGCTGTCGCTGTGGTTGAACAGCGTCAGGAATCGGGTGCTGACGCTGCTGGGCAGGAAGGGAATGGCGATCACCGCCAGCAGGAACAGCAGGGGCAGCAGCTTTTTGTTGGCAAAATACAGGAACACCAGCGCTGCCAGCGCCAGGGCGATCCAGCCGCTGCGGGAATAGGTCATGACCAGCGCAACGAGAGGCACCACCATCAGAATGCACAGGGGCAGACGCAGGGGGAAATTCCCGATTTTTTTGCGCACATTCATCGCCCAGGCCGCAGCCAGGGGAGACATGAGCACCAGATATTCGGCGTAGTTATTGGGGTTGTCCAGCGTGGAATACACACGGCCGGGAACGCCGTCATTGATGCTCAGATCGGTCAGAGAGCTGCTGACCTCCACTCCCATAAAGCGCTGGAGTACGGCATAGCAGGCGGTGAAGAACACCGCCACATACAGCCAGCCCAGAATGACCATCAGGCTGCGCCGGTCGCGCACAGAGGCGGCGATCAGATACGCCAGCAGGAAAGCGGAGATGTAGAAGGTGAGCACACGGAGGCTGTCCGACAGATCGTAGCTGAAATGCAGGCTCAGCACACAGGCGCAGAAAAACAGCAGCATGGGAATGCCGAAAACCGCGGGGTCAAGGGGCTTGCGGTTTTCCCAGGCGCAAACGCCCAGATAAAACAGCAGAAAGAAGATGCCCGCGATCAGGGCATAGCCATTGGACCAGATCTCATGGGGGCAGAGAAACATCAGCGCCAGAAACGCGCCAAAGAGGAAGTTGTACTTCAAAATGACCGAGCTGCGCCCCACGCGGCGCCAAAGGCGCTGGTTGACGCTGCCGGTGTTATGACAATCCAGCCAATGCAGGATGTGGGAAAAGAACCAGACGATACCGGCAAGGATCGCCCGGATCACGCGGGAAAACAGACAGGCTTCATATGCGCGCTGCAGGCGGCTTTCCCCTACGAGAAAATTGCGGATCGCGCTATGTTGCCAGACACGGTCGACCGTCCGGAACACAAACCGCAGCGCAGAAAAAACAAGGCTGTTGAGCCAGAAACGGTATAGCTTACCGAGAACGCTGTCAGCCAGCATAGATCAGCACCTCACTTTCCACGGAAGCTGTGAAAGGCTGTCTCATGCGGCCTCGATATCGTAAACCTGCACCCAGAGCTTGCAGTTGCCGGCATAGACTACCATGCTGTGACCCACGCCATAGCGGGTGCCGCCGATGGTCAGACCGTTTTCATCCAGGGTGCCGTTGACTTCCGTGGTGACGATCACAGAGGAGCAGGTGGGGTTTTTCAGCTCCACGGTGTTGCCCTCGTCCGTGACGGTGTAGGAGTAGGGCTCGTCCACTTCAATGTCGGTGATGCTGCCCAGAGCGTTGTTCTCCGTGAAGTCCCGGACTTCCATGCCGTCGTTGAGCTTATCCACCACAAAGTTGGGGACTTCCGAGCTGATGAGCTTGACCGTGACGGGGGTGTCGTTGACCACGCCGACCTTGTCCTGCCCAATGAAGCGATAGCCCACAAAGGCCACCACCGCGACCAGAACAATGATGATCAGCAGATCGATCAGATTGACTTTTCCGCCGATCTTTCCGTTTTTGTCCATAGTTTTTAACCTCGCTTTGTACTGTATTTTATATTCCTATTTATTTATAGGTATCGTAAACATCCATTGCCAGCTTGTGCAGATCAAAGCGGGCGGCCACCTTGCGGGTGGATTCCGCCGCCAGCTGCTGCCGCAGCGGCTCGTTTTCCATCAGCTCCAGAATGGCACCGGCAAAGCCCACGGTATCTCCGTATTGCAGAACCCGACCGCACACAATCTCTGTTTCGGCCAAATCCCGGTTGCCGCCGATATCGGTGACCACCAGGGGCAGACCGGCGTTCATGGCTTCCAGAATCGCAAAGCTCAGCGCCTCGTTGCAGGCGGAGGAGCAGAGATACAGCTGGGAGGAGGCCAGAATATCCGGCACATCGGTGCGATAGCCCAGCAGGCGGATCTCCTGCTCCAGCCCGGCCTGGGCGATTTGGGCGCGAATTTCGTCCAGTAAGCGGCCGTCACCGGCAATGGCGCAGCAGAACGACCGGTCGGTCATGCCGCGCAGGGCGGCCAGTGCCTGTACCAGAAAGTCCAGACCCTTTTCCGGGTCGAACCGCGCCAGAATGGTCATTAGGAACACGGAATCGTCCAGTCCCAGCTCCCGGCGCAGCTTGTCGATGTGCTTGGGATGGGGGTCAGGCTCGATGCCGTTATAGATAACCTGGATCTTTTCCGGACAGCAGCCGTTGGCGATCAGCACATCCCGCCCCTCGTTGCACACGGCAATCACGCGGTGATTGCGGGGGGTGTAATGCCGGTAGAGCATCCGCCACAGCCGGCCGCAGCGCTCGGTAAAGTGGTTGGTGAACACCACACGCAGGGAGGGCAGATGCTTTTTCGCCATCAGCGCGATGATATTTTCCCGGGAACATTGGGCGTGGATCACCTCGATGCCGTGGGTCTTGCAGTATTCCGCCAGCCGCTTGGCCGATTTGCGCGCGTGCTTCCACTCCAGGGGCAGCTGCAGGCTGGGAATGCCCTGCGCTGCCATTTTTTCGGACAGCTCACCGGGGAGATTATAGGCAAAATAGCACTCTACCTTGGCGGCAGGAGCCAGCCGCACCAGATTTTCCACATATTTTTCCATACCGGCCTTGCCGGCATAGTTGATCAAATAGAGAACTTTCAAAGAAAAGTCACCTCCAGTAAGTCTTACTAATGTACTACATCCCGGAAAATGTGTCAAGTCTGACAAGTGCGGGCGATACGCTGCGGCTTACCGGATTTTACATAGATTTAACTTGTCACCTGTGGAAAAGGGCGATATACTGAAAATACATCCGGTGTGTAAACTTTTTGCAAAGCAATTGTAAAACATTTGTATGCGCCAGAGAATGGAGGAATAGAAAATGGATATCATATCCATTATCCAGTTTGCCGGCGGCATCGCCCTGTTCCTATATGGCATGAAGGTCATGGGTACGGCGCTGGAAAAGCAGGCCGGCGGACGCTTCCGCAAGCTGATGGAAAGCATTACCACCAGCCCCATGAAGGGTGTGCTGCTGGGCTTTATCATCACGGCAGTGGTGCAAAGCTGCTCCGCAACGACCGTTATGGTGGTCGGCTTTGTCAATTCCGGCATCATGATGCTGGAAAACGCGGTCAATGTCATCATTGGTACCAATGTGGGCGCGGCGGTCACCTTCTGGATCCTCAGCCTGACCGGCTTGCAGGGAGACAGCATCCTGATCCAGCTGTGTAAGCCCGCAAACTTCTCCCCCATTCTGGCCGTGATCGGTATTATTATCCTCATGGTCAGCAAAAACGAGAAAAAGCGCGACATGGCAACGGCGCTGATCGGTTTCACCGTGCTGATCTTCGGCATGGATCTGATGGCAAAAACTGTGGCGCCCCTGGCCAATGACGAGTCCTTTATCGGCCTGTTCACCATGTTCCAGAACCCGCTTCTGGGTGTGCTGGTCGGCACTGGTGTTACGGCGATCATCCAGTCCTCCGGCGCTTCCGTCGGTATTTTGCAGGCCATCGCCATGGGCGGCGGCATCAGCTACGCAGCGGCGATCCCCATCATCATGGGTCAGAATATCGGCACCTGCGTTACGGCGCTGATCTCCTCCTTTGGCACCAATACCAATGCCCGCCGGGCGGCGCTGATCCACCTGTATTATAATGTGATCGGCGTGGCGGTACTGCTGACAGCCTTTATGGTCGTCAACCACTTTGCCCAGTTCGCCTTTATGTCTACCACCATTACGCCCATCGGCATCGCCTTTGTACACACGGTGTTCAAGGTCGTCAATATGATCTGGTTCATGCCCTTCCGGAATATTCTGGTCAAGCTGGCCAGACTTACCGTCAAGGACGATCCCGGCCAGGAGCAGTTCGAGCTGCTGGACGACCGTTTCCTGAGCTCTCCCGGACTGGCCATCGAAAACTGCCGTATGCTCACCAACCACATGGCTGGCCTGTGCCAGGATTCCCTGCTTTCCGCCATGGGAATGATCAACCACTATGACGAAAAAACCGCACAGATCATTCAGGAAAGCGAGGATACGGTTGACCAGTTCGAGGATAAGCTGGGCAACTATATGGTCAAGCTGTCCGCGCAAAAGCTCTCCACGGATGAGAGCCATGAAATTTCCCGAATGCTGCGCTGTATCGGCGATCTGGAGCGCATCAGCGACCATGCGGAGAACATCATGGAGACCTGCCGGGAGATGGAGCAGAAGGACATTGTCTTCTCCGGCGGTGCCCAGGAGGAACTGGAAGTGATGGTCAAGGCCGTGCGGGAAGTGACCGAGTTGGCCACGACCTGCTTTATCTCCAACGATCCGGAAATGGCCAAGCGCGTGGAGCCGCTGGAGGAAGTGGTAGATCTGCTCAAGAAGGAGCTGAAAGCCCGCCACATTGCCCGCCTGCAGCGCGGCGAATGCACTACCATGCTGGGCTTTGTGTTCTCGGATCTGATCAATGACTTTGAGCGCGTGGCAGACCACTGCTCCAATATCGCCCTGGGTATCATTCAGGCGCAGCGGCTGGATCAGGGCAGCCACCAGTATATTATCGACCTGATGAATTCCGACGATCCTGAATTCCGCAAATACTATAAAGAATACAGCAGCAAGTATAGTGTGGAATGTATTGAATAAAATAGTTGTGCCCAAGCCAACAGCCCTTTTACCGAACAATTCCCCCGGAGCGATCGCTCCGGGGGAATTGTTGTTCTAGGGGAGTTGCAATTGATAGTACGCAAAGGTTCCGGCGGGCAGGGAAAAGCGCAGCAACCCATCGGTAATGACAAGGCTGTCTTCCTCCGGGTGGAGCAGGGGTTGGGCGAGGAAATTTTTTCCCGGCGGAATCGCGCCGCCCACAAATTCCGCCAGATCCAAAACCCCGCAGCTGTCCGCCCGGGCGATGACGGCCAGAACGGCCGTGTTGTCCACAAGGTCATAGCGCAGGACAAACAGACTGTTTTCCTCTGGTGCGGCAAAGGCGGCATCCCCTCGGCGCAGAGCGGAGAAAGTCCGGCGCAGCTGGCCGAGCCGGGCATAATGCTCCTGCAAAAAGGCAGTGTGCCAGTCCATGCTCTGCCGCACAAAGGGGTCGCCGAAGCCCTGCATGCCGGCTTCTTCTCCGTAATAGATACAGGGCATTCCCGGCAGCGCCCACAGCAGCGCGGTGGCCAGCTGCATGGCGGCGCGTCCCCGCCGGGTCTGCTCCGGGGAGACAAAGAAGCTTGACCGCTGCTCCCAGCTCATGTTTTGTCCCTCCATGCGGGTGGAAAGCACCGTCAGTGCCCGGTCCACATCGTGGGAGGAGAGCAGGTGCATCAAGCTGCGGTACAGGGGCGGGGGATAGTGGAGCTTTTGCCGCAGCAGCAGACGCAGCAGCGCCCGGCTGTCCGATTTCCCCAGCAGAAAATCCAGCACGCCCCGGCGCAGGGGGTAGTTCATCACGCTGTCCAGACTTTCTCCCAGGGCATAGCGCCGCCGGTGGGCATAGCTGCACTTTGTGGTGGGATCCTCCCACACCTCGCCCAGCAGCAGCGCATCGGGCTTTTCCTCCCGGATGGCGCGGCGCAGGGCGGCCAGAGTTTCGTCCGGCAGTTCATCGGCTACATCCAGCCGATAGCCGGAAACGCCGGCGCGCAGCCAGCTTTTGACAACGCTGTTTTCCCCAGTGACGATCTCCTCCAGCCAGCTGGGATCGGTTTCCCGCACCTCCGGCAGGCTGGAAAAGCCCCACCAGCTTTTATACACCGTTGGCCAGTCTTGAAAATCATACCAGGAGAAGTAAGGGGAGCTTTGGCTTTGCCAGGCCCCAGGCGCGGGATAACAGCCCTTTTGGTTAAAGTAGCGGCTGTCCGCGCCGGTGTGGGAAAACACGCCGTCTAAAAGAATGCGGATATCCAGCGCGGCGGCCTCCCGGCACAGACGGCGGAGATCGGTCTCGCTGCCCAGAATGGGGTCTACCCGGCGGTAATCGGCGGTGTTATAGCGATGGTTGGAATCGGACTCGAAAATCGGGTTAAGGTACAGCGCCGTGACCCCCAGCCGGTGGAGATAGGGCAGCTTTTGCCGAATGGCGTCCAGCGTGCCGCCGTAAAAATCATTGGGGTAATAGGCCGCGCCGTTTTCGCCCCGCCATTTCACCGGCTCCTCCCAGTCGGCGTGCAGTTCCATTTCCCGCCCCATGGCGCGATGATAGGCCAGTCCGGCGGCCACCGCCTCCGGATTCCCCGGGGCAAAGCGATCCGGAAAGATCTGATACAGCACGCCGCCGGAAAACCAGTCCGGTGCGGTGAAGTCCGGCGCGTACAGGGTCAGCTGAAAGGCCTCCAGTCCTGTTGGTGTGTCCGTGATGTCTGCCCAGAATACCCCCTGGGTGCCCAGGCCGAGGAATAGCGTTCCATCGGGCGTTTCCGCCTGAAAGCGGAAAAAGATCACCTGGGGCTGTGAGGGGGTGTCCCAGTCCAGCTGAAAGCCGCCCGGGCAGCGGATCAGGGGAATGGCTGCGCCGGGAGCGTCGCCATAAACCGGAAGCAGGGACAGGGCGGATACCGCCTCCGGACAGCCGAGAAACAGATGCACCCGAGCCCCTGCCGGCTGTGCCCCAAGGGGGCTGCGGTACAGGGGCAATGCGTCGCAGTAGATGAATTTGTTGCGCCAAAATTCCAATTGCATAAGCACTCAGACCTCAAATTTTTCAGGAGCCAGAAGATACAAGGCGCGGGTCTCCGCAGTTGGCGCACCGGTGCAGCGCCCGGCGCAGGAGAACACAAGCAGCTCCGTTCGCAGCCGGTTTTCCCCAATCAGGGACAGCTGGGCAGGCCGCCGGGGATCCCCCGGCCAGCGCCGCCCGATCCACCTGCACCATTGCCCGTCCAGAACCCGTGCCAGTGCCGCCAGGCGAGGCTGTACCGCCTCCAGAACCGGCAGCGGCAGCAGCGCGTTGGCATCCGGCGGCGGACAGGTCAGCGCGGCGGCGAGGGCAGAAAGGCTTTCCTCCCAGCTGCGCCCCTCTTCATCCAGAAAACGGCGAAAATTCTCCAAAACAGATAGAAAATCACAATATATTTTCTTATCAAAACAGATTTTGGAATAGTGCAGGAAAAGACGATCCGCGGCATTTGCCGGGGGACGCTGCCCGGAAAACAGCGTCTGCAAATCGGGGTCGCTGCATTGGAGTCCTGCGGGGGTGCGCTCCAGCACGGCGGCGTCGGAATAGAGAATATGCAGGCCGTCGGGCTGCCAGTCCTCCCGGATGCGGCCGCCAAGATAGCGTTTTTGTTCCATACTCACAGCAGCGACAGGAACAGCTCCCCATAGGCAAAGGCGGAGGGGAGAAAGCTGAGGTCCTGCTCCATGGCGCGGCGGATGAGCGTCTGCCGCGCGGCGGTATCCGGATACAGCGCCAGCGCCTGCCGGATGACGGCGGACATCTCGTGGGCGTTGTAGTTGGCAAAGCTGAAGCCGGTACCCTCGCCGGTAAAGCGGTTGTAGGGCTGCACCGTATCCCGCAGGCCGCCGGTCTCCCGCACGATGGGAAGGCTGCCATAGCGCATGGCGATCAGTTGGGAAAGGCCGCATGGTTCAAAGCGGGAGGGCATGAGAAAGTAGTCCGAGGCGGCATAGATCCGGTGCGCCAGGGCTTCGTGATAGCCGATCCAGGCGCAGAAGCGGCCTTTCCAGCGCGCCTCCGCCGCCCGGAAAAAGCCCTCGTACTGGGCGTCGCCGGAGCCAAGGAGGACGAACTGGAGGTCGTTTGCCATGATCTCATCCATCACTGCCAGTACCAGATCCAGCCCTTTTTGCTCCGTCAGCCGTCCTACCATGGCCAGCAGCGGCCGGTCGCCATCGGTCTGCAAGCCCAGTTCCTCCAGCAGCGCCCGTTTGTTTTCCGCTTTGCCATGGAGGTCGGCAGCGTTGTAGTGGCAGGGCAGCGCCGGGTCGGCAGCGGGGTCAAAGAATTTCATGTCGATCCCGTTGACGATGCCGGACAACTGCGCCTGCCGGGCGGAGAGAACGCCGTCCAGCCCCTCGCCATAAAACGGAGTCAGGATCTCCCGGGCGTAGCTGGGGCTGACGGTGGTGATGTGGTCGGCGAAGACACAGCCACCCTTGAGAAAGTTGCAGCCGCCGTAAAACTCCAGATATTCCGCCGTACACCAGCAATCGGCAATGCCCAGCAGATCCTGCGCCTGGGCAAAGCTGCACCGCCCCTGAAAGGCCAGATTGTGGATGGTCAAAACGCTTTTGGCGCGCCCCTGGGGAAGATGGGCATACTGGGTGCGCAGCAGCAGGGGGAGCATGGCGGTGTGCCAGTCGTTGCAGTGCATCACATCCGGGAAAAAGTCCAGCCGGGGCAGCGCTTCCAGCACGGCGCGGCAGAAAAAGCAGTATTGCTCGATCTCACCCTCGCCGCCCCGGTAGATTTTGTCGCCGAAGTAGAACTCGTTGTCGATGAAATAATAGATCACGCCGTTTTGCACCAGCCGCTCCAGCCCGACATATTGGCTGCGCCAGCCCAGATCCACCGCAAAGGCGCATAGATGCTCGATCTGCTCACTATATCTTTCCTTGATGCAGCGATGATAGGGGAGGATCACCCGGGCGTCAAAGCCCAGCCCCCGCAGCTCAGCGGGCAGGGTCCCCACCACATCCGCCAGACCGCCGGTCTTGGCAAAGGGACTGCACTCCGCCGCGCAGACAAGCAGCCGGGGGGCTTCCGTCAGCCCCTTTTCCTGCCGGAGTTTTTGCAGCCGGCGCTGCATGGTTTGTTTTGTCATGTCAATCGCTCCTTTGTTTGGGGCAGTCCTGCCTTTTTCCATCATGGGGCATACAGGCAAGACGCGCCGGAAATCCGAGGAAGAAACAGACTGCCAAAAAAACAGACAGCCAGCAGAAGCCTCCGCAGCAGCGGGGGAGTTTGAGGGGGTCAAGACCCGCCTCAATGAGATAAACCGCCGCGGAAAGCCCCTCGGGGCTTTCCCACAGTATTTTGGCCTGGCCAAAATACTCGGCGGATAAGCGAAGTCAAAAAAGTCTCAGACTTTTTTGATAAGCTGAACAGACTGCCAAAAAATCAGGATTCTTTGGCAGTCCGTGTATGGAAATCGTATTTCGTTGAGACGATGGGGGTCAACCCGCCGTGGAACGACTGCTTACTCCGCCGGCGTCCACTTCCAGTTCACGATCTCCGGAAGATCCACGCCGTGCTCCGCAATATAGTGCTTGTGTTCCACCAGCTTGTCCTTCATCTGTTGGATCAGATAGCTGTCCCGATTGCCCAGATCCACATGATACAGCGCCAGCAGCACCAGATTGAAGCGATCCAGCTGGTTCTGCACGCGCATATCAAAGGGCGTGGTGATGGTGCCCTCCTCCATATAGCCGCGCACATGGATGTTCTTGTTCTTCCGCTGGAAGGTCAGCTCATGGATCAGGGAGGGGTAGCCGTGGAAGGCAAAGACAACGGGCTTGTCTGCGGTAAAGATGGCGTCGAACTCCTGATCGTTCAGGCCGTGGGGGTGCAGGGTGTTGGACTGCAAACGCATCAGATCCACCACATTGACCACGCGGATCTTCAGCTCGGGGAAGTGCTCCCGCAGGATCGTGACCGCCGCCAGCGTTTCCAGCGTGGGGGTATCGCCGCAGCAGGCCATGACCAGATCCGGCTCCTGACCGGCGTCGGTAGAGGCCCACTGCCAGATGCCGATGCCCTGGGTGCAGTGCTTTACCGCCTGCTCCATGGTCAGCCACTGGGGTCTGGGGTGCTTACTGGTGACCAGAACATTCACATAGCTCCGGGAGCGGATGCAGTGATCAAAGCAGTTGAGCAGGCAGTTGGCATCCGGCGGGAGATACATCCGCACCACATCGGCCTTTTTGTTGGCCACATGATCCAGAAAACCGGGATCCTGATGGGTAAAGCCGTTGTGATCCTGCTGCCAGACATTGCTGGAGAGGATATAGTTCAAAGAGGCAATGCTCTGCCGCCAGGGCAGGGCGTTTGTGACCTTCAGCCACTTGGCGTGCTGGGAGAACATGGAGTCCACAATGCGGATGAAGGCCTCGTAGCTGTTGAAGAAGCCGTGGCGGCCGGTCAGCAGATAGCCCTCCAGCGCGCCCTGGCACATATGCTCGGAGAGCATACTGTCCATCACGCGGCCATCCGGCGCAAGGAACTCGTCCCCCTCGACCATCTCGCCGTTCCAGCAGCGGCGGGCGGTCTCGAACACGGGGGTCAGGCGGTTGGACATGGTCTCGTCCGGGCCGAAGATGCGGAAGTTTTTGTCGTTGTACTTGTAAATATCCCGCACATAATTGCCCAAAACCAGCATATCTTGGGCTTCCACCGCGCCGGGTGCGGGAACCTCCAGCGCGTATTCCTGGAAGTCCGGCAGGCGCAGATCCCGCAGCAGCAGACCGCCGTTGGCGTGGGGGTTGGCGCCCATGCGGCGCTTGCCCTCCGGGGCGATCTCCCGCAGCGCGGCGACCGGTGCGCCGGATTCGTCAAACAGCTCCTCCGGACGATAGCTACGCAGCCAGCCCTCCACCAGGGCAAGATGCTCCGGGGCGGTCATGGGAACCGGTACCTGATGGGCGCGGAAGGTGCCCTCCACCGGCTTGCCGTCCACCACCTTGGGGCCTGTCCAGCCCTTGGGGGTGCGCAGAACGATCATAGGCCAGGGCGGACGACGGGTCACGCCGTCTTCCCGGGCGGCTTTTTGATAAGCGCGGATCTTTTCAATGGCCGTGTCCAGCGCCTTGGCCATTTTCTCGTGCATGGGCATGGGATCGTGTCCCTCTACAAAAATCGGCTCCCAGCCGCAGCCGCGGAAGAACATTTCCAGCTCCTCGTGGGGAATGCGGGAGAAGATGGTGGGGTTGGCGATCTTGTAGCCGTTCAGATGCAGAATGGGCAGCACCGCGCCGTCGTTTTTCGCGCTGATGAATTTGTTCAGCTGCCAGGCGGTGGCCAGCGGACCGGTTTCCGCCTCGCCGTCGCCCACCACGCAGGCGGCAATCAGCTCGGGATTGTCCAGCACCGCGCCCAGCGCGTGGGAAAGGCTGTAGCCCAGCTCGCCGCCCTCGTTGATGCTGCCGGGGGTCTCCGGCGCAACATGGCTGGAAATACCGCCGGGGAAAGAAAACTGTTTGAACAGCTTCTGCATGCCCTCGGCATCCTGGGTGATGTTGGGATACACCTCCGTATAGCTGCCGTCCAGCCAGTCTTGGGCCACCATGGCGTTGCCGCCGTGGCCGGGGCCGGAGAGATAGATCATATCCAGGTCGTATTTTTTGATGACCCGGTTCAGATGGGTGTAGATAAAGTTCTGGCCGGGCACCGTGCCCCAATGGCCGACGATCTTACGCTTGATATCCTCCCGGGTGAGCGGTTCCCGCAGCAGCGGATTGCGCAGCAGGTACAGCTGACCGGCGGCCAGATAGTTACTGGCGCGCCACCAGGCGTCCATTTTCTGGAAATAGGAAGGAGTAGAGTACAGGTCGGACATAATACATTGCCTCCTTTATAATGAAACATAACAGGGTTTTCAAGCAGTTGGCATAAATATAACAGTTTACGCAGGGATATTTTAGCAGAAACGCGCAGCTGCTTCAACACTTTTTCCAAGAAATTCCCGCCCGCGTCCCTTCCCGGCGGACTTGCCAAGCGGGGAAAAAAGCAGTATATTTGTCAAAGAGAAAAAGAAATACCCAGGGAACCAGGGAAAGAGAACAGGACGGAAGCATATGCATATGACAGAGACGGAATTTATCACGCGCTATGGCGCAAAGCTGAATCCCCGGCAGCAGGCCGCTGTGCGCGCGGTGGACGGGCCGGTGCTGCTGCTGGCGGTGCCGGGCAGCGGAAAAACAACGGCGCTGGTCACCCGTCTGGGGTATATGCTTCTGTGCCGGGACATCCGACCGGAGGAGATTCTGACCATGACCTACACCGTGGCGGCAACGCGGGATATGCAGCAGCGCTTTTCCCAGGTGTTTGGCGCGGAACTGGCGCAGCAGATGGAGTTTCGCACGATCAACGGCCTTTCCGCCCGGATCATCCGCCATTATGCCCAGACCTGCCAGCGGCAGGCCTTTACCCTGATCACGGACGAGCGGGAGCTGGGTGGGTTGATTGCGGAGCTGTGCCGTCGGGCGACCGGAGAATTTGCAACGGACAGCACCGTGCAGACGGCGCGCACCTGGATCACCTACATTAAAAATATGCGGATGGAGGAGGACGAGATCGCCCAGCTGCGGCCGGAGGGGCTGCCCATGCAGGTGATTTATCACGCCTACTGCCGCGCCCTGCGTTTGCGCCGCTGGATGGACTATGACGACCAGCTGGTTTATGCCCTGCAAATTCTGGAGCGCCGCCCCCGGATCGCGGCCGATTTCCGCCGGCGATATCCCCACCTGTGTGTGGACGAGGCGCAGGACACCTCCCGGGTGCAGCATGACATCATCCGTCTGCTGGCGCAGGGGGGAAAAAGCCTGTTTCTGGTGGGGGATGAGGACCAGAGCATTTATGGCTTTCGGGCGGCGTATCCGGAGGCGCTTTTGGAGTTTGAACGCAGCTATCCCCAGGGAAAGGTGCTGTATCTGGAGGAAAACTACCGCTCTCTTGCGCCCATCGTCACCGCGGCGGACACCTTTGTCCAGCGCAACCGGAACCGGCGTCCCAAGCATATGCGCCCCGTCCGGGGCGCGGGACCGGCGGTGGAGGGTATCCCCGTTGCCAACCGCGCCGCCCAATACCGGTATCTGGTGCAGCTGGCAAAGCAGTGCCGGGAGGAAACGGCGGTGCTGTACCGCAACAACGAAAGCGCGCTGCCGGTGATCGACCTGCTCCAGCGGGAGGGCATTCCCTACCGTTGCCGCCAGTTTGACGCTGGGTTCTTTACCCATCGGATCGTGCGAGATGTGGCGGATATCATCTGCTTTGCCTATGACCCCGCGGACAGCCGGCTATTTTTGCGGATCTACTATAAATTCAATGCCGGCATTTCCAAGAAAGTGGCGGAGGCCGCCGTGCAGCTGGCAGACGGCGGGGAGATCCTGCCGGCACTGCTGACTCTGCCGGAGCTGAGCCAGTGGACGCAGAACCGCTGCCAATATCTGATCCAGCACCTGGAAAAGCTGCCGGGGGAACGGGGAGACGCAGCCATCCGCCGCATTACGGAAAACATGGGCTATGGCAGCTATCTGGAAAAGCTGGATATCGACAAGAACAAGCTGGCGATCCTGGCGGCCATCGGCGCAAAGGAGCCGGGGCCGGCGGAGCTGCTGGGGCGGCTGGAGGCGCTGGCCGCGCTGGTGCAGGATGGCGGCGATGCGGACAGCTGCTTTGTGCTGTCCACCATCCATGCCAGTAAGGGGCTGGAATATGACAATGTGATTCTGCTGGATGTGGCGGACGGAATTTTGCCCGGAACGGTCATCTCCCATCCCGTGTTGGCCAAGCCGGAGGAGCTTCAGGCGTATGAGGAGGAACGGCGGCTGTTTTATGTGGCGATGACCCGGGCGAAAAACCGGCTGTCCCTGTTCCAAATCGCCGACCCTGCCCTGCAAAGCAGCTTTTGCCGGGAGGTGCTGGATAAGCCGAACGCCCCCGGGAAAAAAGCGCCGCCCCAGACGGCAAAGCGGAAGTATAAAATTTCCCAACAGGAGAAAACTATACCAAAGCCGGAGGCCTTTTGTGTGCATCAGGCGGTGCGCCACAAAAGCTTTGGCGCGGGGACGATCAGCGCCCGGCAGGGAGATGTGATCTCCGTTGCCTTTGCTGATGGCAGCCTGCACCGTCTGTCTCTAAGCGTGGCCTTGCGGCAGGGGCATTTGCAGCTGGATAGTGAAACGGAATGAAGCGGCAAAACAGGAAAAATAGGAAGCAAAAACTATCCTATATAGATGTACAGGAAGGGGCGAATGACATATGCGTATCGCGATCGTGACCGGGGCGTCCTCCGGCTTGGGTCGGGAGTTTGTCAAAGGCATTGACCGGACGATGGAGCTGGATGAGATTTGGCTGATCGCTCGGCGCGAGGAGCGCCTGCAGGCGCTGGCGGGAGAGCTGCGGACCCGGGGACGGGTCATGCCCATGGATCTCACTGCGCCGGACTGCGGCCTGCATCTGGCGGAGGCTCTGGAGCAGGCGCAGGCGGAGGTCGCCATTCTGGTCTGCGCGGCGGGCTTTGGCAAGTTCGGCCGGGCGGAGGACCTCACAGCGGAGGAGACCAACGACATGATCAATCTCAACTGCCGTGCGGCGGTGGATGTGACCCGCGCCTGCATCCCTTTTTTCTACCGGGGCAGCCGCGTGCTGGAGATCTGCTCCTGCGCCGGTTTTCAGCCTTTACAGGATATGAACCTGTATGCCGCAACAAAGGCCTTTTTGCTCAGCTATACCCGGGCGCTGCGCTGGGAACTGGCCGGGCGTGGCGTGCGGGTAACGGCGGTCTGCCCCAGCTGGATCAAAACCGAGTTCATGCAGGTGGCGCGGCAGACAAAGAACCCCCACGCCGTGGGGCATTATACCGCCGTGGCGCAGAAAAGCTCCACGGTGGCGAACTGGGCGTTGGGGGTCAATCGTCTCAATTTCCCAGTGGCGACCTGCGGGCCAATCGCCTTTATCCAGCGCATTGGCGCCAAGTTCCTGCCCAACGGCATCGTCATGGCGGCGTGGGAGCTGATCCGGCGGGTGTGAGCGGACTTTTTGACAAGTCCGGGTCAGATGTGCTAAAATGGCGCATATCATTTGAGCAGGATGGTGTTTTATGGATTTGCTATTTCAGGGCGGAACCGCCCTTTTGCCCGGCGGTACGCTGGGAAACTGTGATATTTATGTCTCCGGCGGTCGGATCGTCTCTTTGCACGGTGCGCCGGAGGGGGCGAAGAACTACCGCAGCATTGACTGCACCGGCCGGCTGATCACCCCCGGCCTGGTCAATGCCCATACCCACGCCTATATGAGCGTTCTGCGCTGCTGCGGCGATGATCTGGGCTTTTCGGACTGGCTGTTTGGACGCGTAATGCCCCTGGAGGATCGCATGACGCCGGAGGAGGCGCGAATCAGCACCCTGCTGGGCTGCATGGAAATGCTCCAGTCCGGCGTGACCGCGTTTCTAGATATGCATATGTTCCCCGGCGCGGTGGCGGAGGCGGTGGATGCCATCGGCATGAAGGCCGTTTTGTCCCGTGGGCTTTCCGGCGGCGGGGAGGACGCGGCCGGCGGCACACGGCGCATCCGGGAGGCGCTGGCGGAGATCGAGTCCCTGCAGGGACATCCGCGCATTTCCGGTATGCTGGCGCCTCACGCGCTGTACACCTGTACGGAGGACTATCTGCGGGAAATTGCAGACTTGTCGGCGGAACGCGGGTTGCGCCTACATACCCATCTGGCGGAAAGCCAGTCGGAAACGGACACGGCGCTGGAGCAGCACGGCTGCACCCCGGCGGAGTATTATGAGCGCTGTGGACTGCTGCGTCCCGGCACGGTGGCGGCGCATTGCGTCCGCCTGACGCATTCCGATATGCAGCTGCTGGCGGATCGGGGCGTGTTCGTGGCACTCAACAGCGCCAGCAACCTCAAGCTGCAAAACGGCATTGCGCCGGCTGCGGCCATGGAGGAGGCCGGCATTCGTCTGTGCTTGGGTACCGATGGCGCGGCCAGCAACAACAGCCTTTCTTTGCTGCGGGAAATGGCTCTTTGCGGTCTGCTTCACGAGCAGATCTCGGCGCCGCACTGTCTGGTGATGGCAACGGAGACCGGCGCGGATGCCTTAGGGCTGCCGGAGACCGGCCGGATCGCGCCGGGGATGCGCGCAGATCTGGCGGTGTTCGATCTGCGCGGCGCCGGACAGCAGCCGGTATACGACGCCCGCGCGGCGCTGGTCTATGCCAACGCCGGACTCCGTGCGGAGTCGGTGTATGTAGACGGTGCTCCCGTGATAGAAAAGGGAATATTCCAGACTATTGATGCCGAAGCGATCCTGCACGAGGCAGGACGCATTGGCGAAAAATACAGAAAGATTCTGGAGGAACAGGCCAATGTATGAGGTCAGAGATATCAATCTTGCCCCGTCCGGCGAGCGAAAGATCCGCTGGGTGGAGGGACATATGCCGGTGCTCAAAAGCATCGCCGCCGAATTCGCCGCGACCCGGCCGCTGGAGGGGCTGCGGGTGGCTTTGTCTGTACATATGGAGGCCAAAACGGCCTACCTCTGCCGGGTAATGGAGCTGGGCGGCGCGGAAATGCATGTGACCGGCTGCAATCCCCTGTCCACCCAGGACGATGTGGCGGCGGCGCTGGCGGCCGGGGGCATGGATGTCCACGCCTGGCACGGTTCCACGCCGGAGGAGTATGAGCGGCATCTGTGCGCGGTGCTGGAGCCGGGACCCCATATCATCATTGACGATGGCGGCGACCTGGTACACCTGATGCACACCCGCTTTCGCCACCACATTCCCCAGGTGATCGGCGGCTGCGAGGAGACCACCACCGGCATCCACCGTCTGCGGGCGATGGATGCGGCCGGGGAGCTGGCCTTTCCCATGATGCTGGTCAACGACGCCGACTGCAAGCACCTGTTTGACAACCGCTATGGCACGGGGCAAAGCGTCTGGGACGGTATCAACCGGACGACCAATTTGATCGTGGCGGGCAAGACCGTGGTCGTGGCCGGCTATGGTTGGTGCGGCAAGGGCGTTGCCATGCGCGCCAAGGGCTTGGGAGCCAAGGTGGTCGTGACGGAAATCAATCCCGTTCGCGCCATCGAGGCGGTCATGGACGGCTTTACCGTGTTGCCCATGGAAAAAGCGGCGGCAGTGGGCGAGATTTTCGTCACCGTGACCGGCTGCAACGATGTGATCCGCAAGGAGCACATGGCGGTCATGCAGGACGGCGCGATTTTGTGCAACGCCGGCCACTTCAATGTGGAGATCGACCTGCCCGCCCTGGAAGCCCAGGCGACAGAGGCCTATGAGGCGCGGCAGAACATCATGGGCTACCGGCTTCCGGATGGCCGCACCCTGTTTGTGCTGGCGGAGGGACGGCTGGTGAATCTGGCCTCCGGCGATGGCCACCCGGCGGAGATCATGGATATGAGCTTCGCGGTGCAGGCCATGTCCGCCCGCTATCTGGCGGAGCACCGGAGCAGCCTGCGCCCCGGTGTGATCGAGATCCCCCGGGAGATCGACCGTCTGGTGGCGGAGAAGAAGCTGGAGACGCTTGGCGTCGGCATCGACCGTTTGACCCCGGAGCAGGAGAAATATTTCCATGGTTAATAGAATTTTCCGTTTATAATACGAAAAAAAGACCTCTGCGACTGGCTCGCAGAGGTCTTTTTGTATCAACCGGGGATAAAAAATCATCGAGGCAGATCTCTGCCTCGATGAGAAAATGCAGCTGAAAAAAATCAGTCAATCACCTTGATATATTCGATCACCGGCTGAGAATCCCGGAAAACGGAGCCGCTGCTGTCGGACTTGAAGACATTTTTGCAGATATCGTCCACGACCTCCATGCCCTCGGTCACCTTGCCGAAAGCGGCATATTCGCCGTCCAGTCGGGGGGTGTCCTTTTGCAGGATGAAGAACTGGCTGCTGGCGCTGTCGTAGTCCTCTGTCCGCGCCATGGAGATCACACCACGGGTGTGGGACAGACCGTTGGGAACGCCGTTGGCGTAAAATTCACCCTTGATGCTCTCGCCGGAGTCGCCGGTGCCGTCGCCGTTGGGGCAGCCGCCCTGGATCATGAAGTTGGCCAGTACGCGGTGGATCGTCAGCCCATCATAGAAACCGGACTCCGCCAGCTTCATGAAGTTTTTCACGGTGATGGGGGCGATGTCCTCGTACAGTTCGGCCTTCATCGTGCCGTAGCCCTCGATCTTGATCTCCACATGATGTGCGTTTTCCACATCCGGCTGGGCGTCCATGGGGTACTCACTTTTCTTGTTGCTGCAGCCGGTGAACAGGGAACATAGCAGCACGGCACACAGCAACACGGGCAGGAGCAATTTTCTTTTTTGCATCGGATTGCTTCTCCTTTTCCGAATAAATATTTTGTCTATTATAGCACAGGCGGCGGTGTTGGGTCAAATGGAAAAGTGCAAAAGATACCGGCGGCGCTTTTGGCGCATTGTACCAAAGGGGAAAATGTAAGCACTATATTTTGGGGTTTCCGGCGGAGGAAACAGAAAAAACCCCGGCAGGCATCGCATTTTGCGATACCTACCGGGGAGAGTGAACAGATTTATGGGGATATCGTTTTTATGGATATCGCTCAAAGATTTTTCGGCACATGAGAAACGGCATCGTCGATCGTTTTCTGCACGGCCTGCTTGCCGTATTTTTCGATGATAGTGCGGTTTCGCGGGCTGTGGGTCAGGCAGCCGGCGCCGCCGACGCAGCCGTCGATGCAGGACATACCCTCAATAAAGTTGGCGTCCAGTTGGTTGCGCTTTTTCTGCTGCAGCGCCTTGTGACATTCCTCAATGCCGTTGCAGGAAATGGGCTTGAGGTCAAAGTCCGCCACGCCCTGCTCCTTCAGGCTTTGGGCAACGGCCTCCGCCAGACCGCCGCAGCGGGCGAAAATGCGCCCATAGTAGGAAGCGGTGTCTAGCTCGCTTTCCTCCAGCGTGGTCAAATCAATATCCCGGCTGTCAAACAGCGCCTGCAGCTCTTCAAAGGTCATGGCCGCATCCACATAGGGCTTGACATAGTCCAACTGGATCTCGCTTTTTTTTGCGGTGCAGGGGCCGATAAAGACGATTTTGGTGTTTTCGTGATGATCCTTGATGTACTTGGAGATCATTGCCATGGGGGAGAGGTTCATGGAAACATTGGGCGAAAGCTCCGGGAAGGCGTGCTGAATGTGGGACACGAAGGCCGGGCAGCAGGAGCTGGTCAAAAAGCCCTTTTCCACCAGCTCGCGGGCTTCCAGCTGGGCAACCATGTCTGCGCCCAAGGCAGCCTCCACCACGGTGTGGAAGCCCAGGTTTTTCAGGCCGGTGACTACCTGTCCCAGCTTGGCATAGGTGAACTGGCTGGCAATGGAGGGGGCAATCACGGCATAAAGCTGGTGCTCTGTATTGCGCTTGAGCAGGTCGATGATCGTCAGCAGCTGGGAGCGGTCAGAGATCGCGCCGAAGGGACAGCGATATACGCAGGCGCCGCAGGAGATGCATTTGTCATAGTCGATTTTCGCGGCCTTGTTGTCGGCAATGGAGATCGCCTTGACCTTGCAGGCGTTCTGACAGGGGCGCTTGCGGCTGACAATGGCGGTGTAGGGACATACCTTGGCGCACATACCGCACTCGATGCATTTGTCCTTGTCAATGTGTGCCACATGGTTTTCGTCAAAGGTAATGGCATCGCGCTTACATACATCCTCGCAGCGGTGCGCCAGACATCCACGGCAGACATTGGTGACCTGATGGCCACCCACGGGACATTCGTCGCAGGCGATCTCGATGACCTGGATGATAGAATTGTTGTCCGAAGAGCCGCCCATGGCCAGCTTGACGCGCTCGGAGACGATGGCGCGTTCTTTATAAACACAGCAGCGGGTGGTGGGCTGATCGCCGGGGAACAGACGCTCCGGAATGTTCAGCAGATCCTCCAGCAGCTTGTCCTCCCAGGCCAGACGGGATACCTCCCGCAGTACTTTGTATTTTAAGTATTGAACTTTTGTATCAAACTTTCGCACGGTAATGATTCCCCTTTGCAAAGAATTGTTCCAAATTAACATCTAACTAATTCACGATTATAGTGCGGCAACAGCGGAACTGTAAAGTGAAATCAACTGCCATAATTCGGATAAAATGTGATTCAATTACACAGCTGTCCACCAAAAACAAACTCCCCCGAAACCGAGGGAGTTAGAATCGTCAAACCGGAGTGCCATCAGGGCATATAGCTGCGGGTGATCTCCGTTACCGCGCCGTTTTCGATGTGGATCGTCGCGTTTCTGGGATTCAGGGAAAGTTCGCCGGCATCCGACTGCAGCAGGTCGATGAACTGCTTGGCGCTGTATTCCGAAACGGACTCGTTATCGGGGTCAGAGGCGTCGGAGTAGATCATATCGTCAGGAACGGAAAAGCTGTATTCCCCCAGCAGGGCATAGCTGGGATAATCGTTTTCCCTGCAGAGGACATAGGTGCCGCCCTCGCCGCTGCGGAACTCCAGACCGCCTTTGTCCCGGCCGCCGTTGACGATGATGTAGCCGTCCTCGTCAACCACATCCTTCACCACACAGGCCATGTCGCCATCGATGACAACGGTGTCGCCCTCCTTCAGTTGGGTGATTTCCACCGCGTCAAACAGCTCCTGGTCATAGAGCGTTACGGTCATGGTGTTGGTTTCGGCATCGTAGGCGGTTTTGGCGTCCAGGCTGATGGGCAGGGTGCAGTCGTCCACATCCTTGATGTCCACGCCGGAGGGGAGCGCTTTCACGGTAACGGGCGCATCGGGAGACTGGGTAGCGGGGGTGATGGTGGCCTCCGGCGTTTGCGTTGCCGGGACGGGGGAGGCGCTTTCCGTTGCGGTCTTGTTGCCGCAGGCGGTCAGGGAGGCGACCAGCACGCCGGCAAGACTCAGGGCAAGAATTTTTCGTTTCATCTTCATTCCTCCAATTCCAGTGATGTATCCCGCTCCGGTGTCGCGGCCGGAACGGACAGACAAAGGGCGTCAGCAGAGTTCGGTCTCGACCACACATTCGGTCTTGATCTTCTCCACCAGAAATTGCAGACCGTCCACCACATGGGGGCGGATATCCCCGCCGATCAGGACATACATGATGTCGTCGCCCACCTGTAATTGTCCCTGATTGAGCCAGACCCGAACATAATAAATACCATCTCGCTGGTAGGTGGCTCGAATGGCGGTTTCCACCTTTGCCGCGTCATAGGAAAACTGCATTCCCCTGACGGCGGGACAGTTGACTTCGCCATGACGCGCCTGCCGCCGGGATGTGGCGCGGACAACGCCGTTGTGGGTCAGGTACATCCCAACCTTGGGAGCGTCCGGGTGCTGCTTTGCCTCCTGCATCCAGGCATCGATGGAGGGGCGGGTGGGGGTGTTTTGCATGGTTTGCAACTCCTTTGTAAAATATCTTATGGCGGGAATGCATCAGACCTGCATCGAAGTGCAAAAAAGTTTGAAATTTTTTTGCACTTTGAGGCTGTCAAAAAACAGGTAGCCAGCAGGAATCTCTGAGCAGCGGGGAAGTTTGAGGGGGTTAAGACCCTCCTCAATCAGATAAACCGCCGCGGAAAGCCCCGAGCTTTCCCACAGTATTTTGGTGAAACCAAAATACTCGGCGGATAAGCGAAGTCAAAAAAGTCCTGAACTTTTTTGACAAGCTGAAGTGCAAAAAAGATTGAAATTTTTTGCACTTTGTTGTTCCGCTGGAAATTCCATATCCAGTATACGGGACGGGGCGGATTTCGTCAATGGGAAAGCGGTGCGGCGAAGGGCTTGTCTTTTGCGCGGGCTTTCGATAGAATACGATATAGACGCAGTTTCTTAGAGACGGGATAACAGCATACTTACATTTATGCAAGAACGCCTGTTTTCTCGCATCTCTGCTTTATAATGAGAAAAAGCCTGGGGCAGGCGGGCAATAAGGAGAACGATACATGAGTAAGGCAGGAAAATGGCACAAATCGTGGCGGGTGATCGTGTTTTTCGGCATCGTCACGGTGTTCTTTTCGCTTTTGATCGCGGCGACCATACCCAAATATAAATCTCCGTCTACGGCGGCGGAAATTGCCCAGACAGACCTTTCCCAGGACTATATCTGCCTGAATGGCGACAGCGGAGAGGTCTACCCCGGCAGGCTGTACACCCCGGCGGATTTTGCGAAGGGTGTCCCGGAGCCGGGAGATCCCCAGGCCAAATATCAGACCTGCCGTATCGTGCTTTCCCTGCGGCCGGGAGTGACTTATGGTATCACCGGGCAGACGGCGACCTATGCCCAGCGGGTCTATGTCAATGGGGAGCTGCTGCACCAGATCGGCAAAATCAGCGACACGCCGGAGGGCTTTACGCCGAAAACCGATTTTTACACCATCTATTTCACGCCCCAACAGGCGGAAACGGAGATCATTGTACAAAACGCCTGGCACAACCACAGCCACGGCGCGTTCCACAAAATCTTTCTGGCGGAGCAGCAGGTCATCACCCGCACCAATCGGGCGCAGACCCTCTGCGACGGACTGGTTGCGGGAACCCTGCTTTCCATGGGCATTTTCTTTCTGGGAATGTTCCTGTTCAACCTGAGCAACCGGGGGATGCTGTGGTTTTCCCTGTCCAACCTGTGCGCGGCGGTGCATTATCTGATTTATGAGAGTAAGCAGATCATGACCTTTTTCCCCAACCTGAACTGGTATCTGGGGCATAAGATCGAACTGCTGACCAATATCTATTACTTTGTGTTTATGGCGCTGTTTGCCTTTGCGGTACTGCGCTACCGTCCGCCCCGATGGTTTTCCAGGCTCTCCCATGGGTTGGTGGGGGCGATGACGGTGTTTTATATCCTCGCGCCCTCCACACTGTACAGCCGCTTCACGATTCCCATCGGCGGGACGATCATGCTGTATGAGCTGCTTACCGTGCTGGTGCTGTTGGGTCATGCCGCGAAACATAAAGAAGCGCGGCATCCGGATCATATGATCGTGTTTCTCTCGCCGCTGCTGACGCTGTTTGTGTATCTGGTGGAGAGCATTACCTATTTCTCCCACATTTTCTATCTGCGCGCCTATTTCATGATCTTGATGGCGTTTTGCAACGCGCTGGTGCTGACCATCGGCCACGCCAGAACGGAACGGCGGTTGAGCGAGGTGCAGCGGCGGGAGCTGGAAATTGCGGAAGAAAACGCCATGCTGGAGAAAATGAACAGCCTGAAAAACGACTTCATGCGCAATCTTGCCCACGAAATGAAAACGCCCCTGACCGTGATGAGCGGCTATGCCCAGCTGACCGGACGGCAGATCCAGAAAAACGCGGTCAACGAGGAAACCGCAGCCAATCTGGACACAATCGCAAGCGAGGCCGGGCGGCTTTCCGATATGGTCACGCGCCTGCTGGATGTGACCTATCGCGGAGCGGAGGAAACCGCTGCCTTTTCGGCGCAGGAGCTGCTGGACGACGCGGCGGCCGTCTGTCGGCCGGTGCTGCTGAAAAACGGGAACCGGCTTGCGATCCAATGCCGGACCCGGCGGCAGATTCGCGGCAGCAAGGAGGCGCTGCTCCAGGTGCTGATCAATCTTTCCATCAACGCAAGCAAGCATACCAGCGATGGCCTTGTGGCCTTTGGTGTGGGCGAGTCAGGAGAGCGCGGCATGGCCGTGTTTACCGTTTCCGATAACGGCAGCGGTATCCGGGAAGAGGATCTGCCCCATATCTTTGAGAGAGGCTACAGCACAGACGGCGGAAACGGGCTGGGACTGACCATCTGCCGGGAGATCATCGAGTCCATGGGCGGCAGTATCGCCGTGGAAAAAACCGGAAAAACCGGCACGACCATCCGCTTTACCGTGCCGATGGAACAGGAGGCGCAGCCATGAATACCATTTTGCTGGTAGAGGACAACCCCCATATCATGAAAATCAACGAGACCTCTCTGGTCATGGAGGGGTATCGGGTCCTGCAGGCGGAGACCGCGGCGGCGTGTTTGGAAATGCTGCGGAATCACGATGTCGACCTGATCATTCTGGACATTATGCTGCCGGATGGCAACGGCGTGGCGCTTTGTTCCCAAATCAAACGGGAGTATGAGGTGCCGATCCTGTTTCTCTCCGCGCTGGGAGAAAATGCGGATATTATTGCGGCGCTGCGCGCCGGCGGGGACGACTATCTTCCCAAGCCCTATGACATCAATGTGCTCCTTGCCCGGGTGGAGGCGCGGCTGCGGGCGGCACATCGGGAAAAGCGTTTTTTCCGCTTTGGCGCGCTGCGCTTTGATACGGAAGCCCGGCTGTGCTTTTGTGGGGAGCGGGAGCTGCCCCTGACGCAGAAGGAGATTTCTCTTTTGCTCCAGCTGGCCAGAAGCAGCGGGCAGTGCGTTCCCAAGGAAGAGCTGTATGAAAAGGTCTGGGGACGCCCCCTGCAGGGGGACAGCACCGCGCTGTACACGGCGGTTTCCCGGCTCAATGCCAAGCTGGAAGGGGAGAAGACTCCCATGACGATCACCTTTCTCCGGGGCAGGGGATATGTGCTAGAGGAAGTATAATAATTTACCATATAAATGGTATGACAGACCGCGCCGAAAAAGCAGAAAAAGGGCTTGTTCGGCGCGGTTTTGTGGTATCTTTCTGTTTTTCTTACATTTTTGCAAGTTTCGGTTTTTTGTCCGTTTGCCGTGATAGACTTTTTGCCAGAAGAGGTGTTGCCAAAAAATAGAGACAGAAAAAAACAGGAGGTTAAGGATGAAGAAAAGAATCAGGCAGGCGCTGGGGGGATTGCTTGCTGTGTGTATGCTGTTGGCCTTGCTGCCGATGCAGACGCTGGCATATGTGGGCTCCCTGCAGCAGGGGACGAATGTGGAAACCGGGGTCAGGGATTACCCGTCGGGAAATCTTCTGGGAATCAGCAAGATATATCGCCTGAAAAATGACTATATCCAGCTGGAGCTGGTGCAAACGCCCCGGGCGGTGTTTTCCCTTGCGCAGCCCACGCGCACGGCGGGGGATGCGGTAACGGCGTTGTTTCAGGGCAGCTATTCCCACGACCGCTTTACGATCCAGTACCGCGGAAAAGCGCAGACGGAGCTGCAGGTCAGCAATATCCACATCAGCGTGGAGGACAACAAGAGCATCACGGTATACTACCGCTTTACCGATCCCTGGGTGTATTATAACATCACCTATACCCTGGTGCAGCTCAACGAGGGCTATCAGGATGGGCACAGCAACAGCGGCATAGAAGACGGGGAGCGGGTCTACTCCACGCCGGACGACAACGATGCAGACCAGGGACGCGCCTGGGGCATTCACGCGGAGCTGGACTGCGGCTATACTCTGGACACGGTGCCGATGTTCCAGACGGCATATTTCCGCTGGTATAACGACCAGTACGGCTTCTCCCACGGCGGCCACAGCGGCGCGGCCCAGGGCGGCAGCGTCAAGATCAGCAAGACCGGCGTTTCCCAGGAGCGGTCGGACGGGGCATATACCTACAACACCAGCCGGGTAAGCGTCAGCGCCGGACTGGATAAGGCAAAGACCTGTGTTTCCCGGGACGAGAAGCACACGGATTATATCACGGAAATTTACACCGACGGCTTTCTCTGGGCAAAGCCCTTTGTCGCAACGGGCGAGAACTTTTACTCCGGCAGCTATGCCAGGGGGCTTGGTCTGGACTGGTCCTGCGGCACGGAGGGCTTTTCCCGGGAGCGGATGCCGGAATATGTGACCTATGACGCCCGGACGGATGTGGTGACCACGCAGAACTACATCTACCTGTGCAAAGGGGAGGAAAAGTATACCAAGCTGCCGACCCTGCTTTGGGGCTATCGGGATCTGTACCGCGCCGAGGAAAGCGAATTCACGCCCTCGGACGATGTGCAGATCGCGGAGGACGCGACCCAGCTGGGCATTTACAAAAGCGACAAGTTTGCCAGCGGCTATGCGGCCTATCCCATCCCGGACGAGGCGGCGGGCAAGCAGCTTTCTGCCCTGTATGGCGAACCGGTCGCAAGCCTGCGGGGCAGCTTCCGCAAGGAGGATGCAGACAAATACTATGCGTTTCAGAACGGGAAGGTCGGCCTGACAAGCACGGCCACGGCATCCTGGGGGGAAAACGGCTATTTCCGTGTGGGAGAGGACGGCACGATAGACAGCGCCCAGATTCATCTCAACACGCCGAAATTCAAGTTTTATGCGCCAAAGGATAACAGCCTGAAGCTAAGCTTTGGGGCAGATGGCCTGGTTGCGGAGATGGATCCGAAGAAAAACGGCGCGATCATCGACCTGGACATTCCCAACGCCACCTGCCAGATCAATCGCGCGGAGCTGAAAAACAGCGGCGATGTGCTTTTCAGCGGGGCAATGTCCCTGAATCTGCTGTTCGGCGCGGATAATCCGCTGGAGGTGGAAAAGCTCAGCTATGGCATGAAGGGCGAGAGCTTTCGGTGCAACGGCGTAAAGGCCAGCGCCAAAATCGACACCGCCGATGTGCTGGGCATGGAGCTTGGCAAGATCGAGGGCGAGATCAACACCTTTCGGGACAAGGAGAACGGCCCGGAATATTACCACTTTGAGCTGGAGCTGAACGCCTTTGACCTGTTTGAGACCGAGGCGGAGCTGACGCTCAAACGGCTCAAGGCCACCGGCGACCTGATGCCGGACGATCTGTTTTTTGCCTTGAGTGTGGAGCCGGGAATCCAGCTGGTGCCGCCCTTTATTGCCGGCCGGCTGACCGGCGGCGGTGGCGGCTTCTATGATCTGGCGGACACCTGCAACGGGGACTTCTTCGCCATCCCGCCCATCAAGCTGCGGGTGCAGGCAAAGGGCAGCTATCTGAACATTCTGGACGGCAAGGCGGACATGATCGCCGGGCCGGGCTATTTCCAGTGGAAGCTGTCGAATATCGAACTGATGAAGATCGGACATCTGGTAGATGAATTCCAGTGGCATGTGGGGCTGACCGGCGAGGAACGCAGCTACCAAAACAAGAGCTACACCGGCCTGCGGCTCAGCGGCGGCTCGTCCATTTCTCTCTCCGTGCCGGAAAATTATGAGGTCATCAAGGCCGGCGGCGGATTTAATCTCAACGCTTACGGCGGCCTGGACAACTGGAAAAACCCCAGCTCGGTCTATCTGCTGCTGGACGGCAATGGCAAGATCTATGGCGAGGTGAGGATCCCGAAAAACATCAAGGTGATCGGCGGCAAAAGGCTGGCCTCCATGACGCTGGACTTCGCCCTGGGCGGACAGACGGCGGTGGCCGTGCGCGGGGTAGACTTCCAGGGTGCGGTGAAAAGCGCCTTCCAGAGCTTCTCCGTTTACGGCGGCGCGGCAGTCAGCGGCTCCGTCGCCGGCGTGAAGTACCGGGTGTACTATATCATTCCCAAAAAGGTGGGTGTGGATATCGCGCTTTGGTGGGATGATCTGGAAGACTGGGTCTGGGAGGAGCATCTGGCCGGACAGGATGCGGCGGTGCTGGTGGAGTGCTCGCTGCTGGATCTGCCCACAGAGGTCACGCCCCAGACGGAAGCCGGCGGCGCTTACAGCAAAACCGTTTCCCTGGGCAGCGGCGAGACTGCGCCCGCGGGCGAGGATGTCCTGCTGCTTCTCACGCCGAAAAGCGGCACGGCAGAGGAGCTTGCCAAGTCGCTTTCCATCACCACGGCATCCGGCGCGGCGGTGGAGCTGACCCCGGCACGCTATGACGAAAGCGGCGCGCTCACCAATCCGGAAACGGCAAAGCTGCTGATCGGCAAAGACGGCGATCAGGTTCTTGTCAATCTGGGCAAGAGTGCGGCGAAAAGCTGGACCGTGCAGGCGGCGCAGGACTTTACCGCGTCCCTGAACTGCTCCAAGGCGCTGCCCACCCTGGAGGCACAGCAGACAGGCAGCGGCGTGCAGGCAAGCGTTGCAAATCCGGAAAATGGCGCGGCATATACCCTCCGCACCTATTACGGCGCGGAGCCGGGCGGAACAGATCATTTGGTCGCGGAAACGGATCTGAGCGGCACAAGCATCACCCAGCAGCTGCCCACCCAGGGCGCGATGATGCCCAGCGGCAGCTATTATGTCACGAGCCTGCTCATGCAGAAGATCACCGGCGACTTTGACGAAGACGGCAAGACAACAGAAAGCGAGACCGCCCTGCTGACGGTGGACAGCAAGCAGCTGCAGACCGTAAGCTACACCAATACCTTCCAGCCGGCAGCGGCCAAAAATGTAAAGCTAGAGACCCGGGGCAATGAAGTGATGCGAGCCTCCTGGGATGCGGTGGAGGATGCCGACGGCTACACGGTCGCCATCTACCGCAAGGACGGCGAGAAGTGGGTCAATGCCGGCATCGGCTACCAGTACGACGCGGCGGAATTTACCAAAAAAACCGGACTGTTTTCCAAGGATGGCACCCTTGGCCTTGACATGGCGCTGACCGTTGGCGGTGCGGATGCCGACGGCAATTCCACGGCGCTTTCCGCCGACCAGACCTACAAGGTGGGTGTGACGGCCTATCGCTACCAGCAGGACAGCGCGGGCAATGTCACCACCGGTCAGGTCATGGGAAAAGAAACCCAGTCCAACGAAAAGTTCCTGCCGGCCTATCAGCCGCTGACGCTGCAGGTGCAGTTTAACGGAACGGAGCTGACGCCGGACGCCAATTCCGGACTGTATTACGCCGTCAGCGGGCAGGACGGCTATGGAGAGTTCCAGCTGTCCGCCACCGGCGCGGAGCATATCCGCTATCAGATCCACCGCATGGACACCGGCGCTGCGCTGCAGGAGGCGGCGTGGGGCGCGGGAAGCTTCGTTTTCGAGGATGCGGCGGCAGAGGGCGCTCTGCAGTTCCGGCTGCGCGCGGTGAACGAGGATACCGGCGATGTGACGACCAAATATCTGGTGCTGGAGCGGGACAACACCCAGCCGCTTTTGACGCTGGATGAGACCCTGATCCACGCCAGCGAGAATACCGGCGCGTATACCATCACCGGCCGCGCCGAGCCGGGCAGCACCGTGTGGGTGAGCGGCACCCAGCTTCAGACAATTGCGGATGCAAACGGACGCTTCCAGCTCAGCGGTACGCTGGAGGAGGAAACGGAATACGATGAGGAAAAGGAAGAAGCCGTCCGCACCGGCTTTGTCCCGCTGTATGCGGAGCTGACCGCCACAGACGCGGCGGGGAATTCCTCCGACCCGGCAACGGCGCTGGTCGTTGCCCGGAAAACGCCGACTGCGGTGGAAAAACCGGAGCCTTCGCTCCGTCAGGACGGGGAACATACCATCCAATTTGACGGAAACGGTGGCGTTCCCACGGCGGAGACCATACAGACCACGGACGGCAAGCTGACGCAGCTGCCCCAGGCAGAGCGAAGCGGCTACCGCTTTGTGGGCTGGTTTACGGAAAAAACCGGCGGGACGGAGATCACAACAGAAACAGTGTTCCGGGAGAACACGACCATTTATGCACAATGGCAGAAAACCGGCAGCAGCGGCGGCGGGACGGTCATTCGTCCGACCAATCCATTTACGGATGTGCGCCAGGCCGACTGGTTCTTTAAGGAGGTGATGTATGTTTACAACAAGGGGATCATGCTTGGCACAGGCGGCAGCCTGTTCCGCCCGGACGACACCACAACGCGCGGCATGATGGCAACGATCCTCTGGCGGCTGGAAAAAAGCCCGGCGCCAGGGGGGAAGGATCGTTTCTCGGATGTAGTGTCCGATGCCTGGTATGCCGATGCGATCGTCTGGGGCACGCAGCAGAAGCTCTATTCCGGCTATGGAAACGGTAAATTCGGGCCGGACGATCCCATCACGCGGGAGCAGCTGGCGGCGATATTCTACCGCTACGCGGCCTACAAGGGCGAAAAGACCACGGAAAACGCGGCGGCGCTGGATGCATTCCGGGACGCCAAACAGGTTTCCGACTGGGCGAAGCCGGTGATGGGCTGGGCAGTGGACAAGGGCCTGCTGCAGGGCAAGGAAAACGGAACGCTTGACCCGCAGGGTACGGCGACCCGTGCCGAGATCGCCGCGGTACTGTACCGGTTCCTGGAGAAACAGACGCTGCCGTAGCTTGCAGCAGCTGCGATCCCTCCGGGCGTGATCATGGAATAGGGAACGCTCCCGTGAGTCAGCGTTAAGAAAAGGAAAAATGGCACATTCCGGCGTCATCGATTCTTTCGGTCTGATTACATAGCACATAACATGAGAGGAAATGTTTTATATATACGCACGGGAGGTATCCCGGCGAGGGCGAGCGCTGCCAAGTCGCTCGCCCTTGCTATTTTCCGTTATTTCGCCTATGATAGAGAAAAAAGCGAAAAGGAGCGATACCCATGAGCAAAAAAGTTTTGATCCTGTCCGGCAGTCCCCGCAAGGGCGGCAACTCCGATCTGTTGTGCGACGCATTTCTGCACGGGGCGCGGGAAGCGGGCAATGCGGTGGAAAAGATCCGCGTGACGGAAAAGAAGATCGCCCCCTGCGCGGCGTGCTATTATTGCAGCGGCCACAAGGGCGAATGTTCCCAGAAGGACGACATGGCCGAGGTGCTGCAAAAGATGATCGATGCGGATGTGCTGGTGCTGGCAAGCCCGGTGTATTTCTATTCGATCGATGCGCAGCTCAAGGCGGTCATTGACCGCACAGTGGCTCGTTGGCTGGAGGTCAAGAACAAGGAGTTTTATTACATCGCCACTATGGCGGACAACCCCCTTGTCTCTGCCGACACCACGCTTGCCTGCTTCCGGGGCTATGCCGCCTGCGTGGAAGGCGCGGTGGAAAAAGGCGTGATCATCGGCAGTGGTGTGTACGAGGTGGGAACAGTGAAAGACACCCCTGCCATGGAACAGGCGTATCAGATGGGAAAAACGGTATAAAAAAGTATAATTAAATCATGATGTACAAAAACGCCCTGCACCGTGCAAAAAGCGCACGGTGCAGGGCGTTTTATCGGGTTCTATTTCCGGTTTTATCGGCTGCGTTTACTGCAGCACTGTGCCATCGGCCAGGGTGATGGTGTAGCCGTTAAAGTGGATGGTGCCGTTGTTGACCAGGCTGGTCAGCGTGCAGTTTCCGGTCAGGTTCCAGACGCAGCCGCTGTCAACCGTGACGACCGCATTGTCGTTGACGGCGGTGCCGCCCTCGGCGTTGTCGATGATGTTGACAGTGCCGGTAAAGCTGCTGCCGCCGGAGAGAGTCATGTTCATGGTGGAGATGCTGTCCACGACGATATCGCCCTCCAGCGTCTGGGCGTCGGCGGTGAAGTCCAGCTGCGCGCCGTTTGCGCCGGCGGTACCCCAGCCATGGCTGGCGGAGTTCCCCACGACCCGGAGCAGGCAGGCGTCCGTGTCCTCGTTTTTCAAGGTGACGCCGGAGAGCTTCAGCACGCAGTGGGTGTTGGTGATATAGAACATATCGCCGTTTTTCGCCGTCAGGCTGCCGCCGGTCATGGAGAAGGTGGAGGTGCCAACATCGGCATCGCCGCTCATGGACTGGTAGATCATGACATTGTGGACATTCTCATCCGAACTGGCGCCCTTGCTGTCGCTCATGTTGCCGGTAACGGTGCAGTTTTCCAGCGCGATCGAGTTCTTGCCCTCAATGACCAGCGCCTCGGAATTGTTGGCGGTGAGCGCGGCGTTCTTCACGGTGATATCCGCGGTGGAGTAGACGGCGGGGGAGTTGTAGCCATTGGAGGTGTAGCTGCCGCTGTCCACATTCACCGTGCCGCCGCCACGATCGGAGCGGATGGCAGCGGAGGAGTTGCCGGAGGTCTCTATGGTCAGATTGGTGGCGTTGGTGGTGCCGCCGCCGGTGGTCTGGATGCCACCGGAATTATCCGCCGTGGTGGTGATGTGGGAATCGGAGATGTTCACCGTGGTTCCGCTGCCATAGCTGAAAACGCCGTTGCCGTTTTGGGCGGAGGAGTTGACCGTGGCGTTGGTGATGGTCGCGGTTGCGCCGTTGGTGACCAGCAGGGCGGCGTTGAGGCCGTAAAAGTCGCCGTCTTCCGTGTTGGAGCTGGCGCCTGCGGACTTGTCTACGGTAACGCCGTCCAGCGTAACGGCGGCGCCGTCAATGCGCAGGGCGTTTTCGTCATCGCCGGTGGAGCTGTAACTGGTGCCGGAGTAGCTGCCGTCCTCGGAAATGGTGTTGGCGCTGTCGCCCTGGGTGACCTCGCCGCTGCCGCCAAAGCCGCCCGGTGCGCCGCCCAGATTTACGATCTCCGCCGTGGTAACGGTGGTGCCGCCAGTGACAGTAGCAGTCACGACATCGCCCTCAGCCAGGGCGTCCAGCGTGGTGCTCTCACCGTTTTTTGTCAGCTCGGCAGAGGAGAAGTCCAGCGTCACGGTCTCATCGCCGGGGGTGAAGCTGCTGCCGGGCTTGCCGCCGGGCGCATCGCCGTCGGGCTTCTCCGGTGGGGTATTTGTTGCGTTGTCATCGGTGTTGCTGTCGGGATTTTCTGAAGCCGTGTCGGCTGCGTTGTCGCCGGTGTCACTGTCAGGTTTCTCTGGCGGGGTGTTCGCTGCGTTATCGCCGGTGTCGCCATCGGGTTTTTCCGGCGGGGTGTTTGCTGCGTTGTCGCCGGTGTCGCCATCGGGTTTTTCCGGCGGGGTGTTTGCTGCGTTGTCGCCGGTGTCGCCATCGGGTTTTTCCGGCGGGGTGTTTGCTGCGTTGTCGCCGGTGTCGCCATCGGGTTTTTCCGGCGGGGTGTTTGCTGCGTTGTCGCCGGTGTCGCCGTCAGGTTTTTCCGGCGGCGTGCCGGTCTGGTCGCTGCCGGAGGATACCGATGCATCCTGCTCCGTCAGGGTTCCCAGCAGCAGGGTAACCTGACTGCCGTCTATGGCGGAGACCTGGCCGGTCAGTGTTGTTTCCGTTTCCGTTGTGTTCGATTCCTGGGAGCTGCAGGCGGCAAGGGACGCCGCCAGAGCCACTGCGCACAGAAGCGCGATCCCTTTCTTTGCGTTCATAGGAAAAAACCTCCTTTAATTTGTGGCATATTATGTTTTGTCCTTTGGGGAAGACTGCGGCCGTTTCCGCCTCGCTTTCCCCCGGGGACGGGCTTATCATAAAATGCCAGCCTAAAGGCGACCTAAAGACTTCTCCAAAAATTTCTTTAGTTCCCCTTTAGGCCGGATGGATATGCTGTTATTCGATATAGTTCCGGACGGGATCGGATATTGATTTTTCCCGGCGGATTTTTTATACTGTATAAAAATACCAAGCTGTGCTGGAGGGATGGAAGATGAAGCTGCTGCTTGCGGAAGACGAGCTGGATCTGGCGGAGGCGCTGACGGCCTTTTTGGAGAAGAACCGCTTTGCCGTGGACGCGGTCCACAATGGCCTTGACGCCTATGAATACGCTGTTACCGGGGCGTATGACGCGGTGATCCTGGATGTGATGATGCCCAAAATGGATGGGATCCAGGTGCTGGAGCGGCTCCGGGCGGAGGGGGTGAAAACGCCTATTATGATGCTGACGGCCAAGGGACAAAAGCATGACCGCATCACCGGCTTTAACGCCGGCGCGGACGATTATCTGCCAAAGCCCTTTGACCCGGACGAGCTGCTCAGCCGGGTGCGCGCCATCCTCCGCCGGAGCGAGGCCTACCAGCCCACGGTGCTCAGCTTTGGCGATCTGAGTCTGGATCCCGGCACCGGCGACCTGCGCTGTGGGGAAAAGACCATCCGGCTCAGCGGCCGGGAGTTTCAAATCATGGAGCTGTTCTTGCGCACGCCCCGGCAGGTGTTTTCCGCCGACCGCATTATGGAAAAGGTTTGGGGCTGGGATAACGAGGCGGAGATCAATGTGGTCTGGGTGAACATCTCCAATCTCCGCAAAAAGCTTAAAAGCATCGGCTCTGCCACTGCCATCCATGCCAACCGGGGACTGGGCTATCTTCTGGAGGAGGACGCATGATCAAACGGATGCGAAATCGCTTTATTCGCATTGCCACCCTCTCCGTTGCGGCGGTCATGTTGCTGTTGACGGTGATTTTGAACACCGCCAACTTCGTCTCCACAGACGCAGACCTCCGGGATACGCTGAATCTGATCTATGAAAACGAGGGCACGATCCCAACGGCGGCATATGCCCAGGAGCCGGACAGCGACCCCGGCACCGCGCCGGAGGAAAAGCCGGCGGACGACAGCGCAAACACAAACGAGGCCGAGCCGCCCGAAGCGCCGCCCGGAGATAAAGACCGGAACGGCCCCTTTACCGCGGAAACGCCGTATTCCACCCGCTATTTTGTTTTGCGCTACGAGGATGACGGAACCCTGACGCTGGCGGATCTGGACAAGATCGCCGCCGTTTCTCAGGAGGACATCGGCGCATATCTGACAGCTGCCGTGAACCAGGGTGAGGGCTACGGATATTATGGACAGTATCGCTTTTTCACGGCGCATCTGGGAGAAAACCGCAATATGGCCATTTTTCTGGACAGCTATCAGGCCTTTCGTTCGATGAAAACGGTTCTGGTCTGGTCCCTGATCGCCGATGCGACCTGTATTCTGCTGGTGCTGTTGCTGGTGATTTTGCTGTCCCGCCGCGCCATTGACCCGATGGTGCGCAGCGCCCGGGAGAAAAAGCAGTTCATTACCGACGCCAGCCACGAGCTAAAAACCCCCATCACGGTCATTACCACCAGCTTAAAGGTGCTGGAAATGGATGTGGGAAAGCAGAAGTGGATCGACAAGGCGCTGGCGCAGGCGGAAAAGCTGACCGGCCTGGTCAATTCTCTGGTGACCCTGTCCCGGATGGACGAGGAGGAATCTCCTCTGCATATGCAGGTCTTTCCCATTAGCGAAACGGTAGGGGAGACGGCGGAGTCCTTTCGGGATTTTGCCCGGGAAAGGGGACACACGCTGGAGCTGGATATTGCGCCGGGGCTGTGTTATTGCGGCGATGAATACGCCGTGCGGCAGCTGGTCTCCATTCTGCTGGACAACGGGATCAAATACGCCCTGCCGGATACCCCGATCTCCCTTTCCCTTGCCAAAAGCCGCAAGGGCGTGGTTTTGTGCAGCGCCAACCGCTGCGATACCACCCAGCCCATCGACACCGATCGGCTTTTCGACCGGTTTTACCAGGCCGATCCCTCTCGTAGCAGCTCCCAGGGCTTCGGCATCGGCCTTTCCATCGCCCGCAGCATCGCGGAGGGACACAAGGGCAGCATTTCCGCAAAGCTGGAGGGGGATACGATCTTGTTTCGAGCAGAGCTGAACGGGGTGAAGCAGCAGAAAAGCGTTTGCTATAATAGTCCTAAAACAAGGCATGAAAGTCCAAAAAATTGACTCTGAATAAAAGCAGCACGCCGGAGCAAAGCGAACCTTGCTCCGGCTTGTCGAGTTTTTAGGGAAAAGATACGCCCCTCGCGAAACGACCCGTTCTCACCAAATCGAAGTCCAGCGCAAGCGGGTTCGATTTGGAAAGGAGGCGCAAGGAAGCGAGCGGATGACATTCTTTTGTAAAAAAAGAACATCGGAGCAAAGTCCACTTTGCTCCGATGTGGTGCGCCTGAAGGGACTCGAACCCACACGCGAAAAGCACAGGAACCTAAATCCTGCATGTCTACCAATTCCATCACAGGCGCATGGAAAGGATGCCTGCCGTGCCTGAAAAATTGCGCACGACGCGATAGAGTATATCATATCGTCTCGGCGCTTGTCAAATGAAAAGCAGGAATCAGTGGAAGCGAAAAACCTGCGATTGCAGCGCCTGCTGGGTACAGACTGGGCGGCGGAGAAGGTGCAGATGGAAAATTGTATTTTGTATTTCCTGCTGAACATGATTGCCTGGTTGCATTTTTTGCGGATTTGTGCTATATTTAGACCAATTGTGCACTATATAAGGACAGGAGTGGTTCAGTGACAACAGCACAAATTTGTATTTTGGTGGCCATTGTGGTGTATTTGGTCGCCATGGTCGGCGTCGGCCTGTTTTACAACAGCAAGGGCAGCGGCGAGACCACGGATGATTTCTACCTGGGTGGTAGAAAAATGGGTCCCATTGTGACCGCAATGAGCGCGGAGGCCTCAGATATGAGCAGCTATTTGCTCATGGGTCTGCCCGGTCTGGCCTACCTGAGCGGTGTGGCAGAGGTGGGCTGGACTGCCATCGGTCTGGCCGTGGGTACTTATCTCAACTGGCTCATTGTGGCCAAAAGATTGCGGCGCTATTCCGAGCATCTGGGCGCTTTTACCTTGCCGGAATTTTTCTCCCGCCGCTTTGGTGACAAGCGCCATGTACTGTCTCTGGTGGCGGCGCTGGTCATTCTGATTTTCTTCATTCCCTATACCGCATCCGGCTTTAAGGCGGTGGGGACCCTGTTCAACAGCCTGTTTGGCGTGGATTATCATGTCGCCATGATCATTGGCGCGGCGGTCATCATCGGCTACACGGTCCTGGGCGGCTTTATGGCGGTCTCCACAACGGACCTGATCCAGAGCGTGGTCATGACGGCGGCTCTGCTGGTCATTTTGTTCTTCGGCGTACATACCGCCGGCGGTTGGCACGCGGTCGCGGAAAACGCAAAGGCGCTGCCCGGCTACCTGCACATGACCCAGGGCTATGACATCAGCACAGGAGCGCCCGGCAGCTTTGGCGCTTTGCCGATCGTATCCACGCTGGCTTGGGGTCTGGGCTACTTCGGTATGCCCCATATTCTCCTGCGCTTTATGGCCATTCGCAACGAAAAGGAGCTGACCGTCTCCCGGCGCATCGCCTCCGTGTGGGTCGTGATCTCCATGCTCATTGCCATTGTCATCGGCATTGTCGGTCTGGCGGTGACCAAGGCCGGCGTGATCCCCACGCTGGGCACCAGCTCGGAGTCCGAGACCATCATCATCCGCCTGTCCAGCCTGATGAGCCAGAGCGGCATCGTCCTGGCGGTGATTGCCGGCATAGTGCTGGCGGGCATTTTGGCCAGCACTATGTCCACGGCGGATTCCCAGCTGCTGGCCGCGGCCTCCAGTGTGTCCCAGGATCTGCTGCAGAACTTCGGCGGCAAAAAGCTGAGCACGCGCAGCGCCATGATCGCCGCCCGGGCGACTGTCATCGGCATTGCGGTCGTGGGCGTGATCCTGGCCTGGAACCCCAACAGCTCCGTGTTCCACATCGTCTCCTTTGCGTGGGCTGGCTTTGGTTCCACCTTCGGCCCGGTCATGCTGCTGGGATTGTTCTGGAAGCGCTGCAACAAGCAGGGCGCGCTGGCCGGCATGATCGCCGGCGGCTGCATGGTCTTTATCTGGAAGTATCTGGTGCGGCCCCTGGGCGGCGCATGGAACATCTATGAGCTGCTGCCGGCCTTCCTGGTCGCCACTGCGGCGGTGGTCGTTGTCTCTCTGCTGACGCCGAAACCCGGCAAGGAGGTCGTCAAGCACTTTGAGGACGCCAAGAACCCCACCGGCGTGCAGGCATAACCCGGCCGTTTCCCGGCGCCGCGCTTACGGCGTTTCGCTTCCCGTGCGGAAAATCAGGTAGCTTTTGCCCTGGATCTGTCTGCGCACCGCGCCTCGGTGGTGCCGACTGCGGGCATCGTTTTCCGGAACGGCAAGAAAGCGGCCGCCGCTGCCAATCGTATACAGGCAGCCGCCGGGCGCGGCATACCAAAGCGTATCTTTTTCGGATCCCGACGGCGGAACTTCAGGCTCTGGAGCTTCCGCCGTCGGTGTTTTTTCTGGCGAGTTTTCTCCGGGGCTGTCCTCTGTGGATGGGGCGGATTCCCGGAAAACTGTCGCGCCGGCCTCTCCGGCGTGGGTCGGGTGCCGGGGAAAATGCGCCATGGCGGCGCGGGTGAAGCGCTTTTCCAGAAAAAGCCGCCCGTTTTCCGGCAGCATAACGCCCAGATAGGCCTCATGCTCGCCATAGAGAGACAGGCGCAGCAGCACGCCCGGGTCGGTGCATTCGCCGGAAAACACCGTCAGCAGTCCCTCCTGGTGTACCCGGAGTTCGCCCTGTCTGGTGCCGTTTATGTAGATCGGATAGCTTCCCTCTGTCATCTGCAAGACCTCCTTTTTGTTTGCATTCTATGAAAAAGCCGCCTCCGAGATGCTTGGGATAGTGCCGGACCTGCCGGATTTTCTAAGCGGAAAGCAAGCACAGAACAAAAAATACGATCCCGGCGGAAATGCCGCCGGACAGCAGCCGTCCTGCCGTGTGCAGGGCGGTTTTGATTTGTGTACCGGAGAGCACAGCGGCAGTCTGGCAGTGTACGGAAAGGCCGCCCCAGCCCAGCAGAAAGGCTGCCAGCGCCGCGTTTGCTGCGGTGGCGGGAACGCCGGACAGACTGGCCACGCCGCTGCCCAGCTCCAGAAATCCCGTCAACAGGGCGCGCAGCTGCTGCAGTTCCAGCCCGCACAGCCGATGGAGATACAGCGGCAGCATCCGAAACAAGGGCAGAGTGAACAGCACATCCCGCACAACGGAGAAGAACACCGTGAAGCCGCAGATTTTCCCCAGCGCCAGCACAGCGCCGGAAACGGCCTCCGGCAGCGCCCGGGAAAAGGGCAGCGCCCCGGCCGGTGCGGTTTGTTTGGGGCAGGGGGCTGCGTCGTTGCGCCGCGCCAGCAGCAGACCGGAGAGTACGGCGGCAGCGGCGTGGCTGGCATACAGCAGCAGTCCCAGGGCGGTGCTGCCGAAAAGCCCCGTTCCCACCGCGCCCAGAATAAAGGCGGGGCCGGAGTTGTTGCAAAAGCAGAGCAGCCGTTTGCCTTCGTCAGGGGTGATGTTCCCTTGGCGACAGAGCGTAGCAATGGTGGCAGCGCCCAGCGGATAGCCCCCGGACAGCCCCAGCACAAAGGCGGTGGCGCCTGCGCCGGAGACCCGAAATAGGCGGGACATGAGCGGGGTGAGCCGCCGCGCCAGCAGCGCGGGAACGCCCAGCCGGGAGAGCAGCCCCGCCAAAACAAAATAGGGGAACAGTGCGGGGAAAATCGTTTGCAGGCACACGGTAACGCCGCTTTTTGCGCCGGCCAGCCCGGCGTCGGCGTGGAGCAGCAGGGTCAGAAACGCCGCGGTGCAGAGAAGCACGGCGGGAAATTGCCGCTTTGTTTTGCTTGCTGTGATATCCATGCTATCGTCCTTTCTTCGGAAATTGGACTTGCACCCGGGACTGTAAAAAAGTTCGGGACTTTTTTGCCAAGCCGGCAGTCTTGGCTCTCCCAAAAGGAGAGCCAAGGGCAGTTGCATCATTACATAGTTTTTGACAAGCCAAAGCTGTACCTCCAGCCTATGTCCTAATTCCGGCAGAGTATGCATATTCTGAACCAAACATCCGGAAAATGCGAGTGGGAAAAAAGCAAAGGACTTTTTGCAGGCGGAAAACAGGAGGTGCCGGCAGTGAACAAAAACAGGGAGCGGCTGCACAGCGTTGTCACAAAACTGGGACTCCCGGAGGATGGTCTGGGGGAAACGCCACGGGTGACGCTGGTGGGAACCGGAGAGGTGACGGTGGAAAATCACCGGGGGCTGCTGGGCTACAGCCGGGAGGAGGTCGCCGTGGGCTGCGGCAGGATCCGGCTGCGGATCGGCGGCAGCGGGCTGGAGCTGTATTGCATGACGGCGGACTGCCTTGTCATTCGCGGGGAGATCACAGTGGTGGAGCTGCAGCAGGGAACGGGAGGCGCAGGATGCTGACGGCGTTTTTGCGGGGTTATCTCCGGGTGGAGATCCGGGGTGCCGGGCCGGAAAGTTTTCTTAATCGCTGTGCGGAGGCGGGGATCCCCTTTTGGAACAGCGAGCCTGTGGATGCTTACACGCTGCGTCTGCGCCTGCACTGGAAAAACCGGAAGCGCGCTGCCCGGATCGCCGTCCGCTGCGGCTGCGAACTGCGGGTGCTGGAACGGCGGGGGCTGCCGCTCTATGCTGCCAGAAGCAAGAGGCGGGCGGCGCTGCTGGCGGGGCTGGTGCTGGTTCCGGTTTTGCTGGGGGCTTCCTCCTTGTTTGTGTGGGATATCCAGGTGCAGGACTGCCCCGGCGTGTCAGAGGCAAGAGTGCGGAATGTGCTGGCGGACTGCGGCGTGCGGGAGGGGGCGTTC
>CAVBJJ010000009.1:60860-66428 GCA_963595735.1 bacterium
GGGGCGTTCTGGCCGGCCTTTCAGCAGGATCTGATCCGCAGCCGGGTCTTGCTGGAAATCCCGGAGCTGCACTGGATGACGGTCAACAGCTTTGGTTCCCGGGCAAAGGTGCTGCTGCGTCCCCGGGTGGAGCAGCCGGACATTGTGGACGAAAACGCCCCGACGGCTCTGGTGGCGGCCAAGGACGGACTGATAGAGCAGATGGGGATCCGCGCGGGATATGCGGTGACCGCGCCGGGAAAGGCGGTGCTGGCCGGGGAGGAGCTGGTTTCCGCGGCGGTGCCGGGCTTTTCGCCCAAGCTGCGGCTGGTTCACGCCGGCGGCGAGGTCTACGCCAGAACCTGGTACGAAAAACGGGCGGTGATGCCCCTTTCGGTCACGGAACGCAAGACCGCCGGGAAAACGGAACGGCAATTTTCGCTTTTGCTGGGGCAAAAGGTGATAAATATTTTTCAAAAGACTGGTCAGAGTGGGGGAGAGTATGATAAAATCATAAAAGAAAGCTATTTGGAAATTCCCGGGCTTTTCCGTTTTCCCGTCGGCCTGCGGCAAACACAGCTGCAGACCTGGGAAACGGCGGAGACCTCCCGCAGCAGGGAGGAGGCCTGGAGCGCGCTGGAGCAGCAGCTGCTTTCGCAGCTGGAGGAGGAAATCGGCGAAACGGGACAGGTGCTGCAAAAGCACTTTGTCACCACGGAGCGCGACGGCCTTGCGGAGGTTCGGCTGCTGGCGGAGTGCAGGGAGCAGATCGCAATGGAGCGTCCCCTTTCGCCGGAGGAGTGCCAGGATCTGCTGGAGCAGGCAGAGCAGGCCACCGAACCGGAGCAGCCGGCGCAATAGCACAAGACAGGCAGCATACGGAGGAACAACTATGGCAGAAATCGTGATGGCGGTAGACAGACTGGAAAATGTGGTCAATGTCTTTGGCTCCTTTGACCAGAATCTCCGCCTGATAGAAGCGGAAATGGGCGTGATCGTTACCGACCGGGACAGCGAGCTGCACATCAGCGGCGAAGCGGAGGATATCATGCTGGCGGAAAAGGCCGTTGGCGGCCTGCTGAAGCTGGCCGCCCGGGGAGAGGCCATCGACAGCCAGACTGTCCGCTATGTGATCAAGCTGGTGCGGGAGGGCAAGGAGCCCCAGCTGGACGAACTGGCCAGCGATGTGGTCTGCGTCACGGCAAAGGGAAAGCCGGTCAAGGCCAAGACCCTGGGACAAAAGGAATATGTGCAGGCTATCCGGGAAAACACCGTTACCCTGGGCGTTGGGCCGGCCGGTACCGGCAAGACCTATCTGGCGGTGGCGGCTGCGGTGGCGGATTTCCGCGCGGAAAAGGTCAACCGCATTATCCTGACCCGCCCGGCGGTGGAGGCCGGCGAGCGGCTGGGCTTTTTGCCCGGCGACCTGCAAAGCAAGGTCGATCCCTATCTCCGCCCCTTGTACGACGCCCTGTTTGAAATGCTGGGCGCGGAGACCTATAACCGCTATCTGGAGCGGGGGAATATCGAGGTCGCACCGCTTGCCTATATGCGCGGCCGCACCCTGGACGACAGCTTTATCATTCTGGACGAAGCGCAGAACACATCCCGGGAGCAGATGAAAATGTTCCTGACCCGCCTGGGCTTTGGTTCCAAGGCGGTCATTACCGGCGATGTGACCCAGATCGATCTGCCCCGGGATAAGACCTCCGGCCTGAAGGAGGCCATGCGGGTGCTGGACGGCATTGACGATATTGCCATCTGCCGTCTGACCGGCGCGGATGTGGTGCGCCATGTGCTGGTGCAGCGGATCATCGAGGCCTATGAAAAGGATGAAAAATCCCGCCCGAAAACGGAAAAGCCCCCGGTGCGGACTTTTCACAAAAAGACCTGAACTACCAGAGAGAAAGAAAGGAAAAGAAACATGAAAAAGACCGTGTGTAAGCTTTTTGCCATGGTGCTGGCGCTGACAATGGCGCTGGGAACCATGGTCACCGGCCTTGCCTGGGAGTTGCCGGAGCCAAACGGCGAGCTGGAACCGATCCACGCCGAGAAGCGTTTTACGGATGTACCCCAGAACGCCTGGTACCTGCAAAACCTGAACACCCTGGTGTGCGCCGGGGGCATTGACGGCTATGCCGACGGCAGCTTTCGCGCCGACGACGGCCTGCAGCTGTGCCAGTTTGTGAAGATCCTGATGGCCATCATGTATCCCGTTGGGCTGGAGCAGTGGCAGGATTACCCGATCGACGGCCAGGTCACCTGGTATTCCCCCTATGTGGGCGGCGCCCGGGAGGTGGGGCTGCTGTACGGTGTGGATTGCAGCAAAACGGCCATGGAATCCCCGATGGATCGTTACACCATGGCAAAAATCGTGATCAACGCGGCCGGTGTGCTGGGAGAAGATCTGGAGGATGACGGCATCGTCAAGTTCCTGATCGGCGATTACGCCGCAATTCCCCGGGAGTACCGGGACGATGTGTGCTCGGCCTATGCCTGCGGCATTCTGGCAGGTAAAAATGACGATGGCGATTTCTGCGGCAATGACGGCCTGACCCGCGCGGAGGCCTGCACGGTCGCGGTGCGGCTGTTTGACAAGACGGCGCGGGTGCAAAGCGGTATCCGCAACCTGTTCAGCTTTACGCTGGAGGAGGATGCCAGCGGTACCGAATACGGCATGGTCGTGGAGGTGCCGGCGTCCTGGGAGGGACGGTATATCGCCGATGGCAGCATTGACGAGGACAACACAGCCTGGTATGAATTCTTCTGCGCGGAAAGCTATTATGACTATGATGCTGCCGGCGGAAGCGGCTGGCTGTTTTCCGTTGCGGTAAGCGATACGCCGCTGGAATTTGCCAAGGGCGAATATTTTGGCAGAGTGGATGACCAGTATTGTTATGTGATCTATCCCACGGATGTGCAGTTTGACCCGAACAACGCGGCCTCTGCCAAGGAGTACACGGAGCTGTACAAGGATGTGGAAAAGATCCCCGTTACTGTTTCTATGCTGGAGGCATAAGCGCCATGGAGCACAAAATCGAAATTACAAGACAGCGGCGCGGGCTGGGGTATCCCCAGTCCGCCCGTCTGGTGAAGCAGGCGGTGGCGGCGGCGCTGGCAGCGGAATGCGTCACGGAGCCGTGCTGTGTGGACATTCTGTTTACCGATGACGCGCACATCCATCAGATCAACCGGGAATTTCGGCAGGTGGACAGACCGACGGATGTGCTGAGCTTTCCCCTCAACGAGCTGGAGCCGGGACATTTTGCGCCGGAGCAGTGCGGCTGGGATTACGACCGGGAGGCGGTGCCTCTGGGGGACATGATCCTCTCTTTGGAGCGATGCGCGGCCCAGGCGGCGGAGTTCGGCCACGACTATGCCCACGAGCTGCAATACCTTACCGTACACTCCGTGCTGCATCTGCTGGGCTATGACCATGTGGACGAGGCGGAGATGAAGCGGCAGATGCGCGCCCGGGAAAAGGCCATTATGGCGGAACTGGAAAAATAAGCGGAGGAGATGCGCCGATGAACAGCTTTCGCTGGGCAATGCGGGGATTGCTGCAAACGATTCGGGAAGAACGAAATATGCGTGTGCATCTCTGCCTGCTCTTTTATGTGGTGCTGGGCGGCGTGCTGCTGGGGCTGACGCGGGAGGACTGGTACGCGGTGCTGCTTTGCAGCGGGCTTGTCATGGGCATGGAGTGCATGAACACCGCGCTGGAAGCCCTCTGCGACCGTGTCGATCCCAACTATCACCCCCTGATCGGCAAGGCAAAGGATGCAGCCGCCGGCGGCGTGCTGATCGCGGCGCTGGTTTCCCTTGCGATCGGCTGCCTGGTGTTTTTATCGGACGGAAGACCCGCGCTGGCAAGACAGCTGCTTGCCGCGCACCCATGGCTGGCGGCGATAATTGTCCTGCCGCTGCCGCTGTGGATCTATTTTATTGTTAGGAGATCAAAGAAATGAACATCACCAAAAACGCAATGATCACCATTTGCGGTCGCCCCAATGTGGGAAAAAGCACCCTGACCAATACCCTGGTGGGGGAGAAGATCGCCATTGTGACCAACAAGCCCCAGACCACCCGCAACCGCATTACCGCGGTGGTCAACCGGGGAGACACCCAGTTTGTTTTTATGGACACGCCCGGCTTTCACCGCGCCCGCACCCGGCTTGGCGATTATATGGTCAAGGTCGTCCGGGAAAGCGTTGCGGATGTGGACGGCGTGCTGATGCTGGTGGAGCCGATTCCCTCGGTGGGCGCCCAGGAGGAGGTGCTGATCCAGCGGCTGAAGGAGGTGGGCGTTCCCGCCATTCTGGTCATCAACAAGATCGACACGGTGGAAAAGGATCAGCTTCTGGCGGTCATCGCCGCTTACAGCGCCGCCTTTGATTTTCAGGCCATCATTCCCATCTCCGCCAAAAACGGCGACGGGATCGAGCAGCTGTTTCAGGAGCTGGATCGCTTTGCCCAGCCCGGACCGCAGCTGTTCCCGGACGACATGATCACCGACCAACCGGAAAAGCAGATCTGCGCGGAGATCATCCGGGAAAAGCTGCTGCTTTGTCTGGAGCGGGAGGTTCCCCATGGCACGGCGGTGGAGGTCACGCGCTTTACAGAGCGGGACAATGAGATCATTGATCTGGAAGTGACCATTTACTGCGAAAAGGAAAGCCACAAGGGGATCATTATCGGAAAAAAAGGCGCGATGCTCAAAAAAATCGGAGAGCTGGCGCGAAAAGATATCGAACGCTTTATGGGAACCAAGGTCTATTTGCAGACCTGGGTCAAGGTCAAGGAAAACTGGCGGGACAGCCAGTTCCTGCTGCGCAACTTCGGCTTCAGCGAGTAGACAGACGAAAATTCCCAGTTATGAACCCTTGGGAACCGGGAACACTGTTTGCAGAAGTCTCAGCAAGGCTGGGACGAACGCAAAAAACGGAGGTGTCCCATGGAGCAGAAACTGTTCTGGGAATTGTTTCGGGAAACGGGAGAGCCGATGGGATATATGCTGTATGCCCTTGGCGCCCGGCAGCAGGAAAGCGGCGGAAAGCAGGAGGTGTCCGATGAACAAAACAAGCCTGGTGCTGGTTTTGCGCGAGGTGAAATACAAGGAAGCGGACAAGATCCTCACCGTGCTGACGGCGGACGAGGGCAAGCTGACGGTGAAAGCTCGAGGCGCCCTGCGCAAGCACTGTAAATACGCCGCTGCGACCCAGATGTTCGCCCTTTCGGAGATGACGCTGTTTGGCAACCGGGGGCGCTGGAGCCTGAATGAGGCGGAGACGAAGGAGCAGTTTTTGGGACTGCGGGAGGACATCGGCAAGCTGGCGCTGGGCAATTATATCGCGGAGGTGCTGGAGGTGCTGTCTGACGAGGACAAGCCTGACCCAGTGCTGCTGTCCCTGGGGCTGAACAGCCTGTACGCCCTGAGCCGGGGGCTGTACCCGGAGGCGCAGATCAAAGCGGCCTTTGAGCTGCGCGCGGCCTGCCTGGCGGGCTTTTTGCCGGAGCTGCACGCTTGCGGCGTCTGCGGCAGGGAAGCACCGGAAACGGTATTGTCCCGGTATTCGTGGGAGAAATCCG
>CAVBJJ010000010.1:0-37879 GCA_963595735.1 bacterium
GCTCACCTGGTCATAGCCGACAAACTCCGTGGCGGGGATATCCTTGCCGAATTCCACGCCTGCCCAGCCCAGGTCGCCCAGCGCCTTACGCGCCTCGCGGGCACGCTCCTTTTGCTCCTGCATCAGCTGCCGGAAAGCGTCCTCATCCACAGTCAGTCCCTCGTCCGCTGCCATCTCAATGGTCAGATCCACAGGGAAACCATAGGTATCATAGAGCTTGAATGCATCCGCGCCGGAAAAGGTCTTATCGCCCTTTTCCTTGTGCTCCGCCAGCATTTCCCCAAAGATGCGCATACCGCCATCAATGGTGCGGGCAAAGTTTTCTTCCTCCGTGCGGATCACGCGGGTGATATAGTCCTGCTTTTCCCGCAGATCGGGGTAGGCGCATTCATTCTCATGCACGACCGTGTCCACGACCTGATACAGGAACGGCTCGTTCACGCCAAGGAGCTTGCCGTGGCGGGCGGCGCGGCGCAGCAGACGGCGCAGCACATAGCCGCGCCCCTCGTTGGAGGGCAAAATGCCATCGCAGATCATGAAGGTGGCACTGCGGATATGATCTGTGATCACGCGCAGAGACACATCCTTTTCCGGGCTTTCCTCATAGTGTGCACCGGTGATTTCGCTGACCTTGTTGGTGATATTCATGACCGTGTCCACATCGAAGATGGAGGCGACCTCCTGGCAGACCACTGCCAGGCGCTCCAGTCCCATGCCGGTATCAATATTTTTCTGAGCCAGCTCGGTGTAGTGGTTGTGGCCGTCATTGTCGAACTGGGAGAACACATTGTTCCAGATCTCCATATAACGGTCACAATCGCAGCCCACTGTGCAATCCGGCTTACCGCAGCCAAAGGCCGCTCCGCGGTCATAGTAGATCTCCGAGCAGGGGCCGCAGGGGCCGGAGCCGTGCTCCCAGAAATTGTCTTCCTTGCCAAAACGGAAAATGCGATCCGCCGGGATGCCGATCTCATCGTGCCAGATGTTCCATGCCTCGTCATCCTCCAGATACACGGAGGGATACAGCCGGTCGGGATCCAGACCGATGCCCGCTTCGCTGGTCAAAAACTCCCAACTCCAGTGTATGGCTTCCCGCTTGAAATAATCGCCAAAGGAGAAGTTTCCCAGCATTTCAAAATAGGTACCGTGCCGCGCCGTTTTGCCGACATTTTCAATATCACCCGTACGGATACACTTCTGACAGGTGCAGACCCGGCGGCGGGGCGGCTCCTCCTCCCCTTTGAACCAGGGCTTCATGGGGGTCATACCCGCATTGATCAGCAGAATGGACTTGTCGTTCTGGGGAACCAGAGAAAAACTGGGCAAACGCAGGTGCCCCTTTGTCTCGAAAAAGGAGAGAAACTTCTCTCGTAGTTCATTCACGCCGTATTTTTTCATAATTTTTTGTGTCCTCCCCGTGTGTGCGAAACCGCACACACCTAAACTTCAGTATAACAGATTTCAGCTTGTCAAAAAAGTCCGGGACTTTTTTGACTTTGCTTATCCGCCGCGTATTTTGGCTTAGCCAAAATACTGTGGGAAAGCCCAGAGGGACTTTCCATGGCGGTGTATCTGATTGAGGCGGGTCTTGCCCCCCTCAAACGCCCCGCTGCTGCGGAGGCTTCTGCTGGCTGCCTGTTTTTTTGACAGTCTCATTTATTTTAGTCTTCTGCCTGGGAAATGTCAAGATTTACCGTGCTTCCCGCTGACTTTTTCCCGTTCTTTTCTGCCGATTGGCGCCCAATCCGGCAAAGGCACAGTAGAGCTTGATCAGCGCCGCGCTCAGCAAAACGCCGCCCACGATATCCGTGAACCAGTGTACGCCGGAAAGCAGCCGTCCCAGCACCATGATCGCAATGATCAGCACCATGACCCACTGCACCTGTGCGCGGCCACGGGGCTCCTGGATCCGCTTTTGCACCTGCAAAATGCCGGTACTCATGATGCACACAGTGAGCATGGTATGGCTGGAGGGATACGAAGCTTCCAGTCCGTCCAGCAGCACCGGACGATAGTTGACAACGATCACCTCAAACAGACCATAGCACACGCCAAGCAGTACATAAAACAGTATCAGCGCGATCAGGTCTCTGTCCACCAGAGACAGCTTTTTCCGCACCTTCCACTGGTAGATCGTCATAGCCACAAACAGCAGCGCCAGCAGCAGGGATACCACGCCAAGGATCTGGGTCAGGTAATAAAAGAACTTGTTGCTTCCCAGGGCGTTGAAAACCGCGCCGTTGATAGAGGCAAAGCCCACACTGGAGCCCTGAGGGCCAATGGCCTGCACATCGACCACGCGCACCAGAATGGTAAAGACAGCAAAGATCACAAACAGGATCCCTGCGGTTTTGAGTTTTTCTTTATTGTAGGACAGCATGAAATCGCTCCTCCCGAAAGGTAATACCGCGCACTGCCCGCCGGAACGGACAGTGCGCGAGACTGCATCATCCGCTTGTCAAAAAAGTCTTTGACTTTTTTGACTTCGCTTATCCGTTATAGTTCTGTGTGGCAACAAAGGCGTTGAAGTCGTTTACATTGGTAAAGAAGCGGTGGGTTCCAGTTGCGGTATCCAATGCGTAGTAGTAATAGCCCGTGGTCTCCGGCTTAAAGGCCGCCGCGATGGAACTGGCACCCGGAGAACAAATCGGCGTGGGCGGCAGTCCAGTGTTGAGACGGGTATTGTAGGGATCGCTTGCGTCGGAAAGCATTTCCTCCGTCGGCGCGCCCTCGTGGTCGGGATGGCTGTACAGGCTGGTGGCGTCCACGCCCAGCGGCATTCCCGCAGCCAAACGGTTATAGATGACAGAGGCGATGGTCACGCGCTCCTCGTCATTCGCCGCTTCCTTTTCCACCATGGAAGCCACCGTGATCACTTCCCGATAGCTGTATCCCATATTTTCCGCCAGCTCCAGCTGTTCCTGGGTTCTTCTGGCATGGAAGGTCGCCAGGAACTTATCAATTGCGCCGCTGGCGCTCATGCCCTCATAGAAATAATAGGTATCCGGATACAGATAGCCCTCCAGACGGCTGGCGTCACCCTTGGGGACATCCTCCAGGAAGGGATAGCTGAAGTCATAGTTCTTTGCTGCGTTCATCAGATCCGTGTAGCTGCAGATGTTGTTTTCCTCCAGCCGCTTGAAAATCTGATCCATGGTAAAGCCCTCGGGGAAAGTGATTTTGGTCTCCACCTGGGTTGTGGAGCCGATCTGCATATTCTTGACCAGTGCGCGGTAATCCAGCTGCGCAGACAGCTCATAGGTACCGGGGTCGATTTTGGTTTCCGCATGGGAGATGGTGGAGAACAGCCGGAACATGGTCGGATATTCGATCACACCCGCGCTTTTCAGCTCCTTTGCCACATAGCTGATGTCCGCATAGGTCACCGTGGTCATCTGGGGAGAGCCATCCTCGTTGTACAGCAGATTGCCGTCTTTATCCTTGGCCTGCTCGTCCTGGAAAGTAAAATGCTCTTTGTTCAGCGTGACAGTGGCAACGGTATCATCCTTATTCAGCGCCAGCACATCCGATGCCACCATCCAGGCCAGACAGGCCAGAACGATACTCAAGCAGATGACAAACACGCCGTACATCACGCCGCCCATGCAGCCCACCCGATTGTCTCTCCGGCTGCGAACCGGGCGATAGCGCCGCTCCTCAAAATCCGGATCCAGATCTTCCTCGTCTAATGCGCCGTCATTGGCCAGCATTTCATCCTGCGCCAGCTTTCGCTGGTCATGTTTATTTCGTTTTTGTCTTGCCATTCGTACCTCTCCTTGGCGTTTAGTTGCGCGGTGGAACCCATTTCCGACCACCGGCATAGTATATCTCGAACGCAGGCGAAAGCGCCTCGCGCTCCTCACCGCCAGATGCCGATCGAAGCCCGGCTTTGCCTGCGCTACCGCACAGGGGCGGCAGAGTGATCATTAAAAATCAAATTTTGTTTGTGTGCGGAGAAGGGATTTTCTTATGTTCTGTGGAAACAACAACTGCCTGTGGATCATCCTCATTCTCATCATCCTGTTCGGCGGCTGCGGCTGCGGCAACGGTTGCGGCTGTGGTAACAGCTGCGGTTGCGGCAACAATTGCGGCTGCAACGACAACTGCGGCTGCGGCTGCTGAGTCGGCCTTACACAGCTTTCGTCTTTGTCAAAACTGACAAGGACAGAATATCGCAAAGTATCCACTGGACGGAGCCCCACAGGGCTCCGTTTTTTCTATTTCTATCGCAGCAGACGGGCTTCCGTCAGAACGCAATCCACGGCGCGGTCATGTGCTTCCCGGCACAGCTGCTGAGAGAGCATTTTCTCCCGGCACAGGCCGATGGTGTGCATATTCCATTGCGCCAGCCAGCGGTCATAGTATCCGCCGCCCTGCCCCATCCGGAAGCACTGCGTATCAAAGCTCAGCCCCGGCACCAGCATCAGATCCTGCGAATCCGGCCACACAGGCGGAAGCCCGGATGCCGGCTCCGGGATCGACATTGCGCCTTTGACCAAATCGTCTTCCCCGGTGAATACCGCGAACTGCATGACGCCATCCGGCAAACTGCGGGGCAGCAGCACCTGTTTGCCATCCGCCAGCGCCCGGCGCAGGATCATGCGGGTGTCCACCTCCCTGCCCACACTGTAGTAGGCAAAGAGCCGCCCGGCGTTTTGATACTCCGGCATTTGCAGCAGCCGCCCGGCGATTTGCACATTGCTGCTTTCCAGATATGCGGGGTCAAGCTCTCGCAGCTGCCTGCGCAGTGCGGCGCGGCAATTGGCTTTATCCACCAAAGCACATATCCTTTTGCACCTGTGCTGCAACATCTCTGCCCTGCAGTCGTGCCAAAATCTCCAGCGCAAAGGGGATCGCTGCGCCGGGTCCCTCGCCGGTGATCCGGTCGATTCCGGATACTACCGTGCCGCCGATATAACGACCGCCCCGAACCTGCGCCTGAAATCCGGGATAGCAGGTGTAGTCCACGCCGTCGAGCAAGCCCAACTTGCCCAGCGCCCGGGGCGCGGCACAGATCGCACACAGCAAAGCGCCCTTTTCCGCGGCCTGCCGCAGCGTTTGGCACAGCGCCTGGCTGTCCTCTAGATTATCCACACCGGGCAATCCGCCGGGAAGCACATAGCAATCCGCCCCATCGGCAGGCACCGCTGCCACCGGAAGTTCCGCTTTTACGCCGATGCCGTGGGCGCCGGAGATCAGCTCTCCATCCACGCCCACCAGACGCACCTCCACGCCGCCCCGGCGCAGCACATCGACCACCGCCAGCGCTTCTATTTCTTCAAATCCCTCTGCCAGGAATACATAGACCATTACAGCACCTCCTGTACATAGTGGTAAATCATTTCATGGATTTCCGCAACGCTGCGCATTTCTCCGTCCGGGTTCATGCAGTGCACCGTTTGCCAGCCATAGTACGCGGCGGCATAGCGCCCCGCCTCCTGACAATCCCGGAGATAGCGAAAATCCTTTTCGTGGATATCCGCCTTGGTATCGGACTGCCGCTGCCGCTTTTCCATCTGCCTGCGGGAGACCTCCAGATCCACATCCAAATACAGCACCAAATCCGGCTTTGGCAGCTCCAAAAGGCGGAACTCAAAATCGTACAGCCATTCCAGATAGGCTTTCCGCTGCTCCGCGGGCAGCTTTGCCCCCTGGTGACAGGCATTGCTGGTGGTATAGCGATCGGACAGGATCAGCTTTCCCCCGCGATAGTCCGCGCCCCAGTCGCTCTTAAAGGCCGCGTAGCGATCCACCGCGTAAAAGGTGGAGGCCGCATAGGCATTGACCGCGTTGGGGTCCGTTCCAAAATCACCCCGGAGGTATTGCCGCACCAGCGCGCTGCTCTCCTCCTGATAACGGGGGAATACGATCCGGCGCAGATTTTTTCCCTCCGCCTCCAAACGCTTCCAGAGCAAATCGAACTGTGTGGATTTCCCGCATCCGTCGATGCCCTCCAGCACGATCAGCTTAGCTTGCGCTTGCATCATTTTTCCCTCCCATGCGGCGTCCTGCCACCAAAAGCAGGAATTGCGGCAGTTTCATCATGCGGCCAATTCGCCGGGGATCCTTGCACAAGCGGTAAAACCACTCCATTCCGGTTTTCTGGAACGCCGCCGGCGCACGCTGCGCCACCCCGGCAAACACATCCAGGCTGCCGCCCAGACCGGCCATCAGGCCAACATCCAGCTCCGCCTGGTGGGCAAACATCCATTTTTCCTGTTTGGGACATCCCAGACAGACAAACAGCATATCCGGCTTTGCCGCGTTGATCGCCTCGATCACCGGGCGGTCATCCCGGAAGTAGCCGTCATGGGTGCCTGCCAGAACCAGTCCCGGAAAGCGCCGCAGCAGATTTTCTCCCGCGGCCTCCGCAACGCCGGGCTTGGCGCCCAGCAGGAAGATGCTTCCTCCCTGTCCGGCAAGCCGCTGCATCACTTCCGCTGCAAAGTCAATGCCAGGGATCTTGCTTTTCAGCGGGGTTCCCAGCAACTTTGCCCCGTGGATGATGCCAACGCCGTCCGCCAACACCAAGTCTGCCCGGTGAAGCATATCCGCCAAGGCGCGATCCTCCCGCGCCGCCATGACGATCTCCGGATTGGGCGTGACCACCACGGCTTTATCCCGATTTTGGATATGCGCCATGGCGGCGGCCACGGCCTCCTCCATTGTTATATTATCAAATTCAACATCCAACACATTTATGCGCATGGTATCTCTCCTGTTTCAGCCAACTGTGACCTGTTCCAGAACCTTGCCAATGGGCTGATGGATCACCAGCTCCGCCTGGTCATCCCGACCGGTAGCGTCCCGATTGATCAGCACAAGATGCTCGCCGTGGAAATAATCCAGCAAGCCCGCCGCAGGATACACGGACAGAGAAGTGCCGCCCACCAGCAGCAGATCCGCCTGCCGCAGGTAGTGGACCGCGCGTTCCAGCACCTGCTGATCCAGCCCCTCCTCATACAGCACCACATCCGGGCGAAGCAGCCCGCCGCAATGCTGGCAAAGGGGCAGACCCGCGCCAAAATCCAGCACATCCGGACGGGCGCTTTTGCCGCATTTGGTGCAATAGCAGCGGCGGGTGCTGCCGTGCAGCTCCAGCACATTTTTGCTGCCGGCGGCCTGATGCAGACCGTCGATATTCTGCGTGATGACTGCGCTCAGCTTTCCAGCCTGCTCCAGCTCCGCCAATTTCCGATGGGCGGGGTTGGGCTTGCAATCGCTGCAAACCAGCTTGGCGCGATAAAAGCGGTAGAATTCTTCCGGGTTCTGTAAGAAAAAGCTGTGGCTGATGATCTGCTCCGGCGGCCAGCTCCACTGCTGGTTGTACAAACCGTCCACACTGCGAAAATCCGGAATTCCGGATTCCGTGCTGACGCCTGCGCCGCCGAAAAAGACCATGCTCCGGCTGGCATTTATGAGCATTTGCAGTTTTTGAATTGCATCCTGCATAAACCACACACCCTCCGCATTATATACAGTATCAGTTTATTATACATTGCCAAACCGCTTTTTACAAGACAAAACACAAACAGACCCACTGTTTTTTCACAGCGGGTCTGTTGGAACGGGCTTAGCCCTGGGTGCTCATAGTGTAATTGGGGGCTTCCTTGGTGATATAAATATCGTGGGGGTGGCTCTCGCGGAGGCCTGCGCTGGTGATGCGGACAAATTTGCTCTCCGCGCGGAGCTTCTGGATGTTGCCCGCGCCGCAGTAGCCCATACCGGAGCGAATGCCGCCGGTGAGCTGATACAGGGTGTCGTTGACCGGTCCCTTGTAGGGTACGCGGCCTTCCACGCCCTCCGGCACCAGCTTTTTGTTGTTTTCCTGAAAATAACGATCCTTGCTGCCGCAGGCCATGGCGCTCATGCTGCCCATGCCGCGATAGACCTTGAAGCTGCGTCCCTGGTAGACCTCGGTCTCTCCGGGGCTTTCCTCGCAGCCGGCCAGCAGGCTGCCCAGCATGACCACGCTGCCGCCGGCGGCGATCGCCTTGACGATATCGCCGGAATACTTCACACCGCCGTCCGCGATGATGGGGATCCCGTAACGATCGGCCATCTCCGCAGAGCGGAGGATCGCGGTGATCTGGGGCACACCGATACCGGCAACAACACGGGTGGTGCAGATGGAGCCGGGGCCGATGCCCACCTTGACACAGTCCGCACCGGCCTTGATGAGGGCTTCGGTCCCCTCCGCCGTTGCCACATTACCGGCGATCAGCTGCGCCTCGGGGAAGGCGTTTTTCACCTTTTCCACACTGCGGAGAATGTTATGGCTGTGGCCGTGGGCGCTGTCCAGCACCAGGACATCCGCCCCCACATCCAGCAGGGCGCGGGCGCGATCCAGCACATCCTTGGTGGCGCCGATCGCCGCGGCGCACAGCAGGCGGCCGCTGGCATCCTTTGCGGAATTGGGATATGTCAGAGCCTTTTCAATGTCCTTGATGGTGATCAGCCCTTTCAGGCGGAACGCATCGTCCACAATGGGAAGCTTTTCGATTTTATTGGCATGGAGGATATTCTTCGCCTCCATGAGCGTGGTACCCTCCCGGCCGGTCACCAGATGATCCTTTGTCATGACCTCGGCGATCTTGCGGGACATATCCTGCTCAAACTTCATATCGCGGTTGGTGATGATACCGACCAGCTTGCCGTTTTCCTCTACAATGGGCACGCCGGAAATGCGGAACTTTGCCATCAGGGCATCTGCATCGGCCAATGTATGGTTTGCAGACAGGGAGAAAGGATTGGTGATAACGCCGTTTTCCGAACGCTTGACCATGTCCACCTGCTCTGCCTGGGCGTCGATCGGCATATTTTTATGAATAACGCCGATACCGCCCTCCCGGGCAATGGCAATGGCCATACGGCTTTCCGTAACGGTATCCATTGCGGCACTCATCAGGGGAATGTTCAGTCGAATTTTTTTCGTCAGATTGGTACTCAGATCGATGTCTGCCGGCAGCACATTGCTCTCCGACGGAATCAACAAAACATCATCGAAAGTCAAGCCCTCATAGGCCACGCGCTCCATGATCTTATCTTCCATCTTCTTCACAGGCTCCTTCTCCATATATATTTTTGATATTTTACCGCTTTGCGCCAAGGAAGTCAAGCAATAAAATATTTATAGTCGAAAAACCGGGGGAAATGTTTTTCGACCAATTGCACTGCGGGGTACTTCTTCGCTTTTTCTTTTTATTATAACAAAAGCGCAGACCTTTTCCAAGAGAAAAATACAGGCTTTTTCACTTTCCGCGGCATATTTTTACAGAATGCAAAAAAATGCAGCAGTGAAATCACTCACTGCTGCATTTTCAGGCGCATTTACTGGCAAGAAATCAATAGTAACGCTTGTTCTTGTTCTTGCGGGCGGCCTCGGACTTTTTGCGGCGCTTCACGCTGGGGCTCTGGTAGTATTCCTTCTTACGCAGGTCAGACAGGACACCGGCCTTGGCGCAGCTGCGCTTGAATCTCTTAAGAGCGTTGTCCAGAGACTCGTTTTCCTTGACATGGACTTCAGACATTTATTTTCCCTCCCTCCAAAAATGCGGAACCGCATTTTAAGGGCCATATACTTCATGGCTTTAACACAGATATTATATCGCAAGGGCTTTCACTTGTCAAGACGAACTTGTGGATTCCCCTGAGAATTCTTTCCATATGCTGTAGTTTTACTTCAGGATCAGGTTGATGAGCTTGTTCTTGACCACGATGGTCTTCACCAGCGTTTTGCCCTCCATGAGCCGCTCGATCTTCTCGTCCTTACAGGCGATCTCCACCACCTGCTCGTCCGCGGCGTTCATGGGAACGATCACGGTGGACTTGAGCTTGCCGTTGACCTGGACGGCGATCTCCTTTTCGCTTTCCAGCGTCTTGGCCTCGTCATATTCCGGCCAGGCCTGTTGGCAGCAAAGCCCATCAAAGCCCTGCAGCTGCCACAGCTCCTCCGTGATATGCGGCGCAAAGGGATTGAGCAGCAGCAACAGGGTCTTGATATCGCCGCGGCTGGGGGCAGACTCATAAAAACGGTTGACCAGACTCATCATGGCGGCAATGGCCGTGTTGAACTTCATCGCCTCAATGTCTTCCGTGACCTTTTTGATGGTACGGTGTATCTCACGCTCGTTTTCCTTGGAGCAGGTCTCGTCTCCGGCAATGGGCGTTTCCGCCAGATTCCAGACACGATCCAAAAAGCGCTTGCAGCCCTTGACGGCGTTGGTAGACCAGGCGGCCGCCTTTTCAAAGTCGCCCACGAACATGATGTAGGTACGCATGGTGTCCGCGCCGAACTGCTCCACGATATCGTTGGGATTGACCACATTGCCCCGGGACTTGGACATTTTTTCTCCGCCCTCGCCCAGGATCATGCCGTGGCTCGTCCGCTTGTGGTACGGCTCCTTTTCCGGAACCACGCCGATATCATACAGGAACTTGTGCCAGAACCGGCTGTACAGCAGGTGCAGAGTCGTATGCTCCATACCGCCGTTATACCAGTCCACCTGATCCCAATATGTCACGGCATCCTTGCCCACCAGGGCTTCCGGATTATGGGGATCCATATAGCGCAGGAAATACCAAGAGGAACCCGCCCACTGGGGCATGGTGTCCGTTTCCCGCTGTGCCGGTCCGCCGCAGCAGGGGCAGGTGGTGTTGACCCAATCCGTCATCTTCGCCAGCGGACTTTCGCCGTTGTCGGTCGGCTCGTAGCTTTCCACCTCCGGCAGCTCCAGCGGCAGCTGATCCTCCGGCAGCGGCACCCAGCCGCACTTTTCGCAGCGGATCATGGGGATCGGCTCGCCCCAATAGCGCTGGCGGGAAAAGACCCAGTCCCGGAGCTTATAGTTGACCTGCTCGTGTCCCACGCCCTGCTCCGTCAGCCATTGGGTCATAGCCGGGATGGCTTCCTTGACCGTGAGTCCGTTCAGGAAGCCGGAGTTGACCATGGTCGCTGTGTCATCCTTGGCCACAAAGGCCGCCTCGGTCACATCGCCGCCGGAGACTACCTCCACAATGGGCAGGCCGAAAGCCTTGGCAAAATCCCAGTCGCGCTGGTCGTGACCGGGAACCGCCATGATCGCACCGGTACCGTAGGAGGCCAGAACATAGTCGGAGATGAAAACGGGAATCTCTTTCCCGGTCACGGGATTGACCGCCCGCACACCCTTGAGCTCCACGCCGGTCTTGTCTTTGTTCAGCTCGGTACGCTCCATATCGGACTTGGAGGCAGCCTCCGCCTGATAGGCCTGCACCTGCTGGGCATTTTCCAGCTTGGGCATCCACTTTTTCAGCAGCTCGTGCTCCGGAGACAACACCATATAGGTCGCGCCGAACATGGTGTCCGGCCGGGTGGTGAAGATGACGATGTCATCCCCCTCCGTGGATTTGAAGGTGACCTCCGCACCGGTGCTGCGGCCGATCCAGTTTTTCTGCTGGGTCTTGACGCGCTCGATAAAGTCCAGCCCGTCCAGATCGTCGATCAGGCGCTGGGCATACTTGGTAATGGCCAGCATCCACTGGCTTTTTTCCTTGCGCACCACGGCGCTGCCGCAGCGCTCGCAAACGCCGTCCACGACCTCCTCGTTGGCCAAAACGCACTTGCAGGAGGTGCACCAGTTGACCGGCATGGTGGTCTTATAGGCCAGGCCATGCTTATACAGCTGCAGGAAGATCCACTGGGTCCACTTGTAATACTCCGGGTCTGTGGTGTTCACCACCCGATCCCAGTCAAAGGAATAGCCCAGCATATGCAGCTGTTTGGAAAAGTTTGCGATATTATCCCGCGTAACCTTGGCGGGGTGGATGTGGTTCTTGATGGCATAGTTCTCCGTGGGCAGGCCAAAGGCGTCGTAGCCGATGGGGAACAGCACATTGTATCCATCCATGCGCTTTTTCCGCGCCACAACATCCATTGCCGTGTAGGGACGGGCATGACCCACATGCAGTCCCTGTCCGGAGGGATAGGGGAACTCTACCAGGCAATAAAACTTCGGGCGGCTATCCTTGTTAAAGGCGGCAAAGGTCTTATTTTCTTCCCAATACCGCTGCCATTTTTTCTCAATTGCACTAAAATCGTACTTCACGCTACCATCTACTTCCTCGTTTGATTCCAGCAAGCTGCATCGACAGAACCCAACTCCGCCGATGCAGCAATGCATTTCCTTTTTCAGTTTTTCAGTGTATCACACCAGCGTGGAAATGTCCACCGTTTCCGCGTCTGCCCAAAGGCGCTCCAGGTTGTAAAACTCCCGAGCCTCCTCCAGGAACAGATGCACCACAACAACGCTGTAGTCCAGCAGCACCCAGCCGCCGGCGCGATACCCCTCCCGGTGCAGAATTCTCTCGCCCTCCAGCTCCAGAACCCGCTCCACTTCGTCTGCCAGGGTCTTGATATGGGTGCTGGAATTGGCGGTGCAGATCACAAAGTAATCGCTCAGAGAGCTGACATCGGCAGTCTTCATCACCTTGATGTTGACGGCCTTTTTATCCTCCAGCGCCTTCACTGCCAGGGTAACGATTTCTTTTGCATTTAACATTTTGTTTCCTCCTCGTTTTGATGGGGGAAAAGCCCCGCGATCAACCGCCGTTATAGGCGTTCCAGGTGTTAAAGTAATCCGAAGCGATCGTGCCGGAGGTGCTGCGGAACACGCCGATGCTGTTATAGGGATCCGCGCCCTCAAAGGTGAGAATATTCAGATCCTCCTTGGTCACATCCTGCACAAAGGGATTCAAGTAGGTATTGATCATCGTGACCCACTCGTCCGGATAAATACTGACAATGGACTTCTTCACGCCACCGGACAGTGTCATCATGGCGCTCTGGTTGCCGGGAACAGTCATGAAGTGGATGTTTTCCGAATCCAGCTTCAGCAGCTCCTTGCCATACCAGACCACATTGGAGGCCGTCAGATCCGTTGTCACATCTTCGGCAAACACCTTTGCCGCCTTGGACAGGTTGGGAATGTTGCCGACAGAAAGCATCTGCTTGAAGACCGTCATCAGGAAGTCCTGCTGGGTCTTGATGCGGTCGATATCGCCCATGGTATATCCGGTGCCGTCGTTATTCTGTCTCCAACGAATCACCTTGACCGCGTCCTCCCCGTTCAGGTGTTGCTCACCCGCGTTGATGTGGATGTGCAGATCCTGGGTGGGGTCGTCATAATTCATGTTGATGGGAACATTGTAGTCCACGCCGCCGATGGCGTCCACCACATGCGCGACCGCGTTGATATCCACGATCGCATAGGAGTCCACACGGAAGCCCAACAGATCGGCAAGATAATCCTTGAACTGATCCGGATCGTCGCTGTTTTTATACAGCGTGTTGACACAGTTGCTCCAGGAGACATTCACCAGCGTGTCACGGGGAATGCTGCACATACTGAAAGTGCCTTCCTTGCGGTCGAGCATACCGATCATGATGGTATCGGTGTTCTCGGACACCTCGTCCAGCGCAGCCAGCACAAAGGTATGGCAGTAGGTTTTTCTGCCGGATGCTGTGATTGCCCATTCCTCATCCGGGTTTTCTGAAGCCGGAGCGTCTGTTTCCGGTGCCTGAGTCTCAACAGAAGTGCCGGGCTTTTCCTCCAGCGCCGGGGGCTTGACCAGGATATCCCAGGCCGCAACCGCCGCAACCGCCAAAATGGCAACGATGATAATTACAATGGCAACGACCTTGCCCTTGCTTTTCTTTTTCTTCCGGTTCTTTTTGTTTTTTCTTCCCCGGCGATCCGGCTCTTCCCATTCGTCCTCCGGATAGTCCGCGTAACCCGGGTAATCCGGTTCCTCCGGGTAGTCCTGGGCATCTGCCTGAGGAAATTCCTCCGGCTCATCCTCGTAAATCTCGTTCGGATCAGAATACGCTTCATACTCTTCGTCTTCTTTTTTCTTTTTGCTGCCGAAAAGTTTCATATTCTCCCTCACCCTTTCTGTATCTTTTTGAACCACTGCAACGCCGCAACAGACTGGCTGTGCGCCCGAAAGCCGCGCTCACGGATCTCCTGCAAGGTCATTTCCAATCCCAGCGCCATTGCCGCGTTCAAATCGGCATAGGCCAATTGGCGAAGTTTTTCTACACCTGGAAAATCCCGAGTCGGCTCGATATAATCGGCCATGTAAATAATTTTTTCCAGCAGGCGCATATGCGGTCTTGCGGTGGTGTGCCACCGGATCGCATCGCACACAGCCTTGTTCGCGCCGAACACTTCCCTTGCCAGCACCGCGCCGGTTTTGGCGTGGATCGTCTTGGGGCTGGCGCGGTCTTCCTCCGTGCATGGCTCTCCGTACTGCTGACACAGCTTCAGCTGCTCCGGAAAATCCAGCTTTTTGGTCACATCGTGAAGGATGGCCGCTTCCGCCGCCGCTTCCGCATCCGCGCCCCAGCGCTTCGCCAGTCGGACGGCCTCCTCCTCGCACCCGCGCACATGGGGAATGCGCTTGGGCTTGAGGTGCAGATCCACCTGCTCTCGCAGCCACTGCAACTCCGGCCGTATTCCGTACAGCCGCTTCTGCACCAGCGTTGCATATTCCGCCGCCGGCACCCCACCGCGCCCCTCCCGCCGGGGAAAGGCCTTTCGCAGTTCCGTGGAGCTGATGGACACCGGCACATGGCGAATGATCTGCACTGCCGCACCGTAAGTATCACGCAAATTTGCAGCAAATTTGCATACTTTTTCTTCTTCCCCGTCATTCCGGACAAAAACGCCAAGCTGCGCCAGCTGCAAAATGTCGGTAAAGCGCCGCCATTTGGGAAAGTTTTGCAGCATATCCGTACCCATCAGCAGAATAAATTGCCCCTCCGGATACTGCTGACGCAGTTGCTCCAGCGTGTCTATCGTATAGGAGGGCGCCGGGCGGCGCAGCTCCAGATCCGATACCTCCACACTGGGCATATCCCCAAAGGCCAGCTGACACAGCTCCAGACGCACGCTGCCGTCCGGGCTGCCGGGATCCAGCTGCTTATGGGGCGGCTCCGCCGCCGGGATCACCAGAAGCTTGTCCGGACATAGGGTGTCCAGCACTGTTTTTGCCGCAGCCCGATGCCCCAGATGGGGCGGATTAAAGCTGCCGCCGTAAATCGCGATTTTCATTTCCCTTATCCCCGATCCCGTTATTTCTTTTTATCCTTGACCAGGGTGATCTTCGGGTCATGATGGTTGCGCTTGAACAGCACGAACTTGCTGCCGATGGTCTGTACTACATCGCTTCCGGTTTGGGAAGCCAGTTCTTCCGCCGCTTCCCGCGCCGTGAGCAGGGAGTTCTCCAGCACTCGACCCTTGATCAGTTCCCGCGCCGCCAGGGCGTCTGTGGTCTGCTTGACCACATTTTCCGAAATGCCGCCCTTGCCCACATGAATGATCGTGTCCTCCGCGGCAGCCAAACCGCGCAGCTGCGCTCTTTGCTTGCTTGTCAGCATAAGTTATCTCCTCAATTCTTCTTCAATCTTCCGTTTTTGAATCTCTGCAATATTCCTGCAATTTCTCCCGGAACTGCCGTAATGCGGCGCCCCGGTGGGAAATGGCGTTTTTCTGCTCCGGCTCCAGCTCCGCCATGCTGCATTCCCTGCCCGCAGGGCAAAATACCGGGTCATAGCCAAAGCCAAAGCTGCCCCGGGGGGCTGTAAGGATCTCTCCCGGGCAAACACCCTCGGCCGTGATCACATCGCCGTTGGGGAACACGCAACAAATGCTGGAGACAAAGCGCGCCGTTCTCGGCTGCTTGCCCTGCATTTCCTCCAGCAGCAGCAAATAGCGCTCCGTGTCCGTTGCGCCCTCCGGCCCATAGCGGGCGGACAACACGCCGGGGCGGCCGTCCAGAGCATCCACGCAGAGGCCGGAATCGTCCGCAATGGCAGCTTTCCCGGTGGCGTCCACCACCGCCTGGGCTTTCAGGCGGGCGTTTTCCGCAAAGGTACCGCCGGTTTCCTCTACGGAAAACAGGCAGCCTGCCTGCCGCTGGGAGAGAACCTCGATCCCCATTTCTCCCAAAATTTCCCGCAGCTCCCGCAGCTTTTTTTCGTTGTTGCTGGCTAAAATCAGTTCCATAGTTTCTCCTATTGCAGCAGCGCTTCCACAAAAGCGCCGGCCTCAAAGGGCATCAGATCATCCACGCCCTCGCCCACGCCGACAAACTTCACCGGCACGCCGAGACTATCGGCAATGGCAAAGACGATTCCGCCCCGGGCGGTGCCGTCCAGCTTGGTCAGTACGATACCGGTGATATCGGCCGCATCTCGGAACTGCTTTGCCTGTGCCAGGCCGTTCTGGCCGGTCGTGGCATCCAGCACCAGCAGCGTCTCCACGCTGGCTTCCGGCAGCTCTCTGCCCACGATGCGGCAGATTTTGGAAAGCTCATTCATCAGGTTCTGCTTGTTGTGCAGCCGGCCGGCGGTGTCCACAATGACCACATCCGCCCCTCTGGCCTTGGCCGCTGCCAGACCGTCGTATACCACGGCGGCGGGATCGGAGCCTTCCTCGTGCCGGACGATGTCCGCCCCGCTGCGCTTGGCCCAGATGTCCAGCTGCTCCGCCGCTGCCGCGCGGAAGGTGTCTCCGGCGCAAAGCAGCACTTTTTTTCCCTCTTCCGTCAATTTGGCGCTGAGCTTGCCAATGGTCGTGGTCTTGCCCACGCCGTTGACGCCCACCACCAGAATGACCGCCGGCTTGGTGTCCAGCCGCAGGGCGCTGTCTTCAAAGGTCAGGCGCTCGGTCAGAATCTCTGCCAGCGCTTCCTTTACCTGTTCTCCGCCGCGCAGTCCCCGGCTCTTGGCGACCTCCCGGAGCTTGTCCACCGCTTCCATGGCAGTCTCCGCGCCGGCGTCCGCCAAAATCAGCGTTTCTTCCAATTCTTCGTAAAATTCATCGTTGGCGCCGGTAAAGCCCACGAACATTCCGTTCATGGACGCGGTAACATTTTCCTTTGTCCGCGCCAAACCCTGTTTGATCTTATCAAAAAAGCCCATGCTCAAACCTCCATCTATCTCTTCTCAGGATCAAGCCTGTACACTCTTTTCCGCTTCTTCCAAGTCCACCGCCAAAACCCGGCTCACACCCTTTTCCTGCATGGTCACGCCGTAAAGCATATCCGCTTCCTCCATTGTGCCCCGCCGGTGGGTAATGGCAATGAACTGGGTGCGTCCGGACATTTTGCGCATATATTCCGCATAGCGGCTCACATTGGCCTCGTCCAGCGCCGCCTCGATCTCGTCCATCACGCAGAACGGCGTGGGACGAACGACCAGGATTGCGAAATACAGCGCAATGGCCACAAATGCCTTTTCTCCGCCGGACATCAGGCTGATGGTGGAAATGGCCTTTCCCGGCGGCTGCACCTTGATCTCGATCCCGCTTTCCAGCACATTTTCCGGATCCTCCAGCCGCAGCGAGGCTCGCCCGCCGCCGAACAGCTCCCGGAAAATGCGACAAAAACTGGCGTCGATGGCCTGGAATTCCCGGGTGAAAATCTCCTGCATTTCCCGGGTGATATCCCCGATCAGCTTTGTCAGATCCCGTTTTGCTTTTTCCACATCGTCCCGCTGCTCTTTCAGGAAGCTGTACCGTGTGTTGACCCGCTCAAACTCCGCGATCGCACCCAGGTTGGGGCTTCCCAGATCGGAAATGCCCCGCTTCAGCTCCGCAATGCGGCGGTTTGCTTTCTGGATACTTTCCACCGGCTGCCGCAGCGCCTGGGCAACGGAATGGCTCAGACCATAGCTGTCCCAGAGCTTATCCAACAGTTGCTTTTCCTCCAGCTCTGCCGCCAGCTTTTTCTGAGAAAACCCGGCGCAGACGCGCTCCAGATCCAGCAGGCCGCGGTTTGTCTCCTGTCCTTCCCGCTCCGCGCGGACGCGCGCGCCCTCCAGCTCCAGTCGCTTGGCTGCCAATTCGGTTAACTGCGCCTGCAGCTCCGTGCAGGCCTGGCGCGTTTGCTCCAAAAGCCCTTCCTGCTGCCGCTGCTGCGCCTGCAGCTCCGTCTGCTGGCTGCGCACGGCTTCCACCGCCGTGCGGCGGCTGCTGCTGTCCTGCAGCAGCTCCTGACACAGGCTTTGCAGTTGGGTCATGCTGCGGGTCATGGCGTCCCGCTCCGCTTCCAGCGATGCGTTTTTGGCGCGCTGCGCCGCCAGCTGCTCCTGCTGCTGCCTTTGGACATCCAGCAAGCGCGCCCGCTGCCGCTGCTGCGCCGCCGCATCTGTTTGCAGCTGCGCCTGTCTCTGCCGCAGATCGGCAATTTCCTGCTCCAGCGCCGTGTTTCTTTCCCGCTGCTCCTGTTTTCTCCGGGCAAGTGCCGCTGCCTCCGTGTGCAGACCTTCCGCGCTGCGCTGGGCGTTTTCCAGCAGCACGCGCCACTGGTTGACCTCGGCCTCCTGCCGGTGCAGCTGCTCCTGCTGCCCGGTCTGCTGGGCGTACAGTTCCTCCAGCGCCGCCGCTGTCTGCGCTGCCGCCGCCTTTGCCTTTTCCAGACGCTGCGCCAGTTCTTTTTCCTGCTGCGCCATGGTCCGGGCTTCCTGCTCCAGCTTGCGGCACTCGTTGGCGCGGCTGAGAAAGCCCGTGCCCTTGGCGTGGCTGCCGCCGGTCATGGAGCCGCCGGCGTTGACCACCTGACCGTCCAGCGACACAAGCCGGAATCCGTGGTCATACTTTTTTCCCAAGCGGATGGCGTCGGCAAGGCTTTCTGTGATTACCGTGCGTCCCAACAGGTGGAACACCAGATTTTCATATTCCGGGGCATAGCGGCAAAGCGCCGCTGCAACGCCCAGATATCCCGGCTCGCCCCGCAGATCCTGCTTCAGCCGCCAGGGGCGCATCGACTCCAGCGGCAAAAAGGTGCTGCGTCCGGCGTCCTGCTTTTTCAGCAGTTCAATAGCCTGCTTGCCGTTTTCCGCACGGGAAACGACAATATTCTGCAAAGCGCCGCCCAAGGCGGTCTCCACCGCCAGGGTGAAACGCTCCTCCGTTTCCACCAGCTCGGCCACCGGCCCGTGAATACCCTGCAGCGCCCCGCGCTTAGCCGCGCGCATGACCGCCTTGACCGCCCGGGAAAAGCCGTCATATTCCTTTTCCATTTCCGTCAGCATTTGCAGCTTGGAGCGCACAGCACCGCTGCGGATCGCCAGCCGGGTCTGCTGATCGGTGAGGTTCTGTATTTCTGCCTCTCCGGCGCTGCGCTGTTTTTTTCCCGACTCGATCTCCCGAAGCTTTTGCGCCAGCTTTTCCTGCTGCTGTGCCAGCTTTTCCTGCTGCTGCGCCAGAGCGGCCTTTGCTTTTTCCGTATGCTCGCCCGCGTTTTTTCGGGCTTGCTCCAGCTCCGCTTCCCGGCTTTGCAGCTCGCCGGCAGTATCCGCCAGCACCTGCTGCATGGTCAGGTCTCCGGCCAGCTTTTCGCTGATTTCCACCTGCATCGCCGCACGGTGCTCCAATTCCGCCTGGGCTTTCGCCAGTTCTGCCGCCGTCTCCTGCAGGCTCTGCTGGAGCGCGTTTTCCTGCTCCCTGCCGGAATGCAGCTGCTCCCGCAGCGCCTGTATGCTCTGCTGCTGCTGGCCGATTTGCTCCTCCAGCCCCTTGGTGCGCCCGGTCTGCTCCGCGATTTCGGCTTCCAGCCGCGCCATGCTTTCCCGGTGGTTTTTCTGCCGGGTCTGCAGCACGGCAATGGCGTTTTCACAGCCCGCCGCCGCGCTTTCCTTTTCCCGCAGCGTCTGCCGTGCCTGCTCCGTGCGCAAATCGCAGTCACGCATTTTCTCCGCGCACTGCTCCGCCTGGGCATAGAGCGCCTCCAGCTTTTTCTGGGTCTCCTCCAGACTGCGCTTTGCGCTTTCGTACTCCGAGACCACCGTGTGGTTCTGCTCCCGGAGCTGATCCAGCGTGTGCATCCAGACGGAGACCTCCAGCAGGCGCAGCTCGTCCCGATACAGTAAAAACTGCTTCGCCACTTCCGCCTGCTGCTCCAGCGGGCCGACCTGCATTTCCAGCTCCTCGATCTTATCGCGGATACGCAGCAGGTTTTCCTCCGTGCGCTCCAGCTTGCGCTGGGATTCCTGCTTGCGGTGACGATACAGGGAGATGCCGGCCGCTTCCTCAAAGATCTGCCGCCGCTCCGTGCTTTTGGCAGAGACGATTTCCGCAATGCGCCCCTGCCCGATGATCGAATAGCCCTCTCTGCCCAGACCGGTGTCCATGAGCAGCTCGCTCACATCCCGCAGACGAACGGATTTTTTGTTGATGTGGTACTCGCTCTCTCCGCCCCGATAATACCGGCGGGTGAGCACGACCTCCGGACTTTCCAGCGGCAGCGCGCCGTCCTCGTTATCCAGGATCAGCGACACCTGTGCAAAGCCCATGGCGCTGCGCTTTTCCGTGCCGCCGAATATCACATCCTCCATCTTTTCGCCGCGCAATGTCTTTGTGCGCTGCTCTCCCATGACCCACAAAATCGCATCGGAGATATTTGATTTTCCGGAACCGTTGGGTCCCACGATCGCAGTGACCGGCTTGTCGAAAGTCAGCCGCGTTTTTTCCGGGAAGGATTTGAATCCCTGGATCTCCAATGCTCTGAGCCGCAAGCTATTCTCTCCCTTAATTATAATAGTTCAACCTGTAGTTTATCGCAAGCGCCGGTATTTTGCAAGGTTTATTTCTCGCCGCGCCGTCCGAAAAGATTATGTATACAATTTTCATCTATTGCGCACACCCCACAACAACAGCATGATCCCCCACCTGCCGGACACATCCGGCAAGCGGGGGATCACTTTTTACACAACCTGCAACAACAGGCAATTTACTTTTTGGGGGTCAGTGTTTGCAGGTTTTATCGCCGGAACAACTGCCGTGGCAACCGGGGCAATTACAACCACAGGATGACTTTCCTGCTTTTTTGTCCCGAACCAGCTTACGGATAATCAAAACAACTGCCAACACTACAATAGCAAGGACAATGACAGTTCCCATAGAAAATCCTCCTTTCGTTTTCCGGGAAGAGGTCGCAGCGCGACGGGGAAATCAGGGATTAGCCCCGTGCAGCTGCCTTGCGCATTTTGCGCGCCTGACGATCCTCGTAAGAGGGACGAACCAGCATATAGATGATGAACACAAGCGCCAGGAAGCCGAAGATGACTCCCACGGGGTGCGGATGCCCGGCAAACATATTGCCCAGCTGGTTCACGATCAGCGCGAACAGATAGGCCAGACCGCACTGGTAGCCAATGGCAAACCAGAACCAGCTGGTGTTGTTCATCTCGCGCTTGATGGCGCCCATTGCGGCAAAGCAGGGCGCGCACAGCAGGTTGAAAGTCAGGAAAGAGAAGCCGGAGATGCTCGTAAAGGCAGAGGCCAGGTTGCCGTACACACTGCCGGCACCGCCATAGAGAATACCCATGGTGCCGACGATGTTCTCCTTTGCCACCAGACCGGTGATGGTGGCAACAGTTGCCTGCCAGTTGCCCCAGCCCAGAGGTGCAAAGATCCAAGCAATGGCGTTACCGATCGTAGCCAGAATGCTGTGGCTGATCTCGTCCTCTGCCAGCATACGGAAGGTGCCATCAACCACACCGAAGTAGGTGGTGAACCACACAAAGATAGTGGACAGCAGGATGATCGTACCGGCCTTCTTAATGAAGGACCAGCCGCGCTCCCACATGCTGCGCAGAACATTGCCCACGGTGGGCAGGTGGTAGGCGGGAAGCTCCATGACGAAGGGCGCTGCCTCACCGGCGAAGCGCTTGGTCTTCTTCAGGATGATACCGGAGATCACGATCGCCGCGATACCCAGGAAGTAGGCGCCGGTAGCGATCCAGGGGGAGCCGCCGAAGATCGCGCCGGCGATCATGGCGATAAAGGGTGTTTTTGCACCGCAGGGGATAAAGGTCGTTGTCATGACCGTCATACGCCGGTCACTTTCGCTTTCAATGGTACGGGATGCCATGATACCGGGCACGCCGCAGCCGGTACCGATCAGGATGGGGATGAAGCTCTTACCGGACAGGCCGAACTTACGGAAAATACGGTCCATAACGAACGCGACACGCGCCATATAACCGCAGGCTTCCACGATGGCCAGCAGCAGGAACAGCACCAGCATCTGCGGCACGAAGCCCAGAACCGCGCCGACACCGGCCACGATACCATCCAGAATCAGACCCTGGAGCCAGTCTGCACAGTTTGCCTTGGTCAGACCGTTCTCGATCAGGCTGGGAATACTGGGAACGAACACACCGTAGTTCGCGGGGTCGGGTTCCTCAAAGTCATAAGAAGCCATTACATCCACAGCTTCCTTCAGCTCAGCGCCGGTGGAGGTCACTTCCTCATCTGCCATGGTCTCTTCGTCCGTGACAGTGTAGGTGGCCTTATCAGAATCGCTGATGTCGGCAGCAAAGCTCTCGGCAGCTGCCTGCGCCGCGGCAGGATCGTAGTCGTCCGCCTCGGAATCCAGAACAACAGCCAGGTCTTCGTCAGCATAGTAGTCAACGAAGCCGCCCAGCACCTGGGATGCTTCACCATACTCATCGGACGCGTCCGCATAGGCGGAAGAACCGATGAAGAACAGGTGCCAGCCATCGCCGAACACGCCGTCATTGGCCCAGTCCGTTGCGAAGGAGCCGACAGTGACCATGGAGATATAGTAGATCACGAACATAACCGCAGCAAAAATGGGCAAACCTGCGACACGGTTGGTGACCACGCGGTCGATCTTATCCGAAATGGTCTGACCGCCCTTGTTTTTCTTGACATAGCAGCTTTTGATGATCTCTGCAATGTAAACATAACGCTCGTTGGTGATCAGGCTTTCGGCGTCATCATCCAACTCTTTTTCCACAGCGACGATATCTTTTTCGATATGCGCCTTAACCTGATCGCTCAGCTTCAGCTGCTCCATGACCTTTTCGTCACGCTCAAACAGCTTGATGGCATACCAGCGCTGCTGCCCCTCGGGCATATTATGTACCGTTGCTTCTTCAATATGCGCAATGGCATGCTCCACCGGGCCGGTGAAAGGATGCACCGGAACCAGATTCTTTTTCTTGGCCGCTTCCACAGCCGCCTGTGCCGCCTCGTGGATGCCGGTGCCCTTCAGGGCGGAAATCTCCACGATCTTGCAGCCCAGCTGGCGGGACAGCTCCGCGGTGTCGATCTTATCCCCGTTCTTGCGGACAACATCCATCATGTTGATGGCCATGACCACAGGGATGCCCAGTTCCAGCAGCTGGGTGGTCAGATACAGGTTACGCTCCAGGTTGGTACCATCCACGATATTCAGGATGGCGTCGGGGCGCTCGCCGATCAGATAATTTCTGGCGACCACTTCTTCCAGTGTGTAGGGAGAAAGGGAGTAAATACCGGGCAGGTCGGTGATGGTAACATCGGTCTGCCGCTTGAGTTTGCCTTCCTTCTTTTCGACCGTAACGCCGGGCCAGTTACCGACGAATTGGTTTGAACCGGTAAGCGCATTAAATAATGTCGTCTTACCGCAGTTCGGGTTGCCCGCAAGGGCAATTTTAAGATTCATTCTTAACGCTCCTCACTTTTTTGAAATTAGCTTCCACTAAAATTAGTTTTCGCTAACTTTCTGCCTCAAAAACACGGGGGCGTATCCCCCGTTTATGGACGAATTCCGACGCTTACTCTACTTCGATCATCTCTGTATCCGCTTTGCGCAGAGACAGCTCGTAGCCGCGAACCGTGATTTCCATCGGATCGCCCAGCGGCGCCACCTTGCGAATATAGATCTCCGTTCCCTTGGTGATGCCCATGTCCATGATACGGCGCTTGATCGCGCCCGTACCTGTCAGCTTGGCGACTTTGACAGTATCTCCGATCTTGCACTGCTTCAATGTCTTCATCCGTTTTCCTCCTCCTTTTTCTGGATCAGATCATGATTTTGCGAGCCTGCTCTGCACTGATCGCAATGCGTGCGCCCTTGGCGTTGACGATCACATTGCCGTCGATCTCTGTGACGACTGTCACATCACCGCCGACAACAAAACCAAGATTTTCCAGATGCTTACGCACCTCGGCGCTTCCGCCAACCTTTTTGATGATGTTTGTCTCTCCCGGCGTTGCCAGTACCAGTGGCATCATAAAGCCTCATCTCCCTGTTCTTTGTGGATAGATCTGCTCCAACAAGATCTTTTTGTTAGCTGCCACAAATTAGCTAGCGCTAACTTTTTCACCGATTATAATACCAAGGGAGTTAGTGTATGTCAACCGCCTTTTTGAATCTTTTGCAACTTTGTCGGTTTTTCGCAAATCTTATCCCGCTGCCTGTATGTTCCCTGTGCTTTTCGGCCAAACTTTTCATGGAGGTGATGCCCATGGCAGAACTGCCGGAAACTGCCCTGCTGCAATATATCCACAAAACGGCGGAACGCGGCTGCGAGGAATTGCGCAATCTGTTGGACTATGCCGGACAGCCGAGCCTGAAGCAGACGCTGACCGGCCAGTTGGAGGAATACCAAAGTCTGCAAAAGCGTGCGGCCGCCCTGCTCCGCCGGCAGGAGCAGTCCCCTGCCGGCATCGGCAGGCTTACAAAATTTTCCACCGGCCTGCTGTCTGCGGGACAGATGTTTCTCAACGACTCCCCCTCTCGCATCGCCGAGCTGACGATCCGCGGCAATCACACCGGTGTGTGCCAGACGCTGCGGCAGCTTCACGACTATCAGGGCGAGGACACCGCGGTTCTGGAGCTGGCGCAAAAGCTGCTCCGGACAGAGGAGGGCAATATCGAATCCCTGAAATCCTTCTTGTAAAAACCGGCAATCCAAAAAGACACCGCAGCGCCCGGTGCAAAATCGCACTTTGGGGCATATTGCGGTGTCTTTTCCCTGTTCTATATTTTAATGTAATTACACCTGCAGACGGGCTTCCATCCCGGAGGAGTAATATTCTGTGCCGTCGGCGGCGATCCACAGCGCCTCCACCCCGTCCAGGGATTCGATCAGCGCCTGCCCCTTTTCCAGAGACAGATTAAAACAGGCCGTGGAAAGGGCGTCCGCCAAACCGGAGTCCGCCGCCAGAATGGTGACGGAAGAAAACTCGTTCTTGGGCATCAGGGTTTCCGGACTGATGATGTGGTGATAGCGCACGCCGTCCACCTCATAATACCGCTGATAATTGCCGCTGGTGACCAAGGCCATGTCTCGCAGCCCGATCACATGGAGATACTGGGTCTGGCTTTCCGTATCCGGATTCTGTATGCCCGTTGCCCAATCCTCCCCATCCATCTTGCCGCCGATGGCACGGATGTTGCCGCCAACATTGAGGATGTAGTGATCCAGCCCCTGGGCCTGCATGACCTGGGCAATGCGCTCCGTGGCAAAGCCCTTTGCCACCGCGCCCACATCCAAAGACATCTCCGGGTCAGTCAGGCAGACCGTTCCCTTGTCCCGGTCAATGACAACGGCATTGGGGTCGCAGTGCTTTGCCGCCGCCTGGAGATCTTTCATATCCGGCAGCGCCGCCGCGTCCGGGTCTTCGATCCCCGCTTCCCGGAAATCATGCCAGATGGACAGGACGCTGCCCATGGCCACATTGGTCATCCCCTGGGTCAGGGTGTATGCTTCCTTGGAAAACTCCAGCAGGTCTAAAATCGCATCGTCCACCTCCACCGGCTGCCCGGCGTTTTCGTTGATGGTACGAATGTTATGGACTCCATCGTAGCTGTTGTAAATATCATACTGCTGGTTATAATCGACCAGCTGCTCCTGGATCTGCTGGCAGGTCGCGTCAAAGTCCTCCTGGGACTGTGCATAGCCGATGACCGTGGTCAAGGTGTCAAAATATTCGTAATAGGTCTTTTCATATCGCTGCAGCTCTGCGGTTCCGTTCTGGTCGCTGCCCTTTGTACCCGGACTCCGGGCACAGCCGGCAAGCAGGCTTGCCCCAATGCAGACGCTCAGCAGTGCCGCCGCCAGTCTTTTGATTCTACCGTTCATATCTCTACCCCTGCTTTGTTTTTTCCCATTTTACGCATTTTCTCGCCGCCTGTCAACGGGACAATGTAGAATCCTGGTATATCTCTTTTCCAGCCTGCTCAGAAAAGGCCGATTTCTATTTTTTATGCACACACAGGGCGCGGATAGCGTTGAGGATCGCCAGGATCATCACTCCCACATCCGCGAAGATGGCAAACCACATATTCGCAATGCCCACCGCGCCCAGGGCAATGCCGATATCCGCACGGGTCAGCACCGGCGCACATTACGCCGCAACAGCACAAGGGCGGCTCACCGGTAAAGCAAGCCGCCCTTGGCAGGATAAAATTGTGTTTTTCCTTAGAGTAGGGCCAAAATTTCTCCAACATCTCCGTCGATGCAGATAGCTCTCTTTTTTATCGCGTCCGGGGCGTAGGCTTCCCCTGTGTTGATGCAGGCGTAGGTGGCCTTTAGATTCCTTTCTGTCATTTGCCAAAAAGGATACTTGATAATAACCGGGGTGTTATATCCCACGCCCAGTTCCAGAAAAAGCGTTTTGCTGCCCGCGCGGGTGCGAAGAAAATTCTCGTATCGCTCCGCCGCCCGGTGCCAGCCCTCATCCTCCACAAAGGTGGCGTCTGCACGCAGGTTCATTGTCATGGGCTTGCCGCAACGGGGGCAGATCGGCAGAAGTTCAGATGGTATTTTCATATTTTCCTGCCGTGTGACCATTTCCCGAATCAGCACCTCGTTCTCAAAGGTCTCCTGACAGCACGGCTCGCTGCACTGAAACAGGCCATAGTCCCCTTGCGTGTAGAACAGTCGCTTTTTATCGAAGCCGGCCTTTTGAAAGCAATGATCCACATTGGTCGTAATGACAAAATAGTCCTTGCCCTGCACCAGCTTCCGCAGTTCCGCATACACCGGCTTCGGTGCATCCTGATACCGATTGATCAGAACATACCGGCTCCAGTACGCCCAGTGCTCCTCCGGCGTGGAAAAAGGATAAAACCCGCCGGTGTACATATCTTGAATCCCATATTTTTCCGCAAAATCGGAAAAATATTTTGTAAAGCGCGCGCCGGAATAGTCGAACCCGGCGGAAGCCGAAAGCCCCGCGCCGGCGCCGATCACCAGCGTATCCGCTTCACAGAGCGCTTCCTGCAGCCGCCGAATCTGCTGTGAGCAATCGGGTGTAGATTTCCTTGTCCACATCCTTGAAAACATTGAAAATCACCTTCTCCACACTGGTTTTTTCCTGCATAAACTGCGTTACGGTCTCCACAGCGATCTCCGCCGCCCGCTCATTGGGAAAATGGAACAGCCCAGTAGAGATGCAGCAGAACGCCACGCTTTCCAACTTGTTTTCCGCCGCCAGTTCCAGACAGGCACGATAGCAGGAGGCCAGCAACATTTCGTCCCGCTTGCTTACCCGCCCGGAAACGATTGGCCCGACTGTGTGCAGGACACAGCGGCACGGCAGGTTGAATGCCGGGGTGATCTTGGCCTGCCCGGTGGGTTCGGCGCAGCCCTGTTTTTCCATCAGCTCCGCACACGCCCGGCGCAGCTCTACCCCTGCAAAGCTATGGATCACATTGTCAATGCAGGCGTGATTGGGAACATAGCAGCCGGTCATGCCGCTGTTAGCCGCATTGACAATGGCGTCGCAGCGCAAGCTGGTAATATCCCCCTGCCAGAGATACAATCCCGGCCGCATGGGTTTAAGGTCGGCAACATCCGTAATGCCTTTTGCGGCGATCTCTTCCTGCAAATACGCATCCTGTACCCGGAGAAACGCCTCCTCGGCCGGCTGCGGCGCACGGACATTCATCAGTCCCCGCAAAAGCTGGCGCTGGCGCTCCGGCTCCGTTGGGATCTCCATGCCCCGATACTCGTTTTTCTCCTGTAAAAGCGACCGGATCAAAAACAGCCGCCGCTCTGCCTGGTTCATCTGCAATCCCCTTTTCTGCTTTTTCCCTTGCCCGTCTGCAAGGCTTACTGATACAAATACCCCGCCGACATTTCCAGATAATTTTCGCCCGTATAATCGGGGAAGGCCGCTTTCATTGCCGCCATAAAGTCCTCTGCGTTGTCATTGGATGCCGCCAGCTCTTTGGCCTTTTCCACATAGCTGATTTTTTCGGTCACAGCGTCCTGCCCCTCCACACCACTGTGGGCTGCCAGGATCATGTCATAGCCTGCACTCTGATAGCCTTTTAGGGTTTCCAACATAGAATCCATCTGATCGACACTGGTGAGAATGGAGTGGCTGGTCTTGCCGAGCATGTGGGTGTACACCGCGTTCATGGACGGAATTTCCAGATCATAGGTTTCCCCGTGGTCGATGAGATTGAAGTCGATACCAGCAACCGTAACAGTTCCGGAAACGACCTTGTTGATGTTCGCCATGTCCGGACCGCCGTGGAAATCCTCCCCGAAGCTTTCGTAAAGCCCCTGCGTGGTGGCATAGGTAGAGCCGGACGCAATGGACTCCTGCGCCCCCTGGGTACCATAGAGGGTCATGCCCTCCACATAGCTTGCGCCGCCTGCATGGGCGCAGAGGAACAGGTCGTGCATGGGCTTATCCAAACCTGCAATGTAATTCTGCCATGCATTCAGGCTGTCCGTAAAGGCGGGAAGCTCGATACCGACCAACGCATCCTTCCCCTCCACAATATAGGCCACATCGCCCAGCGCATCCTCTGTGTTGTAGACATGGAGCTTGGTCTCTCCAAAATCATAGACCGTCATGCTGCCGCTGTCAACTGCGGCTTCGCGCACTGCCGGCGTTTTGGTCTCGGAAAAAGCCGCCGCGGTCTGTTCCGGCGTTTTTGTCTCCGTTGGTGTGTCTTGCTTCGTACCGCAGGCAGCCAGCGCGGACACCATCAGGGCTGCGGAAAGCAGCAGTGCAATTTTCTTTTTCATGGGATATACCTCCGTGTTTTGAATTCGGCGTTTTGCCGTTTGCAAGTGTGATGATACACCGCCGCACGGCCATCCGCAAGTACGCACAAATTGATTACTCAGTCACCAAAAAGTAACCGCTTGCAAAAGCACGGACGCTACAGTATAATTTGCATATAGCATTCTATCGGAGGCACTGCCATGTTGACAAAAGACGAAATGCCCGCCTGTCCGGTCGCCACAACGGTACAGATCATCGGCAGCAAGTGGAAGCTGCTGATCATGCGAAATCTGATGGCGCGCCCCTGGCGCTTCAACGAATTGAAAAAGGATCTGGCGGGCATCAGCCAAAAGGTGCTGACGGACAGTCTGCGCTCCATGGAGGCAGACGGGATCGTGACCCGCACCGTCTATCCCGAGGTGCCGCCCCGGGTGGAGTATGCCCTTTCCGACCTGGGAGAATCCATGCGCCCCATCATCCAGTCTATGGAGATCTGGGGACAGGCCTACAAGGCGCAGCGCCAGCAAGGGGATTGACGGCAAGCCGCATTCTATATTATAATCAGCTTGTTCAAAACCAAGTATTATAAGGATCTATTCTCTATGGCTACAAACGAAAAAAAACAGCACAGGCTGCGCAACGACATTCTTTTAATTGTGATAATCCTCGCCGCCGCGCTGTGCGTCTGGCGCGTGTGGGAAGCGAAAAAGACCGACGGCGCCTATGCCGTGGTGCTGGTGGACGGCGAGGAAACCATGCGCCTGCCCCTGGATCAGGACAGGACGATCCGCCTGGAGCGGGACAATGGCGGCTATAACATTCTGGAAATTCAGGATGGCGTTGCCGACATCACCGACGCCTCCTGCCCGGATCATATCTGCGTGGATTCCCACAGCATCAGCAAAACCGGGGAGACGATCACCTGTCTGCCCAACAAAACGGTCATTAAAATCGTGGACAACAGCGGCAACGAAAGTAATGTGGATGTGATTTCCTAAATTATGAAAACAAAAACCAAGCGAATTGCTCTGCTGGGGCTGATGATCGCGCTGGCGATGATCATGTCTTATATCGAAGTGCTCTTTCCCATGTCCTTTGCCATTCCGGGCATCAAGATGGGACTGGCCAATATTGTCATTGTGTTTGTGCTGTTTCGTCTGGGAATGCGGGACGCGATCCTGGTCTCGCTGATTCGGGTCGTGCTGGTCTCACTCCTGTTCGGCAACTTCATGTCCCTGGCCTACAGCGTGGCCGGTGCCGCGCTCTCCCTGCTGGGTATGGGGCTGCTCAAGCACACAGACCGTTTTTCCCCTATCGGCGTCAGCGTGGTGGGCGGCATCCTGCACAACGCCGGACAGATCCTGATGGCTGTGATCCTCCTTGGCACGGAGCAGATCGCCTTTTACTTCCCCGTTCTGGCCGTTACCGGCACCGTCACCGGCGTGGTCATCGGCCTGGTTGCCGGGCTGGTGCTTCGGCGCTTTACAAAAAACAAAGCTTGATTTTTCAGCTGAGCCGCAACGCAACATAATAAAATAAGCAAAATCGCGTCCGCTTCCGGAGAAAAAGCAGACGCGATTTTTCATCTTCAGCTTCAGCAGGTTTCTTTCAAAAATTCCGCAATGTCGCGTATGGCCGCCGTCCTGCGTCCCAGCAATCCGTGCGCCGCGCGATAAATATGCAGCTGCTGCACCGCCTCGGTGTCATGCTGCTGCAGCAGCTTCCACAGGGGCAATACCATGTCCTCCGTGGGGGCGCAGTCGTCGTATTCCCCGGCCAGGATCAGAATGTTTTTGTCCTTTACCAGCGGGAAAGTCTCCGGGAAAGACAATTCTTTCTGATTTTGTATAATATCCCGATAAATTTTCTCCACACCGTCGCTTTGCAGGATCTTCCCCTCCGCCAGCAGCTTTTGCAGGCGAGCGCTGTGTTCCGGCTCCAGATAGCGCGTGGGGTCAAAGGGCGTAATTAGAACCATGCCCCGCAGCCAGGGCAGATGCTTGCCCGCGTGCAGCGCCGTGTTTCCGCCCATGCTGTGTCCCAGGAGATAAATATGCTCCGGGGAGACATTGTATTTTTCGCAGAACTCCGGACTGTGGGCATATTCCGCCAGATTGGTCGCATCCTCGATGCAGTGGGAGACCAGATATTTCCCCTCGCTGCCCCAAGCGCCCCGGTGATGGGGCACGATCACCACGCAGCCGATGCGGCACAGGGCGTGGGCAATGTCGTCATTTCTGGCAGAGCCGGGAAAGCCATGAAACATGATGACACAGGGGCGCGCCTGGGTAAAGCTGCTATCCGGCCAGAGGATCTCGCCATACAGATGGTGGCCGTTGCTGACAAAGTCCAATGTGGTATAGTCCGACAGGCCCTGGGGGTCGATTCGCTCCCTGTCCTGAAATAAATAGGAAAGATGAATGCGTTTCATGGAAATTCTCCTTTCTCTGCTGCCCTTGTTTACGATACATACACAGGCCAAGCAGCCCATATACTCCAGTTTTTTACTATGTTATAACAAAATCCGGAGGATGTCAATGTGTGCCGCGCTGTATTACTTGCTATAAACAGGAAACACCCGAATGGTACGACGCCATTCGGGTGTTTCCTTATACTAATGAGGACAAAATGAAAAAGATGAAACATCACTTGCAGTTTTAGTATAGCAAAGGGTTGTTACGAAAGAAATACTTATCCTATTACAAAAATATTAAATTCAAAGTTTTTTTGCAAAAAATCAGTCAAACACCGGCCCCCACCAGGCATCCACCGGGAGCAGCTCTCCCTCCGGGAGGCAGGCGATCACAAACGGCCGCACCGTGCCGGGGGCTTCCCAAAACACGGGCGTTCGCACCGATGCCGTTTCGCAGCCGAAAAACCGGCACAAAAGCGCTACCGCATCGGCCACATTGCCCTCCGGCAGTAACAGCTCCTTGACCGCAATGGCCGTCTCGCTTTCCTGCTGCACGATCGCCGCCCCCACCGGTCCGCCGAGATCCAGCAGGATCAAACCGCCCGCACCATAGCGGCAGCTCAGCTCCTGCCAATCCCAAAACCGATCCGGAAACTGCACATGGGGGCGTTCTCCCAGCAGCAGCTCCCGCAGGCGGGCATAGCTGCGCCCCTCCACAGGGATGCACTGGCCGTCTTCCAACGGCTCCGGCAATTCCTCTTGGTTAAACTGCGTTTCCCGCACGAAAAAACAGGGCTTTTCCCCCAGCTTTTCCGTATACCACCGGTACAGCGATTCGCTGGCCGGGCAAATGCAGGCCGGCGCATTTTCTTTCGCAGCCTTTTCCACACACGCTCGCAACACCGCCGCGCCATATCCCTTACCCCGGGCGGCATTGCGCGTACCGAGAGCGTAAAGATAGGTTAGTTCCCGCCCCTGCAGCCACGGGCCGCGCAGACAATGAAAGGCCGACTGCAGCTCTCCCGCTTCCTCCAGCGCCAGCGCCTCTCCCTGGAGAAACAGCCGGCTGCCAAAGTAGAGGGAAATATACGATTCCGGATCGCCAAAGGCTTCCCGATACACCTGCTTGACCGCTTCCCGCTCCGCCGGAAGCGCCGGACGCAACACCGTGTTAGGCTTCATTGTTCCGTTTCCTCCTCAATGGCCAGGAATTTTTCCACCTGGTAAGCCGGTTGATAGGACTGCTTTGCCTTGCGCAGCCCCTCAATGCCCAGATCTTCCTCCCGGTTCAGATATTGCAGATCCGGGTATTTTTCCCGCAGCATCCGGGCAAATTCCCGGTTGATCATGGAATACGCGCCGGGAATCTCCGGCTTTGCCTTTTCAAAGTGGACATCCATGGTGTTCTGATAGCTTTTGCTGGCCATGGTAAAGGCCACCGGCTCGCCCTCGCAAAACAGCAGTCCGCCGTCCATTTCCAGCTCCGAAAAGCCATCCAGCGCCCGGCAAATGGCCTCCCACTCCGCCTGCAGGCTCATGCCTTCGCCGGCTTCCTCCGGGTCATCCGCTTCCTTTTCGTTCCACTGCTGCAGCAGCGCCAGCACCACCGGCGCATCCTCCTGGGTCATGGGACGAAAGCTCCAGTTATCAAAGCTCTGCTCAAACTTGTTGCAGTGGTTACGCTTGCCGTGCAGCTTTTTGCCAGAAAGGGTAGCAAGGCGCTCTACCTCGTAAATGTAATCATAGCTGTCCGGGATAGCCTCGTACCGGAACATACCGGGAAAGGCCTGCTCCAGCTTTTCCCGCTGGGGCGCGGTCACGCCCGTCATGCGCAGGGGCAGACCGAGCTCCGCCGCGCTTTCCCGCATCGCCTGCACCACCGGCTCCAGCGGCCCGCTGCCCACGGGATAGGCGAAAAAGTAGGCGTCGTTTTCCTGATAGCGGAGAATCAGTCGGTCGCCCACTCTGGCCGCCTTTTGCCGCCACATGGGCGCCCAAAGATAAATCGTTGCAAAATCATATCCCGCGCTCTGGGAGGCCTCCGCCGCCAAAATCGGTTCTACCCATTTTTTATCCTGTATTTCCAAAGTTTGAAAATCCAACATTCTGTTATACCTTCCTGTTTTGCTATTGTATCTATTGTAATCGTAAAAGTCCGGATTCCAAATCAATAGGTGTGCGTGCAGCACTCGCGGATCCGCTTTTGCAGCGCTTTCAGATCCTCAAAGGTCTCCGGCCGCTTTCGGGGATCCCGAAGCAGCGCCGCCGGGTGATACAGCGCCATGTACTCTACCCCGTCCTTGGCAAACCACTGCCCGTGTTCCCGGGTGATCTTGAATTCCTGCCGGATACAGACCTTTGCCGCGATCCTTCCCAGACATACAATCAATTTGGGCTGAATCAGGGCGATCTGCTCCTGCAGCCACTGGATGCAGGCCTCCTGCTCCGTGTTCAGGGGATCCCGGTTCTGGGGCGGACGGCACTTGACAATATTGGCAATGTACACCTTTGTGCGATCCAAATCGATCATGGCTAGCATATCATCCAGCAGCTTGCCGGCGCGCCCGACAAAGGGGATACCGGTCTTATCCTCGTTTTCTCCGGGTCCCTCCCCGATCAGCAGCACCTCTGCCTGGGGATTTCCCACGCCGAAAACCACATTGGTGCGGGTCTCGCCCAGAGCACAGCGATGACAGCGCAGGCAGTCCTGCTGTAATTGTTCCCATGTTGTCATCGTTCATTCACTCCTTTTCCGCCAAGGCATCCAGCACCAGGCTGGACCAGGTTTCCATTTCCGGCGCCAGCTGCGGCAGCTCCGCAATAGCCAGCCAGCGTCCCTCCAGCTTTTCCGTCTCCCGCACGCAGACCTCGCCATCGGTCTCCAGCAGGAAGCACACGCCCAGGTGGACCTTGCCCACGGCGTTGCTGTCGTCGTTCATCAGTCCCAAAAACCGCATTTGCCTGGTCGGCCGGGTCATGGAGACTTCCTCCTCCAGCTCCCGGCGCAAGCCACGCTCCAGCACATCTCCGTCCGCGTCCTCATCAAAGGCGTTGATATGCCCGCCGATGCCCAGGGAGATCTTGCCGTGCAGCCGGGCTTCCCCGCTCTGCCGCAAACGCCGGGTGGAAAACACCGCGTCTCCCCGCCGAACAAGGACATAGGGGATGATTTGTTTATAGTTTGTATCCTGCTCCGCCTGCTCCCGGGGCAGAAATATGTGATGGCTGCGGATGCACGCCAAAGCCGCCTCTGTATTTTCCCGGATCAAGCCGCACTTTCCGGCGATATACTGCCGCAGAAGCTGCGTCTCGACCACAAGTACCTGTTCCATCGTTCTATCCATCCTTATCTGTAGCATACCTGGTTTGTTCCGTTCTTTAAGGAAAGATTATACCACAAGCCCCGCCATTTCGGCAAGAAATAATTCCGCCCGGATACCGCGAATCGACCCAAAGACATACTACTCCAAATTTCAAACTTGCTATTTACATAATCCGCATGATATACTTTGAAGCACAGAAACGCACCCCCTCCCCCTGTCCCCCCTGAAATCCCATCTGCATTCCGCATATGAGACCCCCGAAAAAGGAGCTGCATCGTGCACACATATAACATCATGGATTTATTTTCCGGAGTTGGCGGCCTGAGCTACGGGTTTACCCAATTCCCACAATTTCATATCGTTGCAGCAAATGAGATTGAAAAGGACATCGCAACCGCCTACTCCCTGAATCATCCCCATGTAACTATGCTGAATTGTGATATTCAGTCGCTTACGGAAGAAATGCTGGCAAATGCGCTTGGCGGAAAAACAATTGATGTTGTGATCGGCGGCCCCCCGTGTCAATCGTATTCCACCTTGGGAAAGCGCCAAATCGACCAACGTGCAAATCTGTTTATGCAGTACAAAAGAATTCTTAAAATTCTTCGTCCGAGAATGTTCGTGTTTGAAAATGTGGTTGGCATTTTGAGTATGGACAAGGGAAGACTTTTTCAACGAATTCAAGCAGAATTTATGGAACTGGGATATATTTTGAAGTCGCAAATTGTAAACGCCGTTGATTTCGGCGTTCCGCAGTACCGCGAGCGTGTGATCCTCGTGGGTATGCAAGGCGACAACCGTTTTGTTTACCCCGTTCCAACCCACGGGAAAGACCGAAAGCCCTATATCACGCTGAAAGATGCGCTGGGGGATCTGCCTGTATTAAAAAGCGGCCAGGAACGGGATGCATACGCCGCCCCGGCAAGCAACGAATTTCTCAAATTCGTCAGGGCAAATTGCCCGGAGCAAAGCCAGCTCCGGGAGCACAAAGCCCCCAAAAACGGCGCACATCTTATCAAAATTATGGAAACCTTACAGGACGGACAATCCAAAAACGACTTGCCGGAAGACATCCGCCCAAAAAGCGGATATGGCAACACCTATGCCAAGCTCTGGTGGGAACGGCCCTCTACGACCATAACGCGAAATTTTGCCTGCCCCTCCTCCTCCCGCTGCATTCACCCGCGTGATTCCAGAGCCATGAGTATTCGCGAGGGCGCCAGATTGCAAAGCTTTCCCGATGACTATCAATTCTATGGAGCCGATGGAATGAAACGCTTGGAGATTGGAAACGCGGTTCCTCCCTTGCTGTCCATTGCCATCGCAAAGCAAGTATTAGAAGTTCTTACATAACGAAAGCACCGAATGCCGCATACATTCGGTGCTTTCGTTTATTTACAATAGTTGACACAGCTTTGCAAAGCTGTGATGAAATTGAAGCTGTCCGGGAATCACTTTCCTCGGACTGTGCCACTGTACAAAGCCAAAAGGCAGCTGTATTGTACTTCCGCCATTGCGTGTGCCATATGTCGCTGTTGCCGACACGCTGTGTTTGATGTCCGGCAGGTAAAACATGCGATCCAGTTGGTTTTCTCCCACAAGATTTTTGTACCAGACAATATCCGCCCAGTCCTGCCGATTTGCCGCCAGTCCTTTTACAAAACAAAAATCGAAAAGCTGGGACATTGCCTCGTTCACCCAAGCCAGCAGGGCTTGGTATAAATTCGCATCATAGGCTTTGAGCGTTTCCGCAACCAAGCGGTGCTTTTTGCGTTCCAGCTCCCTGTTTCGGAGTCCATACTGCTGAATAACAGCAAGCGTGTCTGGTGCGGAGCCGAAATATAGGGCAAGCGCTCTTTTTACCTCCTCACTGAGCGTGGTTTGATACTGCTTTTCAAAGCCCGCGATAAAGCGGTCGATCCCCACCAGAAAAACCTGTCCCGCTTTCTCTTTCTTGATGGAAACATTCAGCCTTTTTCCATTGGAAAGCTCCAGCCACATATCCGTTTTGGACTTCGTCTTTCCGCCCAGAACACACGCCACATCCGCCTCGCAAAGGCCGCCATACTGCACCCTTGTGACGGAAATACCGGACAAATGAGCGCAGTCCAACAAGCGCTTTTGCACGCTCACATCTGTTTGGGTAAGCGCGGCGATCAATCTCTCGTTGTCATGCCCGGTTCGTTTTGCGTGCTGCCACCCCTCCGCTCGGTTTCTCCCAGACATTTCACACCTCCTCTTCCATGAACAATCGGTATGTTTCCACTCCCAGAGCATCTGCAATTCTTTGAATATTTTCCAGAGAAATACTCCTGCGATGGCATTCGATCGCACTGATATAAGTACGGTGCAAGCCACATTTCTCCGCGAAGGCTTCTTGGGATATTCCCAGCCTTATACGGTATTTTTTCACATTGTCCCCAAAAACTTTTATGATATCCATAGGCATTTCCTCCCCTGCTTCTGTAATAAAAGTACAATGATTGCATACAAAAAGTCTACATACAATAAGTATCTGCAAGATGCACTGTATCCGGGAGCGATCCCGCCAAAACTTTTCCGCATCAGCCATTGACGATATTTGCCGGAACATATATAATATATGAGATAAATCAACAGAGAGGAAGTTATTATGGCTGTCTTGCTGAAAGATGCAAAATACTATAACCCGCATTGCGTCAGGGACTTTGCCGGTCATGGCGCTGACGCCGTGTTTTTCCACAGTCGAGCCGACCGTCAGGGTGAGGCTCTTGTTCTGGCATTCCCAGATGCTGTTATATTGCCCGGTTTTGCTGATGTGCATGTGCATTTCAGAGAGCCGGGTTTTTCTTATAAAGAGACGATGGCAAGCGGCTCCGCCGCCGCCGCCCGCGGGGGATATGGCGTTGTATGCACCATGCCGAACCTGAACCCCTGCCCGGACAGCCCGGAGCACCTCCGCCCCCAGCTGGAGGCCATCGGGCGCGCAGCGAAAATCCGCGTACTCCCCTACGGCGCAATCACCGTGGGAGAAAAGGGGCAGGAGCTTGCCGCGATCGAGGCACTTGCCGACTATGTCTGCGCCTTTTCGGATGATGGCAAGGGCGTGCAGTCCGACGAGATGATGCGCCAGGCCATGCTGCGGGTCAAGGCCACCGGCAAGCTGCTGGTAGCCCACTGCGAGGACGAAAGTCTGCTGCGCGGCGGCTACATCCACGATGGAGACTACGCCAAACAGCACGGCCACAAGGGCATTTGCGCCGAAAGCGAATGGCGGCAGGTGGAGCGGGATCTGCGTCTGGTGCAGGAAACCGGATGCGCCTACCATGTGTGCCATGTTTCCACCCGCCAGTCCGTGG
>CAVBJJ010000010.1:37889-49735 GCA_963595735.1 bacterium
CCGTGGAGCTGATCCGGCAGGCCAAAAAGGCCGGGCTGGATGTCAGCTGCGAGACCGCCCCCCACTATCTGGTGCTCACCGACGCAGATCTCCAGGAGGACGGCCGCTTCAAGATGAACCCGCCCATTCGCTCCGCCGCCGACCGGGAGGCGCTGCTGGAGGGCATCGCAGACGGCACGGTGGAGATCATCGCCACCGACCACGCGCCCCACAGCGCGGAGGAGAAAAGCAAGGGTCTGGCCGGCAGCGCCATGGGCGTTGTCGGGCTGGAGACCGCGTTCCCGGTGCTGTATACCCATCTGGTGCGTCCGGGCATTCTGTCTTTGGAGCAGGTCGTTGCCTGCCTGAGCACCAATCCCCGCCGCCGCTTTGGCCTTGGGGACGCGCTGGAGACCGGCGATGTGACCGTGTTTGACCTGAACCGGAAATACACGGTCGATCCCGGGGAATTTGCCTCCATGGGGCGGGCAACGCCCTTTGCGGGAACCGAAGTTTACGGCCGCTGCCTTGCCACCTTCTCCGGCGGGCGGCTGGTCTGGGAGGAGCGATAAGATGAAACAGGAAACATTCAAAATCCTCTCCCACACGCCGCTGACGGATGCGGTGTGGGAGCTGCGGCTAGAGGGCGACAGCAGCGCTGTGACCCGTCCCGGCCAGTTTGTGGAGGTGGCGCTGCCCGGACGCTTTCTGCGCCGCCCCATTTCCGTCTGTGATTGGGACAGCGCCGGCATGACGCTGGTATACAAAACCGTTGGCGAGGGTACCCGCCAGCTGTCCCAAATGGCCGCCGGGGAAACGCTGGATATCCTCACCGGTTTGGGCAACGGCTATGACTGTCCCCTTACGGGAAACAAGCCGCTGCTGGTAGGCGGCGGTGTCGGTGTGCCGCCCATGTACGGTCTGTGCAAGACCCTGCTGGCGGAGGGCAAGGATGTTACCGTGATCCTCGGCTTCAACACCAAAAGCGAAATTTTTTACGCGGAGCGTTTTTCCGCCCTTGGCGCCCGAGTGCTGGTGACCACGGCTGACGGCAGCGCCGGGATCCGCGGCTTTGTAACGGATGCGCTGGCGGGGCTGGACTACAGCCATGTCTGCGCCTGCGGCCCGCTGCCTATGTTGCGTGCACTGGACAGAGCCGCGTCCGGCACCGGACAGTTCAGCCTGGAGGAACGCATGGGCTGCGGCTTTGGCGCCTGCATGGGCTGCGCGATCCGAACCAAGGAAGGCGCAAAGCGCGTATGTAAGGATGGGCCGGTGTTCCAGCGGGAGGTACTGATATGGGAAAATTAAATGTAGAGCTTTGCGGGATCCCGCTGGACAATCCGGTCATCCCCGCCAGCGGCACTTTCGGCTACGGCCGGGAGTTTTCCCAGCTGTACGATCTGGACATTCTCGGCACTTTCTCCTTTAAGGGAACCACGCGGCAGCCCCGTTTTGGCAATCCCACGCCCCGCATTGCGGAAGCGCCCAGCGGTATGCTCAATGCCGTTGGACTGCAAAACCCCGGCGTGGACGCTGTTTTGGCGGAGGAGCTGCCCCATATCGCAAAGATTTTTCATAAACCCGTGATGGCCAACATCAGCGGCTTTTCCATCGAGGAATTTGCGGAGACCTGCGCTCTTCTGGACAAGGCCGAGCAGGTCGGCTGGCTGGAGGTCAATATCTCCTGCCCCAACGTCCACGGCGGCGGCATGAGCTTCGGCACCCAGCCCGAGGCCGCGGCGGAGGTGGTCAAGGCGGTCAAGGCCGTGACCACCAAGCCGGTCATCATCAAGCTGACCCCCAATGTAACGGATATCGTCTCCGTTGCCAAGGCCTGCGAGGAAGCCGGCGCCGACGGTCTGAGCCTGATCAACACCGTGCTGGCCATGCGTATTGACCTGAAGCGCCGCCGGCCGTTGCTGGCAAACACCACCGGCGGTCTCTCGGGCCCGGCGGTCTTTCCCCTGGCCGTACGGATGGTCTATCAGGTCTATCAGGCGGTCAAAATTCCCATTGTGGGACTGGGCGGCGTCAGCTCCGCTCGGGATGTAATTGAGATGATGCTGGCCGGCGCCACCGCCGTACAGGTGGGCGCTGCCAATCTTTCCGACCCCTTTGTCTGTAAAAATATTATCGAACAGCTGCCCCAGGTGATGGCGGAATATGGCATCACCTCGCTGGCAGAGATCATAGGAGGTGCCCACTGATATGGGAAAAGATGTGATCGTTGCCTGTGACTTCAGCACACAGGAACAGGTGCTGTCCTTTTTGGACCGCTTTGCCGGACAAAGCCGAAAGCCCTTTGTCAAAATCGGCATGGAACTGTTTTATGCCGCCGGCCCGGAGATCGTCCGGCAGCTGAAAAAACGGGAGCACAAGATTTTTCTGGACTTGAAGCTGCACGACATCCCCAACACGGTGAAAAAGGCCATGGCCGTGCTGTCTGCGCTGGATGTGGACTTGACCAATGTCCATGCCGGCGGCGGGCAGGCCATGATGGAGGCCGCCCTGGAGGGACTGACCCGCCCGGACGGCAGCCGCCCCCTGCTGATCGCCGTGACCCAGCTGACCAGCACCAGCGAGGAGCGGATGCAAAAGGATCTGCTGATCCCCCACCCCATTGACGAGGTCATTTTGCACTACGGCATGACCGCCCGCAACGCGGGACTGGACGGCGTGGTCTGCTCCCCGCTGGAATCCGGAAAGATCCACACCCACTGCGGCAGGGATTTTCTGACCGTGACGCCCGGGGTGCGCTTTGCCGGCAGCGATGCCGGAGATCAGGTGCGCATTGCCACCCCCGCCAAGGCCAAGGCGCTTGGCTCCGACTACATCGTCATGGGTCGCCCCATCACCCAGGCCGAGGATCCGGTGGAGGCCTGGCTGCGGGCAATCGAGGAATTCTGCGACTAAAACCGCTGCTGAAAACACATTTGTACACAAGCCGTAGGCGCCACCGGTGCCCGCGGCAAGAATAGGAGGACTCACATTATGAATATGGAAAAACAGATCGCTTCTGACCTGCTGGAGATCGGCGCCGTATTTCTCCGCCCGGAAGACCCGTTCATCTGGGCCAGCGGCATCAAAAGCCCGGTCTATTGTGATAACCGTCTGACCCTGACCGCCCCTGTGGTGCGCAACCATGTGGAGGACGGCCTGGCCGCGTTGGTGAAAGAATATTACCCCGACTGCCAGGTGCTCATGGGCACCTCTACCGCCGGTATCGCCCACGCCGCGATCGTCGGCCACATTCTGGGGCTGCCCATGGGCTATGTGCGCTCCGGCAGCAAGGATCACGGCCGCAAGAACCGGATCGAGGGCAAGCTGGAAAAAGGCGCCAAGGTGGTCGTGGTCGAGGATCTGATCTCCACCGCCGGCAGCGTGATCGATGTGGTGGAAGCCCTGCGCGAGGCCGGCGCGAAGGTACTGGGCGTGGTGAGCATCTTCACCTACGGCCTGCAAAAGGGTCTGGATCGTCTGGCCGCATCTAAGGTAGAAAACCACAGCCTGTCCAATCTGGACGCTGTGGCGGCTGTGGCGGCAGAGACCGGCTATATCAAGCCGGAGGATGTGGCGCGGCTGCTGAAATTCCGGGAAAATCCGGAGGATGAAAGCTGGATTGGAGGCAAGGCATGAAGCATCTGATCGACATCACGCAGCTGTCCACCCAGGAGATCGACGAGCTGATCACCGTGGCGGAAGATATCATCGCAAACCCGGACAAATATGCCGAGGCCTGCAAACGAAAAAAGCTGGCCACGCTGTTTTACGAGCCCTCCACCCGCACCCGCCTGAGCTTTGAGTCCGCTATGATGGAGTTGGGTGGCCAGGTGCTTGGCTTCTCGGAAGCACAGAGCAGTTCCGCCTCCAAGGGGGAAAGCGTTGCGGACACCGCCCGTATCGTCAGCTGCTATGCCGACATCATCGCCATGCGCCACCCCAAGGAGGGCGCGCCGCTGGTGGCTTCCATGGCGGCCAGCATCCCGGTGATCAACGCCGGAGACGGCGGTCACAACCACCCCACCCAGACGCTGACCGACCTGCTGACCATCAAGCGGGAAAAGGGGCGGCTGAACAAGCTGACCGTGGGCTGCTGCGGCGACCTGAAATTCGGCCGCACAGTGCACTCTCTGGTGGGCGCCATGTCCCGGTATGACGATGTAAAATTCATCTTCATCTCCCCGGATGAGCTGCGCATTCCGGAGCATGTCCGCAGCGAGGTGCTGGAGCGCAATCATGTCTCCTACCGGGAAACCGGCTCTCTGGAGCTGGCAATGCCGGAGCTGGACATTCTGTACATGACGCGCGTCCAGCGGGAGCGCTTCTTCAACGAGCAGGATTACATCCGGCTGAAAGACAGCTATATCCTCACCCCGGAAAAGCTCAACGGCGCAAAGCATGATCTGGCCATCCTGCATCCCCTGCCCCGCGTCAACGAAATTTCCACCGCCATCGACGCCGACCCCCGCGCCTGCTATTTCCGCCAGGCCCTGTGCGGCAAGTATATCCGTATGGCGCTCATTCTGAAACTGTTGGAGGTTACGATATGATCATCGGCAATATTGTAGACGGCATCGTCATCGACCACATCCCCGCCGGTCAGGGCATGGAGTTATATCGCCACCTGAAGCTGGATCGCCTGAATTGCGAGGTCGCTTTCATCAAAAACGCCCCCAGCACCAAGCACGGGAAAAAGGATATTCTGAAAATCAACGACGCCATCGACCTGAATCTGGATATCCTGGGCTATATCGATCCCCGGATCACCGTGAACATCATCCGCAACGGAAAACGGGTGCAAAAGCTGCACCCCAAGCTGCCGGAGCAGCTGGTGAATGTACTGCACTGCAAAAATCCCCGCTGCATCACCTCCGTGGAGCAGGATCTGCCCCATGTGTTCCGCCTGACAGACCGGGCAAACAATGTTTACCGCTGCATTTATTGCGACACAAAGGTAAAATAATCTTCGCCGTCACACCTTGCGATCGCATGTTTTGGAGAGACTTTTCTGTTTTTTTCCGGTCTCCCCAAAGTTTCGGTGCATATGGTTTGACGAAGCAACATATTGTGTGTTAAACTGAGGTTTGTCCCTAAAATATTACACGCTGCCTTTTTGGCAGCAACTGGAGGAAACTGAGCTATGAAAAAGGTTGCCGTTATCATGGGCAGCGAGAGCGATCTGCCTGTTGTAGAAAAGGCGATCGACACCCTCGCTGCATACGGTGTTCCCACCGAGGTTCACATTTATTCCGCACACCGCACCCCGGAGCAGGCGCGCAGCTTTGCCCTGCAGGCAAAGTCCGCAGGTTTTGGCGCGATCATCTGCGCCGCCGGTAAGGCCGCCCATCTGGCCGGTGCTTTCGCCGCAAACACCACGCTGCCTGTGATCGGCATTCCCGTGTCCTCCAAAACGCTGGACGGCATGGACGCCCTGCTGGCCACGGTGCAGATGCCCAGCGGTATGCCGGTCGCCACTGTGGCGATCGACGGTGCGAAAAACGCCGCCCTGCTGGCCATCCAGATCCTTGCGGTGACGGATGACGCCCTGGCGGAAAAGCTTGCCGCCGCCCGCGAGGCAAACACCGCTTCCGTGCTGGAGGCCAACGCCCGGGCGGAAGCCAAATACAACAAGCAGTAAGCAGATCCATATGCTTACCGCGCTTGGAAAACAAGCGTAAAACATATTTAATATTATAATGTAATTTCCCTGTATATTGCAAACGATCGGATATCGGAAAGGAAGGTTTGTTCACTATGGAAAAGCTGCAACAGATGTACGAAGGTAAGGCAAAAAAAGTTTTTGCCACCGATGACCCCAACCTGTGCATTGTCTCCTACAAGGACGATGCCACCGCCTTCAACGGCCAGAAAAAAGGTACCATCACCGGTAAGGGCGTTGTCAACAACAAAATGTCCAACTACCTGATGCAGGGTCTGGAAAAGGCCGGTGTTCCCACCCATCTGGTAGAGGAGCTCAACGACCGGGAAACGCTGGTGCGCCGGGTCTCTATCGTCCCCCTGGAGGTCATTGTCCGCAACATTGCCGCCGGTAGTTTTTCCAAGCGCTTTGGCGTGAAGGAAGGCACCAAGCTGCTGTGCCCCACGCTGGAGTTCTGCTATAAGGACGATGCGCTGGGCGATCCCATGGTCAACGATTACCACATTCTGGCCTGCGGTTGGGCCACCCGAGAGGATCTGGACACCATCAGCGACTACGCTTTCCGTGTCAACAGCTATCTGATCGATTTCTTCAAGAGCATCGGTGTGGATCTGGTGGACTTCAAGATCGAGTTCGGCAAGACCCCCGACGGTAAGATCCTGCTGGCCGACGAGATCAGCCCGGACACCTGCCGCCTGTGGGATGCCGAAACCCACAAGAAGCTGGATAAGGATCGCTTCCGTCAGGATCTGGGCGGTGTTGAGGATGCCTATCAGGAAATGATGCGCCGTATTTTCGGTGATGCGAAATGAGTGATCTGCGGGAAGAATGTGGTGTCTTCGGCATTTTTGCCCCGGACACCCGGGATGTAGCCGCATCCTGCTATTATGGTCTTTTTGCCCTGCAGCACCGCGGCCAGGAAAGCAGCGGTATCGTTGTCTGTGACGACGGGGTCTTTTCCAGCTATAAAGATGTGGGACTGGTCAACGAGGTCTTCACGCCAGAAAACCTTGCCTCTCTGGGCAAGGGTAATATGGCGGTCGGCCATGTGCGCTATGGCACCACCGGTGGCAACGGCCGCCTGAACGCCCAGCCCATCACCGTCAACCATATCAAGGGCAGCATGGCGCTGGCGCATAACGGCAACCTGACCAACTCCTTTGAGCTGCGTCAGGAGCTGGAGCTGACCGGTTCCATTTTCCACACCACCAGCGATACGGAGGTCATCTCCTACATCGTCACAACGGAACGGCTGACCGCGCCCTCCATTGAGCAGGCCATCAACCGGGCCATGTATCGGATCCAGGGCGCCTATTCCCTGGTCATCATGTCCCCCACCAAGCTGATCGCGGCACGGGATCCCAAGGGCTTCCGCCCCCTGTGCTACGGCCGCACACCGGACGGCGCCTATGTGGTCGCCTCCGAAAGCTGCGCGCTGGACAGCGTTGGCGCGGTGTTTGTCCGGGATATCAAGCCCGGCGAGATCGTTGTGTTTTCCTCCAACGGCGTTTTCTCCATCGAGGATCACATGAACCAGGAAAAGCGCAGCCACTGTGTTTTTGAGTTTATCTATTTTGCCCGCCCGGACTCCATGATCGACGGCTGCTCCGTCCACAACGCCCGCCTGCGTGCCGGCGCGTTTTTGGCGGACGCCTATCCGGTGGACGCCGATGTGGTCATCGGTGTGCCGGACAGCGGACTGGACGCCGCCCTGGGCTATTCCCAGCGCAGCGGTATTCCCTATGGCGTCGGCTTTATCAAAAACCGTTATATCGGCCGCACCTTTATCTCCCCGGGACAGGCCTCCCGGGAGGACAAGGTCAAAATCAAGCTCAACCCCATCCGGGAAACGGTCGCCGGCAAGCGCGTTGTCATGATCGACGACTCCATCGTGCGCGGCACCACCTCCGCCCGTATCGTCCGGCTGCTTCGGGATGCGGGCGCCAAGGAAGTGCATATGCGCGTTTCCGCGCCGCCCTTCCGCAACCCCTGCTACTATGGCACAGACATCGACTCCCGGGAGCTGCTGATCGCCTGTAACCATACCATTCCGGAAATTGCAGACATCATTGGCGTTGACAGTCTGGGGTACCTCAGCATGGAGGACGCCAAGCGCATTGCCGGCTGTGACCCGGAAAGCTTCTGTCTGGGCTGCTTCAGCGGCGAGTACCCCACGCCCGTTCCGGAAAAGCCCCAGAAGAATCGTTTCGAGCGCAAGATTTCCGAAAGAGAGGGAAAGAACTCATGAAAAGTCAAAGCGAAAGCTACAAGGCCGCCGGTGTAGACATCACCGCCGGCTATCGCGCCGTGGAGCTGATGAAGACCCACATCGCCAAAACCATGACCGCCGGCGCGCTTTCCGATATCGGCGGCTTTGGCGGCCTGTTTGAGCTGGACATTACCGGCATGACCAAGCCCGTTCTGGTCTCCGGCACGGACGGCGTTGGCACCAAGCTGAAGCTGGCCTTTTTGATGGACAAGCACGACACCGTGGGCATCGACTGCGTTGCCATGTGCGTCAACGATATTATCTGCTGCGGCGCAAAGCCCCTGTTTTTCCTGGACTATATCGCCTGCGGCAAAAACTCCCCTGAGAAGATCGCCGCCATCGTCTCCGGCGTGGCCGAGGGCTGCTGTCAGTCCGGCGCGGCGCTCATCGGCGGCGAAACCGCGGAAATGCCCGGCTTTTACCCGGTGGATGAGTACGACCTGGCCGGTTTCTCGGTGGGCGTTGTGGACAAGAGCAAGGTCTTTAACAACAAGACCATGCAGGCGGGAGACGCGATCATCGCCCTGCCCTCCTCCGGCGTGCATTCCAACGGCTTTTCTCTGGTGCGCAAGGTGTTCGATGTGGAGCACACCGATCTGCACGCCCCGGTGGCCGAGCTGGGCATGGGGCTGGGCGAGTGCCTGCTGACCCCCACCAAGATCTATGTTAAGCCGCTGCTGGCGCTGGCCGAGCAGGTGCAGGTCAAGGCCGTTTCCCACATCACCGGCGGCGGTTTTTACGAAAACATTCCCCGCAGCATCCCCGCAGGATTCTGCGCCAAGATCAACCAGGCCGGGCTGCAGATCCTGCCCATCTTCTCTCTGCTGGCCAAAACCGGAAACATCCCCGAGCGGGATATGTTCAACACCTTTAACATGGGCGTTGGCATGAGCATCGTGGTGCCGGGCGAGCAGGCGGACGAGGCGCTGCGCATCCTCAAGGCCAATGGTGAAAACGCCTATATCATGGGTGAGATCACCACCGGCGACAGCCCCATTGTCCTTTGCTGAGGAAGCTGCCCATGGAAAACAACTGCATCCGCATCGCCGTTCTGGTTTCCGGCGGCGGAACCAATCTCCAGGCACTTCTGGATGCGCAGGCAAGCGGTATCCTGCACAGCGGAAAGATCTGCCTTGTGCTGTCCAGCAAGGAGGGCGCTTATGCCCTCACCCGTGCGGAAAAGGCCGGCGTTCCCGGAAAGGTCGTTGCCAAAAAGGGTAAGACCCAGGAGGAATTCGAGGCCGGACTGCTCGCCGCGCTGGAGGAAGCTAAAATCGACCTGATCGTCCTGGCCGGATTTATGAGCATTTTAAGCGAAAGCTTTGTGAAAAAGTATCCAAAACGGATATTAAATGTGCATCCCTCTCTGATTCCCTCCTTTTGCGGCGCTGGCTTTTATGGCCTGCGGGTGCATCAAGCCGCCCTGGATTACGGCGTTAAGGTAAGCGGCGCAACGGTGCATTTCGTCAACGAGATCCCCGATGGCGGCGAGATCATTTTGCAAAAGGCCGTTCCCGTTGCGGAGGATGATACCCCGGAGACGCTCCAGCGCCGGATCATGGAGCAAGCGGAATGGATCCTGCTGCCCCAGGCCACGGAGAAAGTCAGCCAGATGCTATTGCACGAAAGAGGTGTCCAATGAAACTTATGGTCATAGGTGGCGGCGGCAGAGAGCACGCCATCATCAAAAAACTCAAGGAGAACCCCTCCGTTACAGAAATTTTCGCCCTGCCCGGAAACGGCGGCATCGCCATGGATGCCACCTGTGTGGACATTGGGGCAAAAGATATTGAAGCTCAGGTCAAGTTTGCCCGGGAACAGCACATCGACTTTGCCGTAGTCGCGCCGGATGACCCGCTGGTGCTGGGCGCGGTCGATGCGCTGGAGGAAGCCGGTATTCCCTGCTTCGGCCCCAAAAAGAATGCCGCGATCCTGGAGGGCAGCAAGGTCTTTTCCAAGGAACTGATGCAGAAGTATCATATCCCCACTGCGGACTACGCAGTGTTTACGGAAATGGACGCCGCCCTGTCCTATCTGGACACCGCCCCCCTGCCCACGGTCATCAAGGCCGATGGCCTTGCGCTGGGCAAGGGCGTTGTCATTGCCGAAACCCGGGAGGACGCCAAGGCCGCTGTCCGCTCCATGATGGAGGACAAGGTCTTTGGCGACAGCGGCAGCCGCGTTGTGATTGAGGAATTCCTCACCGGCCCGGAGGTCTCCGTCCTCTCCTTTACCGACGGCAAGACCGTTGTACCCATGGTCTCCAGCATGGATCACAAGCGTGCGCTGGACGGCGACAAGGGACTGAACACCGGCGGCATGGGTACCATCGCGCCCAATCCCTATTACACCCCCGCCATTGCCGCGGAGTGCATGGAGACTATTTTCCTGCCCACCATTCGCGCCATGGCCGCAGAAGGCCGCCCGTTCCAGGGTTGCCTGTACTTCGGCCTGATGCTGACCCCCAAGGGTCCCAAGGTCATCGAGTACAACTGCCGTTTCGGCGATCCCGAGACCCAGGTCGTGCTGCCGCTGCTGAAAAGCGACCTGCTGGAGATCATGCAGGCTGTCCGCGCCGGTACCTTGACTGAGGAAATGGTGCAGTTTGCCGACGAAAGCGCCTGCTGCATCGTCATGGCCAGCAAGGGCTATCCCGGCAGCTATCAAAAGGGGCTGCCCATTACGATCCATCCGGATCTGGAGGCCGAGCTGTACATTGCCGGTGCCAAGCTGACTGACGGCCAGCTGTACACCTCCGGCGGACGCGTGCTGGGCGTTGTGGGCACCGCGCCCACCCTGCGCGCCGCCATTGACAGAGCCTACGCCCAGTGCCGCTTCGTCACATTTGAGAATGCCTATTACCGAAAAGATATCGGAAAACGGGCGCTTGCCGCCCGGGAAGGGTGATAGAATAGATATGGTTTATCGCATATTCGTTGAAAAAAAGCCCGGTCTGCGCAGCGAGGCAAAGGCGCTGCTTGCCGACCTGCACAGCTTTCTGGGACTGAAAGCGCTGAAAGATGTTCGCGTGCTGAACCGCTATGATGTGGAAAATCTGGACGCGGCGCTGTTCGCACGCTGCCGCTGGACTGTGTTTGCCGAGCCGCAGCTGGACGAAACCTATGAGAGCTTTTCCGCCCCGGATGCCACGGTGTTCGCCGTGGAGTATCTGCCCGGTCAGTTTGACCAGCGGGCCGACTCCGCCGCCCAGTGCATCCAGATCATCTCCCAGGGGGAGCGTCCCCTGGTGCGCACCGCCAAGGTCTATGCCCTGTATGGCGACCTGAGCGCGGAGGATCTGGCCGCGGTGAAAAAGTATGTTATCAACCCGGTGGAGGCGCGTCAGGCCGCGCTGGAGCTTCCGGCCAGCCTGGCCATGCACTACGAGCTGCCCACCACGGTGGAGACTCTGACCGGCTTTACCAAGCTGGAGGACGCCCAGCTGCAGGACTATGTCAAGCAGTACGGCCTTGCCATGGATCAGGACGATCTGGCGTTCTGCCGGGCATACTTCCGCAAGGAAGACCGGGATCCCACCATCACGGAGCTGCGCCTGATCGACACCTACTGGTCCGACCACTGCCGCCACACCACCTTCCTGACCACCATCGACAAGGTCAGCTTTGACGACGCCCTGATCCAGGAGGCCTGGGACAGTTACCTCGCCGCCCGGGAAAGCATCGGCCGCACCAAGCCCGTCAACCTGATGGACATCGGTACGCTGGCGGCAAAGGTGCTGCGTTCTCAGGGCAAGCTGGACAAACTGGACGAGAGCGAGGAGATCAACGCCTGCACCGTGAAAATGACGGTGGATGTGGACGGCAAGCCGGAGCCCTGGCTGCTGCTGTTCAAAAACGAGACCCACAACCACCCCACGGAAATCGAGCCTTTCGGCGGCGCGGCCACCTGCGTGGGCGGCGCGATCCGCGATCCGCT
>CAVBJJ010000010.1:49745-52500 GCA_963595735.1 bacterium
GGCCGCAGCTATGTCTATGGCGCCATGCGCGTCACCGGCGCAGCCGATCCCCTCAAGCCGATTTCCGAAACACTGCCGGGCAAGCTGCCCCAGCGTAAAATCGTCACCACCGCCGCCGCGGGCTACAGCTCTTACGGCAACCAGATCGGTCTGGCCACCGGCCAGGTGGACGAGCTGTATCACCCCGGCTATGCCGCAAAGCGCATGGAGATTGGCGCGGTCATCGCTGCCGCTCCTGCCAAAAATGTCCGCCGCGAGCGCCCGGACGCCGGAGACAAGGTCATCCTGCTGGGCGGCCGCACCGGTCGTGACGGCTGCGGCGGCGCGACCGGCTCTTCCAAATCCCACACGGTGGAATCTCTGGAAAGCTGCGGCGCGGAGGTGCAGAAGGGCAACGCCCCCGAGGAACGCAAGCTGCAGCGGCTGTTCCGCAACGGCGAGGCCTCCCGCCTGATCAAGCGCTGCAATGACTTCGGCGCAGGCGGCGTTTCCGTTGCCATCGGCGAGCTGGCCGACGGCATGGAGATCGACCTGAACGCCGTTCCCAAAAAGTATGAGGGCCTGGACGGCACCGAGCTGGCGATCTCCGAAAGCCAGGAGCGCATGGCCGTCGTGGTGGAAGCCAAGGATGTCCCCCGCTTCCTGGAGCTGGCCGCCGGTGAAAATCTGGAGGCCTCCGTTGTTGCGACCATCACCACCGCGCCCCGCCTGAAAATGTCCTGGAACGGCAAGACGATCGTGGATCTCAGCCGAGAATTTCTGGACTCCAACGGCGCGGAAAAGCACATCACCATCCAGCCCGCCCCCTGCCGTTACACCGAAAAAACGGTCTCCGGCAGCTTTGGCGAAAACTACAAGGCGTTGGCCGGGGATTTGAATGTCTGCTCCAAGCGGGGTCTTTCCGAGCGCTTTGACTCCACCATCGGCGCCGGCACCGTGCTGATGCCCTTTGGCGGCAAGTACCAGCGCACGCCCGCCCAGGCCATGGTCAACAAAATCTCTCTGGAGCACGGCCACACGGACACCTGTTCCCTGATGGCCTGGGGCTTCAACCCCGATATCTCCAGCCAAAGCCCCTATCACGGCGCATATCTGGCCGTGGTGGAATCCGTGGCAAAGCTGGTGGCCTGCGGCGCCAAGTTTGAAGATGTATACCTGAGCTTCCAGGAATACTTTGAAAAGCCCGGCCGGGCGCCCGAGCGTTGGGGCAAGCCTTTCTCCGCCCTGCTGGGCGCATTCCGGGCGCAGATGGATCTGGGCGTTGCCGCCATCGGTGGTAAGGACTCCATGTCCGGCAGCTTTGAAAAGCTAGATGTGCCCCCCACGCTGGTCTCTTTTGCTGTGACCACCGATAAAACCGGCGATATCGTCTCCCCCGAGTTCAAGGCCGCCGGGCACACGGTGCGTCTGATCGCGCCGGAGTACGACAAAAACGGTCTGCCCGCTGCCGCCTCCCTGCTGCAGTGCTTTGCGCAGGTGCATCAGCTCTGCCAGAGCGGCAAGGCCGTGGCGGTCTACACCCCGGGCTTTGGCGGTATTGCCGAGGCCGTGCTGAAAATGGCCATGGGCAACGGCGTCGGCTTTGCCTATGCCGATGGTGTGGATGCCCAGACCGTCTTCGGCCATCACTACGGCGCTTTTGTCGTTGAGCTGACCGAGGATGCGGCGGCGGGAACACTGCTGGGTAACACCACCGAAGCGCCCGAAATTTCCGGCATGGGCGAAACGCTCTCTTTGCAGGAGCTGTGCCAAATTTACGAGGACAAGCTGGAAAGCGTCTTTTCCTGCAACATCCCCGCCGATGGGCAGGACATTCCTGCCTTCCAGTTCACCGCGAAAAGCCGCAAGGCGCCTGCGGTGAAGTGCGCCAAGCCGCGCATTCTGATTCCCGTATTCCCCGGCACCAACTGCGAATACGACAGCGCCCGTGCGGTTACCGACGCCGGCGCGGAGGCGGAGATCTTTATCGTCCGCAACCTGACGCCGGATGCCATTGCCGCTTCTGTGGAGCAGTTTGCCGCCAAGGTCGCGGAAAGCCAGGCCATCTTCATCCCCGGCGGCTTCTCCGGCGGCGATGAGCCGGACGGCAGCGCCAAGTTCATCACCGCCTTCTTCCGTTCCGCCCAGGTCAAGCAGGCCGTCACCCAGCTTCTGGAGCAGCGGGATGGTCTGATGCTGGGCATCTGCAACGGATTCCAGGCGTTGGTCAAGCTGGGTCTGGTGCCCTATGGCAAGATCATGGACACAGACGCTTCCTGCCCCACCCTCAGCTACAATGTCATTGGCCGCCACCAGAGCAAGCAGGTGCGCACCCGCGTGTGCTCCGACCTGTCCCCCTGGCTGGCTGAGACCAAGCCGGGACAGATCTTCACCGTTCCCATTTCCCACGGCGAGGGTCGTTTCCTGGCCTCCGAGGCGCTGATCCGGCAGCTGGCGGAAAACGGCCAGGTGGCCACGCAGTATGTGGATCTGTCCGGCAAGCCCACGGACGAGGTGCAGTTCAATCCCAACGGCTCCGTGCTGGCTGTGGAGGGCATTACCTCTCCCGATGGCCGCGTGCTGGGCAAAATGGGACACTCCGAACGCATTGCACCGGGACTTTACAAAAATGTTCCCGGAGAGTACGACATGGGTTTGTTCCGCTCCGCAGTGAAATATTTCAAATAAACAACATCCAACCAGCTGTCGAGTCATCGGCAGCTGGTTTTTTTCTGACTCCCCCAGGAAACGCCTAGTTTTTTAATCGGATATGAAC
>CAVBJJ010000010.1:52510-64617 GCA_963595735.1 bacterium
CTGGTTTTTGTTGAACTTTAGTTTTCTTTAAGGTTCTTCCACTATACTGAACTTGTTCCTGGGAGGCGGTGCCCCCCATCGGTTTCCCGGGAAATGATATTCTTTTTTATCATTTTTCATTTCCTCTCTATTTTTTGGTCAAACCGGGTACAGCGCTCCCCCCGCCTGTACCCGGTTTACCATTTTCTTTGCCCTCTTGCATTTTGCGGCAAGGTGGTGTATTCTGAGGGGGCATGAAAAAACAAACACCGCGAATCGCGGTGGGAAGGAGATAACTACCCATGATGAAACGCCCCCTTGCGCTGGTGATTTCTATTGCGCTGTTCTTTGCGATCTTTGCTGCAATGCTTCCCCATGCGCACCCCTACTATATTGAAGAAACTGCAAGCGACACCGGCACGGAAACCGTGGAAAAAGTGACGGAGCTGCATCCCCTGCCGGAGGGAAATGCTGCGGAAACGGAGCACTTCAGCATCTCCACCGCCGAAATGGCTTTCCTTTACCACTATGTTCTCACCAACTACTCCCAGTATATGCCCATGTACGGTGCCGATCCGGACGCTTCCCTGAAAGATCAGGCCTATGATGACAACCAGAGCTGGTATGACTTCATCATGGAAAGCGCCAAGGGCACCGCGCAGGACACGCTGGCGCTGTGCGAAAGCGCCTATGCCGATGGTCTAGAGCTGACTCAGGAGGACAAGGACGCTGTTACGGAGTCCCTCAGTTCTCTGGACTCCGCTGCCAAGGATGCCGGATATGACGACACCGCCCTGTACATCGAGTCCGTTTATGGCTACGGCGTGACTCGGGAAGCGCTCCAGGCCTACCTGGAAAAGAGCCGTCTTTCCGCCATGTTCTTGCAGTCTCAGGCTGTTTTCACCGATGAGGAAATCCAGGCTGCCTATGACAAAGACCCCAAGGCTTACCAGCTGATCGATTGTATGTTCTATACCTTCCAGGTGGATGAGGAAAATGGCCGCACCGCCGAGGAATGTGAGAAGAAGATGAACGAGCTGGCCGCCGTGACCAGTGTGGAGGATTTCAAAAAGCTGGTCTCGGAGGATATCCAGGCGCAGGCAACCGAGGAAGAGAAACAGGATCTGGATATGGATGCCCAACTGGAAAATCTGTCCGTTACCGGTGTGGGCTACCAGGAGGGTATGGAATTCCTGGAAAAGGCCTTTGACGGTTCTCTGGCCGTCAACACGGCGATTGCCTCTGCCGATACGGAAAACGGCGCCTATTCCGTCTATTTCCTCACAAAGGCTCCCTATCGTGACGAGAGCACCAAGCGGAATGTGCGTCACATTCTGGTAGAAGAGCATGCCACCGCCGAGGATCTGCTGAAGCAGTGGAAGGACGGCGAGGCAACGGAGGACAGCTTTGCCGCTCTGGCCAAGGAAAACAGCACCGATCCCGGCAGTGCCAGCAACGGCGGTCTGTATGAGGAGGTCGCCCCCGGCCAGATGGTCACCGAGTTCAACGACTGGCTGTTTGACGAGGCACGCAAGCCCGGCGACACCGGCGTGGTGGACACGATACATGGCAGTCATGTCATGTACTATGTGGGCGAAAACGAACCCAACTGGGTTATTTCCGTTCGCGAGTCCCTCCAGAACGATGCATTCACCGCCGCACGGGATCGCGCAGTGGACACCTATCCCTGCCAATACAACGATGAGCTGATCGCGCAGATCGGCGAATAAGCCCTTTGCTAAGTATTTGCCCCATGACATGATTCATGGGGCAAATTTGCGTTTTCATTTTTTATACTTTATAACGAATTTTAAGTTTCCTCTGATAAAATACTTTATTATTGATATTTTATTACAAGAAAGGACGGATCCCCATGAAACTGCTTTTGGCAGAGGATGAGATCCAGCTTTCCAAGGCACTGGTCGCCGTTTTGCGCCACCACAGCTATACGGTAGACGCCGTATACGATGGGCAGGAGGCCTTGGATTATTTAGATAACGAACACTATGACGGCGTGATCCTGGACTGGATGATGCCCCGTCTGGACGGGCTGCAGGTGCTGCGCACCATGCGCACCAAGGGCATCGAGACCCCCGTTTTGCTGCTGACGGCAAAGAACGAGATTGCCGACCGCGTGGCCGGTCTGGACGCCGGCGCGGACGATTATCTCCCCAAGCCCTTTGCCATGGATGAGCTTCTGGCGCGCATCCGGGCAATGACCCGCCGCCGGAGCAGCTATGTGGACAGCACCCTGCGCTTCGGCGATCTGGAGCTGGATCGCAACACCTATACCCTCAGCGGCCCCTCCGGCAGTCTGGTGCTGTCCGGCAAGGAGTTCCAAATGCTGGAGCTGCTGCTTTCTGAAAGCGGCCGTCTGATCTCCACGGAGCATTTTATGAATCGCATTTGGGGCTACGACAGCGATGCGGAGCTGAATGTGGTCTGGGTCTATATGTCCAATTTGCGGAAAAAGCTCAGCAGCCTCGGCTCCCAGGTATCCATCCGCGCCACCCGGGGCAGAGGGTATAGTCTGGAGGTGGCACAGGAGTGATCCAAAGGCTCCGCCACCGCATCATTTTTATTTCCGTGGGCAGTCTTGCCATCATTCTGGTCGTCGCGATCCTGGCGATCAATCTGGGACAGCAGGTCAACACCACCCACCGGGCGGATTCCCTGATTCGCCTGATCTATGAAAACAACAACGAATTTCCCGACCAGTTCGACCATCCGGAATTTTCTCCGGAAACGGCCTATGAAAGCCGCTATTTTGTTGTACACTATGACAAAAGCGGCGTGGTGTATCTGATCAATGTCAACCATGTGGCCGCTGTGGATTCTGAACGCGCCCTGTCCATGACCTCGGAGATCCTGCAGCGCAACACCACTTCCGGCTACGACGGCACTTATCGCTTCGGCGTTTTTCCAAACGATTCCGGCACCAGCGTGATCGTGCTGGACTGCTACAGCCAGATTCAGGCCAGCCACAAGCTGCTGCTGGTCACGATTTTGGTCTCTCTGGCGCTGGAATCCGCCGTGCTGCTGATCATGCTGGCCACCTCCCAGCGCATGGTGCGCCCCTTTGTGGAAAACTATGAAAACCAGAACCGCTTTATCACCGACGCCGGCCACGAATTGAAAACGCCGCTGACCATCATTTCCGCCAACACGGATGTGCTGGAAATGACCTCCGGCGCCAACGAATGGACGGAGAGCATCCGGGATCAGGTCTCCCGCATGAACACATTGGTGCGCAACCTCATCGAGCTGAGCCGCATCAACGAGGTTCCGGCAGAGGACGCCGTGCGGGAATTTGACATGAGCGAGGTGCTGGCGCAAAGCATCAATTCCTTTCAGGTGCTGGCAGATCAAAAGGGACTTTCCCTGCGCGGGGACATCGCCCCCGGCCTGCTTTTTACTGGCACACCGGACAGCATCATCCGCCTGATCGGTATTCTGCTGGATAACGCGCTGAAATATGCCGACCCCAACAGCGAAATTCTGATTTCCCTTTCCGGGCAGAAAAAGCATAAGGTCATCACAGTGTCCAACGATTGCTCCACCCTGGATCCCGAGGTGATCCCCAAGCTGTTTAACCGTTTTTACCGCGCGGACAGCTCCCGCGCCCGCAGCTCCGGCGGCTTCGGCATCGGCCTTTCCATCGCGGAGGCCATCGTCACTCGATACAAAGGCCGTATCTTTGCCGAGTACACGGCGCCGCGCCTGACCTTTACCGTGGAATTATAAAAAGACAAACCACTCCCGACAACTTAAAAGACAGACTCGCCCCCGACAGGCGGTCTGTCTTTTTTCTGTATAAAACCTTGTTTGCACGGCAATACTGAAAACAGAATCAAACAAGGAGGAATGCAACTTGGAGAAAAAGACCGGTACCAGCCGCCAGCGGCTGGAGGCATTTTTCGCCGGGCAGGGCTTCTACATAGTCCTGCTGCTGTGTGCCGCCGTGATCGGCATTTCAGCGTGGTTCCTGTTTACCCACAACAGGACGGATGTAGAAGCGCTTCCTGCCGCCAATATCGCCACCGCCCAGCCCTCGGTAAGCCCCTCCCCCGCGCCGGAGACCGAGGAGACGCTGGAGACACCCGAAGCCCCGGAGCTGACAGAGCCTGTGGATGAAACGGTTCCGGAGGCCATACCCAGTGCAGCGGAAACCCCGCTGTTTGTCTGGCCCGTCAACGGAGAGGTCATCACGCCCCACGCCATGGACACCCTGCTGTACAACAAGACCATGAAGGACTGGCGCACTCATGACGGGGTAGATATCGCCGCCGATGTGGGGACGACCGTGATGGCAATTGCCGGCGGTACCGTGACCGACCTGTATCAGGATGACTGTTACGGCACCACCGTAGTGATCGAACACCGGGACGGCATTTCCAGCTGCTATTCCAATCTGGCCGAGGTTCCCACCGTATCCATTGGCGACACGCTCGCCGTGGGGGACATCATCGGTTCTGTTGGAAAAACCGCCCTCTGGGAGGCCGGGGAACAGCCGCATTTGCACCTGTCCGTTACGACAAATGGGGAATCTGCGGATCCTGCCGCGTTGCTTCCCACTCGCTGACAATTTATTCTAAAAAACTGAAAAAACTTTGCAAAAAGTGTTGACAAGGAGGATTATTTTTAGTATAATTCTCCTTGTCCTCGCGAGGAAATGCGGCGGTATAGCTCAGCTGGCTAGAGCACACGGTTCATACCCGTGGTGTCACTGGTTCAAGTCCAGTTACCGCTACCACGGGGGCGGCAAAATGATTTGTCGCCCCGGTTTTTTCGGCCCGTTGGTCAAGAGGTTAAGACACCGCCCTTTCACGGCGGTAACACGAGTTCGATTCTCGTACGGGTCACCAATCATGGAGGCTTAGCTCAGCTGGTTAGAGCGCATGCTTCACACGCATGAGGTCGATGGTTCGAGTCCATTAGTCTCCACCACAAAACGGAGTAAAGTTCGCTTTACTCTGTTTTTTTATGTTTCCAGCGCATTTTCTCATAAACAAACACACGCCCCCTCCCAAACGATAGCCTGCATGATTTGGGAGGGGGCATTTTCTTTTTTGTTTTTCGCGGTTTTACCGGATTCTGTGGGCTTCCAGATAAAAGCGCTTATCCTCTCCGTGTCCCACGGAAAAACTCTTTCGGGGGAACACACCGCTGCGATGGATGGAGGAAAACAGCTCTCCCTTCTCCATGACCGGCAGCAGCAGCCCTGCATTTCCCGGCTGCTGGGCAAGCGCCCGCAGAGTGGCATCCCCGTGGATGAAGTCGATCTCGCCGCCCTGGGCAGCCGTGTACGCCTGCAGCAACTCCTCCACACCGGCGATTAGCGCGCCGATAGAGGGAGCGGAGACGGTAAGCTGCTTTTTTACCCCTGCTGTGTACAGCCCCACGGGGTACTGCTTCTCCCCCTGCAAGGCCGTCAGCTCCTGCGCGGCAAAGCGGGCAAAGTCCTCCCCGTCCACCCCACTGAGCAGACGGTGGATCGGCTCAATATCAATGGCCGCATCGTGGATGTTGACCAGTTCCACCAGACTGTACCGCGCCGGATGCCGCTCCTGCTCCGCCGGAGAGAGCTTCTGCTTGATCTCCTGCCAGCACAGCTTTGCCGTGGCAAGGCTGTGATTTCCGTCTCCCAGCGCAAAAACGGTGGCGTTCTCTCCCCCGCTTCCATAGCGCTGCCGCAGCTGCTCCGGTTCCATCAGCGCCTCCAGCGCCGTGTTCACCGCCGCTGCCGCTTCGCCGGTGACCTGCCAGCCGGTGAGGTGTCCGCTGTCACACATCAGCGAAAAATCATAGATCTGCTCCAGCCCACCGCGCTGTGCAACTAGTGGCGCAATCACACTGTTGGCCGGGTCATCCAGAAACACCATTACATGGGACAGCTCCAGCGGCGCGCCGCGACGTACCGCCACCCGGGGCGGCAGACGGCTTTCTACCGTGCCCTCACTGGCGCGGATGGGCGCCTTGCTCCGAGGGGCATATTCATACGCCTCCAGATCCACCAACCCCAGCAGCCCCCAGCGCACGCGGCCATCCCGCTGCCGCCGGGCCACCAGCACATAGCTGTCTCGCAATTCCCGGAACAGCCCCTGCTGCAGGTACTGCTCCATGGTGGCATCTACCCGACCGGACAATTCCGCCATATCCGGGCGATTTCTCCAGGCCTCCGGGATCATCAGGTGCAGGCTGGAGGGCGCATCCCCCACCAGCCGCGCTACCTCGTCCCAGTACTCCGGCTGGGAGGTATACTGGTCGCAGGCCACCACTGCCCATTTTTCCAGAGAGACTCCCTGGGGCAGTAAAATATCGCCTGGGAAAAAGATTGGTTTCTGCATGGATATCCGCCTCCTGAACAAACATCCCCCGGCACACCGGGGGATGTGATGATGCTTTTTTTGATTTGAATTGGCTTAGTGGATGGAGAAAAACGCATCCTTGCCGGGGTACGCCGCAATGTCGAACAGTTCGTCCTCGATGCGCAGCAGCTGGTTGTACTTGGCAACGCGATCCGTACGGCTGGGAGCACCGGTCTTGATCTGTCCGGCGTTCACCGCAACGGAGATGTCGGCAATGGTGGTGTCCTCGGTCTCGCCGGAACGGTGGGACACAACGGCGGTCCAACCGGCGCGGTGCGCCATCTGGATGGCGTCCAGCGTCTCGGTGAGCGTGCCGATCTGGTTGAGCTTGATGAGCACGGCGTTGGCCGCTTTCAGCTCAATACCCTTTTTGATGCGCTCGGTATTGGTAACGAACAGGTCGTCGCCAACCAACTGCACCTTGTCGCCCAGCGCCTTGGTCAGCATCTGCCAGCCCTCCCAGTCGTTTTCGCCCATGCCATCCTCAATGGAGATGATGGGATACTTGTTGACAAAGTCCACCCACATATCCACCATCTGCTGGCTGGTCATCACCGTGCCGCGCTTGGGCAGATGATAGCAGCCGTCCTCCTTGTACCAGTCGGAGACTGCGGGATCCATGGCGATCATGAAGTCCTCGCCGGGCTTGTAGCCGGCCTTTTCAATGGCCGTGACCAGCGCCTTCAGCGCGTCCTCGTCGCTGTCCAGATCCGGAGCATAGCCGCCCTCATCGCCCACACCGGCGGAGGGAACGACCTTTTTCAGCGTGTGGAACACCTCCGCGCACATCCGCAGGGCTTCCTTGAAGTTGGGGGCGGAGACGGGCATGATCATGAACTCCTGAATATCCACACTGTTGCTGGCGTGAGCGCCGCCGTTGAGCACATTCATCATGGGAACGGGCAGCGTTTTGGCGTTGACGCCGCCGATGTAGTTATACAGGCTGTTGCCGGTGGCCTCCGCAGCGGCTCTTGCCACCGCCAGAGAGACACCCAGAATGGCGTTGGCGCCCAGACGACTCTTGTTGGGCGTACCGTCCAGCTGGCACAGCAGACGATCCAGGCTGGTCTGATCCAGTGCGTTCAGACCCACGACCGCCTCGGCGATCTCGCCGTTGACATTTTCCACGGCCTTGGTCACGCCCTTGCCCAGATAACGGCTCTTGTCGCCGTCCCGCAGCTCACAGGCCTCATAGATGCCGGTGGAGGCGCCGGAGGGAACATCCGCGCGGCCGACAGTGCCGTCATCCAGCGTGACCTCGACCTCCACGGTGGGGTTGCCGCGGCTGTCCAGGATCTCCCGTGCCATAACATCAACGATCTCAAAATACTGTTTCATGATCTCTCTCCTTTAATTTTGTGGATTTCCGTAATATGTAAATACAAGTTGATTGCCAAAAAATCGCGCTCTATTTTGCAAGCAGCGAATGTCCCGTCATCTCCGCAGGCTGTTCCAGACCCATCAGCTCCAGAATCGTGGGCGCCAGGTCGGCCAGGCAGCCGCCGCTTTTCAGCTTGACCGCCGCCCCGGACACGATCAGCGGCACCGGGTTGGTGGTATGCGCCGTGTTCTTGCTGCCGTCCGGCGCGACAACGCAGTCCGCGTTGCCATGATCGGCGGTAATCAGGATCGTGCCGCTCACCTGCTCCGTTGCCGCAACAAAGCGTCCCAGGCAGGCGTCCACCGTTTCCACCGCGCGGATGGCGGCTTCCAGTACGCCGGTATGCCCCACCATGTCACAGTTGGCGAGATTTGCCACGACCAAATCATATGCGCCGGAAGCAATGCGCTCCACAGCAGCATCTGTTACCGCCACAGCGCTCATTTCCGGGATCAGGTCATAGGTCGGATACTCTTTAGGCGATGGGATCAGCACCCGATCCTCCCCGGCCACCGGCTGCTCCACACCACCGTTGAAGAAAAAGGTAACATGGGCATATTTCTCCGTTTCCGCGATACGCAGCTGTTTTTTCCCCATTTGGGACAGATATTCGCCCAAAGTATTGGTCAGGTGCGCCGGGGGAAATGCCACCGGAATATCGGTGAGCGCCTCGTCATACTGCGTGGTGCAGACATAGTGCAGCCGCAGCGGCTCCAGATGCATCTCCGCGCCCTCCGGCAGATGACCGATCAGCGCCCAGGTGATCTCCCTTGCCCGATCCGGGCGGAAGTTGAAGAAGATCACGCTGTCTCCGTCCTGAATACGGCCGGCGGGGTCGCTGATGACCGGCTCCACGAATTCATCCGTCACGCCGTTTTGGTAGCTTGCCTCCACCGCGTGAACCGGGTCGGGATCCTGCACGCCGCTTCCCCGCACCAAGGCGTCATAGGCGCGCTGGAGTCTGTCCCAACGCTTGTCTCTGTCCATGGCATAAAAGCGGCCGATCACCGTGGCAAGACTGCCCACGCCCAGACGCTCGCACTGGGCAAGGCAGTCCCGGACATAATTCACGCCGGAGGACGGGCTGACATCCCGGCCATCCAGAAAGCCGTGGATATACACTTTTTCCACGCCCTCCCGCTTGGCCATTTCCAGCAGGCCGAACAGATGCTTGATGTGGCTGTGAACGCCGCCGTCAGACAGCAGTCCCATTAGGTGCAAGGCACCGCCGCTGTTCCGGCAGGCCGCCATGGCATCCCGATAGACAGGGTTTTCAAAAAAGCTGCCGTCCTCGATGGCTCTTGTGATCTTAGGAAGATCCTGATATACCACCCGGCCGGCGCCAATATTGGTATGGCCTACCTCGCTGTTTCCCATCTGCCCGGCGGGCAGCCCCACATCCTCTCCGGAGGCGGAAAGCTGGGTGTGCGGGCAGCGCTGCAGCAGCGCATCCATGACCGGGGTCTTTGCCGCCCAGATGGCGTTTCCCGCCTCGGGCTTGCCCAGGCCGTAGCCATCCAGAATCAGTAAAACGCTTGTTTTTTTATCCATGTTCCCATAAAGCTCCGGGCGCAGCACCATTGTGCCGCGTCCGGCCTTTTCTCCTTTTTTATTCCATTGCGGTGGCCGCGATGATCTGGGCAAAGTCTTCCGGCTTCAAGGAAGCGCCGCCGATCAGGCCGCCGTCGATGTCCGGCTGTGCCAGCAGCTCCGAGGCGTTCTTGGCGTTCATGCTGCCGCCATAGAGAATGCTCACGCTGCGTGCCGGACGCGCGCCGTAAATCGAACGCAGATGACCGCGAATGTGCTGACAGACCGCCTGCGCCTGTTCGGCGGTGGCGGTTTTTCCCGTGCCGATCGCCCAGATCGGCTCATAGGCGATGATGATCTTGCGCAGATCGCTGGCCGGTACGCCCCAAAGCGCCGCCTTGACCTGATAGTTGATGCGCTCCAGCGTCAACTCCCGCTTGCGCTCCTCCTCCGTTTCACCCACGCAGACAATGGGACGCATTCCCACCGCCAGGGCGTAACGCACCTTGGTGTTGACCAGAAAGTCCGTTTCGCCGTTTTCTGCGCGGCGCTCGGAGTGCCCCAGGATCACATAGCGCACGCCAAGATCCTCCAGCATGGCCATGCTCACCTCGCCCGTGTGGGCGCCGCTGACAAAATGGCTGACATTCTGCGCGCCCACATCGATCCGGCAGTCCTTGGTGGCGCGAACCATATTGGGGATCAGCGGATACGGCGGACAGAGGACAACATCGCAGGTCCGCGTTTTTGGCAAATGCATTTTCAAATTATCAATGAATGCCTTGACCTGGGAGGGTGTGGTGTTCATCTTCCAGTTTCCGGCAATCACCGTTCGGCGATATCTTCTATTCATGGATTGCCCCTCCTGTCACACAGCGCGCTGTCAGCGATCCAGCAGACAGGCGATACCGGGCAGCTCCAGCCCCTCCAGGAATTCCAGAGAAGCGCCGCCGCCGGTGGAGATATGGGTCATGCGGTCTGCATAGCCCAGCTGCTCCACTGCCGCCGCGCTGTCACCGCCGCCTACGATGGTCACAGCCCCGGACTCCGCCAGCGCCTTTGCAACAGCCTTGGTTCCGGCGGCAAAGGCGGAGAACTCAAACACGCCCATGGGTCCGTTCCAGACAACGGTTCCGGCGCCGCGAATGGCCTCCGTGAACAGGGCGATGGTCTGCTGCCCGATGTCCAGCCCCATGTAGCCGTCGGGGATATGGGCGACATCCACTGTCAGGAACTGGTCCGTGTTTTCAAAGCTGCTGTGGATGGCTGTGTCCACCGGCAGCAGGAGCATTACACCCCGCGCCTGCGCCTGCTGCATCAACTCCTTTGCCAGATCCAGCTTTTCCTCGTCCAGCAGGGAATTTCCTACATTGCAGCCGTTTGCCTTCAGGAAGGTATAGGCCATGCCGCCGCCGATAATGATGGTGTCCGCCTTTTCGATCAGGTTGCGGATCACACCGATCTTGTCACTGACCTTTGCGCCGCCCAGAATGGCCACAAACGGCCGCTTCGGCTGTTCCAGCGCGGCTCCCATGACCTCCAGCTCCCGCTGCACCAGCAGTCCGGCATAAGCTGGCAGATAGGCCGCCACGCCGGCGGTACTGGCGTGAGCGCGATGTACGGTTCCGAAAGCATCAGAAACATAGACCTCCGCAAAGCTTGCCAGCTCCTTGGCAAAGGCGGGATCGTTCTTTTCTTCTTCTTTATGGTAACGAAGATTTTCCAGCAGCAGCACCTGACCGGGACGAAGTGCGACAGCCTTCTCCTTGGCGTCCGGCCCAACGACATCCTTTGCCATGATGACCGGCTGCCCCAGCAGCTGGGACAGGCGCTCCGCCACGGGAGCCAGACTCAGCTCCGGCTTCCATTCTCCCTTGGGACGCCCTAGATGAGAGCAGGCCACGATCGCCGCGCCCTGTTCCAGCAGGTACTGGATCGTGGGCAGTGCGGCACGAATGCGCTTGTCATCCGTGATAGCCCCGGTCTGTTTGTCCCGCGGGACATTGAAGTCACAGCGGAGCAGAACCTTTTTGCCGGAAACCTCTGCTTCTTTGACGGATTTTTTGTTGTAATTCATTCTGTTACCCCCCACATATTATAAGTGGAATTTTTTATTTTGTGCCGGACAGCGAGCCTGCCATTTCGCCCGCGTCCAGCAATCCGGGAAATCCCTGCTGCCGCAGGGCTTCAAAACACAAAATTGCAACGCTGTTTGCCAGATTAAGACTTCTTGCCTGCGCCCGGATGGGGATCCGGATGCAGCGATCATGGAACCGCTCCCGCAGCGCCGGCGGCAGACCTGCAGTTTCTTTTCCAAACAGCAGCTTGATGTTTTCCTGCCGGAAGTCCGCCTTGTCATAGCTGATGGGCGCTTTGGTGCTGGCAAGCCAAAGGTTCTCCGTGCCGTTTTTGGCAAAAAAGTCCTCAATATTCGGGTAAGTTTTTACCTCTACCAGATGCCAGTAGTCCAGCCCTGCCCGTTTTACCGCGCGGTCGGAGATGTCAAAGCCCAGCGGCTCGATCAGGTGAAGCCTTGCGCCGGTGGCCGCACAGGTGCGGGCGATATTGCCGGTGTTCATGGGAATCTCCGGCTCCAGAAGGATAATGTCGATCATCGGAAAACGAAGTCCCCTTTCCAGCAATCTTTTCCATGTTCAGTCTACTCCAAACTTAGAAACTTTACAAGCCCAAAATGCCAACTTTGCCTGTTTTTTTCATAACAATTTGAATTTTTAGGCAAAGTTACAGAATGTCGTCTTTTTTCTGCGCTCCTACGGTGCTTTTGTGAGAAAAGCAGCCTTCCCCCGCTTCCACTATTGTAATCCCGCTCACGCTGTGCTATATTGAGG
>CAVBJJ010000011.1:0-50446 GCA_963595735.1 bacterium
GACAGCTCTCCCAGAGGGAGAGCCAAGGGCAGATACCTCGTTACATAAGCTCCATCAACAACTTGTCAAATAAGTCCGGAGCTTATGCTCAGTCCATCAGGCCGCACACCAGGTCGGTGTAGGCAACCGGATTTTCAATGGGCAGTCCGGCGATCAGCTTGGCCTGCTCCAGCAGAATGCGGGCATACTGCTTTGCCTTTTCCGGATTCTCCACCCGGGCTTTTTCCAGCGCCTGGAACGCCGGATGCTCCACATTCAGCTCCAAAATCCGCTTGGCCTTGATGCCGGCCTCCGGCTGGACGGAGGCAAAGTATTTCTCCATCTCGAAGGTCACGCCCTCGCCGCTGGTCAGGCTGACCGGATGGCTGCGCAGCTTCCGGGACAGACGCACCTCGTCCACCGCATCGCCCAGAGCCTCCTTGCAGAAATCAAAACAGGGCTGATACAGGGTCGCCTCCGCATCGGAGCCGGCTTCCTCCTCCAGACCCAGGTCTCCGTCCGTGACGGAGCAGAAGGGCTTGTCGTCGTATTTTTGCAGCATATCGAACAGGAAGCTGTCCGCCTTGTCGGTCAGATACAGGATCTCCATATCCTTTTCCCGTACCAGTTCCGCCTGGGGCAGCTGATCCAGCGTTTCCGTATCGCTGCCGATGGCATAGTAGATTCGGGTCTGTCCCTCCTGCATCCGGGAAACATATTCCTGCAGCGTGACCAGCTTCTTTTCCTTGGAGGAATAGAACAGCAGCAGATCCTGCAGCTGCTCCTTCTTTGCGCCGAAGTTATCCATCACGCCGAATTTCAGACGGCGGCAGAAGTTCTTGTAGAACGCCTCGTACCCCTCTCTGTCCTCCCGGAGCATCCGCTCCAGCTCGCCACGCACCTTTTTCTCCAGATTGGTGGCAATGATCTTCAGCTGCCGGTCATGCTGCAGCAGTTCCCGGGAGATGTTCAGGCTCAGATCCGGGGACTCCACAACGCCCCGCACAAAGCCCAGATACTCCGGCAGCAGATCCTTGCAGTTTTCCATAATCATCACCCCGGCGGAGTACAGCTGCAAGCCGCTGTCCACCTCCGGATTCATCAGAACATTCAGGTTCTCCCCGGGGATGAACAGCAGCGCCTTATAGGACACCAGCCCCTCCGCAGAAACCGCAATGACGGACTGGGGCGGGGCAAACTCGCCGAACTTGTCCTGATAAAACTTGTTGTACTCCTCCTGGGTGACTTCGCTCTTTTTCCGCTGCCACAGGGGCACCATGCTGTTGATGGTCACATCGTCCAGATAGCTTTCATATTCCGGCTTCTGGGGGTCGCTGCCCTCCTTGACGCGGCTTTGGCTCATGACCATCCGGATGGGCCAGCGGATATAGTCCGAATACTTTTTCACCAGTCCATACAGCCGCTGCTGGTCGAGGAATTCGCTGTACTTTTCCTCCTCTGTGTCGGCCTTGAGGTGTATGATCACATCCGTGCCGGGGCAGGCGCGCTTGGCCGGGGTGATGGTGTAGCCGTCCGCGCCGGAGGACTGCCAGCACAGCGCCTCCTCGCTGCCGTATTTCCGGGTAATAACCGTGATCCGATCCGCCACCATAAAGGCGGAATAAAAGCCCACGCCGAACTGGCCGATGATGTCCACATCCGCCTCCGCGTCCACCTCCTGCCGGAAGCGGTAGGAGCCGGAGGAGGCGATCACGCCCAGATTGTTCTCCAGTTCCTCCACGCCCATGCCGATGCCGTTATCCGACACCGTCAGGGTGCGTTCCTTTTCATCTGTCACCAGACGGATCTCAAAGTCCTCCCGGTTCATGCCGACCTTGTCATCGGTCAGGGACTGGTAGCAGAGCTTGTCGATCGCATCGCTGGCGTTGGAGATGATCTCCCGCAGAAAAATTTCCCGATGGGTGTAGATGGAGTTGACCATCATATCCAGAAGTCGCTTGGACTCTGTTTTGAACTGTTTCTTTTCCGTAGACATTGTGAAAATACCCTCCTTGAAAAGACGGCTCCGCCCAAAACATCGGCACAGCCTTTATATAAATCATGTTTCTATTTTACACGCTTGTCCGGAAAATTGCAAGGGGTTTTACGAAAAAATTGGCACTCTTTTCGATAGAGTGCCAATTTTTTATGCTTTTCTATTCTGTTCACTCATACCGCAGCGCGTCGATGGGGTTCATCTTTGCGGCTTTGTTAGCCGGGTAATAACCAAAGAACACGCCGATGGCCATACTGAACACCAGGCTGAAAATAATACTGCTGACGCTTGGCGCAGCTGGGTAGCCCAAAATTTTCGCGCCTGCCATACCGGCAATAATACCCAGCACAATACCGATCGCACCGCCCAGCAGGCACAGGATGATGGCCTCCACAATGAACTGGAAGCGAATCGAATTGTTGGAAGCGCCCAGCGCCTTTCGGGTACCGATCTCCCGGGTGCGTTCGGTAATGGACACCAGCATGATGTTCATCACGCCAATGCCGCCGACCAGCAGCGCAATGCCCGCAATGACCGTGATGGCCATGGTGACCGTGTCCAGCATCCCGCTGAACGCCGAGACCAGAGACTCCATACTGAATGCGGACACCTCAAAATAGGGGTTATCCTGATAATACACATTCAAAAACTGCTTGACCTGGGCGGCAAAACGGTCGGAGTCCACACCGTCCTTGACCACAATGGCAAAGCTGGAGTAATTGTCATTTCCCGTGAGCGTCTGGGTCTGCTGCAGGGGGACATAGAGATTGGTGCGGGTGTCCTTTTCCGTGCTGCCCAGTCCCATCATCATGTTCTGCTGATATTCATACACGCCCACGATGGTATAAGTACCGTATTTGTCGCCCACCTGGGCGGTGATCGTCTTGCCCAGCGCGGCGGCGTTGCTGCCGCCAAAGAGGTTGTTGACCAGCTTGTCGCTGACCATGGCGACCGGATGCCCCTCCTCCAGCTCTCCGGCGTTAAACTGCCGGCCGCTGAGCATGGTAATGTCGTTGGCGGCGAAAAAGCCGCCGCTGACGCCGGTCAGAGTGATGTTGGCATACAGATCGCCGTCCTCCACCTGTCCGGTGCCCGCGCTCTCGCTGACAGAGATGGCGGAAATTTCATCGGGATATCTTTCGCACAGGGCGGAGATCATGTCCCGGGTAAAGCAGTCGTCCTCCTCCAGCGCATGGGATGCGGTGTCCACGGTGCCATAGGCAGCGCCGTCCTCATCGACCTCCTGCTCCTGGCTGCGCTGGGACAGGCCGACATTGACATTGTTGGCGCCCAGAGACTGCATGGAGTCATTGATGCTGTTGGTCACGGCATTACCCAGGGTCATAATGGCAATCACGGCGGCAATGCCGATGATGATACCCAGCATGGTCAGCACCGCCCGCATTTTGTTCGCGGTCAGGCTGGCAACGGCCAGGCGAATATTTTCTACTGCCAGATTCATCGTGCCGCACCTCCCGCCCGTTCGCCCAGGATCCGGCCATCCCGGAGGGTGACGATACGCCCGGTCTCCTCGGCAAGCTCATTGCTGTGGGTGATCAGCACGATGGTCTTGCCCTGCTCCCGGTTGAGCCGGTGGAACAGGTCCATGACCAGACGGCCGGTGTTGGAATCCAGCGCGCCGGTTGGCTCATCCGCCAGAATGATGGCGGGGTCGTTGGCCATGGCGCGGGCAATGGCCACGCGCTGCTTTTGTCCGCCGGAAAGCTCCTCCGGCAGATGCTTGATGCGCGCGCCCATTTCCACCAGCTCCAGCAGCTGCGCCGCCCGCTCCTGCCGCTCTGCCCGAGGAACTCCGGCGTACAGCATGGGCAGCTCCACATTTTTCAGGGCGCTGGTCTTGGCGATCAGATTATAGGTCTGGAACACAAAGCCGATTTTCTGGTTCCGGATCTGGGACAGCTCGTTGTCCTTTGCCCGGGAGATATCCACGCCGTCGAGGATATAGCTGCCGGAGGTGGGTCTATCCAGCAGACCGATCACATTCATCAGCGTGGTTTTGCCGGAGCCGGAGGCGCCGACGATGGAGACAAACTCCCCCGGATACACATCCAGGCAAATACCGTGGAGGATCTCCAGCTCGTTGGGCTGGCCGATATAAAACCGCTTTATAATGTCACGCAGTTGGATCGTTGCTTCCATCCCTGCCTCACATTCCCTGCATGGCGTCCATCATGTCGGAAAACTCTATGCTCTCGGCCTCCGGCACAAAGACGGTGTCTCCCTCCTGGATGTCGCCGCTTAAGATCTCCGCATAATTGGCATTGGTGATACCCACGGTCACAGGAACATCCTTCAGCTCGTCTCCCTGTACCAGTTGGACAAAGGAATCGCCGTTTTCGTCCTTCTGGATGGCGTCATAGGGCACGGCAAGGGCGTCCTCCCGGTTTTCCAGTTCGATGCTCAATCTGGCGTTCATGCCCAGCCGCAGGCGCGTATCCTCCGCGCTGACGGACACACGCACCAGATATTCCACATCCTCGCTGCTCACGCTGCTGGAACCCAGAGCGCTCATGCCGGCGACTGCGGCGGCCGCACTGCTGCCGCTGCTGTCCGTCCGGGGTACGGGGCTGACATAGGTCACCACGCCCTGCAGTACATCGTCCTCGGTGGCGTCCGTGCGGATACGCACCGTCATGCCCTCCTGAATGTTGCCGATCTGATGTTCGCCCACATAGGTCTCGATCTCATAGGCATCGTTGTTTTCAATGGTCAGCATCACGCCGCCGCCATATACGCTGTCCTCTTTCACATTGACCTGGGTCACCACGCCGGGCACATTGGCCACCAGTCTGCCGCTGGCCAGCTGGTCTTCATAGCGCCGCCGCTGGTCATAGCTGCTGTTGAGATTGCTGCTGGCGTTGATCTGGGCGTTTCGGAGATTATCCTGCTGGCCGGCAACGGACTCCGCCGCGCTGATGGCCGTGCTGCTCTGATCCCGTTTGGCGCTGTTATAGTTGCGCTCGCCATTGCGGTTCTGGGTCTCCAGACTGTCCTTCTTGTTCTCCTTGGTAACGCGTTCGCTTTTGGCCTCCTGATAATCGCTGTTGGCCTCGTTCCAGTCGCTGAGCTCCTTGGTGTAGGTCAGCTCATACTCCCGCAGCTTCACGGCCAGATCGCTGGCGGTCGCGTTGGCGGTATTGTATTCCTTCTGCACCTCATTGACCTTTCGCTGGGCGCTGGTCAGGCTGCTCTGGGCGCTGGAAAGCCGATCCTGCGCCACATCCAGGCTGCGCTTCCGGCTGGCAAGGCTGTTGTTTTTGCTTTTCAGTTGAGACTCGGCCGAATCCAGCTGGCTTTCCAGCGCGGAGGTGTCGCTGCCCTCCGGGGCGGAGTTGATCTGATTTTGCAGCGTGGCGGTCCGCGCCTCCAGCACGGCGATCTCACTGTTCAGGCTGGTGATGTCCGCCGTGTATATGGAGATGTCCGACTGGCTGTCGCTCATGCTGATCTGGGCGTCGGTCACATCGGCCTGAGCCTGCTGCAGCTGGGTCTGGTAGACCGCCGCCTTGGCCGCCGCTACATTATACGCATTGGTGCGCTTGTCGTACTCGTCCTTAATGTCGTGATAGCTGTCGTCCAGCTTGTCAAAAATTGCCTTTTTGTCTTTTTCATCCGCCAGGGCTTCGTCATATTCCTGCTTTGCGGTGGCGTAATCCGCAGCGTACTTATCTCGATCGGATAGCATATTATTCACATTATCCTGCGCACCGGCCTGCTGGATGGCGGTGGACTGCTGGGTGGAACTCAGCTGCCGCTGCGCCGCGGAAATGCTCAGGGCGTTTTGCTCCTCTCCGGCGGCAATGCTGGCGTTGATGGTAGCCAGACTGTCCGCGATGGCGGACACATCCAGCGTACAAAGCAGACTGCCTACGGCGACCCGGTCGCCCTCCTCCACGCACACGGTCTCGATGCCGTATCCGGTCAGCGTGGTCTGAACCTCTTCCTTTTCCACGCCGGTGATGGTACCGGTGGCGCTGACGCTGTCCACCAGATCGCGCCGTTCCACCTGGCTCGTCTGCATTTCCGCTTCGTCCTTTTTGCCGCAGGCCGCCAGGGGCACCAGCAACACAACGCAAAGCAAAATGGCGATGAGTCGTTTCATTATATTCTCTCCTTTACCTTTTCTCTATTGCTCTATGACTCCGGCATTTCGCCGATTAAACAATTTCCTACCTGTCTGCTATGTTGCCAGAAAGATGCAAAAATTGCAAGTTATTTTTATGTTAGCACGGAATTCTAAACGGAAAGCAAACTTTCCCCAGCTTGTCAAAAAAGTCCCGGACTTTTTTGACAGCCTCAACTTCCCCCCCGGCGTCCTTTGCTTGACAGGGAAATCAAAATTTTATATATTGTTGTAGAATGATGTGATTTTTATGACAAAGGGAGATGGAATATGCACAATCACTCTGATCTGCAACAGGATGTTTCCTCCATCCGGCGCACCGTTCTCACCCTGCTCCGATGGCTGGTCGTGGCAACCCTGACCGGCATTGCCTGCGGTCTGGTTGGCTCTGCTTTTTACCATGCCATCACCTATGTCACCGCGCTGCGTCAAAGCCATGACTGGCTGCTGCTGTGTATGCCGCTGGCCGGTCTGCTGATCGTGTGGATGTACCAAAGCGCCGGCATGAGCAACGACAGCGGCACCAACCAGATCATCAGCAGCGTCCGCAGCAGCACCCGTCCGCCTCTGCGCCTGCTGCCCCTGATCTCCATCAGCACGGTTCTGACCCATCTGGTCGGCGGCTCCGCCGGACGGGAGGGCGCGGCTCTGCAAATCGGCGGCAGCATCGGCGCACCTCTGGGAAAGCTGCTCCATCTGGGAGAAAAGAACACCAATCTGATCATTATGTGCGGCATGAGCGCCGTATTCACCGCCCTGTTCGGCACCCCCCTGACCGCCACGGTGTTCAGCCTGGAGGTCGTCAGCATCGGCATTCTCCACTACTCTGCGCTGTTTCCCTGCTTCCTGTCCAGCATTGTCGCCTTTGGCGTGTCCCAGCTTCTGGGCGTTGTGCCAACTGCATTTCCTCTGCTGGGCGCGCCCGCGCTGGGCATGGAGTCCATGCTGCGCGTGGGCGGACTGGCGGTGCTGTGTGCGCTGCTGAGCATCGCCTTCTGCGTCGTCATGCACCGCTCCGGCAGCCTGTACAAGCGCCTGTTTCCCAATCCCTGGCTACGGGTGCTGGTGGGCAGCGGACTGGTGCTGTTGGTTACCTTCCTCAGCGGCTCCCGGGACTACAATGGCGCCGGCGGCGAGGTGATCGCCCGGGCACTCAGCGGCCAGGCCGTTCCCTATGCCTTTGCCCTCAAGCTGCTGCTGACCGCATTGACGCTGGGTGCGGGCTTCCGCGGCGGCGAAATCGTCCCCACCTTTTTCATCGGCTCCACCTTTGGCTGCGTGTTCGGCGGCCTTTTGGGGCTGGATCCCGCCTTTGGCGCCGCCATTGGTCTGGTCTCCCTGTTCTGCGGCGTGGTCAACTGTCCGCTGGCCAGCATTGTGCTGAGCGTGGAGCTGTTCGGCTGCGACAATCTGCTGTTTTTCGCCATGGCCTGCGCCCTGAGCTATCTCCTCAGCGGCCGCTTCAGTCTGTACTCCAGCCAGAAGCTGATCTACTCCAAGCTGGAACCGACCTTTATCGACGCCTCCGCAAGATAAATCCCCCCCGGAGAAAACGGGTAGAAAAAAGCGCCTCTGCACGATGACAGAGGCGCTTTTGCTATGCATTCTAAAAAATATATGCTTGTGTCAGCTGAGCAATGCCCGGTCGCTGAGCATTTCTCCACCGGAGGCCTTGGAAAACAGCTCCAGCAGATGATCCACCGTCAGCCGTTTTTTCTCCTCGCCGGAGACATCCACCGCCACCCGGCCGGCGTTCATCATGATTAGGCGATTGCCGTGGGCAATGGCGTCCTTCATGTTGTGAGTGATCATCAGGGTAGTGAGTTTGTCCTTGTTGACAATGGTCTCGGTGGTCTCCAGCACCTTGGCCGCCGTTTTGGGATCCAGGGCGGCGGTGTGCTCGTCCAGCAACAGCAGTTTGGGGCGCTGCAGGGTCGCCATCAGCAGTGTCAGCGCCTGGCGCTGACCGCCGGAAAGCAGCCCCACCCGGGAGGTCATGCGGTCTTCCAGTCCCAGACCCAGCACCTTCAGCAGCTCGTGGTACTGCTCCCGCTCCGCCTTGGTGATGCCGGAGGCCAGCCCGCGCTTTTTCCCGCGGCGTGCCGCCAAGGCCAGATTTTCCTCGATCTGCATGGTCGCCGCCGTGCCCAGCATGGGATCCTGGAACACACGGCCGATGAATTTGGCACGCTTATGCTCGCTCAGGCGGGTCACATCCACCCCGTCAATGAGAATGGAGCCGGTATCCACCGGCCAGACGCCGGCCACGGCGTTGAGCAGCGTACTCTTACCCGCGCCGTTGCCGCCGATCACAGTGGCGAAATCGCCGGGATTCAGATGCAGGCTGACGCCCCGCAGAGCAGTCTTTTCGTTGACTGTGCCTGCGTTAAAGGTTTTGGAAATGTTTTGAATTTTAAGCATCCTTGCCACCTCCGTTCAAACGCGCCGCGGCCTTGGGGCGTGCCACACGGCTTTTCCAGAAAGGAATGGCCAGGAACATTGCCACAACGATGGCCGTCAGCAGCTTCAGATCGTCGGTGGACAGACCCAGCCGCAGCACCACCTGGATGACGATGTAATAAATCACCGCACCGATGGCGCAGGCCAGCAGACGCAGCGCAAAGTTGCGGAAGATCTTGGAGAAAATCACTTCGCCGATGATCACGGCAGCCAGACCGATGACGATCGCGCCGCGACCCATATTGATATCCGAGAAGCCCTGGTACTGTGCCAGCAGTGCGCCAGCCAACGCCACCAGACCGTTGGAGATCATCAGCCCCAGCACCTTTTTGCTGTTGGTGTTGATGCCCTGCGCCCGCGCCATGTTGGGGTTGGCGCCGGTGGCGCGCAGAGAGCAACCCAGCTCCGTGCCGAAAAACCAGTAGAGAATAAGAATGATGACTACCACAAAAATCGCCAGAACCAGCAGCGGGTTCCGCAAAGAAAGCTCCCGCACAAAGCGGCCGGACACCAGCAGATGATACTTGTCCACGCTGATCGGCAGGTTTGCCTTTCCGGTGCCCAGTCCGGTGCCCATGATGCGCAGGTTAATAGAATACAGCGCAAGCTGGGTCAGAATACCGCTGAGGATCGCCGGGATGCCGCAGGCGGTGTGCAGCAATCCGGTGGCCAGACCGGCCGCCATACCCACCAGCACCGCCGCGATCAGCGCCACCGGCAGCGGGCAGCCGTGGAGCATCAGCATAACGCCCATAGCGCCGCCGGTGCAGAGAGAACCGTCCACGGTCAGGTCGGCCACATCCAAAATGCGAAAAGTAATATAAACGCCGATGGCCATAATACCCCAGATCAGTCCCTGGGATACCGCGCCCGGCATGGAGCTTAACAAGCCAGAAATAAAAACCATACTCTTTCCTCCGTTTCGCTTGTCAAAAAAATCGAAGACTTTTTTGACTTCGCAGAACTGTTTTTCACAGTCTCCGCAGAAGCGTCATTCTGCGGCATAAACAGAGCCGGTTCTTATAACAAACCGGCTCTGTTTGGATTATGCAGGGTGCATATAAATTTGCTGTGCAGGGGAAATTACTCCTCCAGCTCGATGGACTCGTAATCGCCGGGAACCTTGATGTTCAGCTTCTCACAGTTCGCGGCATTGTACTTCTTGGTGACATTGGGCGCGGTCTGCACCTTCATGGTGCTGATGTCGGCGCCGTTGACCAGGATCTCATAGGCCATCTCACCGGTGGCATAGCCCAGCTCGAAGTAGTCGATGGACAGGGTGGCGACACCGCAGCCGGAGCAGATGCCCTCCTCACCGCAGACAGCGGGGACACCGGCGGGCAGCAGCACATTGGCAATGGCCTCGGTGTTGGAAGCGGCAGTGTTATCGGTGGGGATGTAGATGACATCGCTCTTGTCCGCTGCGCTCTGGGTCACGGAGGTAACATCGTTGGTATCCGTGAAGGCAAACCACTCCACCTTATAACCGGCATCGGTCAGGTACTTCTCCATCTCGGTGCACTGGTACACGGAGTTGGGCTCGCCGGAGCAGTACAGCAGACCCACGGTCTCGGCATCGGGGAACAGCTCCTGGATCATGGCCGCCTGCTCATCCAGAGGCGCCAAATCGGAGGTACCGGACAGGTTGCCGCCCACGGTGCCGTTCCAGTCGGAAAGCTCCAGTGCGGTTGCATAGTCCGTGACGGAGGTACCCAGAATGGGGATCGTGCTGGTGGCAGCCTGGGCAGCCTGCAGAGAAGCAGTTGCGTTGGCCAGGATCAGATCCACATTGGAGGACACAAAGCCGTTGATGATGGTGCTGCAGTTGGCGCTGTCGCCGGAGGCGTTGCCCTCTTCAAAGCGGACAGCATCGCCCAGACGGTCGTTGAGCGCATCCTTAAAGCCCTGGGTCGCAGCGTCCAGCGCGGGATGCTGCACCAGCTGGCAGATACCGATGACATATTCGCCATCCGCCGCGGTGGGGTTGGGAGTAGCGGTCGTGGAACCGTTCGTTGCGGGCGCGGGAGCGGGCGTTTCGGTCTTGGTGCTGTTGCCGCCGCAGGCGCACAGAGCAAAGACCATTACCGCGGCCAGCGCCAGGCAGAGTACTTTTTTCATCTCTATTACTCCTTTTTCTTGGAAAAATTCCCGGAATTCCTCTTTCATCTCCGGATGTTCCTGATTCTATCACTTTAAATGCGCAAAGTCAATGGCGTTTCGCATGATTTTCCCCGCACATTTAACTTTTTTGTAACAAAAAACACCATGGAACGGAAATTCCGTTCCATGGTGTGAAAAAAGCGGATGCTTATGCAATCACCATGCTGTCTACCATGCCCTCCAGCACGGCCAGCTCGCCGGTGGCTTCCACCGGCCCCTGGATCACGACCAGGACTGCGCCGCCGGCATTGGGAAATGCATAGGCGGAATAGTGGGTGCCGTCTACATCCCCAGAGAAATGGGTGCCGCTCACGCCGCTGGTGGTGGTGATCTCCTCACCCTCGCCAAAGGCGTCGGCGCTGATGTTCTGCAGGCCGGCCTGCAGGGCGGCGGCGTCCGCAGACGGAGCGTTGGTGATCTCCACCGACACCGCGTTATTGTCCTGATTGGAAACCGTCAGCTTGCCGTCCTCCTGAGAAGAATCCCAGTTTTCCTTCGGCACATACAGACTGAAGTCATCCGTGGTCTCCAGCGTGGCGGCAAGGCTCTGCTCCGCGCCATCCACGGTGTACTTCACCTCGCCGGTGTGGGCTCTGCCGGAAAGCTTGTCCTTTGCGGCGTTGACATCGGTGCTGGTGGCCGGCACCTCGCTGCCCTGCTGGTTGTTGGTGTTGTTTGTCGTATTGTTCTGGCCGCCGCAAGCCGTCAGGCAGACGGTCAATGCCAACGCCGGAACCAAAGCCAGATACTTTTTCATTGTGATATGTCCTCCTTACAGTGTCTCTCACGCTTGGGCGGCATGCTTTGCCGTCCGATAAAAAAGACTTTACGCAGCAATTGCTTCAAAGCTGCATCATATGTTTGGCAAAATCGTGAACAGTCCACAGCTTGTCTCAAAATGTCTTTTTCGGCATTTAAGACAAGCTGCTTTCATTGTATTCCTAATTCACACTTCACTCACGCGCAAAACCGGTGCTTGCCGATGGTCACGATCAACGGCCGGGACCAGATCCACTTGTTGGTGGCCGTGGCCGGATTAAAATAGTAGATCGCGCCGCCGGAGGGATCCGCGCCGTTCATGGCGTCCCGCGCCGCCCGGTAGGCGGAGTCCGCCACTGGCTGGTCAAACTGCCCGTCCGCCAGGCAGGAAAACGCGCCGCTTTGGTAGATCACGCCGGACATGGTGTTGGGAAACGAGGGATGGCGGATACGGTTGAGCACCACCGCGCCCACGGCGACCTGGCCGTTATACGGCTCTCCCCTGGCCTCCGCGGAGATCAGTCTTGCCAGCAGCGCCACCTCGCCGCTGTTCTGGCTGGTGCCGCTGCCGCTGTTCTCGATCCCCATGGCGCGGAGTGTCTCGCTGCCGGCCTTGCCGTCCACGGTCAGGCCGTTTTTGCTCTGAAAGCTCCGCACGGCGCGCTCCGTTGCGCTGCCGTACACGCCGTCTATGTCGCCGGAATAATATCCCCAATTCTTCAGCTTGGTCTGGATCTGGCTGACCACCGAGCCGACCGAGCCTTTTTTATAGCTGTCCGCTTCGGCTCGCTGCGCCAGACTGATCAGCACGATGAAAACCGCAAAGATCACCGCCAGCTGCAAGCTGAGCTTTTTTCTGTCCGTCATCCCCGCTCACTCCTTTGCTCCTGCATCATCCTGTGTACGATATGCTGCAATTAGCTTACGGGGACAGCCCCTGTTTTATGCCAGGAAAAGCTTTCCTGCCCCGAGATGGGCAAAAAGCGGCTGATCAGCGGGCTTTGCTTTCTACTTCCGCCGTGGCCTTGGCGATAAAGTCCGCCAGAGGCACCGCGCCCAGATCCTCGCCGGTACGGGTACGCACGGCCACTGCGCCGGCCTCGGCTTCCTTGTCGCCGATCACCAGCATATAGGGGATCTTCTGCATCTGGGCTTCCCGGATCTTATAGCCGATCTTTTCGTTGCGGTGATCCACTTCCACCCGCAGGCCGGCCTGATCCAGCGCCGCCGCGACCTGGTCAGCATATTCCGCCACGCGGTCGGTAATGGGCAGGATCTTTGCCTGCACCGGTGCCAGCCACAGGGGGAACGCGCCAGCGAAATGCTCCGTGATCACGCCGATAAAGCGCTCGATGGAACCCAGCACCACGCGGTGGATCATCACCGGACGGTGCTTTTCGCCGTCCGCGCCGATGTATTCCAGCTCGAAGCGCTCCGGCAGCTGCATATCCAGCTGGATGGTACCGCACTGCCAGGTACGCCCCAGGCTGTCCGCCAGATGGAAGTCCAGCTTGGGGCCATAGAAAGCGCCGTCGCCCTCGTTGATGATATAATCCTTGCCCATCTCCGTGACGGCGGTTTTCAGGGTCTCGGTGGCAAACTCCCAGTCCTTCAGCTCGCCCATGTGATCCTCCGGCATGGTGGAGACTTCGATCTGATACTCCAGACCAAACACGGAGTAGACCTCGTCAAAGAGCTTGACCACGCTCTTGATTTCATCCTTCATCTGATCCCAGGTCATAAAAATGTGGGCGTCGTCCTGGGTAAAGCAGCGCACACGGAACAGACCATGAAGCGCGCCGGACAGCTCATGCCGGTGTACCAGACCCAGCTCACCCATACGCAGGGGCAGATCCCGGTAGGAGTGTGGCTCGCTGGCATAGACCAGCATACCGCCCGGGCAGTTCATGGGCTTGATGGCAAAATCCGTGTCGTCAATAACAGTGGTGTACATATTCTCTTTATAGTGATCCCAGTGGCCGGAGCGCTCCCACAGCTGCCGGTTGAGCATCATGGGCGTGGAGATCTCCACATAGCCATAGCGCTTGTGCACCTGCCGCCAGTAGTCGATCAGCGTATTGCGCAGCACCATGCCCTTGGGCAGGAAGAAGGGGAAGCCGGGTCCCTCCTCCATGAGCAGATACAGCCCCAGCTCCTTGCCCAGACGGCGGTGATCCCGCTTTTTGGCCTCCTCGATCCGCGCCAGATAGGCGTCCAGCTCGTCCTTTTTGGGGAACGCCACGCCGTAAATTCTCTGCAGGGTCTGGCGATTGCTGTCGCCGCGCCAGTAGGCGGCGTTGCAGGCGGTCAGCTTGATGGCGTTGCCCTTGATGCGGCCGGTGCTGTCCAGATGGGGGCCAGCGCACAGGTCGGTAAACTCGCCCTGCTTATAAAAGCTGATGACCTCGCCCTCGGGCAGATCCTGGATCAGCTCCACCTTGTAAGGCTCACCCTTTTCCTCCATCAGGCGGATGGCCTCCTCCCGGGGCAGCTCAAAGCGCTCCAGCTTCAGCTTTTCCTTACAGATCTTCCGCATTTCCGCCTCCAGCTCTGCCAGATGGTTCTCGGAAAAGGGCGTGGGGGTGTCAAAGTCATAATAAAATCCGTTCTCGATGGCCGGGCCGATGGCCAGTTTGACCTCGGGATGCAGACGCTTCATGGCCTGCGCCAGCACATGGGAGCAGGTATGCCAGTAGGTCTTTTTATATTCGGGGTTTTCAAAGGTATACTGGTTCTTGTTTTCTTCCATTTTGTTTCCCTCCAAAAATACAAAACACCCTTGGGCACACGGCCCAGGGGTGCAAAATTCTGCACGGTTCCACCCTGCGGTTTCACTTGCTGCGGCGCGCTAACGGACGCCAGGCGTTCCGGTTCTTTCCCGGACGGCTCGGGAGTGGTACTGACCCGTTTGCCCACGCAGGACACTTCCACCAGCTGTGTCCCTCTCTTGCCGCAGCAAAACGGCGCTTCTCCGTCAAAGCCTCTGTGCCGTTTAGTGTAACACCGCCGCCGAAAAATGTCAAACACAATTTCGGCAAAAGGCCGTCCTGAAACCAACGCCCGCAACGGCGCGATTCTCCGCCCAAAGCTGCTTTCCGCGCCCTGTCCCCGCGGGCAAATCCCGGCAGGCGGAAATTTTTTCCCCGTTCTGCTGATTTTCTCTTTTCTTTTGACCAAAATTCTGCTATGATGACTTGTATTAGTGTACCGAAAAGCCGCCGCACCGGTTTTTTTCGGCAGTCTTATTCTTATCATAAATCATAAAAAACGAAAAATACTCTCGCAGCTTTTTTGCGAAAAGGAGTTTAATAGTATGGAAAAGTCTTATATCCCCGAGGGCTATGTCTCTCGGCTGAACCTGTACGATACCCAAAAGGCCATCGGCCTGCTCAAGCGGCTGTTTGAAGATGCCCTTTGCGGCAAGCTCAACCTCCGCCGGGTCTCCGCCCCGCTGTTTGTGGAGGCCTCCACCGGCCTGAACGACAACCTCAACGGCGTGGAGCGCCCCGTCAGCTTCGATATCCCCGCCGTGGGGCGTGACGCCCAAGTGGTGCACTCTCTGGCAAAGTGGAAGCGCATGGCGCTGCACCGCTATCACTTCTCCATGGGCGAGGGCATCGTGACCAACATGAACGCCATCCGCCGGGACGAGGAGCTGGACAACATCCACTCCATCTATGTGGATCAGTGGGACTGGGAGAAGATCATGGACCCCGCCGCCCGCAACAAGCAGTTCCTCCAGTCCACCGTCACCGATATCGTGGAGGCTATCGCCATGACCCAGAACACCCTCCGCGCCATCTTCCCTCAGCTGCAGGCGCTGCCGGAAATGCGCCGGGAGATCAGCTTTGTCACCACCAGCGAGCTGGAGGAAATGTTCCCCGGTCTGACCCCCAAGGAGCGGGAGGATGTCTATGTGCAGTCCCATCCCACCACTTTCCTGATGGAGATCGGCGCGCCCCTCCGCTCCGGCAAGCCCCACGACGGACGCTCTCCCGACTATGATGACTGGCATCTCAACGGCGACCTGCTGGTCTGGAACCCGGTGCTCAAGCGTGCCTTTGAGCTGTCCTCCATGGGTATCCGTGTGGACGCCGCAGCCATGGATCGGCAGCTGACCGCCGCCGGCTGTGACGATCGCCGGGCGCTGCCCTTCCACAAAATGCTGCTGGCCGGAGAGCTTCCCCAGACCATCGGCGGCGGCATTGGCCAGTCCCGTCTCTGCATGTATCTGCTGGGCAAGGCGCACATTGCCGAGGTGCAGGCATCCGTTTGGGACGATGTGACCCTGAAGGTCTGCCAGGAGGCCGGCGTGGATATGCTGTAAGCAAAGCTGTCAAAAAACAGGCCGCCAGCAAAAACCTCCGCAGCAGCGGGGAAGATCTCTACTAACTGCCTGCTTTCGACAGTCTTGCCTCTCCCCTTGGGAGAGGTGGCTGAGCGCAGCGAAGACGGAGAGGGCAAACAATGACCAGACCATAGGAACCCCGTGGGGCTTGATTATCTGCCGAGCCCTCTCAGTCGCCTGCGGCGACAGCTCTCCCAAAGGGAGAGCCAAGAGCGGCTTTCCCACAGCCTTTCGACCGTTCCAAAGTATTATATTGTATACAAAACACCACTGCTTTTTGCGTTTCGGCGCAGCTGCAGTGGTGTTTTCTTCACAAAATGTTAAAATTTGTCCCCTCTCCCTCTTGACACTATTTTTTTATTCCGTATAATATTAGCTTGTATGCAATTTTTATCCTGGCCTTTTTCGCCAATCCCAAAAATTGCAAATCTCATTTTGGCAGAATCGAGGGGAAAGAAATGAAAGACAAGCAGAAAATCCGCAGTATGTTCACCAAAGATGTGCTTGCTGTTGTGATTTTTGCGGCGGCGGCGATCATATTCGGCGTATATGTTCTCTCGCAGATGATCCCGCTGACATCAGGCGGCGGACGAACGGCACTAATCGTTCTGCCCTGCATCGCCATTGTTGTGTTTGTCTGGGGTATGATCGCGACGCTGCACCACATTGCCAAGCACAAGGAAACGATTTATGAAGAGGATCTCCATTACCAAAAGCTGATCCGTGGAGAGGAGGACACAGAATGAAGCCCGAAAAGAAAGAGCAGGAGCAGCAGCCCCTGAGCGACAAAAACCAAAGCCGGGGCGGCTTTGTCTTCGACCTGTGCTTTGTCCTGGTCATCTGCTTTGTGATCATCATGATCTCTATCAAGGTTTCGGCCGTGCTTCCCATCGAAATGGGTCCCACCGCAACCGGATACCACATCCACCCCAGTATGCTGATCGGTTCTCTGGGTGCTGTTGCCGCCCTTTTGATCTTCATCGTCAAGCAGAGCAGCGCGGAGCTGCGGGATATGCTGCGGCGCATGATCAACAAAGAGGAGGACTTTAAGAAATGATGAATATCGGTCATCTCTGCACCCTGATCGGCTGGGTGCTCTGCGCGGTTTTTGCCGTGCTTCTTCTGGGCGACTTTATCAAAACGGAAAAGTCCATTGCAAAGGAAGAAAAATCCAAGAAAGACGGAGGTGAGGGTGAATGAGTAAGAAAGAAAAAGCCAAGCACCTGATCCACCGCACCCTCAGCCCCATCCATATCTGGGCTTTGGGCGTCGGCGTTGTGATGGTCGGCGACTACATGGGCTGGAACCTGACAATCGTGCAGGGCGGCTCTGTCGGCTCCCTGATCGGCATTTGGACCATGTCCATGATGTTTGTCGGTCTGATTATGATGAACTCGGAAATGTCCTCTGTCCTGCCCAACGGCGGCGGACAGTACGCCATGGCGAAGTATCTGCTCGGCCCCCTGGCCGCCTTTAACATTGCCCTGATGATGATTTTGGAATACACCATGCTGGAAGCGGCCGACGCGCTGGTCGTGGGACAGCTGCTGCAGGCCATCAATCCCAACATCAGCGCCGTACCCTTTGTCATTCTGACGCTGCTGGCGTTTTCCTATGTCAACTATCACGGCTCCCATGGCACCCTGACGCTGAACTTTGTGATCGCCATTGTGGCCTTTATCTGCATCATTGTTCTGCTCATGTCCACCAGCTGCTTCAATCCCCAGACCACGCTGCTCAACCTCAAGGAGCTGACCGATGGTATCCCCTATGGCTTCCTGGGCGTTCTGGCAGCCATGCAGTTCTCCATCTGGTTCTTCCTCGGCATCGACGGCACGGCGCTTGCCGCCGGCGAATGCCGCAGCCCCAACCGTTCGCTGCCTGTCGGCGCCATGGTGGGTCTGGCAACGCTGGTCATCGGCGGTACCATCACCTGGTTCGTCTGCTCCGGCCTGATGGACACGGCTACCCTCGGCCCCTCCGTGTATCCCCTGTATGAGGCCGCGCTGGCAACCGGCAAGCTGTTTGTTGCAGTGCTGCTGTTCATCGGTACGCTGCTGGCCTGCCTGGCCAGTGTCAACGGCTGCATCAACGACGCCAGCCACGCCTGGCAGTCCATGTCGGATGACGGTCTGCTGCCCAGCTTCTTTGGCAAAAAGCACCCCAAGTTCGGCTCTCCCCACCGCGCCATCATCATCCTGCTGCCGCTGGCAATGGTATTTGCCTTCTCCGGTATGCTGGATCAGCTGGTTACCTTTGCCATTCTGTCCGCCCTGCTGGTGTGCATCATCACCTGTGTCATGATGATCCGCTTCCGGAAGATGTATCCCCTGGACAAGGTCAAGCGCGGCTACACTGCCCCGCTGTATCCCCTGCCCATGCTGATCACCATCATCCTGGCCTGCATCGCCATGTTCGGTATGCATCTGACCTATGCAATCAGCATGATTTTCGGCTGCCTGTTCTATTTCATCGCCTCCATCTGGTTTATCAAGCGCCGCGCCAAATATGTGGACAAGGATAAATTCATTCGCGACGGCTTTGAAAAGTGGGGCAAGCCCACTTGGATGTAAGCTCCGGCTTGCAGAAAGCTGTTTTATTAGGCTTCTTTTATCTGCCACGGTAAAAACCGTGGCAGATTTTTTCTTTTGATTTTTGCGCATTTTCGCCAATAAAGATATTTCCCCTTTGTTTTCCTGTACAATTTTGAGAAAAGTTCTTGAATTTTTGCTTATTCTATAATAGAATAGGTGGCGATTGTTCAGGGAACGATCCCAGAAAGGATGTACACTGTTGAATCTTGGCGAAAAACTCGCCTCTCTCCGCAAGGAGGCCGGTCTGTCCCAAACGGTGCTGGCCGCCGAACTGACAAAAAGAGGCTTTGAGATCACCAATCAGGCGATTTCCAAATGGGAAAAAGGTATGACTTCTCCCAACGCCGGCCAGTTTTTGGCGCTGTGCGATGCGCTGGTCGTGGTAGATGTAATGGGAGAATTTCTTGACCGCGGCGAAAGCGTCCTGCGCGGTCTGAACAGTGAGGGCCGCAAGCGGGTCATGGAATATGCCGACCTGCTGCGTATGAGCGGCAATTACGAGCGGGAGATCCAACCCGCCTTACAGCTGGAAGCGCGTTTTCTTCCGCTGTATGATTTGGAGGACGCCAACAACACCGGGCAGTTTTTGGACAGCACCGACTACGAAAAGGTCGAGGTCGGGCTGGATGTCCCCGTGGCCGCCAATTATGGCGTTCGTGTTGTGGGCGACAGCATGGAACCGGACTTTCACGACGGCCAGATCATCTGGATCCACCAGCAGCCCGAGCTGGCCAATGGCGAGCTGGGCATTTTCCTGTACGAGGGTCACGCCTATTTCCGCCGGCTGCGGGATCGCGTGGGCGGCATTCGGCTGCAAACCCTCAGCCCCGGATACCCGGATGTCGTGGTATCCAACCCGGAGTATTTCCGCGTTTTGGGAAAAGTGCTCTGATTCTTCTTTACAATTGAACTTGCCACTTGCCTTTTAGGGCAAGATAGGGTATACTAACAAGGTACGGCCCGTGGCAAGGCTGCACTAGTCGGGGAGCTAGCGGTGCCCTTTTCCTGCAATCCGCTACAGCAGGGATGAATTCCCGACTGAGGATATGTGATGTGTCGTCTGCCCGGAGTAAGCAGCGTTGATGACCCGGTCTCGCGCAACGGGAACCCGTGAACCATGTCAGGCGGGGAACCGAGCAGCATTAAGCGGGCACCCCCGTGTGCCGCGAGGCTGCCGGGTTTGAGTTGGCTGCTTCGGTAACGGATGGATCACTTATTCGAGGAAGGGTGTGCAGTCTTGCCATTGGCCGTACCTTTTCTTTCCGGTCGCGTCATGCTTTTGTCATGTCCGCCGACATGGAAAAACACTTTGCACGAAATGGGGGAAGGACCATGTATCAGGCACTCTACCGCAAATGGCGGCCCAAAAGCTTTGACGATGTGGTCGGCCAGCCCCAGATCACCGAAACGCTGAAAAAACAGGTTGCCACCGGCCGCCTGAGCCATGCCTATCTGTTCATCGGCACCCGCGGCACCGGAAAGACCACCTGCGCCAAGATCCTGGCCAAGGCAGTCAACTGTGAAAACCCGGTCAACGGCAACCCCTGTAACCAATGCCCGGCCTGCCGGGGCATTGAGGATGGCTCCGTGATGGATGTTGTGGAGCTGGACGCCGCCTCCAACAACGGCGTGGACAATGTCCGCGCCCTGCGGGACGAGGCTGTGTTCTCCCCCGCCTCCGTAAAAAAGCGGGTGTACATCATCGACGAGGTACATATGCTGTCCATCTCCGCATTCAATGCCCTGCTGAAAATTCTTGAGGAGCCGCCGGAGCATCTGCTGTTCATCCTTGCCACCACGGAGCTGCAAAAGGTCCCGGCCACGATCCTCTCCCGCTGCCAGCGGCACAGCTTTCGCCGCCTGGATGCGGACACCGTTGCCGCACGACTGCTGTATGTAGCACAGCAGGAGCAGCTTCCCCTCCAGCCGGAGGCCGCAGCGCTGCTTGGACGCCTGGCGGACGGCGCCATGCGGGACGGACTTTCCCTGCTGGATCAGTGCGCCTCCCTGCCGGTCATCGACACCGATGGGGTACTGCAGGCGTTGGGACTTGCCGGCAGTCTGCATATTCTGGAACTACTGCGGCGCATTCGTGCCGGTGAAACCGCCGGGGCGCTGGCGCAGTTTTCCGCCCTGTGGCAGGCGGGAAAAGACCCCGCCACCCTGTTAAATGAACTTTCCACCCTGCTGCGGGACACGCTCCTGCTGCGGGTATCCGGCAAGGCCGGTGCCGCCCTTTGCTCCGGCGCCTACGACACCGAAGCCCTCACCCCGCTGGCGGCACAGCTCTCTACGGAGGAGCTGCTCTGGCAGCTGGAAACCATACAAAAATCCCTGCGGGATATGCACACCTCCTCCCAGGGCAGCCGTACCATTGCGGAGCTGTGTCTGGTGCGCCTGTGCGAACCAGCGCTGGCCGGCGGACTGGCCGCACTGGAAAGCCGCGTGGCGCGTCTGGAGCAGGGCGCTCTCCCTGTGGTGCAGCGCCCTGCGGCGACTGTCGCGGCGGTAAGCGCTCCGGCAGCCCCCGCGCCCATCGTGCCGGCAGCACCGCCGGAGGAGGCTCCGGAGGATATGCCCCCACCCCCTACGGACGAGGATCTGCCACCTTGGGAGATGGATGAATCGCCAGCTCCCCCAGCGGCTGCACCGGAACCCCGGCCGCAGCCCGCATCCGCCCCGAAGCCGGAACCCATACCGGAAGCTATCCCGGAGCCGGAAGCGGACTTTGCATCGGAAGCGCCGCTTTCCCCGCCGCCGGAGGGTACCGGCAGCGACTGGAAAGCGTTTTTGGACAAGGCGATCAAGGATTTGCCCCCTTCCCTTTCCATGATCGTCAGCGATGACTACCAATGCAAAGGCGAGGTGCTGCCCGGAGAACTGCGGCTGTATGCCCAGAACAAGTTCTCCCGGGGCATTCTGGAAAAGGGACGGGAGGAACTGCGCAAGCTGGCGGAAGCTCTGACCGGTCGGCCCATGCAGGTCAAATTTGCCGAGGGAATCGCCCCCGCGCCCCAGCCCACCGGCAGCGGCACGACGGAGCCGGATCCCCTGGAATCCCTGATGAAATTTGAAAATGTCACTATTGTGTGAAAAAGTATAAGGAGGAACCCTAGTTATGGCAAAAGGCGGATTTCGCGGTATGCCCGGCGGCGGCATGAACATGAATATGATCCGGCAGGCACAGAAAATGCAGCAGGAAATGCTGAAAATGCAGCAGGATCTGGAGCAGCGCAGCTACGAGGCCACCGCCGGCGGCGGCGTGGTCAAGGCGATCGTATCCGGCAAACGCGAGCTGACTGCGTTGGAGATCGATCCGGAGGCTGTGGATCCCGATGATGTGGAAATGCTTCAGGATCTGGTGATCGCAGCGGTGAACGAGGCCATGCGCAAGGCGGAGGACAATGCCAGCGCCAGTATGTCCAAGCTCACCGGCGGCATGAATCTTGGTTTCTGATTCGATAAACCATAAACGCGCCGCCAAAAGGCGGCGTGTTTATCTAATGAAGGCGGGTCTTGCCCCCCCTCAAACTCCCCCGCTGCTGCGGAGGCTTCTGCTGGCTGCCTGTTTTCTGACAGCCTTGTTTGCTTTTTTACTCCAAGGAGGAATGATTCCATGAATATTACTGTTGTAGGCTGCGGCCGTTGGGGCAGTTTTATCGCCTGGTACCTCTGCCGCACCGGACACACCGTTACCCTGTATGGCCGCCCGGAAAGCCGGAATATGCAGCGCTTTCTGGCGGAACGCAAAAATGACTATCTGACCCTGCAGGACGAAATGCACCTGTCTACCGATCCCAACTGCATCCGGGACGCCCAGGTAATGGTCATCTCCGTTGGCAGCCAGGCGCTGGCCGCGCTGCTGGAGGAGCTGCGCCCCTATGGCGCGGCGGAAAAGGACATTGTGCTGTGCATGAAGGGTCTGGAAATGCACACGGGACGCCGCCTGACCCAGGTTGTCGCAGATGCCTATGGCGACCGCTGCCGTACGGCGGTCTGGCTTGGCCCCGGCCATGTGCAGGAGTTCACCCGCGGCGTTCCCAACTGCATGGTGATCGACAGCGCCGACGCCCAACTGCAGGACAAGCTGATCCACGCCTTTTCCGGCGATTTGATCCGCTTTTACTATGGCACAGATCTTTTGGGCAACGAGGTCGGCGCGGCGGCAAAAAATGTCATCGGCATTGCCGCCGGCGTGCTGGACGGGCTGGATCTGGTCTGCCTGAAGGGCGCGCTCATGAGCCGCGGCACCCGGGAGATTGCCCGTCTGATTGCCGCCATGGGCGGCAGCGAGCTTTCCGCTTACGGCCTGTGCCACCTGGGCGACTATGAGGCCACGGTTTTTTCCCAGCACAGCCACAACCGCCGCTTTGGCGAGAGTTTTGTCCGAAAAGAACCCTTTGGCAAGCTGGCGGAGGGCTACTATACGGTGGAGGCACTGATGGCGCTGAAAGAGCAGTACCATGTAGATCTTCCCATCTGTACTGCGGTACACGATATGCTGTACGAAAACGCAGACCCCAAAATCTGCGTGGATCAGCTGTTCACCCGTCAGCTGAAACGAGAATTTTAACCGGGGAAAGGGCTATTGTCTATGGGGCTTGCGCTGCTGGAATATCTTCGTGAACTGAATCTGGTTTCTGTGTGTCTTCGCTTTGTGCTGGCTGTCCTCTGCGGCGGCGTGATCGGCCTGAATCAGGGACGGCGGCACCAGGCCGCCGGTCTGCGGACCCATATGCTGGTGTGCGTCGGTGCAGCCTCCACCATGATCGTCAACCAGTACCTGTTTTTGTGGGCCGGACACACCGGCGACCCCGCCCGTCTGGGCGCGCAGGTCATCAGCGGCATCGGCTTTTTAGGCGCCGGCACCATCATCTTCACCGGAAAAAGCCAAGTGCGTGGTCTGACCACCGCCGCCGGACTCTGGGCTTCCGCCTGCATGGGTCTGGCCGTGGGCGTTGGGTACTTCGAGGCCGCGCTGGTCATGCTGGCGGCGCTGTATTTTGTGCTGATCCTGCTCAACCGCTGGGACGAGACCCGCGTTCGTCCCTCCACGGCGATCTCCCTGTATCTGGAATTTGACAGCTCCCATCGCTTTTCTTCTGTACTGAAAGGCATCCATAAGCTGGGCTGGCGCGTCAGTGAGTTTGAGTGGGTCGGCCGCACCAATTTGGAAATCACGGCCATGCGCATGGTCGTGCAGACCGACCACCATGTGGATCACGCCATGGTCTTATCCGATATCCGGGATCTGCCGGGCGTGATGTTCGCGGAGGAATTATAAAACGATAAACAAAAATTTCCCACAGCCTTTTGCCTGGCTGTGGGAAATTTTTTCATTGTTTTCAGTTTTGGTACACAATATGCAGTCCCGCATCGGTCAGTGCCTTGCGAATCTGCGCAATATGTTCAAAGTTTCTGGTCTCCATTTCGATTCGCAGATAGCAGCCGTTGATGTCGCTGCCCTCGTTTGCCCGCTCGTGGTGGACGGTGATCACATTGCCGCCCTCCGCCGCGATAATATGGGACACCAGCTCCAGCTGGCCGGGCTTGTCCATCAGCTCGATAGTCATCTGGCAGTTTCTGCCGCTCATGAGCAGACCGCGCTTGATGACTCGGGACAGGATCGTCACATCAATGTTGCCGCCGGAGACGATGCAGGCCACACGCTTGCCCTGAATGGGCAGCTTGTTGAACATGACCGCGGCCACAGGCGTTGCGCCGGCGCCCTCGGCCACCAGCTTCTGCTGCTCCATCAGCGCCAGAATGGCGGCGGAGATCTCGTCATCGGTCACGGTGACAATGTCATCCACGCACTTGCTGCAAATCTCATAGGTCAGGTCTCCCGGACGCTTGACCGCAATGCCGTCCGCAATAGTCGAAACGCTGGGCAGCGTTTCGATCTCGCCCTTGTTCCGGGCATTGAGCATACTGGGTGCGCCGGCGGCCTGTACGCCGTAGACCTTGATCTCCGGATTCAGCGCCTTGATCGCATAGGCCACGCCGGAAATCAGGCCGCCGCCGCCGATGGGAACGACCACCGCGTCAATATCGGACAGCTGATCCATCAGCTCCAGAGCGATGGTACCCTGACCGGCAATGACCAGCTCATCGTCAAAGGGATGAATAAAGGTGTAGCCGTTGGCGTCCCGCAGCTCCAGCGCCTTGGCATAGGCGTCGTCATACACGCCCTTGACCATGCACACCTCCGCGCCGTAGCTCTTGGTAGCCTCCACCTTGGAGATGGGTGCGCCGTCCGGCAGGCAGATCACGGCCTTGATCCCGTTTTTCTGCGCCGCCAGCGCCACACCCTGGGCATGGTTGCCGGCGGAACAGGCGATCACGCCCTTGGCCTTTTCCTCCTCCGTGAGCTGGGACATTTTGTAATAGGCGCCCCGCACCTTAAAGGAGCCGGTGACCTGTAAATTTTCCGTTTTCAGATAGACCTCTGCCGCCTCGTTGATATGGGGGGCATAGATCACATCGGTTTTCCGAACTACATCTTTCAGAACATAACTTGCCTGGTAAACTTTATCAAGGGTAAGCACAGCCTGTAAACCTCCTATTGTTTCTGCATCGCCAGAAGGCTGTCCGTGAACTGGACTGCGGCACGGGGAGAACGACCTCCCTTTTCCAGCGCAAAGGCTTCCGCCTGTTTTTCCAGCTCTTCTGTGGGCAGGGTGATGCCTTTTTGTTTTGCCAGCGCCCGGACGATCTCCAGATAGTTCTGCTTGTCCGGGGACATGAAGCGCACCTTCAGGCCAAAGCGCTCCGACAGGGACAGCAGCTCCTGCATGGTATCGCGGCGGTGGATATCATCGCCGGTCTCCCGCTCGGAAAAGCTCTCCTTGACCAGATGCCGGCGGTTGCTTGTCACATAGACCACCACATTGGAAGCCCGCGCGCTGGAGGAGCCCTCCAGCATGGCTTTCAGACTGGTGAAGTCATCGTCATTGGTCTGGAATGAAAGATCATCCAGAAACAGGATGAATTTCAGCGGATTATGCTGCAGCTTTCCCATAATACTGGGGATTAGCCGCAGCTGCTCCTTGCGCAGCTCGATCAGGCGCACGCCGTCCTTGGCGTACAGGTTGACCGCCGCCTTGACCGTGGTGGATTTTCCCGTTCCCGCATCGCCGCTGAGCAACACATTGGCCGCCGGCAAACCCATGGCCAGCGCCTTTGTGTTTTCCAGCACCTGCTGGCGCTGGTATTCGTAGCCGGTCAGATTCTCCACACTGATATGATCTGCGGAGTCCACCGGGACGATCTCCTCATGCTCCACCCGGAACATGATGTTCCGGGCATAGATGCCGTAGCCGTTTTTGTCCACATCCGCCAGCCGCGCCTGGTATTCCCCGGGAAAGTCCAGCTCGCTGGTCAGAAACCGGGGCAGCGCGCCGTGGTATCCGGTGGCGGCGCAAAGGGTATCCGCATCCAGCTTGGCCAGGGCATTGAGAATTTGCAGCTCGCTGTCCAGGCAGTCCTGCAGCAACTGGGGGATCTCCTCCCCCTCCGCCAAGCGCTGCACATAGATGTTTTCATCCTCCACGGCGGCCTTCAGCAGGTACCGGGAAAAGTCCCAGCCGGTCTCATACAGCGCCGCGACAAAGTCCCGATACGCCGCCACCCGCGCCTCCGTATCCTCCGGGGCGGTGTGGAAAAAGGCGTCCAGCTTTGTGAGGATCTCTCCCTCCGCCAGGGCGCGAAACACCACCAACGAACGGAGCTGAATGGACAATTCCTTGAATTTCGCTTCCATGTTGCTCGCCTCCCGGCTTATTCCATAATGGCGCCCTTGGCCACGGAGCTGACATACTTGGCATACCGCGCCAGATAGCCGGTGGTGATCTTCGGCGGCGGGCAGACCCACTTGGCACGGCGGGCAGCCAGTGTCTCGTCATCCACCAGCAGCTGGATGGAGCAGGCCGGGATATCAATGGCGATCTGATCGCCCTCCTCCACCAGGCCGATAATACCGCCCTGGGCGGCTTCGGGGCAAACATGACCAATGGACGCGCCGCGAGTCGCGCCGGAGAAGCGGCCGTCTGTGATCAGCGCCACTTCCTTGTCCAGACCCATGCCAGCAATGGCAGAGGTGGGGTTGAGCATCTCCCGCATACCGGGACCGCCCTTGGGACCCTCGTAACGGATGACCACCACATCCCCGGCCACAATCTTGCCGGCATAAATGGCCTCAATGGCCTCGTCTTCGCTGTTGAACACCCGCGCCGGGCCGGTGTGCTGCATCATCTCCGGGGCGACCGCGCTGCGCTTAACCACGCAGCCCTCCAGCGCCAAATTGCCCTTGAGCACCGCAATGCCGCCATCGGGAGAATAGGGATTCTCCACCGGGCGGATCAGATTGGTGTCCCGGTTGACCACGCCCTCCAGATTCTCGCCCAGCGTCTTACCGGTCACGGTTTTGCACTTCAGATCCAGCAGGTCTTTCTTCTTCAGCTCTGCCATGACCGCGTGAACGCCACCGGCATGGTTCAGATCCTCCATATAGGTCTCGCCCGCAGGCGCCAGATGGCACAGGTTGGGCGTCTTGGCGGAGATCTCATTGGACATATCCAGATCCAGCTCCACGCCGCACTCGTGGGCGATGGCCGGCAGATGCAGCATGGTGTTGGTGGAGCAGCCCAGCGCCATATCCACCGTATCGGCGTTGTGGAAGGCCGCCTGTGTCATGATGTCCCGGGGACAGAGGTTCTGTTCCACCAGCTTCATGACCTGCATACCGGCGTGCTTGGCCAGGCGCAGGCGGGCAGAGCTGACCGCCGGGATCGTGCCGTTGCCGGGCAGCGCCATGCCCAGGGCTTCCGTCAGGCAGTTCATGGAGTTTGCCGTGTACATACCGGAGCAGGAGCCGCAGGTGGGGCAGGCGTTTTCCTCGTAGTCCCGTACGCCCTCCTCATCCAGCGTTCCCGCATAGTATGCGCCAACGGCCTCGAACATATGGCTCAGGCAGGTACGCTTGCCGTTGCGCAGCTGACCGGCCATCATGGGGCCGCCGGAGCAGAAAATGGTGGGGATATTCACTCGCGCCGCCGCCATCAGCAGACCGGGAACATTTTTGTCGCAGTTGGGGATCATGACCAGGCCATCGAACTGATGCGCCATGGCCATGGCCTCAGTGGAATCGGCGATCAGGTCACGGGTAACCAGAGAATAACGCATTCCCACATGACCCATGGCAATGCCGTCGCAAACGGCAATGGCCGGGAACATAATGGGCGTACCGCCGGCGGCGCGAATGCCGGCTTTCACTGCCTCGGCGATCTTGTCCAGGTGCATATGACCGGGAACGATCTCGTTAAAGGAACTGACAACGCCAATCAGCGGACGAGACAATTCCTCCTCCGTCAGCCCAAGGGCATACAGCAGGGAACGGTTGGGTGCCGCAGGCATCCCTGTTTTCACATGATCGGAACGCATATGGAACTACCTCCAGAAAAGTAAATAAAATTGCATTCGTGTGTAGTATTTTACGCATGAATATTCTTGTATTATAGCACGCAAAGGCTTGCCGCGCAAGGAATATCACAAAAATCCCCCGGCAAAAGCCGGGGGATCAGAAAAGCTATGCGGTTTTGCCTTAGTTGGAGGCAGTATCGGGATCGGAATCGTCGCCCCAGAGCATATTCTTACGCAGCTCTGCGCCAACGGTCTCCATCTGATGCTTGGCCATCTGACGGCGGGAGGCGTTGAAGAAGCAGCGACCGTTCTTGTTCTCGGCGATCCAGTTGCCGGCGAACTTGCCGTTCTGGATGTCGGTCAGGACAGCCTTCATGTTCTTCTTGGTCTCCTCATAGGGCAGCACGCGGGGACCGGAGACATACTCGCCGTACTCTGCGGTATCGGAGATGGAGTAGTTCATCATGGCAACGCCGCCCTTGTTGATCAGGTCGATGATGAGCTTCATCTCGTGAATGCACTCGAAGTAGGCGTTCTCGGGGGCATAGCCGGCCTCGACCAGGGTCTCAAAGCCCAGCTTCATCAGCTCCACAGCGCCGCCGCACAGGACAGCCTGCTCACCGAACAGGTCGGTCTCGGTCTCATCCTGGAAGGTGGTCTCCATCACGCCGCCGCGGGCGCCGCCGATACCGGCAGCATAGGCCAGGCCGATGTCATAGGCCTTACCGGTGGCGTTCTGCTCCACTGCGATCAGGCAGGGCACGCCCTTACCGGCAACATACTGGCTGCGGACGGTGTGGCCGGGGCCCTTGGGGGCGATCATGAGCACATCCACATTCGCAGGGGGCTTGATCTGGCCGTAGTGGATGTTAAAGCCGTGGGCAAACATCAGCGCCTTGCCCTCGGTCAGGTTGGGGGCGATGTCCTTGGCGTACATATCCGCCTGACGCTCATCGTTGATGAGGATCATGATGATGTCGGCGATCTTGGTGGCCTCTGCGGTGGTCATGACAGTAAAGCCGTCCTTCTCTGCAACAGGCCAGCTCTTGCCGCCCTTGTACAGACCGATAATCACATCGCAGCCGCTGTCACGCAGATTCATTGCGTGAGCGTGACCCTGAGAGCCATACCCCACAACAGCGATTTTCTTTCCCTTGAGGACATTGATGTCGCAGTCATTTGCATAGTACATCTTCGCCATGATAAAACACTCCTTTTGTAATGAAAAGAACTTAAATATATCGTCCGGGAAACCCCGGATGCTAGCAATTGGGAATCAGCGGGAACGCTTGCCCAGGTTGAACTCGGTCGTCTCCTTGCGCTCATCGCTGATGGTGAATTCGCCGCGCTCCAGCGCAACCATGCCGGTGCGCACCAGCTCCAGAATGCCAAACTCCCGCAGCAGGTTTTCCAGCGCCGCGTCCTTGGACTCCTTGCCGATGACCGCCAGGGTCATGGTCTTGGTGGAGACATCAATGATAAAGGCGCGGAAAATGCCGGCGATCTGGATGATCTCGTTCCGGACACCGCGGCTTTCCGCCCGCACCTTGATGAGCACAAGCTCCCGGCGGAGGGAATTGTCCGGATCCAGCAGCTGGACGGAGTAGACAGAAAACTGCTTCCGCAGCTGGTTCATGATCTGTTCGACCTGGCGGTCGTCGCAAACCACTTCTATGGTGATGCGGGAGACCTCGGGACTATCCGTGGTGCCCACGGCCAGAGACTCGATGTTATACCCCTTTCGGGAAAACAGGCGGGATACCTGACTGAGCACACCGGCGGAGTTGTCCACCAGCACAGACAGGGTATGGCGCGTTACTTCACTCATAGCCAAACCTCCTTAATCCAGCAGCAGCTGCGTCACCGGGGTACCGGCGCTGACCATGGGACGCACTTTGTCGTCAATGTCGATCGCACATTCGATCAGGTAGGGCTTTCCACTTTCCTTGGCGCGGCGATAGGCCGCGGCAAATTCCTCGCGGCTGGCCGCGCGCTCGCCCTGGATGCCATAGGCGTTCGCCAGCTTGATAAAGTCCGGCCCCCTGTCCAGAGTGGTCTCGGAATACCGCTGGTGATACAGCAGCGTCTGCCACTGCCGCACCATGCCCAGGGTGTGGTTGTTGAAAATCACGATGATGACCGGGATGTTATAATGCTCCACGGTGCAAAGCTCGTTGCAGTTCATGCGGAAGCAGCCGTCCCCAGTGCAAAGCACCACCGTCTGGTCGGGATTGCCCACCTTTGCGCCCAGCGCAGCCCCCAGGCCGAAGCCCATGGTGCCGAAGCCGCCGGAGGTCAACAGCTGGCCGGGACGGGAGAAATGGAAGTACTGGGCAGACCACATCTGGTGCTGTCCCACATCGGTGGCGACAATGGTGTCATAGTCCGCCGCCTGGATCTCCTCTAGAATTTCAAAGGCGCGAAGGCTGTTGCCCTTGTTGCGGGGGCTTTCCTTGCGGGCAAACACATGCTCCCGCCACTGCGCCAGATCCTTCTTAGGCAGGTTTTCGTTGAGCAGCGCCAGCACACACCGGGCGTCGCCGATGATGTGATGGTCGGTGAGTACATTTTTGTCGATCTCCGCGCGGTCAATGTCGATGTGTACGATCTTTGCCTGGCTGGCAAAGGAATTGGGATCTGTGGCGACCCGGTCGGAAAAGCGGCAGCCAATGGCGATCAGCAGATCGCACTCGGCCGAGGCCATATTGGAAGCCAGAGAGCCGTGCATACCGATCATGCCGGTAAACAGGGGGTGATTGCCCGGCAGCGCGCCGCCGCCCATGATGGTGGAAGCCGTCGGCACGCCAAGGGTTTCCACAAACTTCCGGAACTCCGGCACCGCGCCCTTGGAGCGGATCACACCACCGCCCACCAGAACCAGCGGGCGCTCGGACTGCTCGATCATCTCCAGCAGCCGCTTCACATCGTCCCGGTCGGTGCGGGGCGGCTTGAGGTCATGGGAAGCCCGGCGCAGCAGCTGCGCCAGACGGCCGTGCTCCGCGTGCTGCTCCACAGGGAGATATTCGTATTCCGCCTCGGCCGCGGTCACATTCTTGACAATATCGATCAGCACCGGGCCGGGACGGCCGCTGCGGGCAATGGCAAAGCCCTCTCGGATCACATCGGCCAGCTCGTTGACATCCTTCACCAGATAATTGCACTTGGTGATGGGCATGGAAATGCCGGTGATGTCCACTTCCTGGAATGTGTCCTTGCCCATCAGCTTTTCCGCAACATTGCAGGTAATGAACACCACGGGAGAGGAGTCCATATACGCCGTGGCGATGCCGGTGACCAGATTGGTCGCCCCCGGGCCGGAGGTGGCAAAACATACGCCCACCTTGCCGGTGCTGCGGGCATAGCCATCGGCCGCGTGCGCCGCGCCCTGCTCGTGTGCGGTAAGAATATGGGTGATTTTGTCCCTGTAATCATACAGGGCGTCATAAACATTCAGGATCGTGCCGCCGGGATACCCGAAAATAGTGTCCACCTGCTGCTCCAGCAGCGCCTGGATCACGATCTGCGCGCCTGTCAGTTTCATAAGGCCCCTCCTTCAATCATACAACAAGTGATTTGGCAGCGCCGCTTGTTGTTTTTCCAACACGGATTTTCCGCCTTTTTCGTCCGTAACAAGCGGACAAGAAGACAGGCGTATAAGGAGAGCCTGTGGCTGAAAACACACCACAGGCTCTGGCGCGCCGCTTTCGCGGGGCTTCCCTTTGCACAATCATACAAAATCCGCTTGCCGAGCGCGCTGCGCTTCCATGCGGATCTCTTCTGATTTTTCCCTTTATGCTGCTTCGCCATTTCAACTTGTTTGATCTCAAAATATATATGAACAGCATAGCACTTTCCGCCCACAAAAGCAAGAAAAAACATAAATTTGTCATTTATTCCATCTGTCAGGGCGATTTCGTCCACAGTGTCATACATAATTATCGGTATAAAAAGAGAAAGGCATCACAGCCTTTGAGGCTGTCAAAAAACAGGCAGCCAGCAGAAGCCACCGCAGCAGCGGGGGAGTTTGAGGGGGTCAAGACCCACCTCAATCAGATAAACCGCCGCGGAAAGCCCCTTCTGGGCTTTCCTACAGCATTTTGGCTGCGCCAAAATACTCGGCGGATAAGCGAAGTCAAAAAAGTCCCGGACTTCCGGGACTTTTTTGACAAGCTGAAAGGCATCACAGCCTTTCTCTTTTTTACTCTATTACGGAAGCAAGGCGAAAATCAGCCCTGCTTTGCGCCGGTGCGCACCGCGTGGATGTGCGCCATCAGCTCCAGCATTTTGCAGGAATAGCCCCACTCGTTGTCGTACCAGGCAATCAGCTTGACGAAGTTGTCGTTCAGGGCGATACCCGCCTGGGCGTCAAAGATGCAGGTGCAGGCATCGCTGCGGAAGTCGCTGGAAACCAGCGGCTCGTCAACATACTCCACGATACCACGGTAGCGATCGCTCTCGGAGGCGGCTTTCATGACCGCGCAAATCTCCTCATAGGTCGCGCCCTTTTCCAGCTTGACCGTCAGATCCACAACGGAAACATTGGACACGGGAACGCGCATACTGGTACCGGTGAGCTTGCCCTGGAGGTCAGGGATGACTCTGCCCACGGCCTTGGCCGCGCCGGTGCTGGTGGGGATGATGTTGTCATAAGAAGAACGACCCAGACGGAAATTCTTCTTGCTGAAGCCGTCCACAGTGTTCTGGGAGGCCGTGCCGGCATGGATGGTGGTCATCAGACCCTCGGCAATGCCGAAATTATCGTGGATGATCTTGGCCAGAGGCGCCAGGCAGTTGGTGGTGCAGGAGGCGTTGGAGACAATGTTCATATCGGGGGTGTACTTCTCCTCGTTGGCGCCCATGACGAACATGGGAGTATCGTCCTTGGCGGGGCCGGACATGATAATCACCTTTGCGCCCTGATCCAGATGGGGCTGGCACTTGTCGGCGGTCAGGAACTTGCCGGTGCACTCCAGCAGATAGTCCGCGCCATACTCGCCCCAGGGCAGTTCCTCCGCCTTGCGGCTGTTCAGCAGGGGGATGGCCTTGCCGTTGACGATCAGATGGGTCTCGTCATAGCTGACCTCGCCCTGGAAGCGGCCATGCGCCGTGTCGTACTTCAGCACATAAGCCAGCTGCTCCGGCGTTTTATCCGGGGCGTTGATGACGACAAAGTCGATATCCCCGCGCTCGATACCGGCACGGAATGCCAGACGGCCAATGCGGCCGAAGCCGTTGATTGCAGCCTTAATACTCATAAGTTACTATCCTCCACTGTTTCTCTTATAATTCTGCAGATGGAAAGGATCCACCTCATCTCGAATCTAATTGTATACGCATTTCCCCCGTGACACAACTGTTTTGTTGGGATTCACCTTTCTGTTATTGCACGAATTGGTGCAGAAATTGCACCAATTCGCTTTTTCTGTGCATTTTACGCGCAGATATTCGAGATGTATCAAATGTCCGTACAAACTATTTTTTACACATTTGTCCATCATTCGACAAATTTCGCTAAATTTTGACAAACGCCATTGTCGGGAAAGGCATTTTTTGGTATAGTGAAGTGGCATCCATCTGCACATGCTATCTGCATAGCCCCCCGTAATTTTCCCCGATCATCGGGTGAAGGAGGTACGGAGCATGGAAAGTGAACTGTTGCTGGAACAATTTCATCTGTTCCGTCACAGCCGGGACTGCTTTTTTGCTTTCCGCGGAAAAGAATTACTGCGGTGCAATCCCGCGGCAGAGCGACTGCTGGAGTCCGTCCCGTCTGCCGCCCTGCTGGCAAATCTGACCGCGCCGGATTGCCGGCGGGAGATCAACGGAACAATGTACCATGTGCAAAGCATTCGCCCCAATGACAAGCTGCTGATACTTTGCCTGAGCGCAGTGCAGGCGGAAAGCACAGAGCTGACCCGGCTGTGCACCACCCTGCGCACCGATCTGGCAACCCAGCGCGGCGCCATGACACGCCTGTTGTCCCCCCTGCAGGAGTTGGCGCCGGATGAAAAAAAGCGCGCGCTGCAAAGCGTTTACCGCAGTCACTACCGCATTCGCCGCAGTGTGGAAACCGGCGCGGCCTTTGCCGCTCTCCGCGCCGGGGAACTGCCCTGCCGCCCCACGCCCCTGGAGCTGAACGGCTTTTGCGAGGAGCTGTGTACCACGCTCCTTGAGCTTTGCGGCAAGCACTGCGCCCATCTGCAGTGGAACCCGCCGGATTCCCTGCTCTGGGTCAACACGGACAAGGCGCTGCTGGAGCAGCTGCTGCTGCGGCTTTACAGCAACAGTCTGCGCCACACCCCGCCGGAGGGCAACATTTGCCTGACGCTGCGCCGAAAGGAAACCGCCGTTTTCCTGAGCCTGACCGATACCGGTGAGGGCGCCGACCCGGCACTGCTGCACATCGACCTCCAGGAACCGCTGGAAAAGCACCTCTCCCGTCTGGCGGAGGGCATGGGTCTGGGGCTGGCCGTCGCCCGCCAGCTGGCACAGCTGCTGGGCGGTTCCCTGAGTTTGGAAAGCGCCCCCGGCAAGGGCTGCCGCGCCTGGCTGCAGCTGCCGCTGCTGGAGGCAAAGCCCTTTCCCCGCGGCCAATTCCGCACGCCTGCCGTCGGCTATCGCCCCCAGGGCTACGACGCCTTTCTCACCGAGCTGAGCACGGCGCTGCCCCTGGATTGCTACAGCGCCGCCTTTGTGCTGTAAGCACCGCATTGCGACATTCCGATTTTTGACGAAAACTCCTGCGTTGACAAGCGCGGGAGTTTTTTTGTACAATATTGTTACATATGATTTTCTGATTTCCAAGAGGTGTACTGCCATGTATTTTGATACCCATGCCCATTATGACGACGCGCAGTTTGACGCGGATCGCCACGAACTGCTCGCTTCCCTGCCGGAGCGGGGTGTGCAGCTGGTTCTGGATCCCGGCTGTGACGAGACCAGCTGTCTGGCCGCCATCGCCCTGGCGGAGCAATACCCCTTTGTCTACGCCGCCGTGGGCTGGCATCCGGAACACGCCGCGGCCTTTGACGGCGGCAGCCTGGACAAGCTGCGGCAGTGGAGCGCCCACCCCAAGGTCAAGGCCATCGGCGAGATCGGTCTGGATTACTATTATGACGACGGCGCTCCCCGGGAGGTGCAAAAGCAGGTGTTCCTCTCCCAGCTGGAGCTGGCGGCGGAGCTGGATCTGCCGGTCATCATCCACGACCGTGAGGCGCATGGGGACTGCATGGAGCTGATCCGCCGCGTTCCCGGCCTGCGGGGCGTGTTCCACTGCTATTCCGGCTCCCCGGAAATGGCGCGGCAGCTGCTGGATCTGGGCTGGTATTTGAGCTTTACCGGGGCGATCACCTTCAAAAACGCCAAAAAAGCCCCGGAGGTGCTGGCTCTGTGTCCGCTGGATCGCCTGATGCTGGAGACCGACGCCCCCTATCTGGCGCCTGTCCCTTGCCGGGGCAAGCGCTGCGACTCCACCCTGCTGCCCCACACCGCTGCCCGCATTGCGGAGATCAAGGGTATCCCGGTGGAGACTGTGGCCGCCGCCGCTTTGGAAAACGGCCGCCGCTTCTTTGGACTGTAAGGCCGTGGCACACACCCGGATCTGCCGCTGGCTGACGGATAAATACATTTTGCTGATGCTCCTGGTTTTCCCCCTGTTCTGTGGCGGAAGCGGTTACCAGCAGCTGACCCGCTCCAAATTTCTGTTCTTTGCTGCGGCAACGGGAATTTGGTTGGCCGGGCTGGCCATATGCGAACTGCTGGCACTGCGCGGCGGCGTACGGCCGAAAAGGCCGTCTGCGCTGCACTGCCTGGCAGGGGCTTTTTTATTATGGAGTTGTGTTTCCGCCCTGGCCTCTGCCCACGGCAAAACCGTGCTGCTGGGCGCCGGGCGCTATGACGGCCTGCTGTCCACCCTGCTGTATGGCGCTGTCTTTCTGGGCGTTTCCGCCACGGGGCAGGTGCGACGGCGCTACTTTGCCGCGCTGGCGCTTTCCGGCAGTCTCTGCTGCGCGGTCGCCATCGGCCAGCTTTGCGGGAAAAATCCCCTGGGGCTTTTCCCCTCGGACTATACCTATTATGATGGCGGCATCCGTTACGCCGGCGCTTTTCTCGGTACCATCGGCAATGTGGATCTGCTTGCCGATTTTCTGTGCCTGAGCATTCCTCTGTTCTGGGCGGATTTTGTCCAAAAGAACGACCGGCTCTCCCTTCTGTTGCTGGCGGCAGCGGGGCTGGAGTGCTTTGTGCTGTCGGCCTCCGGGGTCTCCTCCGGCGCGCTGGCGGCGGCAGTGGCCCTGGCGCTGAGCTGCCCGGTGCTGCTGCAAAGTCCCCGCCAGGTGCAAAAGGCCATGACCGGGCTGCTGCTTTTGCTGCTGTGTGCCCTTCTGGGACGGACGGTATCCTTTACCGGCGGACAGCTGCATTTATTCTGGCCGCTGCTGCCGGTGATTCCTGTCTCGGGATTGCTGCTGCGCTTCCCCCGGCGGCTTCCCCCCCGTCCGGACAGGCGCATCCCCCAACGGCTGGCACTGCTGCTTTGCGCCGTGGCGGCCGGCGGCTTTCTTCTGCTCTGGTTCTGGCCGGGCGGCAGCGGCACGGTCTATGAGCTGCACCGCGTCCTGCACGGGCAGGTGGAGGACAGCTTCGGCTCCAGCCGTATCCGCATCTGGCGGGCGTGCCTGGCACTCGTCCGGGAGCATCCCCTGCTGGGGGGCGGCCCCGGCACCGTAGCGCAGCGCCTGGACATTCATTTTCAGCGCACTGTAGCCGAAACCGGCACGACGCTGCGCACAGTGGTGGACAACGCCCACAACGAATACCTCACCACCTTGCTGGATCTGGGCGTTCCCGGCCTGCTGCTGCGCCTGGCGCTGATCGCCGCCAGTCTGCTTTGCTGGCTGCGGCTGCGCCATACTGCCGCCTGCCGCCGCAGCTTAGGCTGCGCCCTTGTCGCGGTTTGGGTGCAGGCCTGCTTCGGGCTGGGACTGTGCATCACCGCGCCCATCAGCTGGCTGCTCTGGGGGCTGTTCGCTGTCCCCGACACAGAGACTTCCGCCCACGGCGCTGCCGCAGAAACCGTAACAAAGCGGTGTCGGCTTGAATAATCTTTCCTCCGCACGGCGCACTTATGTATTTCTCTGAAAATCACGCTGTGTTTTTGGATCGTTTTCAAAAAGTTTACACACTTTTCACATTTTTCTTGTTGAAAAATCAGTATATCCCACAAAATTCTCCCATTGGTAAAAAACCAATTTCTTTCTCCTTTCAGATATGATAAGATTATAGTTGGATTTTCCTGCGATGACAGACTCATATTAAACGAAAAGGAGAGATCTCTGTCTGTGAAAAAAATACACATTACCGAAACCGTCCTGCGTGATGCACAGCAGTCCCTGATGGCCACCCGTATGCCCATTGCGGACTTTGTGGACATTCTGGATACGATGGATCTGGCCGGCTACCATTCTGTGGAGTGTTGGGGCGGCGCGACCTTCGATTCCTGCCTGCGCTATCTGGGCGAAGACCCCTGGGAGCGCCTGCGCACCATCAAGTCCCACATGAAAAACACCAAGCTGCAGTCCCTGCTGCGCGGGCAGAATCTTTTGGGCTACCACCACTATTCCGACGACACGGTTCGCCGTTTTGTCAAGGCCATGGTGGAAAACGGCATGGACATCATCCGTATTTTCGACGCCCTCAACGACCTGCGCAACATCCGCACTGCGGTGGACGCCTGTCTGGAGGCCGGCGGCCACGCCCAGGGCACCATCTGCTACACCCTGTCACCCATCCACAACCTGGATATGTATGTCAAGCTCAGCCAGGGCATTGAAAAAATGGGCTGCAACTCCCTGTGTATCAAAGACATGGCCGGTATCATGAGCCCTAAGGAGTGCTTTGATCTGGTCACCGCCATCAAGCAGAATGTCGGTATTCCTGTATTTGTTCACACCCACCAGACCACCGGTCTGGGATACATGACTTACCTGAAGGCAGTCGAGGCCGGTGCCGATGGTATCGACTGCGCCACCTCCTGCTTCTCCGCCGGAACCGCGCAGCCCACCACGGAGTCCATGGTCTATGCCCTGACCCAGCTGGGCTACGACTGCGGCATCAACTATAAGCTCCTCAAAACCATCAACGACCACTTTGTCCCCGTGCAGCGGAAATTCATCGAGGAGGGCACCTTTGACCCCTATGTGCTGTCCGTCAAGGCGGACGCCCTGACCTACCAGATCCCCGGCGGAATGCTGTCCAATCTGGTGGCGCAGCTGAAAAAGATGAACGCCATCGACCGCCTGGACGAGGTGCTGGAGGAAACCCCCAAGGTGCGCCAGGAGCTGGGCTATCCCCCGCTGGTCACCCCCATGAGCCAGATGGTCGGCAGCCAGGCCACTCAGAATGTGCTGATGGGCAAGCGCTACAAAAACATCAGCAAGGAAGTCAAATCCTATATTCGCGGCGAATACGGCACCGCCCCCGGCCCTGTGGATCCCCGCCTGGAGGAGCGCGTGCTCACCGACGGCGTAAAAAAGATCAAAGGCCGCTACGCCGACACGCTGGAGCCGGAGTTCCCCAAGGCCAAAAAGGAGCTGGGCGACCTGGCCGAAAACGATCTGGATGTGCTGTCCTACATCGCCTATCCCCAGCAGGCAAAGGACTTTTTGGAAAAGCGCGATCTGGAAAAGGCCTTTGTCGCCTCGTATACCATTAAGGAGGTCAAATAAATGGGTATCACCTCCCTCACCATGCCGGAGGCCGCGCTGATCGCGCTGTCCGGTCTGGTGATCGTTTTCATCATTCTGGCCGTGCTCGCCCTTGCCGTCAAGTTGATCTCCAAGGTCATTGTCGCAACGGATCGCAAAGCGGCCCCGGTCGCTGTTGCACCCGCCGCCCCCGCCGCTTCCGGCGCAGCTGCTGCCGCCCCGGCGGTACAGCACTACGCGGGCGAGGTCGCCCTGATCGGCGTGGACGAAAAAACCGCCGCCTGCATCATGGCGATCGTCAGCGATGAAACCGGCATCCCGCTTTCTGAGTTGGTCTTTAAGAAGATCAAAGCACTTTGATCGGAGGAACTTACAATACTATGAAATATATCATCACCCTCAACGGCAAACAGTTTGAAGTGGAAGTGGAAAAGGGGCAGGCCAACGCCGTCTATGTGGGCGAGGCCGCCGCACCGGCGCCTGCCGCCCCCGTTCCCGCTGCCGCTCCGGCCGCTGCACCCGCAGCTGCGCCTGCCGCTCCCGCAGCCTCTGCCGGCGCCGGGGAGCCTGTCACCTCCCCCATGCCCGGCAACATTCTGGATGTCCGCGTCTCCGCAAATCAGGCGGTCAAGGCCGGCGATATCCTCTTTATTCTGGAGGCCATGAAAATGGAAAACGAGATCGTCGCCCCCAAGGACGGCACCGTCACCTCCGTCACCACCGCCAAGGGCGCCGTGGTGGAAACCGGCGCTGTGCTCTGCACCCTGGCTTAAGGAGGACGGCTCATGACATTCTCCTTTATCGGGATCATCGAAAAAATTCTGGGCGAAAGCGGCTTTGCCGCCTTTGCCGTTGACCCCCGCACCGTGGTCATGATTGCCATTGCCTGCCTGCTGCTGTTTTTGGGCATCGGCAAAAAGTACGAGCCGCTGCTGATGGTGCCCATCGCCTTCGGTATGCTCATGGCAAACTTCCCCCTGACCGGAATTCTGGAGGAGGGCGGCCTGTTCAAATACTTCTATTTCGGTGTGGAACACGCCATTTACCCCTCCATCATCTTCCTGGGCATCGGCGCAATGACGGACTTTGGCCCCATGCTGGCGCGTCCCTCCTCCATGCTTATGGGCGCGGGCGCGCAGTTCGGCATCTTCACGGCCTTTTTGCTGGCGCTAGTGCTGGGCTTTGACTGTAATGTAGCCGCGGCCATCGGCGTCATCGGCGGCGCGGACGGCCCCACCGCCATTCTGACCGCCACCAAGCTTGCCCCCGCTTATCTGCCCGCCATTGCCATCGCCGCGTATTCCTACATGGCGCTGATCCCCGTGATCCAGCCCCCCATCATGCGCGCCCTGACAACGGAGCAGGAGCGCCAGATCAAAATGGAGCAGGTGCGCACCGTTTCCAAAAAAGAGAAGATTATCTTCCCCATCGCGGTGGCCATCATCGTCATTCTCCTCATCCCGGACACCGCGCCTCTGATCGGTATGCTGATGCTGGGTAACCTGTTCCGGGAGTGCGGCGTGACCGAGCGTCTGTCCGAGACTGCCCAGAACAACCTGTGCAACATCGTCACCATCTTCCTGGGTCTGTCCGTGGGCTGCAAGGCGCGGGCAGAGACCTTCCTGACCTGGGGGTCTATCAAGATCATCATTCTGGGTCTGCTGGCCTTCTGCCTGTCCACCATCGGCGGTCTGCTGATCGGTAAGCTCATGTGCAAGCTCTCCGGCGGTAAGATCAACCCGCTGATCGGCTCTGCCGGCGTTTCCGCCGTGCCCATGGCCGCTCGCGTGTCCCAGATGGAGGGACAGAAAGCCAACCCTGCCAACTTCCTGCTGATGCACGCCATGGGTCCCAATGTGGCCGGCGTGATCGGCTCCGCTGTGGCTGCCGGCTTCATGATCAAGGTCTTCGGCATCTAAGCGGATCTCCCGCATATCCATGACTGCCCCCCGTGGGCAGTCATTTTTATATCCAAAAATTTTTTCCGATTTTGTTGGAAAAGCAACAGAGTTTCCCGCCAAATGTGGTATACTGATACCAGAAAAATCATTTACCGGAAAAGGAGATCAAGCAATGCTCAGACAAATCATCAAAATTGACGAAGAAAAGTGCAACGGCTGCGGCGCCTGCGTGGACGCCTGCCACGAGGGCGCGCTGGCGCTGGTGAATGGCAAGGCCAAGCTCATGCGGGACGACTACTGCGACGGTCTGGGAGACTGCCTGCCCCAATGTCCCACGGACGCCATCTCCTTTGAGACCCGCTATGCCGCCCCCTATGACAAGGAAGCCGTGGAGGCGAACATGAAAAAAAAGCAGCAGGCCAAGGCCGCCCCCGGCGGATGTCCCGGCAGCCAGGTGCGCCGGATGCACCACGCCCCGGAGCCTGCCCCGGCAAGCGCCCCGGCGGCCGTAAGCTCCCAGCTGCAAAACTGGCCGGTGCAGATCAAGCTCGCCCCGGTGAACGCGCCGTACTTTGACGGCGCCAAGCTGCTCATCGCCGCGGACTGCACCGCCTATGCCTACGCCAACTTCCACGGGGAGATGATCCGCGGCAAGGTCACCCTAGTGGGCTGTCCCAAGTTGGACGCCGTGGATTACAGCGAAAAGCTCACGGAGATCATCCGCAATAACGACATCCAAAGCGTGACGCTGGTGCGCATGGAGGTCCCCTGCTGCGGCGGGCTGGAGCTTGCCACTAAAAAGGCGCTCCAGGCCAGCGGCAAATTCATCCCCTGGCAGGTCGTCACCATCTCCATCGACGGCAAAAAACTGGACTAAACCAAAAACTTCCCCGCCAAAAACCACCGCTCTCCCCCGTAAAGCCACGCCCCCGGCCTTACGGGGGACTTGCTTTTTCCGAACAATTGGGCTATCTATCGGAAAAATCTTGGGTCATAATCGTAATCCTTGAAATCATTGCTTTTGTTGACTTCATCCGTATTCTCTGCAATAATCTTGTGGATGCACAAGGTCTTCCGCTAAAATAGACGCAGCATATAACACTTTTGCAAACAAGAACAGATAAACAACACTTTGTGTCAATAGTTGAAATCAAAAACCAACAGGTTAACTCGTGTCAGAACTTTTCTCCAGCACAAATTTTAAACGGTCGGTTAAATAATTTCATATCAGATTCTTTTGAATGGACAATGCTTGGATAATCTATCCTACAAAGCACCCCGCCCGAGGTTCCCCAATCAGAGAACCCCAGGCGGGGTTTTTATGTGGTATCCGTGTTTTACGCTGTTTTCTTGAGATTCGTTTAGGTATAAGAAAACCCCGGAAAACCTTGATTTTCCGGGGTTTTTTGAAGCAATTTGATTGAAAATTGCGCCCAATTATCTCTTGGAGAACTGAGGTGCGCGACGTGCGGCCTTGAGACCGTACTTCTTACGCTCCTTCATACGCGGATCGCGAGTCAGCAGACCTGCGGCCTTCAGGGCGGGACGATACTCCTCGTTCACCTGCAGCAGGGCGCGGGAAATACCGTGACGGATGGCGCCGGCCTGGCCGGTCACGCCGCCGCCGGTGACGGTGACATTGATGTCCACCTTACCCTGCAGACCCACAGTGACCAGGGGCTGGTTGACGATCAGCTTCAGGGTCTCCAGACCGAAGTAATCATCCAGGGCGCGGCCGTTGATGGTGATGGTACCGGTACCGTTGGGGAAGAGGTGTACACGGGCGACGGAGCTCTTCCGACGACCGGTTCCGTACATATAGGGCTTTTTGCTCTGATAAGTTGCCATTTTCAATTACCTCCTCTTTAGCGATCCCAAGCTTCGGGCTTCTGAGCCTCGTGCTTGTGGTCGGCGCCGGCATAGACGCGCAGACGACGCATCTGCCACTTGGCGATGCTGTTCTTCTGCAGCATACCCTTGATCGCCAGCTGCATAGCCAGTTCGGGCTTGTCGGCCATCAGGCGCTTGTACTGCACCTCTTTCAGACCGCCGGGATAACCGGAGTGGGTACGATAGTACTTCTGCTCCAGCTTCTTACCGGTGAGGACGGCGTCCTTGCAGTTGACAATAACGACGAAATCGCCGCAATCCACATGGGGAGTGTAATCGACCTTGTGCTTACCGCGCAGCAGGTCGGCGGCCAGAGCGGCGGTTTTACCCAGGGGCTTACCGGCCGCGTCAAGGACATACCACTTGCGAACAACGGTGTCCTTGTTGAGCATGGTAGTGGACATTCTTTCTGCCTCCAATATTTTTAGATTATTTTTGACAATCATATTGCCTTGGGGTACAATGTGTCCATACCACCAAGGCGCTTATTATTTATATCACAGGCTTTTTCCAAAGTCAACAGCAAAAAGCAGAAAAAACGATTTATCCCATAGTTCACTTTTGTATTCTCTTGTTTTCTCTCATTTTCTCTCGTTTTCTCATTTTCATTTTTTAATATTTTTGAGGTGTATTTATGGATCATCTGAACGAATTTACCGGAACTGTCCGCAAATGCGTGGACGATTACGACATGATCGCGCCGGGCGACCGGATCGCCGTTGGCGTATCCGGCGGCAAGGACAGTCTTGTGCTGCTGCTGGCGCTCAAGCATTTGCAGCGCTATTACCCCCACCCCTTTCACCTGGAGGCAGTTACGCTGGATCTGGGCTTTGACGGCATGGATTTCAGCCCTATTCAGGCGCTGTGCGACCGGCTGGAGGTGCCCTACACCTGCAAAAAGACCGACATCCGGGAGATCGTGTTTGACATCCGCAAGGAGGAAAACCCCTGCTCTCTGTGTGCCAAGCTGCGCCGGGGCGGGCTAAACGATGTGCTGCGGGAGCGAAATCTCAATCGGCTGGCGCTGGGGCATCACTATGACGATGCGGTGGAGACCTTTCTCATGTCCCTGATTTTCGAAGGTCGCCTGAGCTGCTTTAAGCCCAGCACCTGGATGAGCCGGGCGGAGGTCTGGCAAATTCGCCCCATGGTGTACTGCTCGGAGGATAAGATCCGGCGGCTGGCACAGCGGCTGGCGCTGCCCATTGTGGAAAACCCCTGTCCCCAGGACAAGGGCAGCAAGCGTCACGAGATCAAGCAGCTGATCGCATCCCTGGAAACCCAGTACCCCGATCTGAAAAGTAAGATATTCGGCGCCATGCAGCGTCTGCCCCTGGAAGGCTGGGCGCCCGACCCGAAAAACAGACATCGGAAATAAGAAGTATAAAATCATAAAAGTTGGAAAACACGCCTCTACCTTGCTTTCGGGTAGAGGCGTGTTTATTATGGGAATTCTATGCTATTGGTGATTTACTTCATGCAGCGCCAGAGGAAGGTCACAACCTGTTCCCGGGCACAGGCCTCGTTCGGGCTGAATTCTGTTGCGCTGGTGCCCTTGGTAATGCCCTGCTCCACAGCCCAGGCCACGGCCTTGGCATAGTAAGCGTCTGCGGAGACATCGGCGAACACCACTGCCGCGCTGCCGGCCTCCGGAGACCGCTCTGTCCGCCACAGGAAGGTGACGATTTGTCCGCGGGTACAGGTTTCATCCGGACTGAATTCCGTTGCACTGGTGCCCTTGGTGATTCCCTGCTCTACCGCCCAGGCTACAGCCTTGGCATAATAGGCATCCGGGGAAACATCCGCAAAGCTGTTGATGTTTCCGGGCTCCGGAGAGCCGCTTGTCCGCCACAGGAAAGTAACTACCTGCGCACGGGTACTGATTTCTCCAACGCCAAAGCGGTCGTTGGTCACGCCATTGGTAATACCGTTTTCTCCGGCCCAATCCACCGCATCGGCAAAATAGGCATCCTCAGGAACATCCACAAAGGACGGCGCCTGTGCCGTGCGGAATGCGGCGGTAATCGTGACCCTGGAAGCCGGCATAATAAAGGTATACTTGCCATTGCCCTTATTGGTCAGCTGCACTGCCTTGTCATTGACATCCACAGCGGTAATGGTATCCAGTGCATAGCCCTTGTCCGGCGCTACGGTGATTGTCACCACATCGCCGCGCTTGGCAGTCGTGGCACTGGCCGCCGCATTACCATTTTCCGGCTTATTGACCACTATCATATAACTGCCGTTATTGTTGTAGGAACCGCCAGATGGGGGATTTTTCGCAAGAACCGTGACTTCAAAGGTCTTTGTCTTTGTGATTCCATCACAGGTCAGGGTTGCTTTCACGATGATGGTCTTGTTACCGCTGGAAGAAGGCGGACGGGTCACGGTGCCATCTTCTCCCACCACAGAGGGATCCTCGGTAGTCCAGGAAATGCCAACGGTGGTTCCACCATAGCTATCCTCAGTCGGGAACAGCAGATCTTCTGTCACACCGGAGGTATCTCCCAGCGTCAGCGAATCCAGTATTTCGCGGATAGCCACTGCCGGGGTAGCGTTTGCCTGACCGACATAGACGGTTTGACTGGTCATGTTAGCAAAATCCTGTGCGTCACGGACAGAAATGGTGTAAGTTCCGGCAAACAGCTTGGAAAACGTAGCATCGGTCACCCACGCACCGTTTTCAATGCGGTACTGGTAAGTCCCCAGTCCGCCAGCTGCATTCACCGTAATTTTGCCTCTGTTACCGCCATAAACATCCGCATCTGTCACGCTCAATTCTGCGGAAACGGCTTTTGCCTTTGTCACATTCACCGTCAGGCTCTTGGCAGTCTCGCTGAGAACGCCATCCTTTACGGTCTGTGCCTTCACAACCACAGTTCCCGGCTCGGTCACCGTCAGGACATTTCCGTTGAGCGTTCCCGCTCCGGAATCCAGGGAATAGTAATAGCTTGCACCCTCTACGCCGTCTGCGGTCAGGGTGATGTCCACGCTGTCTGCGCTATAGGGGATCACCGCGGGATCCGGTGCTGCGGTCAAGCTCGCGGGTGCGGGAACAGACGCTGCATCCGCAGGCTGGGCCGCCACAGTCACAGAAGCACTTGCAGTATTGCCATACTCTGCCGCATCGCGGACATACACTGTGTAGTTGCCTGTGCGCTGTCCGGCAAAGACATTGCTGCTCTGCCAGTTTTGCTGATCCAGGCTGAACTCATAGCGGCCGGAGCCGCCGGCGGCAGCGGCAACGATCATGCCGTCATTGCCATCTGCGCTTGCATTGACAACCGTTGCTGTCACGGCTACTGCGTCAGCTACAACAAACTGGATCGTATAGGTCTTCTTTGTCACGCCATCTGCAGCCGTGACAGTGACCGTTGTGCTTTCGCCCAAATTTTCCGCCTTGCTGATCTCTACTACAGCGTCGTCGTGGGCTGCTTCTGCGGTGATGGTCGGCACCGTTGTTGTCCCTGTGGGCAGCTTCACGGTATAGCTTTCATTCTCCGCATGGAAGCTGGGGCTAAGGACGCCGTTGGAGGTGCTGATGGATTGCAAATATGCATTTGTATTGCGAATCACAAACGGGGCGGCATCCTCTGCCAATTGCAAATTATAGTTTCTGGTGGTTTGCAGCGTACCCAGCGTGAAGGCATAAGAGCCGCTTTCCTCGCCGGGCTCACGGAACAGCATACCGCGCATGACGCCGCTGCGTACACCGCCGGTTTTTTCGTCAATATCGCTTTCGGCAAGCCCCTGCAAAGTATAGGTGAATTGCGGATCGACCGCGCCCACCGTTTTGTACTGGTCTGCATCGGGAACCACCGTCAATGGAATCGGCGTGATATCTGCATACAGGGTGCTGGTGGGACGAAGATAGTAGTTGCCTGCATCCTCGCCTGTCAGACCCAGACCGGTCGCCACAACAACGGACTTCCTGGTGCCCACATTCTTATCGTAGAATGCGCCCTCCAGCGTGCCATCCTCCTGAATGGACACGGCATCGCCGGAAATAACATCGTTCATCTGGATGACCGGCGTACCGCTGAGCCGGGCTGTGACCGTGCCGTCATATGCCTTACTCTCCGCAGTCAGACCGGTAATGTTCAGTGCTCTGGGCGTAATGGATGCCGTCAGTGCCGGCATTTTGTAGTTGCTGAAGTTGATATACTCGCTTGTCAGCGTGATTTCCTTATTCGTTCCGACATTTTTATCGGCAAACACAGCTTTGATGCTGTCAAGATGCTTCTGATCTTCCTCGCACAGGCCGGTCAAGCTCTTTTTCAGCTGTTCCGATCCCTCGAATTCCGTAGTCACGGTGCCATCATAGACCTTATCCTTGGGATTGATATAGCAATAGATCGTCCGCTGGCTGATCCAGCCGACCAAGCCATCCCGTTTCACCGTGATGACGGTCTTGTCCCCTTCTCCGGTCTTTGTCCAGGTGACATTGTTCTTTTCCTCACCGCTGGTGTATCCATTGGGCAGGGTGTAGTTCCAGAGCTTATCACCGGTCAGCGTTATGGTAACTTCGCCGTCCTGCTGCACAGCCGTGCCGTTCTCATTAAATTTTACATTGGGAGAATCGAACTTGGAGACAATATTCATCGTAACGCCGTTGTCCAGATCGCCCTCTGCAATATTCGAGATCGGCGTTGTGGTGCTGATCTGCGCGTCCGCTGTGGTATCATAGTACTTTGTTGCAAGGCCAAACCAGCCCACGCCCAGCTGCCGCGGATTGACCGTAAAGTTGCCATCCGCACCCTCCTTGGGGCAGGTCACATTCAGCTTGAAGTTGGGGTTTTCCGCTTCAAACTTTGCCTTGGCCGCTGCGGTATATGCCGCCCAGGTGGCTTCATCATGGGGTTTTTCCACCTGCAAAGCTTCCGGTGCATACAAATAAGTCTGGTATTTACCGACAAGCTCACCCTCCTCGCGGGTGAAGTACACGCCCTGCAGCTGCTCCGTATGTCCATACAAGGATGCACTGACTGCATAGTTCAGGTTTGCCGGGTCGGCTGCGCCATAGGTCTTACTTTTTACCTGTGTCAGGTTTGCAGTATAATCTCTTCTGTTGACATAGATCTTTACCGGGACACTGTTCACAGTTCCCCCGTTGATCTCCGCCTGAGCTCTGACCCAAACGGTACCAACGCCTACGATTTCAAACAGACCCTTTTCATTGTGCTTCAAAACGGTATCACTGGGTGTTGTGCAGGCTTCGTCTGCGTAAATTCCCCAGGTGATAACCGGATCCACCGCATTGCTTTCCACCTTGGCAACCAACGCAAAGGGAAGATCCATGTAGGTTCTGCCATAGCCGCCTGTACCGATCTTGTTGCCATTGGCCTGCACTACCGTTACCGTATCCTCGGCGCTGGGCGGCGTAACATGGGTATCGTCTCCCACGGTCAAAACAAGCTTATAGTTAAAATGATCCACCGGCTTGCTGCCATCTCCCAGCACTCTGGTATCCCCGGTAGAATACCAGATCGTCTGTACGCCGGGCTTGGAGGTATCTACCGTTGTGGGGGTACGACTAATCAGGAAATTGGTTCCGATCAGATTCGGCGCCACCCAGTTTTTCGAGGTGTCCGGATTGTTCTGATAGGCACTGCGGAACGCCAGCCATTTCTCCTTGCTGGACAGGTCGGTACCATTCTTGGTGGTAAGGGTGATGTCGTCCTGGAACTCCTCCCCTACCGCAATCGTGCGCTCGGTTTTGCCGGCCGCTGCATACAGCAGCAAATACTGCATGGTGATCCGTTTGGTTCCCGTATAGGAGGCCAGCCATTCCGCAGGCTTTCCGCCGCTGAAGTCAATGGCATTGTTGTACAGATCCACATTGGTCAGCTTGGAGCAGTGCGTCAGGTCAATGGTCTCCAGATTGCGCTTGCTGGTCAGCGTCAGCTCCTGCAGCGTTTCAGGCAGCTTCACTTCCTTCAAAGTGGGAATCGTGGTTGTCCAAGTCAGCTTTTCCACACCGGAGCCGCTGAAGTCCAGTGTTTCCAGTGCGGACAGGGTGCCAAAATAGTTGTTATTTCCCCAGTCTTTCACACCGCTGCCGTGGTAGGCCAGCGCCGTGATCTTGGTGTTATGGAAGCAGGAGGTCCCTATGGATTCCAGCCCCTGGGGCACGATAATTTCCCCATCCAGCTTGCTGTTCTGGAACACGCCGTTGCCCAGCTTCTTCAGCCCGGCGCCAAACTCCACCGCCGTGAAGCCGGTATTGTAAAACGCAGTTGTCTTGATTTCTTCTACATCGTTCGGAATCGTCAGAGTACCCGTCAGGTTTTTGCAATTGTAGAATGCATTATCCCCAACCACCTGGAGTCCCTGCGGCAGGGTCATATCCTCACAGGAAAGATTTTCGCAATTCTGGAATGCGCCCACACCCAAAGTCTCCAGAGTCTTGGGCAGCTGGATCCCGGTCAGGCCGGTGCAGACTTGGAATGCATAGCTTCCAATGCTGTTCAGAGTTTCCGGAAACACGATCGTTCCGGTCAGCTGTGCATCCCGCTGGAATGCATTTGCTCCGATTGTCTCCAGGCTATTGCCAAAATCCAGCGCGGTCAAGCCGGTACAATCGAGGAAAGCACTGCCTTCAATGGTTTTCAGACTATCCGGCAGCTTCAGTTCACCGGTCAGGCCGGTGCAGCCCCGGAAGGCGCTGCCGCCAATCGTAGTCAAGCCCTCCGAGAAAGTGACGCCTGTCACACCGGTGCAGGTGGCAAAGGCCGAACCGCCGATGGTGGCCAGACTTTCCGGGAACTCCAGCGTTCCGGTCACGCCGCTGCAGCCATTGAAAGCAGCGCCGCCCAGCGTTTTCAAATTCGCCGGAATATGCCAGGTACCCGTCAGTGCCGCCGCACCGCTAAAGGCGTAGCCGCCGATATAGGTCAGGCTGTCCGGCAGCTTCAATTCACCCTGCATCGCGGGGTTGCCGCTGAAGCAATAAGAGCCGATATATTCCAACTGGATTCCCTCTTCAAAGACAATGCCACCCAGTCTGCATTCCTGAAACACACCGCCGTAAGTCCAGTCGCCGCCCATATAGGTCAGGGAAGCCGGCAGTGTCACCGAGCCGGAAATCTTACAGCGCAGGAACGCACCGGATTCCATCACTTCCATGTTTTTACTCATGGTCAGGCTATCCAGAGAGGGATAAATGCTGCCCCAGAAGCCAAAAGCGACCTTGCCCAGATGGGTGATGTTATCCGGGATGACCAAGTCGCCGCGCAGACCGGTACATCCGCTGAATGCACCCGATGCAATGGAGTTGATCTTAGTGGAAAGCAGCACTGTCTGCAAGCTTCTTTTGCCATTCATGGCGTTGTTGGGGATCTCATGCTCCATGGCATTTGTCGGATCCACATCATTGATGCAGTCCGCATTGGTAATATCCAGCACTTGCAGATTGGGAAGTTCCATACGGGCATAGGCAAAGTCCAGATGGTTCATAAAAACACCCGGCTCCGTGGAAACGACCAGATGGGTCACATCCTCCTGGACATAACCGGCGGTGGCCTCCACCAGATCCTGCAGAGTTCCCGTTTCGGACATGGTGACCTCTACTTTTCCCTCATCGGCAGTGTACACGCTGGCATCCGGATCCACTTCCTGGATCTCATGCTTTTCCAGCTCCTCCTCTTCTGCGGCAAACTGCTGTTCCACCGCTTCCTGCACCTCCGGAGCTGCCTCGGGAGCCGCGCTGTCCGGAACAGGTTCCTCTTCCACTGCTTCCAGAGCGGTGGCGGTATCCTGTGTGTCCTTGCTCACAGCCGAGGACTTCACCGGTGTCGGGGTGTTTGTTGTCTCCGCCGCAAACGCTACCGTCGGCAGCAGACTAAGCACCAGACACAATGACAGCACCGCTGCCAATATTCTTTTCCTCATAATCTTTCTCCTTTTTTCTTTCTTTCGGATATGCTATATATAATAAAAAGGCACTTTCAAGACATGGTTACCCATATCCGAAAGTGCCTTGGATATAAATTCAGTTTTTCGCCAATGTAGAGATGCAGTGAACCAGCTACATTTTTGCTCTGCTCTGCTCTGCTCTGCTCTGCTCTGCTCTGCTCTGCTCTGCTCTGCT
>CAVBJJ010000012.1:0-45012 GCA_963595735.1 bacterium
ATCCAGACCCTCGCGAATATTCTCCATCGAGGTGGCATAACTCCAACGCACAAAGTTCGGAATACCAAAGCCGGAGCACGGCACGACCGCGACCAGTCCTTTTTCCAGGAAAGCAACGGCAAAATCATCATCATTATGGATCACATGGCCGCCCAGTGTGCGTCCGATCAGCTTTTCCAGATTCATCATGACATAAAAAGCGCCGTCGGGAACGATGCAGCTGACACCGGGAATAGCGTTCATGCGCTCCACGATGTAATTCCGCCGCACCTCGAAGGCCTTGCGCATGGCCTCGATCGTATCCTGGGGACCGGTGAGTCCCTCTACCGCTGCCAGCTGGTTCATGGTACCGGGGGCGCCGGTGGAATGGCTGAGGTAGTTGGACATAATCTTGGCGATTTCCTTGCTGGAGGCAGAGTAGCCGATACGCCAACCGGTCATGGCATAGGACTTGGAAACGCCGTTGATGAGGATCGTGCGCTCCTTTACATCTTCGCCCAAAGCGGCAAAGCTGGTAAACTTTTTGTTGTCATACACCAGGCTGTAATAAATCTCGTCTGCAATGATATACAGGTCATGCTTCACGCAGACATCTGCCAGCGGACGCATTTCCTCCTCGGTATACAGCATACCGGTGGGGTTGGAGGGGTTGTTGAAGATCACAGCCTTGGTCTTCGGGGTAACGGCAGCTTCCAGCTGCTCGGCAGTGATCTTGAAGTGATGCGCCTCGTCTGCGGCGACAACAACAGGCACACCGCCGGCCATGCGGATCATCTCCGTGTAGCTGACCCAGTAAGGCGCGGGAACAATGACCTCATCGCCGGGGTTCAGCAGAGCGCAGAGCGTGATAAACACGCTGTGCTTTGCGCCGCTGGCCACAACGATCTGGGTATAATCGTAGTCCACGCCGCAATCCGTTTTCAGGCGGGCGGCCGCTGCTTTACGCAGGGAAACGAGGCCGGCAGCGGGCGTGTACTTGGTTTGCCCGTTATTGATTGCGCGGATGGCGGCGTCTTTTATGTTGTCCGGGGTGTCGAAGTCCGGTTCGCCGGTGCCAAAGCCGATCACATCCAGGCCGTCTGCTTTCATCTGTTTTGCCTTGGTATCCACAGCCAATGTGGTGGAAGCATGAACACCACTGGCGATGCGGGAAAGTTCTTTCATAGAGTTTACACCTCGTAACTTTAGAAATTGCCCTATAATTATAAATCCTTGCCCGCTGTTTTTCAAGAGGATAAGGCATTCCCTTACAGATTTTTTGTAATTTTTTGTGTTTTCTCCTACAACAAGATGCACAGCAGCCCGCCGCTCCCCTCATTGAGAATGCGCTGCAGGGATGCGCGCAGCTTTTTCTGGGCGCCGGGATCCATACCGCGAATCTTGCCGACCACGCTTTCTCCGGCAATATCATACAGGGATTTTCCGAAAATATTGGACTCCCAGATCCGGTTTACATCGCCATCGAAGCCCTGGAGCAAAAAGCTCATAATCTCCTCAGAAGCCTTTTCTCCGCCCAGTGCCGGGGTCACCTCGGTTTCAATATCCGTGCGGATCAGATGCACACAGGGCGCACTGGCCTTCAGGCGTACGGTGTATTTTCCGCCCTGCTGCAAAATTTCCGGCTCCTGCAAGACCATTTCCTCCGGTTCGGGCATAACAATGCCATATCCGGTGTCCTCCATTTCGTCCATGGCCTGGGCAATGCGGCTGTACTTGCTCTTTTCCGTGTGCATCTCCCGCAGCAGCGCCATCAGGTCTCTGTCGTTCCGAATGGTAAAGCCAGATTGGGCGCTGAGCGTTTCGTAGTACAAGGCTTCCGGCAAGAACAAATGGATCTCCAGTTCGCCGGAGCCAAGATCCATTTCCCGCAGCTCTGCCCGCTGGATGTACTCTGTTTCCGCAAGGCCAGCCAGTAGGGCTTTGGCATCCTTCAGGCATCTTCTGCCGGTGCAGTTGCTGCGGAACGCCGAAAAAAGGGTGTCGGATAATGTATGGTGCAACGGCAGGGTGCTGATCCAATCCGGCCAAAACACACGGATTGCCGTCACGGGAAACTCCAGAAGCATCTGCTGCAACACCGCCTGCACATCCTGTTCCTCCAGTTCGGCGCAGTTCAGCGGGATGACCTTCACGGCAAAAGCCGCTTCCAGCTCCCGGCAAACGCTCCGGCATTGCTCGCCGCCGGGCTGCGCGGAATTGACAATCACCACAAAGGGTTTTCCCTGTTCCTGCAATTCTGTGATTACCCGCTGTTCCGCGTCTTTATAATTTTCCCGGGGCAGTTCCCCAAAGCTGCCGTCTGTGGTGATGACCAGCGCGATGGTAGAGTGCTCCTGTATTACCTTTTCGGTTCCAACTGCCGCAGCCTGGGAAATCGGCACCTCATGGTCAAACCACGGTGTTGTCACCATGCGCTCTACCCCGTCCTCAAACTGGCCGGAGGTTCCCGGAACCATATAGCCCACGCAGTCGATCAAGCGAATTTTCAGGTGGGCATTCTCTCCCAACTGGATATCCGCAGCCTCCTCCGGGACAAATTTCGGTTCTGCCGTCATGATCATTTTCCCGGAGCCGCTTTGCGGCAGCTCATCCTTGGCGCGCTCCCGCCGGTATACATCCTGGATGTTCGGCAAAACCAGCAACTCCATAAATTTTTTAATAAAAGTAGATTTTCCGGTGCGAACAGGCCCGACTACGCCCAGATAGATGTCTCCGTCTGTGCGTCGGGCGATGTCTTCATAAATTTTGCAGTCAGTCACGCCGACTCCCCCTTCTGGTATCAGTTGTAGTATACCTATGGGAAAATCCGAACGAGTATGCAAAAAAGCCGCCTTTCCCAAGAGAAAAGGCGGCTATGCGTGCAGTTGGTATTCTAATATGATTGACGATAAGAAAAGTTACTGCATTTTTTCCAGCATACGGAGAACGGTGTCGGAGGCGATTTTGGCCGCCAGCTTTTCAAAGTCCTGGAAAGTGCCCTGGGCTTTGCCATCTGCCATGTCGGAAATGCTGCGCAGGACGACAAAGGGCAGATTGTTCACATAGGCGCCGTGGGCAATGGCCGCACCCTCCATTTCCACCGCCAGCGCACCAAAGCGGCTGTGCAGATCGTGCTTCATAGCGGCGTCTTCCACAAATGTATTACCAGTGACGATCGTACCAATCACAGTCTCTGCTTCCGCGCACTCCTCGGCAAGCCGCACCAGCACCGGATCGGCGACAAACTCGATCTTGCCGGGGTATCCCATGGTCAACCAGCGGGCGTCCATATCGTGGAACGCCATTTTCTCGGAAATGACCAGAGACAGGTGTCCTGCCTTTTCCGAAAGGCTGCCGGCAACGCCGGTGCAGATGATCGCCTCCACAGGGTAGTGGTCTACCAGAACCTGCGTGTGGATTGCGGCATTGATCGGACCAATACCACACTCGGTGATCGTAACCGTGATCTCTCCGACTTTTCCAGTATAAAAGGGGGTATTCACATAGGTTTTTTCCGTGACATCTGTCATTGCTGCCAGAATATGCTCCATCTCGGAACGCAGAGCAGAGATAACGCCAATATGTTTCATAAAGATTTTCCTTTCTTATTGCATCATATGTTTTGAGTTCGCTTAGATAAATTGCGTGGTTTGATGATGTACCTTGCTGATGTGTACGGCGATCTCCGGATGTGCTTCCCGCAGCATGGCTGCCAGCACCGGCATAACGGGCTGCTCGGTACAAAAATGGTCGGCATCGATCAGATTCAGCCCCCGCGCCTTTGCTTCCAGAAACTGGTCATACTTTACATCTCCGGTCACAAAGGTATCGCACCCGGAGGCCAGCACTGCGGGAATCATACTTCCGCCGGAACCGCCGCAGCACGCAACACGCTGCACCGGCTTTCCGGCATCGTGGTAGCGCAGGCCGTTGGCGTGAAGCGCAGCCTTCACATGGGGCAAAAATTGCGCCATGGACATGGGTGTTTCCAGTGTGCCGATTCTTCCAATACCGTAGGGGCGGCCATCCGGATGGGTGCCGTGCGGGTCGAACATCACGCCGTTTTGCAGCCCCAAAGCCCGCAAAAGCGCATCGTTGACTCCGCCGTCTGCCGTATCCAGATTGGTGTGCAGGCAAATTGCGGCAATGTCGTTTTGAATCAGTTCCAGCAGCTTTTCTCCCGTGGTGTCATCCTCCGTTACCTGCTTCAAGGGGTGAAAAATGACAGGGTGATGAGAAACGATCAGGGATGCGCCCAGTGTAGCGGCTTCCCGGATCACAGGCAAGGTGATGTCCAGACTGACCAGCGCGGTTTTTACCTCGCGGCTGCTGCGGCCGACCAGGTGGCCGACATTGTCAAAATCCAGCTTCATATAGGCCGGAACCCGCTGTAACAAGCTGTCCCGAATCTGTGCAACGCTCGTCATGGCTTAGCCCTCTCTTTCCGCAATTGTTCCAATTCTTCCAGCGCCGCCAGAATATGGGCGCTGTCCGGCACCGCCGCAGGGTCTGCTGCACGGGATATGCCATCTGCCGCGCGGCGCAGCCGGGCATAGGTCTGTTCCAAATACACGGAAAACAGTGGATCCTGCTGCATTCGCGGCAAAACGCCAAGCTCCAGTTCCGCCGGGCGAAGTGGCCGCATGACGCCGGGCAGGACTTCCCAAACGGTGTAGATAGTTTCTCCTTCCCGGACAAGGAATTCTCTGTTTAGGAGAAATGCATTCTGCACAAGCCACGCCCGAAGTTTCGCCTGTTTGGACATTGGCTGCAGCAAAATTCGACGGACGCGAGAAATCCAGGGCGTTTTCTGCAAAATCCCCTGAATCGTCTCTCCACCCATACCGGCGATCACGATCGTATCCGCATCTTCCGGGCAAAAAGCAGACAAACCATCACAGCGAACCAAGCGCAGCTTTTCCGATACGCCGGCTTTTTGCGCGTGCCGTTCCGCCGCCGCCAGAGGGCCTGCACCGATATCCGCCGCGATGGCATGATCTATTTTTCCCTGTTCCAGCAGCCAGATCGGCAGATAGCCATGGTCGGTACCCACATCAATTATACTGGCGTCCTGTGGGATCAGGTCTGCCAGCAGCTGCAGGCGCGGAGAAAGCTTCTGCATGATACACCTCCCCTAATATCGTAATAGAAGAAAAGGCGGGGAAGCGCCCTTCCCCGCCGAGCATTTCGACAAGTCAAAATACTGCTGCTTTGCAACAAAGCCCTTTGTCGGGCAAATTTCTCAGTTCGCGGCGATGAAATCATTCAGGCGCTTCACAAAAGCGTCCGCATCCACACCATGCACCATGCAGGCCTGCTCCACATTCTCGCCGGAAGACAGCGCACAGCCCATGCAATGCATACCGATTTCCTGGAACAGGGGCATGGTAGCAGGTGCATTTCTCAGAATTTCAGAGATGACAGTCTCTTTCGTAACAACAAACATGATGTTTACCTCCAAATTTTATTGGCACAAGGCCAACAATTCCTTTATACGATATGTATTATACCATTCAAGTCCCGAATTTCAACCATTTTTTCGCATTTCGGCATAAAAATTTCACAGGCACCGGTGGGGCACCTGTGAAATTGGGGAATTCGTAATTTTTATGAAACTGCCTTAGTCCTGCTTGTCGTGCATCTTGGCAAAGCACTCGCTGCAGTACACAGGGCGGTCGCTCTTGGGCTCAAAGGGCACACGAGCCTCGCCGCCGCAGGCAGCGCAGGTGGCGGTGAAATACTCACGGGGGCCACGAGCAGCGTTCTTACGGGCGTCACGGCAGCTCTTGCAGCGCTGGGGCTCATTCTGGAAACCGCGCTCGGCATAGAACTCCTGCTCACCGGCGGTGAACACGAACTCTGCGCCACACTCTTTACATACCAAAGTCTTGTCTTCGTACATGGGTTTTGAATCCTCTCTTGTCTAAAATTTCTACGGTGTAGATTTTGTATTGCGATCAGTCAATACTGATTTCGCCGGATTGATGGGCACGAATCAGCTTGCGACGGATTCGCTGGATCGCATTGTCCACCGATTTCGCCGGGCGTGATGTGACCGCGGCAATTTCCTGACAGGACAGTCCTTGGAGATAAAGCCCAAGAACCTCTTTCTCCAGCTTGGAAAACATACTGCCGTGGAATGCCCAAATTTCTGACTCGCTCTCTCTGGCGAGAACCTGCTCCTCCGGAATGCGACGAAAGGATTCGTTGAACGCCAAGTGGGATTGGGACTCTTCGGAAAGAACTTGCTCTAAGGAAAGACCATCGTTCAAGGGCTGGTGCTTTTTACGGCTGGCACCCTTGACAGCAGAGTAAATTCTGCGTTTGATGCACAATTCTGCAAAGGTCTTAAAGGAGGCGGACATATTGGGATCGTATTCCCGGATCGCTGACAGTAGACCCATCATGCCCTCCTGAATCAGATCCTCGCTATCTCCGCCCGCCAGAAAACACGGTCTGGCGCAAATCCGTACCAGACGACCATAGCGAACGACAAGCGCTTCCTCCGCCTCGCGGTTGCCGGCTCTCGCCTGTTGCTGTAACACTTCGTCGGAAAGGATTTTCTCTTCTGACACCTCTGCCTCCACATCTTTCTTTATCTATTATAAGATTTATTCACAATTAAGTCAAGTTTTATTTCTGTTTTGTTCAATTTCCCAGATTATCGGCTTTGATTTTTATCTCTTTTGCCAAACGCTCTGCGCTTTCTTTGGCGATTTCTGCCTTCGGCGCTTCCACCATGACCCGAATCAGCGCTTCCGTGCCGGAGGGGCGCACCAAAACGCGGCCGCGCGCGCCCAGTCTTTCGTCTTCCCGTTTCCACTGCGCCTGCAGCTCCAGATCGTCCATGATCTGCCGCTTTACGGCGTTTCCGCCCTCAATAGAAACATTGAGCAGCACCTGAGGATAGTCCGGGATTTTGTCAATCAGCTGGGAGACCGGCTCGTTATAAGCGGAGATCACCTGCAGCAGCTTCACTGCGGTCAGCTGTCCATCTCCCGTTGTGGTGTCATCCAAGAAAATCATATGGCCGGACTGTTCCCCGCCAAGATTATATCCCTCGGCAAGCATCCGCTCCAGCACATAGCGATCTCCCACAGCAGTACAAACCAGCTGCATCTTATTCTCCTGGGCAAATTCATGAAATCCCAGGTTGGACATCACGGTTGCCACGATGGTATCCTTTTTGAGTTTTCCCTGCGCCTGCATATACATACCGCACAGACCCATGATCTTGTCGCCGTCAATGATGTTACCCGTTTCGTCCACAGCAAGGCAACGATCGGCGTCACCGTCAAAGGCAATGCCCAAATCATAGCCCTCGGAGACGACAGATTTGCGAAGGTGCTCCATATGAGTGCTGCCGCAATCCTGATTGATATTCACGCCGTTGGGATGATCTTTGATGATTTCCATATCCAGACCAAAGCTGCCAAAAATTTCTCCCGCTGTCCGGGAGGCCGCGCCGTTGGCACAGTCGATTAGCACCCGCATGGGTTTGATTTTCCCCTCTGCCGCGCGGACGATATGGTCAACATAGCGATCCACATGATCCTGTCCTTTTCCCAAAATGCGGCCGATTTCGCCGTGGGTTCGCACACAGAGCTTTTCCGGGGCGTCCAGCAGCGCTTCGATCTCCGCTTCGATGGAATCGGAGAGTTTGAAGCCGCCCTGGTTGAAAATTTTGATGCCGTTGTGCTCGTAGGGATTGTGCGAAGCGGAGATGACGATTCCGGCATCCGCGCCGCACTCCCGGGTGATGAATGCCACCGCCGGCGTGGGTGCAACTCCCAGGGGCATGACATCCGCTCCGGCCGCGCACAAGCCGGCGCTCAAGGCCGCTTCCAGCAGATCGCCGGAAATGCGGGTATCCTTGCCGATGGTGAAAACCGGTCGGCGGCCGTTATCCTTTGCCAAAACAGTAGCGGCGGCCATTCCTACATGATATGCCAATGCGGCATCCAGGGTTTCGTTGACAACACCGCGGATACCATCCGTTCCAAAGTACTTGCCCATATGCTTCCAAACTCCTTTTTTATCCGAATCCGTCACGGAAATTTCTACCAACTGCCGCCTGTTTCTTTGACAGCCTAAAACAGCTCCTGCTGTCCTATGTATTCCATTCCCAAATGTGCATACGCCTTGGGGGTCACGCAGCGACCACGGGGCGTTCGTGTCAAAAAGCCCTGCTGCAGCAAATAGGGTTCATAAACATCCTCCAGCGTGATGGCTTCCTCGTTGATCGTTGCCGCCAGCGTTTCCAGGCCGACCGGCCCGCCGCCGTAATACTCGATGATGCTGCGCAGCATTCGCTTATCCAGTGCGTCCAACCCCAAGTGATCCACCTCCAGACGGTTCAGCGCCTGATCTGCGACCTCTTGGGTGATAACGCCACCTGCCATGACCTGTGCAAAATCCCGTACACGCCGCAGCATCCGGTTTGCAATACGGGGCGTGCCGCGGCTGCGCTTGGCAATTTCCGCTGCGCCCTCCGGCTGGATAGCAATACCGAGAATGCCGGCGGAGCGGGTCACGATCCCCTGCAGCTCTTCCGGCGTGTACAGTTCCAGACGAAGATTGACCCCAAAACGATCCCGCAGCGGTGCAGTGAGCTGGCCGGAGCGGGTCGTTGCGCCAATCAGAGTGAACTTGGGCAGATCCAGACGGATCGCATTGGCGGAGGGGCCTTTGCCGATGATAATATCAATGGCATAATCCTCCATCGCCGGGTAGAGGATCTCCTCCACCGCGCGGTTCAGGCGATGGATCTCGTCCACAAAAAGAATATCATTTTCCTGCAAATTGGTCAGCAGGGCTGCTAAATCGCCTGCTTTCTCGATCGTCGGGCCGGAGGTGATGCGCATATTCACGCCCATCTCGTTGGCAATGACCGAGGCAAGGGTAGTCTTACCCAGTCCCGGAGGACCATGCAGCAGCACATGATCCAGCGGTTCCCCGCGCAGCTTGGCTGCCTCGATGAAAATTTGTAGATTTTCCTTTGCCTTGGACTGTCCAATATAGTCCGAAAGGGTGCGCGGGCGCAGGGAGCCCTCGCTTCTGTCCTCCGGCAAAACAGTGGAGGTGGTCAACATCGGCTCCTCCGGCGTGCCGGAAAAATTGATACTCATACGCGCCTCCTGTTATGCTTTCATCATGCCCTTCAGCGCCTGACGGATGATGTCTTCCAGCGAGAGATTTTCGGTATCCACGGCTTTTAAAGCGGCACCGATCTCGCCGGTGGAATAGCCAAGCACCGCCAGCGCGGTGGCGGCATCCTGTACTTTTCCGCCGGAAACTGCCTGCGCCGGAGAAAAGCCGGCGTCTGCCAGTGCGGTGGCATCCGTTTCTTTTGCCATTTTGTCCTTAAGCTCCAAAATGACGCGCTGGGCTAGCTTTTTCCCGATTCCCGGCGCAGCGGTCAGCGCCTTGGTGTCCTCATTGATGATAGCCAAGGCCAGAGATTCCGGCGTTCCGGCAGAGAGTATGTTCAGCGCCGCTTTCGGCCCGACACCGGAGACCCCAATCAGCATTTCAAAGCAGCGTTTTTCGTTTTGGCTGTAAAAGCCATAAAGCTCAAAGCAATCTTCCCGCACCAACACATAGGTATACAGCTTGGCCTGTTTTCCTTTTTGCAGGCAGGAGAGGCTATAATTGGTCGTGTTCAGCGCATAGCCAACACCGCCGCAATCCAACACGGCCATTTGCGGCAAAAGCTCGGCAACAAGGCCATTTATATAGTGGAACAAGGGCTTGTCCTCCCTTCTATGTTCAAACGGGAAGTCGCACTTCGGGCATGGCACAGTGCGATCGCGACTGCGTCCGCTGCGTCATCCGGTTTAGGGACGGCCTGCAGATGCAGCAATCGGCGCACCATATCCATGACCTGGCGCTTTTCCGCCTTGCCATATCCTACAACAGCCTGCTTGACCTGCATGGGCGTGTACTCCGCAATGTGCAGCCCGGACTGATACCCGGCCAGCAGCACCACGCCGCGGCCATGGGCGACCGGGATACCGGTCGTGATGTTGTTGGAAAAGAACAACTCCTCTACCGCCATTTCCTGGGGCGAAAAGGTGGAGATCAGTTCCTGCATATCCGCATAAATTCGCTCCAGACGGCAGGATAAAGACAAGCCTGCTTTTGTTGTAATCACGCCGCAGGCTACCAGAGACTGCCGTCCCCGCTCCGCATCCAAAACACCAAATCCAACGGTTGCAATGCCGGGGTCGATTCCCAGAATTCGCATAGCCACGCTCCAGACTGTTCAGGGATTTGTCCGCCTGTATCTCACAGACGGACACGCAAAAACAGTATAACACAAAGTCCCCCTGCTTACAATCCCCAAACAGGAATATCCTGCAAGTTCGGCTCTGCTCCTGCTCGTCAAAGAACTCCGGCCAAAGCTCCGCCATCTCCGTATAAACCTGGTCAATGGGCGTGCCATCCTGGTGCAGGCGCACCTTGCCCAAAAGCCCCCGGCGGAAGTCCTGGTAGTCGCCGATTTCGCTCTGGTACTCCTTGCCGAACGCGATCTTCGTGTTCTTCAGGTAGTCCCGCAGCCCGCTGTACAGGTCAAACATCTCCCTGTCCTGGGTCACGGCGTTTTCCACGATGTCTGTGGCAATGGCCTCCGCCCGGCGGTAGGCCGCCTCGCCGCTCAGCTCGTTTTTCCCGTCATGCCCCCGGGCAATGAAGTCGTAAAGTCCCTGCAGCTGTGCCTGCACCTGCTTGGTGTCCACCTGTGCGCCGTAGTCCTGCACCAGCTTCTTCGCCGCTGCCGCAACGGCCTTTTCGTCCGTGCTTGCCGCTTTGCTGCGCTGGGTCTGCTTTTTCCAGTGATCCCGGCTCTCCCGCAGGCGGCCGTTTTCCCGCAGCATGGCCTTGTAGTCCCCCAGCTGCTCCCGCAGCATCCGGTTCTCCTCCGCCAGCGCCGCCGCGCGCTTGTTCACCGTCCCCGCTTTCAGGGAGTAGGAGCTGTCTCCTCCGTCTCCGCGTCCTCGTGTATAATCTCCAGCGTCTGCTCCAGAAGCTCTCTTGGTGTTGCGTTCCGATGTTCCACCATGTAGGCGATCAGTTCTTCCTGTTGTGGCTCCTGATCGTTCAGAAGCATTAAGATAACTGCGGCCATTTCTTTTGTCGCTCCGAACGCTTGCAATCCACTGATTAACATCTTTTTTGTTTCCGTCAAAGCCATCTTGAAGATCCTCCAACTGCGGCAGCAATCTTTCATAGGCTGCCGTTGCTTCTTTTCCGCCAACCGCATACAGCGGCGTGGCCTCCGTGCCGTCGCCAATGCCGTACAGGGCAAACACCTTGTCCCCGCGCTCGTCGGCATATGTCCACTTTGTTGCCTCGTCCAGGAAATGGGAATCCTCTCCCAGTCCCTGCTCCAGCTTCCGGTGCAGCAGGCTCCATTCCCTGCGGCTCAGCTTCGGCTTCCAGTATTTCCCACGCTGGGAATCCTGCTTGCCGCCCATTGTACCACGCCCGCCGGCGCCGCGCAAGATCGTCTCCGCGTCCTCCGCCCCGTCCTGCTTCAGCGAAAACCGGATATCCGGGTTGGCTTTGTCAAAGGTTCCTATGTTGTCCACAGCAGACTTGATTTGGTTGCTATCAAATGCGACCGCAACTCCAATGGTTCCGTCTTTCTGGTATTGGACTACACCATCATACCCCTGTTCCCGCATAGCGTCCTGCAAAGCAGCTGTATCCATACCTTGAGTACGAATGCCGGTTTCCTGTTCTACCTGCTCGTTCAAGCTCTGGCCTCCGCGGAAAATGAATGGGTTTTTAATGTCCAGGTACGCCGGAATCACGCGGCTACCATATCGCTCGCTGCCATCCAGCTTTTCGCTGGTAAAATAATTGCCTTTCCCCAACGCTTTCAGGCCAAGCCCGCCCTTTTTCGCAGCCTTACTGTAATCAAACACAGTAAAGTCTCCGTTTTCTGCTCGTGTTCCGTGATACATTACCAAGGGTTTTCCCTCTGCATCCACAATTTTACTCTCAGGATTCGGGCGAAAATTTTTGTCAAGGCGCTTGACAGTCGAGAAAATATCTGCTACCGTTAGGGAGCCAGCAGTTCGTGTGACTAGGCTAGGGCTTGCGCCTGAACCTACTGCACCGGACTGCTGGCGCTCTATATTCTGGAGCTGATATGCGCGCTTTCCGGTGCCTTGTTGATTCGGGTCGTTCATCTCCTCCACATAGAGTTTCAGAATCTCTCTCCCGTTTCCGATATCTGCCACAGCGTACATACTGTGCATCAGCAAGGAATTAACAGATTTTTCTTTCCCTTTATCCAGAGCATAGCTGTCCAACAGGACGGCTTTTTTTATTATGTCGTTGATATAAGGCAAATACGGCCGCGCCGTTGTGCTTGCAGCAGATCTATGTCCTTTGGTTTCATTGAACACCTTACCGGACACCTGGATGCTCCACCCTGTATCATCGTTGACCTGCACACCTCGCGCATCCCCGCGCTGGGTGGCAATCTGTACCGGTGTCGTATCATTTACACGCCAGTCACCAAACCAAGACCGGAAAAACGGGGATTTTTCTCCCATTTCGTTCCAATACATCCGCGCAAATTTCTCGGTCGTTGCAATGTCTTTGCTATCGAATGCATTCACGCTTTTTCGCCCGATAGACTGGACAGTAAGAATGTCCTCCGGGGAGAGCTTCATCGAAAACCGGATATCCGGGTCGCTGGTGGGCTTCTGGTTGGTAATACTCTTGATCTGGTTCGACTGAAAAACCACCGTCTCCGTGTCCAGAATAAGCCCGTCGTAGTCCGTGCCGTTGACCTCGTTGAACAGTTCCACCGCTGCCACCATATCTCCGATGGCGGTCTGGTTTACATCGTTGAGCATGGCAAAGTCGCTCTTGCCATACACCGATTCCAGAACGCTGCTCACCGTTGCATCATAGCCGTAATTTTCAAAACTGAACTCGTCCTCGTCGGCAGCAACAGCTTTGAGAAAATCATGCATCTGGTCGCGGGTGATCGTGGTTTCCGTCGTAGAAACCGGGTTCGTAATGTTCAGGTAATACGCTTTGGTGTCTCCGTATTGTTTGGCGTGTGCCTCGCTGTCGGTGAAATAAAAGCCCCTGCCGTACAGATTGGAATAGCTGGATTTCTTCCGGTCAAACACCGTGAAGTCCTCGTTCCCGCCCCGGTACATAACCTTGAGCTTCCCGTCCTCATTCACAGCTTTGCTGTCCTTGAAGTATTCCTGCTGCGCCTCCGTCAGCTCCCGGCCTTGATTATCTGCCTTGAGGGAAAATTTTCCCTTGACTTCCGCGCTGTTCTGGGGTACTTTATTGTCAAAGGAGCTTTCCTGTATATCGCTTATGGCATTCTTGCCTGCGGCGGTGGGGGAAAGTTCCTTTTTTGTCTGAAAACTCGTCGGTTTCATGTCCACCACATCGTAGAATATGTACTCGTTGTTCGCCGTGACACCTACCACGGTTCTCGCGTCGTACTGATTATCGCCCGCCTGGATTAGCACATTGCTATGAACGAAGTCAACAAAGTTATCTGTGCGCGGGTGTTTCAGCTTTCCGTCCCTCGCCCAGTCTGTTGTCGCTGTAATAATGTTGTTGGCAACATCTGCCATACGCATCTTATCAGCAAATGTGTCACGATCCTTTCGGTACAGTCTTTCTGTATCCTCGGAGCGGGTATACTCTCGTCTTGAGGTGCGGTTCACCTTATAATTGACACCACTGACCTGAACACCGTCTTTGAACATAAGCAGAGCCGTTTTTGCAGCTGTCTTTGCCTGCGCTTTTTTGGCGTTGTCCCATGTAGTCGTGTCGATATGGCTGAGAATGTCATCGTCCATCACAGCGACCACACGCCCATCGTCCAGTGTTTTCAAGGAGTATCCAGTTCCGTCCGTTGTTCGCACTTCACCGCCCTCCCCGGCGGTGCTTTTCTTTCCCCCGGTCTTGGCGTTCTCCAGCTTCCGGTTCTGCGCTGCGGCGGCCTCCAGCGCCGCCTCCAGCTTGCCCGCGGCGGTCTGGGCTTTCCGTCTCTCCGCCCCGGTCAGCTTGGCCGCCAGCTGCCGGAACACATCCCGGATTTTCTCCAGCAGCGTGCGGTTCTCCCGGTGCTCTGCAACAAAGCGATCCAGCATCCTGCCGTCGTCCATCAGCAGTCCGGCGTAGTCCGCCGCCACCTCGTCCATGGCGCTTTCGTAGTCCAGCTCCACCCCCTGTCTGCCATAGCTGTCCATCCGCGCCTGCACCAGCTGCTCCTTTCCCTGGAGCACCGCATCCCGGAACGCCCGGTATTCCCCGGGCGCCAGCTGCTGCAGCCGGTGGGTAAACTCGTGGCCAAGCAGAAAGCGAACCGGATTGGGGTTGTTGCGCTCCACCAGCACCTCGCTGCCCCGGATCTGCGCGTTGGCCTTGCCCGCTGCCACGCTGTCCACAAAGCGCACCCGCACCCCCAGCGCCTTTGCCGTCTGGTTCAGGGTTTCCGCCGTCTCCGCCGTCAGGTATGTCCGGGTCTCCCCGTTGCTGTCCAGCTGCTGTCTGCCGCTTGCAATGGCCTCCTGCACAAACGCGTCATATACCAGGCCGCTTTCCTTTCCCGCCGTGGAGGCAAACCGCGCCGCCTGCCGCTCCTGCGCCAGGGAAGCCGCCGCGTCGTTCTGCCCGGCGGTGTAGGCGGCAAACTTCTGCGCCTGTGTCAGCACATCGGCAGAATCGCTGCGCACCTGCTCCGGCTTTGTCCCCGTCAGTCCCGCCTGGTAGTATTGGGCAAAGCCCCCGTAGTAGTCGCTGGCGCTCACCTCGCCCCGGGTCTCCCCATAGGCCGCCCGCAGCGCCTTTGCGCCGTTCTCCCCAAAGGTCTCTCCCGCGTTCTCCAGCAGCAGCCCGTCATATACCTGCCGCGCCACCGGCCGTCCCGCCTCTGCCTTGACACCACTCGCCGCCTGTGTTACAGTTGTGGCAACGGGGGAGGTCGCCGTTGCCTCAGTGCTAGAGGTTTGGGTGTCCTCCGTTAGCACCCCAGCCGGGGGCACAGACTCGGTCGTCAAGGGCGTAAAGGTGTTGGGTTTCAAAAAACCATTCACCGCCGAAGGGGTGCCTCCGGCTTCTTTGATATACATCGTTCTCCCCTGGAGTGTTTTTCTCCCGGCATTGTCAAACTGGATGTACACGACTGTTCCATTGTCAAAAGTCTTTTCAAAAACAATGCCCATACGCCCATCAGCCGCATTGTTTTCTATGTGTCCCTTATAAATGGCACTCGGATTTTGTACCACATCCGTCAGCACATCAAAAGATATGCTGGTTATAGGCAAATTCCCTTTGGCTCTTTCCGCTTTCTCATCTCCGTGGTGGTCGAAAATGTGTTTTACATCATCATTTGTGATAATAAAATCGCGTTCTCCAACATCATATCCTACGATGCTGCTGACATCTTCCCTAAGAGTATCGGAAAGCTTTCCGAGATACAGCTTCTCTAGCTTTTCTCCCTGGTGACTTTTTCTGCCATTTTTCCAACGCCGGAAAAATTCGGAAACACTGGAATCCAATCCAGCTACCAGATTTTTGAATGTACGCCCTTCATAACGAATCCGATCCGCTTCTTCCGTTGTGTACGGAGGGGCGGTTTTTTGCGTTTCTAGGGCGTTTCGCACCGCAGGGGTATCGTAACCCTCCTGTACCCCGCGCAGCGCCTCCTGCACGCTTTCCGGCTGCGTGTGGCGCCCTGCCGCCTTTCCCGGGTGGCTCTGGTTCCATTCGTGCTCTCCAGCACCGCCGCCCGCAGCCGCAACGCCGCCGATGGCTGCCCCCAGCAAGCCCTCCCGGGCGATCTCCGCCCAGTCCCACTGTGCCTTGGGGTCATAGATCATCCGCTGCAAAACCGGCGTCAGCGCGCCCTCCAGCGCCTCCTCAAAGCCCTCGCCCGTGCCGGAAGCCACCATGCTGGCCAGCCGCTGGGCGGCCTGCTTGCCCCCCGGCGTCTTCGCCAGGGAATCAAAAGCCCGGCGGATCCCCGCCTCCAGCGCGTCGTCGGCAACGCCCTTGCCAAAAGCCTTGGCCAGGGGCTTTGCCACATTGGACACCTTTTCCGTCATCAGCGAAAGCCCCGCGCTGGCAAGGCCGTAAAGCCCCTGCTGGTTCGTGTCCGCCTTCGTGTCCGACCGGCGTGCCTCCTGGCTTGCGCCGCCAAAGCCCCGCACCGCCATGGGTACCAGCGCACCGCCGCCGGTAACAGCCCCAAGGCCGATGTCCGCCAGCAGCTGCAAACCGCCCACCGCCGCGTCCACACCAAAGCGCCCCACTGCGCTCAGGCCGTCCTTGGCCGCCGCCGTATAGCCTTCCGATACCGCCGAAAGCTTGTCCACCTTGGCGTACATCTTCTGCGCGTCCTTCCGGCTTTGGGAAACCGCGCCGGATTCGTTGCGCACAATGGCCTCCGCTTCCTCTGCCAGCTTTGCGTAGTGCGCTCTGCCCTCTTGGGAAAACTTCTTGTCTTTGGCCATCTGCCGGTAGCGCTTGGCCGCGTCTGCGTAGCGCTGCACGGCCTTGGCCTCGCCCTCGCCTGCCCGGCCGACCACATAGGCCGGAACGCCCGCAAACTGCGCGGCAAGCCCCGTGCCCGCCGCCGCAATGGTGTTCCATGCCCGCTGTCCCATGCTCTGCTTTTTCTGGGCTGGCTCCGCAACGAAAAGGGACTTGACCGCATCCCCCGCTTTCTTTTCCCATTCCCGGCTGGCTTCCCCAAAGCTCTTTTTCTGCGCCTGCCGCTGTTGTTCCAGGCGCTTTTCCTTGGCCGCCTGCGCCTGCTTGGCCACCTCCAAAAGCGCGTCTGCCGTTGTGGGCATCTCCCAAACCTGGGTGCCGTATGTTTTCTTGTCCCAGGCCGCCGTGTTCTTCTTCGCCCGGTCTGCCATGATCCAGTCCGGCGTGGTCAGCGTCCGGTTGGCGTCCCGCACCAGTTCTTCCTGCTCCCCGATCATGCTGGAGAGCTTGTTTTTCCCCGCCTGCAAGCCCCGGTAAGTCCGCATCAGCACTTCTTCCCGGGCGTGGTAGTCCGCCTCCAGCTGGGAATAGGCGCTTTTCAGCGTCTCCAGCCGAATGCTGTCGTCCCCATAGCTGCTCTTGCTCCAGTCCTTCCCCGCGTTCTTGGTCATCTTCTCGGAAAGCTGGGTGATCTGCTTTCCGGTTTTTTCTCTGGCGTCGCCCACCTGACGCAGCAGCGCTTGCTGCTGCGTCAACTCCTCACTCCAACGGCTCAGCTTTTCCTCGGCCTCGTCCAGGCTCTGGAAGCCCGTGCCGTATCGCCCCAGCTTCTCCGCTGCCCGGCTGCGCACCCGCGCGTCATAGGCGTCCCGGCTCAGGCCGCTCCGGCTCCACCCGCTGTTGCGGTTCTGCGTGGGCTTTTTGCTTTTCTGTTGCTGCTGTACCGTTTTTTTCCAGCCATCCGGATCGTTCAGGAATTTCAACCCGCCATAAGCGTCCTCGCCGTATTCCTTGGAGATCTTCGCCGCAGCCTTGGCCGCCCGCCGTTTCAGTTCTGCGTAAGAAATAGCCATAGCTTCCTCCTACTTTTTCTTGCTCTTGCTGTTTTGGTTCTTCCAGTATTTTTCGGCCTTTTCTTTATCGTAAGAATAATGGGTCTCCCCGTCTTTTGTCTTAAAGGTGCGGATATAGCCCGATTTTACGCCGGCCGCAATCTCCGTATAGCTCATACGGCCTGCATTGGCCACCCATACCCAACTGTCGCCCTCCAGTTTCCAGGGGGATAAACCTTTATCTTTATTGTTTACCGCTGCCGAGTAAGTACCCGTGCCGCCGGAGTAACTGCCGGAGTACCCGGAGTAGCTGCCGGATCGGCTGGATGACCGGCCGGAAGAACCGCCGGAGTACCCGGCATAGCCGTACAGCTCCTTGTTGTGCTGCTCGGTGTAGTAGGCCTCCAGCGCCGCCAGCTCCGCCTGGCTGTAGCCGGATTCCTTCACCAGCTCGGGATCCAGCGCGCTCACCTTGCCATAGGCCGCCAGGAACGCCTGGATCCGCTGCTGCGCGTCCGCCTTCTTCTGCGCCGTCTGGTTGTCCGCATACTCCCGGTCGTAGCGCTCGTCCGCCAGCTGATCCCGTCCCACGGAGTAGTTCCACTCCTTGTCGTAGCGCTCGTCGCTGAGATTGTCCCGGTGGGCGTTGTATTGGAAATTGCGGTCGGTGTTGTACTGGGAAAGCAGATCGGCGTACTTGCTGTAGTCCCCCTGCTCCAGCGCCACCAGCATCTCCAGATTTGCCCGCTGGGTGTTGCCCTCGTCCTGATACATGGAATAGGCCAGCTGCTGCAGCTCCGGGATCTTGTCCGCCAGCGCGCCCATGTAGTTGTCATAGGTCTGCTGCGCCGCGCTCCCGGCATAGCTGCTGGCAAGGCCGCCTGTCCGGGCGCTGACCTGTCCCAGCGTGTCCTGCATCGCCCGCTGTCCGTTGCGGGTGTAGCTGTCCCTGTATTGCAAATACAGCGGGTCTTTCTCCGGGTCATAGGAAAAGGCCTCCCGCTGCAAAATTTCCCGGGTCAGCTCGTCGATCTTGTCCTGATAGCGGTTGGTGTAGCTGGGCGCGTTTGCATAGGTGAACTGCGTTCCCGGAATATACTGCGACCCATCCTCCCCGCCGGAGTAGCCGTACTTTTTCCGAATGGCCTCAGCAAACCGGTGCGCGTCGTCCCAGCTGATTTTCCCTGCGGCCGCATCCGCGCGCACATCCGCAATTTGCTGCCGCTCCTCCGCGGTAAGATAGATATCGTCGAATATGCTTCCCGCATAGCCGCCCGTTTCACCGCTGCCCCCTTGTTGGGTAAGGGAAATATATTGCGATCCGTCCTCCCCGCCGGAGTAGTTGTATTTCTTGCGCGTGGATTCCACAAGTTGGTGTGATTCATCCCAGCTGATCTTTCCCGCCGCCGCATCCGCGCGGGCTTGTGCCGCTTGCCGCAGCTCGTCCTCTGTAAAATATTTCTGGTCATAGCTGCTCCCGCCATAGCCGCTTCCGCTGGAACTGCTTGCGGTTCCACTGTTGCCGCTGCTGCTATTGCCGTAGTTGATCACCCCGCCGTTCGCGGGCTTCTTTTGTGCTCTCTTGCTTCCGCCGCTTCCGGAAAGTGATATGTGCTGCGATCCATCGTCGCCGCCGGAGTAGTTGTATTTGCTTCGCACAGATTCCGCTTCCTTGTGAGCGGCGTCCATCCCCGCCTGATCTCCCGCCGCGTTGGCCTTGTTCCATTTGTCCTTGGCTGCGGAAATTCTGTCCTCGTCCTGCTTGCTCATTGCCATGTGCTTTCGCCTCCTTTAGTTGCTTTTCCCCTCCAGCGCCGTCACCCGGCTGTCCAGGGCTGTCAGGGTGCTTTTCATGCTCCCCAGTTCGTTTTTCACCGTGTTCATCTCTCCCGTCAGGTTTTGGAGCTGGGTAGACAAAACGGAGACCACATTCTGCAGCTCCGTCAGCAGCAGGTACACCTCCACACTGGAGATCCCCGCCTCCGATACCACCCGTGTCATGTTCCCCATGGAAAACTCCGTGCGTTCGCCCATGTAGCGGATATAATCCTCCAGGATCTGCAGGCTCCCCTGGGTGTCCTCCGGATCCAGCCTGTCCATCTTCTCCGGAAATACTGCCATTCTTTCCCCTCCTATCGTTCACTGCCCACGGAAAACTCCCGGATCAGCGAAAGCACCGTGCAGCTGCCTTTTCCCCGCAGCCGAATTTCAAACCTGTCGCAGCGGTTCATGGCAATGCGCAGCGGGATCGTGTCATAGTCCCTGCCGATCACCTTCCCGCATTCCCGCCATTCCCCGCCGTCCGCCCGGGTCTCCACGATCAGATAGCTCCCCCGGGGCAGCTCCAGCCGCAGCAGCAGCTTGGAATAGGACTTGCGGCCGCGCACCGGCGAATCCTGCCGGGATTCGTAAAACGGCGCAAACTGCACCATCCATGGCATTTCCGGGTCGTCCCGCTTGCTGTCCGCCAGCCACACGCAGCCCGCGCTGTCCATAAAGTACAGATCCTTTCCGATCCGCGCAAAGTCCACCGCGGCCGTGTCGTCCTCCCGGAACCACATCCCGTATTGGGTCTCATATACCAGAAAAACCTGCTCTGTCCCGTCCGTGGCGGAAAAGTAATAGCTGTCTCCGTCGTTTCCGGCCACCACATGGGTAAAATTGCGGTCTCCAAAGCTGTCGGAAATGCGTGCCGGTGTTCCGCCCGAGTAGGCATACACCCCATGCAGCCCCATGTAAAACAGCACCTCGTTGATCACCTGCAGGCTCTTGTGGCATCCCGCCTGCAAGCCCTCAATGTCATAGCTGTAAAGGCTGTATTCCGCCGGGTAGCCGCCCAGCATCTTGTGCAGCTTGGTCTCCTTCCAAAACAGGACGGAAGACCCCAGCTTGCAGCAGCCGGTAAAGTCTCCCTCGCTTCCCACCGCCAGGGTGTAGGAATCCGTAGAAAGCCCCTCATAGACATAAAAATTGGTCGGGTCGCCCATGCTGCTGGCATAAATGCTCTGTGTCTCGTTGGAGCAGCCCCAAAGCCGGTTTTCGCTCTCGCAGATAAAATCCATGTCCGGGATCTTCCGTTCCAGCTCCACCTGCCCGGCCTCGGTTCCGGTTTGGGAAAACAGGTCCTTCGTAAAGGTCAGCGTCCGCTCCGCCACCCCGCGGATCACATGGCTGCCGTTGTTCTTCTCGCAGCTCACGCAGCCGGAAATGCTCACCGCGTCCCCCTCGTGAAAAATGTCCGTAAAGCTGGGGTACTGGTGCAGCGCGATCTGGTGCAGGCTGTAGGCAATGCGGTATGTCCCGTCGTCCTGCGCTGCATTCCCCTGCACGAGCATATACTCTTTTTTGCTGTCGCAGCCCTGCTGGATAAAGTCCCCTGTCTGCAATTGGCTTGCCGTCTTCTTTGTGCCGCCCAGCAGGGTCATTGCGCCGCTTTTCTTGTCCAGGCTCACGCCGGTATAAGCCTGCACCGCCGTCTCCGCTGCCAAATCCAGCTGCGCCGTTTCTGCCGCCGCCCGGTCAACATAGCTCTCCTCCGGCACCGTCAGCGTGCTCTCCGTGAATATCACATCGCTGGCAAAGCCCGTGTATGCCGCCCCCAGGGGCAGTATCGTCTTCGTCTGCATATCCAGGTACTTCTTGTCCGGCCAGATCACCATTTTCGTGTTGAGTACCGCAAACTGCTTTTCCCCGGCCTGCACCTGCCCCACCACTTCCCCGTCATAGAGCAGGTCTGTTCCCTCCACCGCCACCAGCTTTCCCCAGGAGGTCAGCGCCGTGCCGCCGGTGTAGTCGTCTCCGCTTTTCTTTTTCTGCTTCTCCCGCGCCCGGCGGGTGCTCAAATAGGGAAAACGCCGGGCGGAGATGTTCAGGCTGTCCCGCATATCCCCGTCCTGTACATTGTCTGACCAGTTCATTCCCCGGATGGCCAGAATCTCCCGCTGGGCTTTGCCCATCTCCTGTGCAAGCTCCGGTAACCGCATCACATCACCACCAGCTTCTTCTCGCAGTCCGGCACATGGCCTCTGCGGTACCAGGCCTTAGCGTCTGCCAGCGCCGCCTGGTAAAACGCCAGGTCGTTGCCGTATAGCGCGGTCTCCTGGTTGTAGTAGTCGATCTTGCAAATCAGGTACAGCTGATAAACCTCCTCGTGTGGCGCTGGCAGCAGCAGTACCGCGTCCTGCTCCGGCCACCGGTTTTCCGGCGCGGCCACCCCAAACATCTCCGCCAGCTGCCCGTCCAGATCCAGCACCCACGCCGCCTTTTGCTCCTGGCTGACCGTGTTCAGCCGCAGGGCGTCCGCCCGCCGGATCGCTTCCCGAACCGTCATCTGTGCGCTCGCTCCTCTCCGCTTGTGTTTTGTCTCATGCCGTCGTCACCAGCAGCAGCTCACTCCCCGCTTGAAAAGTGATCACATCGCTGTCACTGCCCAGCACCGCCTCAATGCTGATTTTTACCAGGGTGTTTCGGTTTGCGCCCACGCAAAAGCCGCTGCGGGTCTCCGTGTTCAGGTACAGGGGCGCGCTGCCGCTGCCGCCGCCATAGTGTGCCTGACTGGTTGCCTGTATCCCCACCAGCGTGTCCGTCAGGAACAGATCCGCCGAGCAAAGCAGCATACTGCCGGACATACTGCCGCTGGTAGCGACCAGCCGGCAGCCGTTCACCAGCCGGGAACTGTTGATGACCTGACTGGAGCTGTTTTGTCCCTGGTGAAAATAGCAGCTGGTATCCAGCCCGTTCAGCCGCAGCATAAAGGTGTAGGTGCTGGCCGAGCCGGTGCGCACATAGGGCGCGGCCACAAACAGCCGCAGCAGGCTTTTGTCCGCCAGCGCCCCGGCGGGGATCTCCAGCTCCAGCGTCTGCGCCGCCTGGGAAAGCCGGGTTTTCCCCAGCAGCCGCCAGGGCATTTGCCCCAATGCCGCGTCCACATAGCCCTTTGGCGTCGGCATATCGTCGCTGCTTGGCTCCGCCAAGCCGGTGATGGTGGTCTCCTTTTCGATCATAAGCCCGATGTTATAGGCAGACTTCATGCCAACCAGGCCGTCCTTCGTCACCGCAACGCCGCAGCTGCCCGCCGGATTCCGAAGGATCATCTGCCCGGCGGAGCTGGCGTTGGCAATAATGCTCCCGGTCATCTCACCTCCGCCGGTGTCCAGCTTCCCGTCTATCATCTCTCGGAGCGCTTGGTACAGATCGCTGCACTGTCTTATGACAAAGCCCATGTTGGCAGCGTCACTTTCCTCTGTGGGGTCTGCCAGGTTCTGCAGCAGCACCGGCGTATCCCCGATCTCGTCACCGCTATCCTCGACATGACTGTCTCCGCAAAGCCGCAGCGTGTTCTTGGTTCCCGCATCCTCCTGGGTCTTAGGTTCCGGGCTGACCACCGCAACAAAGGAATTGTCATGGAGGGAATCATAGAAAAACAGCCCGTGGTGCAGCACAACATGGGGCGTACCGAACAATTCGTTTTCCCCGAATGCCACCGAGGCACGGAATATGCCCCCCTCATCCCTGGCCACAAACTCCTGCAGCCTTGCCACCAGGCCGGAGATCTCCGCCTGCTTGTGGGAGTGCGTCCCCGCCGCCTTACTGTTCCAGCTGCTGCGCTCCGCCGCGGTAATGTGCCGGGTGGCGTCCCCTGTGTGCGCCTGGAATTCGCTCTCTGTGGCAAAGTCTCCGCTCACGATATCCCCCACCTTTTTGGCGCTGTCCTCCGCGCGCTTGGCGCTGGCGGCGGCGTTTTCCTCTGCGGTTTTCGCGTTTTCCTCCGCTGTCTGTGCCGCGGCGGCGCTCCCTGCCGCTTCGCCGGCCTTTCCGGCCGCTGCCGCCGCGCTGGCTTCTGCCCGGCTTGCTGCCGCCGTTGCCGTTCCGGCCTGGCTCTCCGCGCTGCTCTGCGCCGCCTGTGCCGCCTGCTGGCTGAGCTTGGCGTTGTTTCTGGCAACCGCCGCCTCATAGGCGCTCTGCTTGGCATCGTCCAGGTGCGTCTTTGCCGTGTCTGCAAAGCCCGCTGCCGCCTCTGCGCTGGCCTTGGCTGCTGCTGCGCTGTCTGCTGCCTGTGCCGCGCGCTGGGTGGCCGTTGTCTCGCTGGCGGCGGCTGCCTCGGCCGAATCCGCTGCGGCGTCCTCGCTGGCCTTGGCCTTCCTCTCGCTTTCTGCGGCGGCTGCCCCTGCCGCCTTGGCCTCCACAATGCCGGTCTTGATCCTGTCGATCTCCACCTGCAGCTGCTGCACCTGGCTGGGTGTTACCGGCGTTTCCTCGCCGGTGTACAGCTTGGAGGGCTGCACCCGGAATCGCGCCTCCTCCGTCACGCAGCGCACCACCTCCTGTCCGGCGCTGTTGACAAAAATCCCCTCCACCGTCAAAAAGCACTCTCCCGCAACCGTCTTGGCCTCCGGTGGAACCGGCACCAGGTACACATCCTCCTGCCCCTCCGCCAGCAGATCGCAGCCCAGAAGGATCCGCGCCTGCTGTTCGCCCAGTGCGTTGGAAAAAATCGCCCGGCGGGTCGTCCCCGCCCATACCTTGGATGGGCGAAAGTCCATCTCCAGCAGCACATCGACGTGGGAGCCTACCGCCCCGATACTCACCCCGGAGCCCAGGATATATTCGTTGGAAATTTCCAGCTTTATAATGTTCTGTTCCATCGGTCTCTCCTTTCTCTTGCATCAAAAAAGCGCGGCGGAGCAGGAGAACTGCTGCCCTCCGTCTCTCGCCGCGCCGTGTCGCGTCGTCTGCCGTGGTCTCCCGTCCCGGCGTCCACGCCCCGGGTCAGCAAACCGTGTCTCGCGGTGTCATTCTCTTTACAGATTCCGTGCCTTTGCCTCTGCGGCATAGGCGCTGCTCTCCTGCTCGATCAGGCTGGCTGTCGCCATGTCCTGCTCCATGCTCTGCTCCAGCACCTCCGCCACATAGGCCGGCACCGTCACCGTCTCGCCGCGCTTGATCTGAAAGCTGCGGCCGTTGACCGCCACAAACACATCGTTTTTGTACTTTTCGTTGTCCTTGAACAGCCGGATCGAAACCATCTGCTCCGGATCCGGCGCCGCTGCGGTATCTTCTACCGCCTGCTGCGGCTCTGCCTTGGGGTCTTTCTTGCTCGTTGCCATGTGCCTTGCCTCCTCTCAGCTGTTGAAGGTAGAGGTGGTCTCAATGCGTACCATATAGGCCTCCACCAGTCGCTCCGCCACCTTGGTTGCTTTCCAGCCCGCTGTGGCTCTCTGATTCAGGGGATCCGCCGTGCCGGCAGAACCCAGCTGCTTGGCAATGTGCTGCAGGCCGCCGCCGGAAATCTCCGTCACGCCATAGGCGTCCGCGCCCAGGATCAGCGTGGAGTACACATCTCTGGCGGAAGCCGTCGCCGTGCCGGAGGACTTGTCCTTGCCTGCGTGCGTCCAGACCTTTGCCTCGCTGGTCTCCACAAAGCGCACGCCCTCGATCCGGCCGATCTCGCCCTCATAGATGCCATCCGGGTCGGAATAGGTCTTCACATTCACCCACTTGGGATCGCTCATCAGGTCATAGCTGACATCCGGATGCACAATGCCCGCGTAGTAGCCGTTGATCTTCGGCGCGTTCATCACCTTCAAAAAGCGTACCGCCCGGCGCACGGCGTCCACCGTCAGATAGTGGTTGTCGCTTGCGGTCGCGCTGCCGCCCACCAGCTCGGCGCGGCTTTTCACCTGTCCCTGGGCGTACTGCACATTGGTGCCGCCGTTGAGCACCTCTCGGGTAATGGTGTCCAGGGTGCGGCCTGCCTGGCTGCCCAGCAGCTTGGTGGCCTGCACCAGGTTGTTGTCAATGGCCGTCAGCAGCAGCATATCGGAAAGCTCCACAAAGCCGCCGTACTGGGCAACCGTCGCCGTGATCACGCCCATGTTCAGCTTCTGCCCGGTGGGGGTCACGCCCTCGGTCAGGGGGGTGGTGGCCTTGGGCAGCGGGTCGTACTTGCGGAACTCAATGGTCTTGCCGCCGTTCTTGGGAATGGGGTGCTTCTGTGCAAACTGGTCGTGTACCAGCTGCGGCTCCGCCATATCGATCAGATAGTCGGAGTAAAAGGTCTTCATCTCCCCGGAAAGATCGTTTCCGGAGGCCTTGCTGTCGGTCTTGTTGATCACCGCGTCAAACAGGCGCAGCGTAACCGGCAGCAGCATCAGTTCTTTGGTGTGTTTCATGGTATTCTCCCTTTCTCGCCGGGGCGCGTCAGAATTCGATGCGCTCTCCCCGTGCCGCTCTGCGGGCGATCTCCTGCCGCTCCTTCCGGGTCAGCTTGGAAACATCGTCCTTTACGATAAATGAACTCTGGGAGCTTGTGCCGTTTTCCTGGGGTCTTGTGCCCTTGGCGCGAATTCCGTCCACCACCTGCTTCTCCGTCGCCCTGGCCTGCATGGCCGCAACGCCCGCCTTGATCTGCTCCATGTGTACCACCTCATAGGCGTGCTGGACGGGAACGCCCGCCCGCAGCATGGAAAGAAACTGGGGATTTTGCACCTCGTCGTTGAGGTCGAACTTGGGATACAGGGCTTTGAGCTGCTCTGCCTCGCCGTACCACTGCTGCAGCTGCTCCTGCGCCCGCTGGTCTGTCATCTGCCGGCGCTGCTGGCGCAAAAGCGCCTCGTTCTCCCGCTGCAGCTTCTGGAACTGCTTGTACTGCGCAACGCTCATCCCCGCTTCCTCTGCGGCCTCCGACCAGTATGCATCGTCGTTTTCAATGGCCTGGGAGAGCTTGCCCATGTCCCCGTCGCCGATCTGGTAGCGCTGCATCAGCATATCGATCACCGGCTGATACTGCCCCAGCTGCTGCTCCAGGGTGCGCGTCTCCCGGAATCTCCGGTCAATGATGCGCTGGGTCTCCTCGGTGTAGATGTCCTTGTATTCGCCCCGCACAAGCTCCTGAAAAGCCTGGCGTCTGGCCTCCCGTGTGTCGGATGTGGTGGTCACATCCCCTTCCTTGTCGCTCCCGGCGTCGGAGGACGGCTGCTTGGGGTTCTCCGGTGCCGGGCTGTCGGCCTCTGCCGCCTTGCCCTGCTTGCCGAAAACCACATTCTGGAATTCGCCCGATCCCCGCCGGGTGCTTGCGGGGGCTGCCTGGGTCTCGCCCTGTGCGCCGGAGGCTCCGCCCTCTCCGGAGGCTGCCGCCCCCGCGCCTGCTCCACCATCGAACAGACAAAGCCGAATCTCCAGCAATCTTGCGCTGTGCATAGAGTTTCCTCCTTTTTTCTCGCGGGTGTCTCGCCCCCGTGTAGCGTCGGGGCAAAGCCTGCACCGCTCTGCGCCCGGCTCCCGGCTCCCTGTATGGCGGTGCGGCATTGCGCCGCAGCCGCCGATATGAGGAAGAAAGGAACATCTTCAAGCTAGCAGAGTGCTGCCTCTTTTTCGCCCCGGATGCCGCAGGATTTTTCCGTTTTCTCGCGCCCCTCCACCAGCACCAGCTCCGGGTGCGCTTTCTGGATCTGCAGCAGGCCGATCACCGCCATGGAAAAGGCCTCCGCCGCGCCCGCGTCCGCCAGAAACTCCAGCGCCGCGTCTCCGCTTTCCAGTCTCTGGGTCAAAATCTCCACCCGCTTCTCCGCCTGCGCGTTCACCAGATAGCCCGCCAGGGCATATACGATCCCGGAAATCGCCGCGCAGACCGCAACGCTGCCCGTGGCGTGTCCCCGGGCGGTCAGAATGCAGCGCTTCCCCTGCTGTCCGGCATAGATTCGCGTCATGCGCCTGTCACCTCTCGCCCGTCAGTCGTTCATGCTGGGGGTGCTGCGCTTGGCCAGCCGCTGTCCGTAGCCCGTCATGGGCGTCTGGGCTGCCATCACCCCATCTGCCAGGGAGCTGCCGCTGCCGCCCTGCTGCGCTGCCGCCGGGTTCCCGCCGCCCTGCTGTGCCGTTGCCGGGGCGCCGCCCACGCCCATGTCCTTTCCGGTCAGGGACTGGATCAGCAGCGCCATCTGATCCAGCTGCTGGGACAGCTGCTTGCAAGTGTTGAGCAGGGTCTGCCCCTGCTGCACCTGCTCCCGCACCTTGTCAATGCCCTCAAACTCCATCATCTCCAGCGCGCCCATGGCCTCCTGCGCCCGTTCCGGGTTAAAAAAGCCCATGCCGTACAGCTCCTTTGCCCGTTCGTTCTGTTCCATGCGGGAAAAGGGGTTTTTCTTCTGCGCCTTGATTTTCAGGTCAAAAATCGGCTTGCGGTACAGCGTCTCTCCGTCGCTGCTACTTCCCATCTCCTGCTCCCGGATCCCGGCGTTGTTCATCTCCACAAACTGGTATTCCCCGGGGTTCTGCCCGGTAATGCGGAAGGAGCGCGTCTCGTCGTAGAACTGGCGGATCAGCTCGATGCACATGGCGTTGATCTTGGTGTGGGTGCGGTAGCTTGCCGCGATCATGTCCCGGCTGGCCTTGTTGCCCGCCTCCTGGAGGGCGGCAATGGCGGAGGCCGCCGTCACCCCGGAGCCAACGCCGCCGCTGTTCACATCCCGGTTGGCCGCCGTGTCCTTCATCTCCTCGATCTTCATCTGGGCAACCGTCACATAGATGTCGTCCAGCGGATTGGTCACGATCTCCTTAATGCGCCTGTCGTCCAGCTCTCCCTGCACATGCACCAGCGGCCGGCTCCAGTCCAAAAACTCCTCCTCGTTGATGGCCGTGCTGTCGGAGATAAAAAAGCGCTTCTTGGTGGTCATCATGCTGTTTTCCAGAATGTTTGCCGACAGCTTGTCAATATACAGCTGGGGATCCTTGCAAATGGCCACATAGCCAAAGCCCACCGGCGTCCCCTTTTCCGGAAACATCACATCCAGCACCACCGGATACTGCCCGTGGTCGTACCAGCCCGTATCCCGGTACTCCGGGTCGTTCTCGCTGGCAAACAGCAGGGTCTGCCCCACAAACTTGGCGTAGTGCAGCAGCTGTCTCCCGCTGGGGGCTGTGGTCTTGTAGTACCAGTCCACCACCACGCTCTTCTCGCTGGTGTCAATGGTGTCGTCATAGATGTATTGCTTCACATCCACCGCCCCGCCGCGCAGCTTTCCCTTGTGCTCCGGGTACTGCTGTTCCAGCAAGTCCTCGTCCACCAGCTCCACAATGAACAGGTTCCGGGACTGCTGAATGTCCGTCACCCCTGGCTCCCAGAACAGCTTCAGCAGATCGATCTGGCGAATGTCAATGTCCCCCAGGCCGTTTTCCTTGGCGCTGTTCCAGAACACGCCATAGGCCGCCGTGCCGTGCTTGAGCTTTTCCCACCAGTTGTCGGAATAGGTCTGCTCATAGTCGTTGTATTCCAAAATCACCGGCAAAACCGAGGAAAGGGTCTTCGCGCTCTGCTCATCGCTGCGCTCCCGGGGCAGCACCACCGGCTCCGGATAATTGTCCATGGCGTCCGCGTGCTTGTTGAGGATGGAGTTAAACAGCCAGGCGGAGGAAGGCTCCGGCGGGCGGTATTCCGGGCTGTCGCCGGATTGCCTGCCCTTGCGTATGGCCTCCCAGTGCCGCAGCTCCCACCACAGCTCGTCCTGTACCACCCGTTCCTCCAGGTTGGCCTTGCCCTGCTTGTAGCGGGTCAGAATCCCAATGGCCTCCGCCACCTCCTTCTCCCCGATGCGCCGGTCGGCCGGGGAAAAGTCCTCCCCTCTCCGGAATGCGCCCACCGGCTGGGCGTTTCTCCAGCCGCTGCCGGTGCCCTCTGCTTCTGTCGTGCCGTCCCCTGCCGTCAGCAGCATGGCCGCCAGTGCCGGGTCGGGGCTTTCGTCCTCCTGCACCCCGGGCAGCCCGGTGGAAGCAAGGACTTGCGCGGTCTCCTCCTGCTGGTCTCTCCGTCTGAAAAGTGCCATGTTCTCCTCCTTGTGTTAATATCTCCTGTAAAAGTCATACCGGTCATATTGCGTCTCCTGCGCCAGCTCCAGCGGGTCGTACTGCGCCGCCTGCCGGGGCTTCCGCGCCGGTGGGGCAATGGGGTTCTTCATGCAGACATAGCGCAGCTCGTCGTAAATATGATCCTCTCCGTCTGTGTCAATGTCCTCCACATTCTTCTCGTCATACACCAAATTGGGCACCGTGCGGATAAAGTGCCTGCACCCCTGGAACACATACAGCATGGGGATCCCCGCCTCGTCAAAGGCCAGGCGGTGGTGTACCTGCATCTTCCCGTCAATGCGGGCGTGGTCGCCCCGCGAAAAGTACACCCGCTCCCGTTCCATCAGCGCGCCGATGCTCTCCGTGCCGTCGCTGCCCCAAATGGCCGGGTCGCCCACCCGGTGGATCTGCCGGTCTTTCAGGTTGGGATCCTCGGCCTCTATGCGCCGGATCTCCCTTGCCACCTCCGCCGGTTCCATCTTCACGCCCACATTGGGCGCGCCGGTGCAGCCGTAAAACTCCCGAATGCGATATAGCCGCCGCTCCCGGTCAACGGCATACCAGCCCACGGAAAAGGGTCTGGAGTAGCCCCAGTCCAGCCCGCACCAAACCGCCCAGTCCCGGGGGATCCGAAAGGGCGCTATCACATGGGTGTTGCGCCGATCAGCGTAGTGGCTGCTGTCGTTGCGCCACTCCGTAAACACCTGCCCGGAAAAGCTGTCCCAGTCCCCGTAAAGCAGCGCCTTGCGCTCCGCCTCCGGCATACTGGCCAGCCGCTGGACATAGGCCGGGTCGTTTTGCAGCAGCGCCGGGTTATCGAAAACAGAGGACGGCACAAAAATCCGCTTCTGCACCCGCTTCTGCTCCGTCCCGTCCGGCTCCCGCCAGGAAACCACCTCGCAAATGGGCTGCATGGGCGGCGCGGCGGTAATAAAGCGCTCCTTCACCCAGCCGTGCCCCACCCCGCCGGGGTTGGCCGTCGCCCGGATGTATACCCGCGTCCCCGCGCCGTTGGGGCGGTTCCGGGAAAACAGATAGCTGTACTCGTCAAAGGTGAAGTGCGTCAGCTCGTCAAAGGCGATAAAATCATAGGCCTGTCCCTGATACTTCACCCGATCCTTCGTGTGCTGCATCGCGCCGAAGAGGATCTTCGCCCCGCTGGGAAAGCGCCAGCAGTGGCTGCTGGCGTTGTATCTGGCCTTGGGAAATGCCCTCGGGTAGTAGCTCAAGGTCTTGTCGATCAGCTCCGCCAGCTGGGGAAAGGTCTTGCGCAGGATCAGCCCCTTGTAGTGGGGAATGTGTACCTGCCGCAGCGCCTCGATCACCAGCGCGTCGCTTTTCCCACCGCCTGCCGCGCCGCCGTATAGCGCCTCGTATTCCGGGCGCGCCATAAACGCCGCCTGCCGGGGCTGCGGCCGCCAGACGACCGCCTCATTCCGCTCCGTCATCCGCTGCCACCTCCGGCATCATCACCACGCCGCTTTGCGCCGCTGCCTCTGTATCCGCCGCAGCGGGCTTGTATGCCCAGGCCTGCGGTCTGCGGTTGGTAAGCCAGAACATCATGCTTGTGGGGTCTGGCGGGATCTGCCGCAGCACCCGCTTTTCCAGGGTGTGTATATTCCCCAGCCTGTCCAGCTTCTCCTCAAAGGTAATGTCCTCCGCCGTGTAGCCGCAGCAGCGCTTGAACAACGCCGCCTCCACCTTGTCGTCCGGCTCCTCGCACGCGCGCGCGAAAGCACCCGCCAATTCCCCATAGGGCGCTTCCCCCTTGCGTCCCCGCTCCAAATACCTCTGGAAGGTGGAGTAGGCCACGCCCAGCTTTCCGGCGATCTCCTTTGCCGTGGCGCCCGCAGCCGCCCATTTTGTGATCTTGTCCATTTGCGGAAGAACATGGGTCTCCCACTTGCTTTTTGCCACCGCGCCGCCACCACCTTTCCCGCTTTGTTCTCTCCCCTCAGCCTAGCATATCCCCCCGCTCTGTTCGCCCCGAAGCCCCTGCTCCATCCCCAAACGGTTATCCTTTCGCCCCCAAAAACAAAACACGCCCTCCGGCTCCATCCAGAACCGGAAAGCGTGTTTTTCCATATTGCAAATTCAAATGAATGTTGCTATAATATATACGATGAGTAAATTCATTGCTGAACTTTTCCTTTTTTCACTCCGTTTTTTGAAGAGAACCGCCGCGGCCTTTCGGTCGCGGCGGTTTTCTTTTTCGGCATCAGTCCTCCAAAGGTTTCCCCAGGATTTCTGCCGCCAGATTGTCCATGGCCTTGATCATGAACTCGTTCAGGCTGTAGCCGGCAGCAGCGGCCGCCTGCTTGTAAACCTCTTTCCGCCCTTTTTTGACGAACGGATAAAGCCGTTCATAGTTTTCTTCGTTAAATGCTCGTTTATAGTCTGTGGTGTTTGCCTTTGGGGAATTTTTCATATTGAATCACCTCGATAATAGCATCTTTCCCTCGTTTTATTGACAGTATAATAGCATCTTTTCCTCGTTTTATCTAGCGCAATACTGCACAAATGAACTTGCGTAAGTTTGTTGATTATGCCAATTGAACCAGACTAGCGTCAAGTGTTTTGCATTCCCTGTTGCTTTTTCTTCTTTACTCGGTTATAATCAAGGCGGCGGGAGTAAGGCTTCCCGCTCGCCTTTTTTGGGTGTGTGAGCGGTGTTCTTGTTGGGGCAGCCGCTCACTTTTTATTTACTCACCCATGATGCGCTTCACGCTGGCTCTGAGTTCTTCCAGCGTTTCACACTTTTCGATGAGTTCAAGGATTGCTCGCAACAGAGCCTCTGTGACCTGCATCTCGTCCATTCACCTCACCATCCTTTCATAAGAGGTTTGTTCCTCTGCCTTACAAGTATATAGTACACCATTTTTATGCATTTGTCAATATAAATCGTTGATATCATTTGTGTATTTATAAAGAATTATAATTGACATATAAATAGAATCAGTGTATATTTAGTGCGAGGTGATCGATATGGCGATTTCCAAAAGAATAAAAGCACTGCTTCTGGAAACTGACAAGAAACAATCCGACTTAATGGAAACTCTGGGTATGGGCAGCAAGCAAAGTCTCAGCAATAAATTTACAAACGAAAGATGGTCTGCCGAAGACCTTGTAAAAATCGCAGATTTCTGTGGCTGCAAACTGGCATTCATCCTGTCAAACGGCCAACAAATCATCCTTGACGCAGAGGAAAAAGATAAAATGTCCAGTCAAGTGTAATCAAGCTTGCCATCTATCTTTCTAAAACACAAATAAATTTTCAGGGCAGGAAATCTCCGATTTCTTGCCCTATTTCTATGGAGGAACCACATGAATTCCAAAGGCTTTCATCAATTGCAGTGGGAGGATCGCCTGGTCATCGAAAAAATGCTCCAGGTAGGGGTCAGCAAAGCCAAAATCGCCCAGGCGCTTGGCGTGTGCCGAAAGACCATCTATAACGAAATCAAGCGGGGCTGGACGCTGCAATTGACCCCGGACTATCGCTATATCTGGCGCTACTGCCCGGAAACGGCAGAGCGCAAATACCGGGCGCATCTGCGTGCCAAGGGTCCAGACCTCAAAATCGGCAACGACCACGCCTTTGCCCGTTATGTGGAGCATAAGATTATCCAAGAGCGCTATTCCCCCGCCGCCGTCCTGGCGGAACTCCGCAAAGCACCCCACCGCTTTGCCACCAAAATCTGTGAAGCCACCCTCTACAACTATATCTACCGGGGCGATGTGTTCCGGTTTCTCCGTCCAAAACACCTGCACGAAAAAGGGCGCCGCCGCGTAAAATACAGCCAACAGGGCAAGGCCGCCAGAGCTGCAAAGGGTCTCCGAATCGACCAGCGCGACCCCATCATCAACACCCGCACCACCTTTGGACATTGGGAGATGGACAGTGTCATGGGTACCGTCGGCTCCAGCCGGGCGCTGGTGGTGCTCACAGAACGGCTCACCCGCGCGGGCATTCTCCTCCTGGTGCCGGATCATACCGCCGCCAGCGTGGTGCGGGCGCTCAACGGCCTGGAGCGCCGCCTGGGCAAACGCTTTTATACCATGTTTCAGAGTATCACCGTGGACAACGGCTGCGAGTTTCAGGACTGCACCGGCATGGAAAAGTCCTGCCGCCGCAAAGGCAAGCGCACCAGGGTGTATTATTGCCATCCGCGCGCCCCGCATGAGCGCGGCAGTAACGAGAACATGAACCGCATCCTTTACAGCTTGGCAAAAATTTTGGACTTTTTGACCTCCCTGTTTTGACAAATGCGATATTTTTCGGTAAAATGGAAAAAATGAGGTGTTACACAGTATATGAATACGCAACCGTACAGCTGCGCATTTACCGGCCACCGCGCAGAAAAGCTCCCCTGGCGCTATGATGAAAGTCATCCGGCTTGTCTGGATTTGAAGAAACGCCTGCACGACGCCGTGTTTTCTCTATATGACGCCGGTATCCGTAAGTTCTTTTGCGGTATGGCCAGCGGGTGTGATCTCTATTTTTGTGAAGAAGTCCTGACGCTCCGGCAGGAACACCCGGAAGTGGTCGTGGAGGCGGTAATTCCCTGCGAGCAGCAGGCTGCCCGTTGGCCGGCAGAGCAGAAGCGGCGGTACGACAAAATGGTCAGCGCCTGCGACTACCAAACTCTGGTGCAAACCAGCTACACGCCGGATTGTATGATGCGCCGCAACCGCTACATGATCGACCATGCGGATGTTTTGCTCTGCGCCTATGACGGAAAACCAGGCGGTACCCAGGCGACCATGCTCTATGCCATGCGGCAGGGGTTACAGCTTATCGAGCTGCCGGTGGACACCAGCCAAGCATACAAAGGCTACTAGCGCTTGAAGCGGTGTTTCTATAACATGACAGCACTGTTTTTGCTACTATAATTTTCACCCAAACAAATTCTAAAAACTATAAAAACAGGGGGTACTTACCATGCGTTATGAAATCGAAGGCGGCGCGCTGCCCGTTGCTGTGGTCTATCTGGAGCCCGGCGAGTCCATGGTCAGCGAGGTCGGCGGACGCACCTGGGCCAAGGGTGCAATTGAAACAGAGACCAAGGCAACCGGCGGCATCGGAAAGGGCATTGGCCGTATGTTTTCCGGCGAAAGCTTTTTCATGAGCCATTACACTGCAAAAGGCGCGGCGGAAATCGCGTTCACCTCGTCCTTCCCCGGCACCATTGTCGCCCGGGAGCTGGCCACCGGTGAGAGCATTATCTGCCAGAAAAAGGCTTTTCTGTGCGCCACAGAGGGCGTAAGTATGTCCATCTTCTTCCAGCGAAAGGTCGGCACCGGTCTGTTCGGCGGCGAGGGCTTCATCATGCAGCAGATCACCGGACCCGGCACGGTATTTCTGGAGCTGGACGGCCACTGCAAGGAATATGACCTGGCTCCCGGAGAGGAAATCGTCTGCGACACTGGCGTTGTTGCCTTGATGGACGCCACCTGCAGCATGGATATTCGGGTCGTTAAGGGGCTGAAAAACAAGCTTTTTGGCGGCGAAGGACTGATTGACACTGTGGTCACCGGCCCCGGCCGTGTTTTTCTGCAAAGCATTCCCGTTCCCAAGCTAGCCGCCGCGCTGATCCCCTATCTCCCCTCCAGCAACAAATAAATTCTTTGAAGCATGACTGCCAGTCCCGACATGGGGCTGGCAGTGCTTTTCTGCGCAAAATCATGCTAGTGCAGGCTTTCCTGTATTTGCTTTTCCAGAAGTGCTTTGGTTTCCGAATCGGCAAACGCCCCCTGGGCAGAATGTAACAGCAGCGCTTTCAGCTGCGCTTTATCCAGCGGAAAAACCGCAAGCAGACGCTCCAGCTCCTGCCGGATCGTCGTGCCGGAAACACTCATGTTATCCGTATTGATCGTCACCGGCACCCCTGCTTGCAGCAGCGCAGGAAGCGGGTATTCTTCCATGGAGGAGAAAACCGCCGTGTTCAAATTGCTTGTGGGGCACAGTTCCAGAAAAATATGTTCTTCGGCAAGCCGACGCAGCAGCGCAGGGTCTTCCACTGCACGCACCCCATGGCCTATGCGTTCCGCGCCAAAGCGGAGCGCCGTGCGAATGCTGTCCGGCCCATCCGCCTCCCCGGCGTGTATGGTGATGTGCAGCCCCTTTTCCCGCGCCAGAGCAAATACATCCGCGAAATTCTCTGTTTTGAAAAGCGCCTCTGCCCCCGCCAGATCAACGGCGCACACGCCCTTTTCCCGGAATTCTGCCGCCACGGCAATTGTCTCCAGATTCTGCGCGTGATTATCCGCACCGCGCATACAGCACAGAATCAGCCCTGACCGCAGCTGCGTTTTCCCCATGCCATCCAGAACGGCTTGCACCGCCTGCCGCTGCGTCAAGCCCTTTTCGCAGTGCTTTTGCGGCGCAAAACGCAATTCCGCATAAATCAGTCCCTGGCTTTGCAATTCCCGCTCTAACGCCGCCGCGGCATAGCGAAGTGCCGGGGCGGTTTGCAGCAAGGAACAGGGAAAGGAAAATTTTTCCAAATATTCGTTCAAATCCCGGCAATCCGGAGAGACGGTGAGCTGCTGCAGCAGCTTTTCCTCTGTTTCCGGCAGTTGGATTCCCTGCATCTCCGCCAGATGTCTGGCGCAGGCCGGAGACAATGAGCCGTCCAAATGCAGATGCAGGTCTATGAAACAGTTCCATTCCCTGGGAATAACAGATCGCATGGCGCTTCCTCCTTGTATTATCTTCCGTATCAGCGAAGTTACTGCATTTTCCGGATCACCCGCTCCAGCTCCGCGCTCAACTCCCGCACCTTTGGATAGTTGGAGGCTTTCAGCTGGGCTGTGATACGCAGTTCCAAATCTTTTTTCTGCTGCTCCAATTCCAGATACTCCTTGGAGAAATGACGGGAATACACCATTTTCCGGAAGCTGCGGCTGCGCATTCTCCGGATCGTATGATCTTCCACATATAAAACATAGTCCACGCAGTTGGCAATGCTGTAAAAATCATGGGAAACCATAAGAACCGCACCGCGATAGTCCTGTATGGCTTTTTCCAGCGCAATTTGCGCGTGGAGATCCAGGTGGCTGGTCGGTTCATCCAACAGCAGCAGTTCCGCGCCGCTTTGGGCAATTTTGGCCAACTGCAGCAGGTTCTTTTCTCCGCCGGACAAATCGCGGACACGCTGATGCACGGTATTCTCCCCGAGACAATACGCCGACAGGTATTCCGTCAGCTGTTCCGGATTGGCAAACCCCAATGCCGCAAATTCCTCATAGACCGTGTTGTCCTCCCGGAACATCTCCCCATGCAGTTGGGAGAAAAACGCCAGGTGTACGCCCTCACCCAGCGTGATATTCCGGCTCTGCCCTTTCCAGATATCCCGCAGCAGGCTGGTTTTTCCGGTGCCGTTGGGACCGACCAGCGCCACCTTATCGTGAGGTGCAAGCTGAAAAGTGAGCTGCTGCAGCAACGGCGTATCAAAGCATATCTCGTGGGCATCCACACGCAGCGCGAATTCCGGTTCCGGCGCATCGTCACCATAGACCTCCGGCAAGCGGATATTCGGCATTCGGCTTTCCAGATACGGCATCTGGGTGCGGTTTGCCTCCAGCCGCTCCAGGTAGGACACCCGGGCGCGCAGGCTGCGGCCATAGGTGGCGTTGTCCACCTCCGTAGCCCGCTCCCGCAGGCGCTCTACCAGGACTTTTTGGCATTCGATCCAGGCGGTTTCTTTCTCGGCGGCTTCCTGCATTTCCGCTTTCATCTGCAAAACAGCAAAGCTGTATTCGATATAGGAGCCATCGAATTCCCGCAATTCCCGATCCTCCAAATGCAGGACTTTGTCAAAGCAGTGGTTCAGCAAATACCGATTGTGGGTGACCACAAGCAGCGTTCCGGCATAAGCGTTGATCAGTTCCCGAAGACCATCCAGATTTTCAAAATCCAAAAACACATCCGGCTCGTCCATGACCAGCAGATCCGGCAAGCGAAGCATTTGCCGAATCACCTGCAGCAGCTTGTATTCCCCGCCGCTGATGTTTTCGATGCTGCGCGTTTCCAGGTGCTGCAAACCAGCCAGCTGAAGTTGCTTGTGGATGTTGACCTCATGATGATAGCCATCGACTGCGTCAAATTCATCCAGCGCCGCCTGGTACTGCTCCGCTGTGCTTTCAAAGTTCTCGCTCTGTTCCATTTTCTGGCACAAGGCATCCATCTCCGCCTGCATTTGCACAAAATCCTCGCAGAGATAGTCAAACACGGAAAGTGCCCTGTCCTTTTCGTGGTAGACAAACTGGCTGACATTGCCGATGCGGCACGGGTTTTTCCGGCGGATCTTTCCCTCGAAAACATATTCTTCCGGATGAATTATCATGTCCAGCAGCGTACTTTTTCCGGTTCCGTTGCTGCCAATGAGCACACAGTGCTGTCCGGCGGACAGGGCAAAAGAAATGTTCTGGTATAAATATCTGGCGCCCTGAGAATAGGACAGATTTTTCACTTGTATCATGCTAATTCGTTCCTTTATATCACATTATTTGAATGCAGTATACCATATAAAACATAAAAAATCCACCTTTACACAAAAGCGTCGCCGATTGACAGCCTTGGCACAAGGGTGTACAGTAGAATACAAACCACCAGAAAGAGAGGCTTGGAACATATGAACCACAAAACCATGGAACAGCTGGCGCGAAGCCATGGATTTTCCGATGCAAAGGTAATCGACACAAATGCACTTGTGTTCTGTCCGGCGTATCGCAAATACTGCGTGGAAAACCGCTGAGGCAATTACAATGCCAACTATGCCTGTCCCCCATATTCCGGTACAGCGGAGGACATGGCGCAGCGCGTTATGCGCTATTCCCATGCGCTGGTTTTGCGTAGCCACCATTGCCAAATCGATGCGCTGGCGCCGGAAGTAACGGTTCCCTTAAAAGCGCGGCACAACAAGGCCACGCTGGAGCTGCTGTCCCAAATTTCTTTTGCGCAGGCTCCGCTGGTCATCGCTTCCGGCCCTTGCAGCCTGTGCAAGCCCTGCAAAATGCAGCGGCACCAGCCGTGTCCCATGCCGGAAAAATGCTTTTCCTGCCTCTCTGCTTACTGCATTGATGTCACGCAGCTTGCCGCACACTGCGGTATGGCGATTTCCTGGAGTACTACAGAGGCCTCTTTTTTCAGCATCATCGCATTTGACCCGGTTTCGTAAATGAATATGCATCATCATAACAAAGCACTCCGCTTATCAGACCATGTTTATGGCTGATAGGCGGAGTGTTGTTTTTTTATCTTTACCGGGCGCGCGGGTGCGCCTTGTTATATACATCTTTTAGTTGCTTTTGTACCAGCTGGGTGTACACCTGTGTAGAGCTGATGTCTGCATGACCCAGCATTTCCTGGATAGAACGCAGGTCGGCTCCGTTTTCCAGCAGATGGGTGGCAAAGGAGTGCCGCAGCGTTTGTGGGGTAATGGGTTTGTCAATCCCGGCCTTTTCCTGGTAGTGCTTAATGATTTTCCAAAAGCCCTGCCGGGACATCCGAAAGCCGTTGACATTGACAAACAGGCTCTCTTCATCCGGGGAGCGGAGCATTTGCGGACGGACAAAGTCCATGTATTCCGACAGGATCCGTACAGCGGTATTGTACAGGGGAATCAGGCGGGTTTTGTCCTTACCGCGACAGCGGATCAAACCGGCCGCCAAATTGACATCGCTGACATTCAAGTCGATCAGCTCACTGACCCGGATCCCGGTGGCATACAGCAGTTCCAGCATGGCGCGGTCTCTGTAGCCTTTCATATCGGTACATTCCGGCTGCTCCAAAAACAGCTCCACTTCCTTACTGGTGAGGATTTGGGGCAGCTTGTGGTCGCACTTGTCCGGAACCAGCCCTTTTGCCGGATCTTCCGGAATCAGACCATCCTGATACAGGAAACGATAAAAGCACTTGATCGAGGCAATATGGCGGCTGACCGTGGCAACCGATTTGCCCTCTGCTTTCAGATGAGAAACATAATCGGAAAGCAGCGCGCTGTCTGCACGGGAATAATCCCTTTCCTCCTGCTTTGTCAGGTAGTCACCAAGCTGCCGGATATCCCGCAAATACGAACTGCAGGTATTAGACGATGCTTTTTTGGTATCCTTCAGATACTGGGAAAACCGTGTAAAGTAAATCGAATCCGTCACGAACCGCTCCTCCTTTCCTGTTCTTTGGTTTATAAGCTGAGCGAAATCAAAAACGGGCTGAGATATGCTGCATACAACAGCAGCAGCGGCACCAGCAAGACGGACAACAGAAAGCTGCGCCACACACGCTTTTGCAGCCGATTGCGCGAAACACCACGAAAGCCAAGCCGCACTGCGGCGGAAAGCTGTACCCCGGTATCGCTTTGCAGCAGCAGTGCCGGCAAACTGAACACCATCGGGATGCCCACCAGAATCAGCACCATACCGAAACCACAGGTCTCTTTGTGCAGCAGGGTTGCTGCGCAGCTGCCAAAGACCAGACCGCGAACGATACACACAACCGGCAAGGCAATCCGCCCAACAAAGAAATGGGAAAAAAGCAACGCCAATACCGGGAACAAAAGTCGAAGCGACAGCGCGACCCAAATGCCATGAGAAACCACCGCCGCATCCAGTTCCAGCCGGTAGAGTCTTTCCGGTGCGTGTCGGCCTAAAAGCTCTCCTACCAGAACACCGCAGAAAAACAACAGCGCAAACAGAACAAAGCGTGCTTGCAATGTATGGCTTGTGTTGCTGCGGATCCTTGGTTTTCTGTACCGTTTTCTATGCGGTCTCACCGACGCTTCTCCTTTCCCCGGCGCAGCCTTGTAAGATAAACACCCGGGGACATTGCGTCCTGACCGTGTGTTCACTATAATACAATTTCTAGCTGTAATCAAGGCTTTTTGCGCAATCCTTTAAATTTTGTTGATTATGCCAACACATTATGTAAACTAAATTATGTAAACTTTGTAAAGTGAGTTCGGCACTTGTTGCTCACACTTCATACTCCATGATGCGATTACATAATGTATATACGCTATATATTGGTAATCGCGGTACTTTTATCGCTAGACTTGCTCTGTTTTTAGGCGATTACTATTCGTTATTTTCTTCCCCGCTGTTTATATTTCCGCCTGTTCATTCTTTTGGTTTTTACCATACTGCCGCAGCTGAATCCGCCGAGTATCGCAGCAAGGCCGCGCACCGATGCCGCAAGCTCCAGACCACCTGGAGACAGGACAAGACACGCCGCCAGATAGATTCCGGCCATCACCAGCAGCGGCATATACCACAAAAACGCCTGGACTCCCCCGCCCCATCCCGGGCGCAAGGCACCCAGCAAAAACAGGCCGCAAAAAACAAAAAGAAGCATCCAAAGCGGATCCGGCACTGTGGGTACGCTATGCCGCAGCAACAACACAGCAGTTACAAAATGTATCCCCAAAACGATTGCTATCCCGCCAAGCCCGAGCAGCAGTCCTTTCTGCCACAAACCACCGGATCGTCTTCCGCGCCCTTGTCCCCTACTCGCCATAAACCCCACTCCTCACAAAATCTATGTAACACACTATATTGGACACCGCGCAAAAATATGCCCAAGCAGCAAAAAGCCGCCCCAACAGAGGGCGGCAAGGAATTGTCATGTATTCATATGTTTTGGTGATTCCGGAGCAGAGGTCTCAGGGGCCCCAATCACGCCACCGCGGCATTGGTATTCACCCGCTCAATCGCCTGGCGGATACCTGCCCACACAGACAGATCCGCAAACACCTCCACAATGCTGCCATAATCGGTAAACGGCGCTTCCTGTAAAACAGACAGGTCTTTCATCACGCCATTGCGAACAATGTACTCCACGATTTGGTTTACAAAGTAGATCTGCCGACTGTCCAGACTTGCATCATTCAGATATTGCGCAAAGGCCTCTTTGGCGGCGTTCATGTCAAGCCCCACGATTTCCCGGACGAACTCGCCCAACGGCTTTTGGCCACACTCGGCCTCATAGTCCTGTTTGGTGCCGACCTCACTCCAGAGGATCTTCTCCAAAACCTGCACATCCTCCGCCGTCAGCGGCACATTGCTCTTGAGCTTGACAATGGCGGCGTTGTCCATGTGTCGGCGTACATAGAATTCCGCCTTAGCCTTATAATTCTTCAAGTCCTCATTTTCCAACTCGGATTCTTTCCAGTCCATCGACAAAATTTCGTCATCAAAATTGGTGTCATAGCGCACCTTGCCGGTCGGAATGTACTTGATGAGATCGCGCAGACTTTTCCGGATATGTTCCAATTCGCCGATCCCGGCATTTTCCACATAATCCGTGTGCAAGATTTTGTCGATCAGCTCCGACTGCGCCATGATCTCCGGGATATTAGCAACAGCTGCAATTGCGGAAACTTTTTTGAACAGGTCACTTCTCGCCTTACCATACTTCTTCCCCGCAAGATACGCAAGCTCGATGCCATGCATGAGCGCGTCAAACCGCAGTGCCTTGGCATCGTCCTCTTCCGGTGTGATCAGCGGCGCCAGTTCCTGCCCCATGAGCAGGGTGTCCTCATAGGTCAGGGCATTGTAACGATCCGGATTGCTATACAGGGTCACATATTTCAAATGCTGCCGGACGGCAAAATTCTCGCGGTTCAGCTCCTGTACCTTGCGTAGCATATCCTCCACCAGTGTCTTGCGGAATGCAATCAAATCTGTCGTTTGATAGGTTAAATCCTGCAGCTTGAAAGCGGTTTGGGCTTTCAGGTGGAAAATTGCGCCTTGCAGGGTAAGCATATTGGCAGTTGCCCTGCCCTTGCTCATGCGGAAAAATTCAAAATTGCCGCAGAAGTCGAAGATATAGAACTTGTCCTTATCCTTGCCATCCAGCAGATTCGGACACAAACGGGTGCCGCGGCCGATCATCTGCCAGAACTTTGCTTTGCTCATAACCTTTTTGAAGAACACCAGATTCAGCACTTCCGGCACATCAATACCGGTATCCAGCATATCCACGGAGATGGCAATTTGCGGCAGCTTCTTCGGGTCGGAGAACTCGTCGATTGCACTTTGGGCATAGGTCATGTAGTTGTCAATGACCTTAGCAAAACCGGGCAGATGCGGATACTCTTGATTGAAAATTGCAAGAATTTTCTCCGCGTGGGTATGGTTTTTTGCAAAGATGATCGTCTTGCCCAGCTTGCTGCCGTAGTCAATGGTAAGGCCGTTGGTCATCAGGGTGTGCAGCACCTGCCGGATAGTATCCTCGTTGAATATCCACTCGTTCAAGGCAGAAGATGCAATGCGTTCCGGCAGTTCTCCGTTTTCGTCCTCAAAGGTATCCTCATAAATCTGCTTGTCTGCATCGGAAAGTTCATCGTAGACGATGCCCTGTTCGATGAATTTCAGCTTTGTTTCCACCGACAGGAAATCCACCAGATACCCGTCCTTGACCGCCTGCGCCAGCTCATAGCCATAGGTGGGAACGCCGTTTTCCAGTTCAAAAATCTCATAGGTGTTCTTGTCGATCTCGTCCTTGGGCGTGGCGGTCAGCCCCACCAGCGGCGCGTCAAAATAGTTGAAAATGTCCCGGTACTTGTTGTAAACCGAGCGGTGCGCCTCGTCGCAGATCACCAGATCAAAATGACCGCAGGTAAAGAGCTTGCCCTCCTCGTCCTGTACGCTGTCAATGACATTGTACATGGTCTGATAGGTGGAAAAGACGCAGTGGGCGGTGTAGTTGTCCTTTTCCTCGCAGAGATTGGTAACGGAAAGATCGGGCAGGAGATTCACAAAGCTGCGCTTGGCCTGGGTCACCAGGCTGTTGCGATCGGCCAGAAACAGAATATTTTTCACCCAACCGTGCTGGAGCAGCACATCACACAGGGCAATGACGGTTCTTGTCTTGCCGGAGCCGGTGGCCATGACCAGCAGCGCCTTGCGGCGGTTCCGCGCAAAGGCATCGCAGGCCGCTTTTATGGCGCTCTCCTGGTAATAGCGCCCGGCGATCTCGCGATCCACCATGACATTTTTCAGGCTTGTCCGCATACTTTGGAGATTAAACAGCTTTTCCAGATCCCGCTTGGAGTAAACGGCGGCGCACTTGCGCTCCGGGTAGAGGTTGTCGGTAATGCGGATCTCAAAGCCATTGGTCAGAAAGATGACCGGACGGCGGTGGTACTTCTTTTCCAGCAGGTCGGCATAGAGCTTTGCCTGCTGGCGGCCTTTGGCCACATCCGCACAGCTACGCTTGGCCTCCACCACCGCCAGCGGACGACCATCATCGCCGTAAAGCACATAGTCCGCATAGCCCACCTCGCTCTTGTTGGGCATTCCGGGCAGCTCCACCTCATTGAGCCAATCCTTCCCCTCTGTCCAGCCGGCATCGGTGAGCATGGTGTCGATATACAGCTTGCGGGTTTTGTATTCGGAGAGGTCAAGCGGCTTGGGTACATAGGTCTGCTGCTGTTCGGCACGGCGGGCAGTGAGCTGCTCTTTCAGCGCGGCATTTTCCGCCATAAGCGCAGCCAGATCAACCTCCGGCACTTCCGGCGCCGGAGCCGCAGGTGTCTCGGCAGGCACCGCCAGCAAGGCGTGGTCAAAATGTCCCTCGGTGTAGTTTTCTCCGTAGCAATAGGCCACAAAATCCAGAAAGACATAGAGGTTTTCCAGACACAGCTTCGCTTGCTCACAGGTGATCTTCTTGCCGGTATGGGCGGCGTTGTTGCCCATACGACGGATCAAATCCATCCGCCGCCAGATGTCCGCGCCCACAATGTCGCGAAAATCCTCGGCGTTCATGAGACTGACCAGTGTGTCCTGATAGGGCATGACTAGCGCCTGATCTACGGAGTACATCCACTTCACAGCAAACTCCATCGCCCTGCGGCAGTTCAGCACACAGGCGGAGGGGTCAATATGTAAGATCCGCTCGGCAGAGACGGCCACGGAGGCGAAAGGGTCGAATTGCGGAGTCGATGTGAAAATGTCAAAGTTGGTCATAATCGTCTCTCCTTGATAACGGAATCTACTTGCCAGCATACCGCAAAAAATTCCTTGTCAATTTCCCTGTTAGAATATCGGACTACTTTTTTAATTCAAAGGATTCCTAATAAGCTATATGCTTTGCATCATAGGTGCTTCTTCCTGCATTGTAACGCTGACCGCCATCTATTTCAATCACCAGTTTTGCGGAAATACAGTAAAAATCTACAATAAAACGAATACCAAAGTCTGCGTTCATGCGGTGTAAAATTTTCGCTTTTACGGGTTTTGTGTTGTCTTTCGGTATTTGTACAGACTTACTCTGTTCTATTTTCCCTCTCAATCTAGCTTATGCTATGTCAGATCTTCCAAAAGGAGAGCCAAGCGGGTACACCCCCATGCCTGCACTAACTCCGCGTGAAGCAGACAGTTCATTAGCGGAGCAGTCCTTTTCTCATCTTTTTTAATACTCGATTCTCATCGAACACTTGTAACACAGCAATGATTGTTTGTAACTGCAACTGCAATTCTGACTGTGTTAAGACACCCAGAGATAACACCAAATCTTCATATACAGAACAAAGCTCCTGTATACATTCGGCGATCTGATTTCCGTAAAACAACCGCGCCTCCTCAACCCAAAAATCTAATGTATATTTCTCAATAAAAATTTCAGCAAATTGATCCAACAAAGCGCTTGCTCTATCAT
>CAVBJJ010000012.1:45022-47784 GCA_963595735.1 bacterium
TTCTCCGACCTATTTATGTCTTCCGCCAACACAAGTTTCTTGTTTTCATGCTCTTGTTCTATTTTCCGTAGTTCTTGAAAAATCTTGCTTTCTTCGCTTCCTATGTCGAAAAGAACTAAAGAAATATTATATCGATTCACATTAATACCCTTTGTATTGGATATTTTTTTGATACGCGAAAGTTTTCTATATATAGTGTATGTTTTTCTAAAAACCGCAGATCGCCTCTCAAGTAAAGCGCCCTTATTTTGCTCCCTTATGGCCGTAATAGAAATCACAACCGCTATCATTGACACCACTAATGAGAAAAATCCCTCATTCCTATTACACCAACGCGCAAAGGCACTTATTGTCTCCATCTTTCTATATTCACCCAAAATATTTCTGCATCAGGCTGTCGAATAACAGCTGTGCTTCAGCCAATGCTTTCTGTATGGCAACTTTTGATTTGTCAGTCTGTTCGACGAAGGTTGCGAATTGCTCCTGTAATTCAATTGGTGGCAAAATGATTGCAAATGCTTTGATATCCCCAACATTAATATGAGGAGAAGCTGAGCCGCTTACACCGCCGAGAGCTTTTCTTAAAAATGAGTCGAAATTCATAGCGGAGCTTAAAAACTGAGGTAAGCACTTATAGGTATCAGGAGACAACAACATTGAGCGTTGCCCCAATGCCACATTGCACTCTCTGTCTATCATTGCCGCAATACCCAGTATTGCACCTTCTCGTGTATATATAATGTCACCTCGCTCTGGGCGCTTGCGTTGAATACGTTGGAAATATTCTTGCTCTGATATGTACTCTATTTCATCCCACATAATATGGTTTTTCTTTACGATAGAAGTGCGAATACACATATACCCGGTATTGTCCGAAGTGTAGCTTGGGGTGGAATGCGGGCAATCTACTATAGTAGAACATACGCTATTTAGCGTTTCGGTCGGCCACGCACGGTCGTTGTCAACTGGGTCTCCGAACAATTCTACAAATCGGGCTTTGACCAACTCGTCCAGCTTTTGGAGTTGCTGTCGCCGCTTTTTAATTATCGTATCAACGGTATTAAAAATGATAGCAATAGCATCCTGCTCAGACTTTTCGAGAATTGGTACAGGATATTCGGCTACAGACTTTGGCTGTGCTCTGGTTAATGAGCCGCCAATGCCTGTTACTTCGCTGGTCATCAAATTCTTAAACCTCGGCGACCTGAAATACCAGGCCAAGAACTCAGGATTATACTTGGAACTTCTGACAACAATCCACTCGGATGATGCAATATTGGGGTTTTCTGATTCGTCTGCAACAACCCATACCCTGTTAATTCTGGGATTGATTTTGCAAAGAAGAATGTCATTTTTCTGAACAACAGCCTTATTTGATGCAATCTCCCTGCCCAAAAGGTATTCCGGATGCCCAGTTTCAAAAATCGGAACGCTGTACATTTCGAATAGAGTATCGGGTGACTTGGATGGGTTTACACTTCTGCTAATATAGTCATTTATTGTTTTGAGTTTTCTATATTCCATAGTTTGTTCCCTCAAACCCATCACAGCCCCAGCAGCTCTTCCAGCTTACTCATTTCCTCGCCAATTTCTTTCTCCAGCTTCCGCAGTTCCGCCATAATCTCGCTGGTGGGCGGATACTCCACGGGCTTGTACTCGATTTTCTTGTACTTGTTGATGGACAGGTCATAACCGTTGTCTATAATCTCCGCCTTTGGCACGAAGAAGGATTTTTCCGTGCGCTGGCGGTCTTTTTCTGCCTCCGGATTGCGGAACCGGGCAATGATATCGGGAATATCATTGTCCTGCACCGGACTGCGTTTATCATCCAGCGAAAAACCGTCGGCCCTCATGTCATAAAACCAAACATTGTCCGTGCCGCCGTGGCCGGTCTTGGTAAAGATCAGCACAGCGGTGGACACACCCGCGTAGGGCTTGAACACGCCGGAGGGCATGGAGATCACCGCTTCCAGCCGGTTGCCGTCTACCAATTCCTTGCGAATCGCCTTATGAGCGGTAGACGAACCGAACAGCACGCCGTCCGGGACGATGCAGGCACAGCGTCCGCCAACACGCAGCATCCGCAGGAACAAGGCCAAAAACAACAGCTCGGTTTTCTTGGTCTTACAGACCTTTAGCAAATCAGCCGACACGGTGTCCGCATCCAGACTCCCCTTGAACGGCGGGTTAGCCAGAATCAGGGAATACTTCTCTTTATCCGAATTCTGGTCACTGAGGCTGTCCCGGTACTCGATAAACGGATTATCGATGCCGTGGGTCATCATGTTCATGGCGCCGATGCGGAGCATGGTACGATCCATGTCGTAGCCGAAGAACATATGGTTCATGTAATGGTCTTTCTTCTGGCGGTTAAAGAAAATTTCTTCCTTGCGGTGCTCTTTCAGGTACTCGCCCGCAGAAACCAGGAAGCCGGAGGTGCCGCAGGCGGGGTCGCAGATCACATCGTCGGCTTTCGGATCCATCAGCTCCACCATCATGCGGATAATATGCCGGGGTGTGCGGAACTGGCCGTTGCGGCCGGACTGGCTGATTTTGCTGAGAAGGTATTCATAGGTATCGCCCCGGACATCCACCGCTTGGGACTCGTTCATCAGGCGGTAGATCTCGTCCAATGCGTCCACTACCTTGGAAAGCAGCAGCGGTGTGGGCAGCTTGAAAATGGCATCGTCCATATATTTGGAATAGGCGCTGTTTTTGTCCGCATGAAGCGTTTTGATGAAAGGAAACACCCACTCCTGCAC